>JBKECF010000122.1:0-1489 GCA_047974375.1 Lachnospirales bacterium
TAAAAATTGGGATAAAGTTACTACCCCTAATAAAATTGCTATGGCTGGAGCTATGGTAAATATAGCTGTAGCCGCAATGACTTTTTTGATTTTTTCCATATCCATTCCTATTACTTTAGCCCTGTTATATGAACGAACTAAAAAAAAGACTGACTGAGCAATAACAAATAAAATAACAAATGCTGCTAGTAAAAATAAAAAACTACTATTGGGATTAAACTTCATTTTATACTCTCCTTTTATATTTATAGTAATATAAATATATCACAAAATCTAAAAATACTAAAACCAATAAAAAAAGACAGTCATAGTAAACTGTCTTTTTTATATTATAGTTATTTCCAAACTCTTACGGGAGCTTTACCTTCCATTTCATCAATCATATTTAAAACTAACATATTCCAATTTAAAAATCCACCATTCATAATAGGTTCCCCAGTATACGGATCATAATATTCATGTAAAGAGCCTGTTTTTTCTAAATCTCTTCCAAGAAGCTCTATGGTTTCGTCACATATTTTCTTAGCTTCTTCTTTATATCCATAATTCATTAATCCTCTAAAAACAGCATAATTAGCAACAAGCCAAATAGGACCTAGCCAATTTGAAGGATTATTAGTTACAGATAAATCAAACATTTTTTCATCTTTGGCAAGGGTGGTAACACCATAATCTGTGCCAAAAGTATCTTCATCAAATATATGCTTGACTAATTCTGCGGCTTGCTCTTCTGTAGCAAAGCCTGTTAACATAGGAATAAAACCAGACCAAACACGTACTTTTATAGGCAAGCTATTCCAAAAAACACCTAACCCTTCATGAAACCACTCAAATTTTCTAGTTTTAATATCCACATCTACGGAATAGAAAAATTTATCTCTTTTATCAAACATTTCTGAATTAATTGCTTCCACTAAATTTTCAGATTTAACCCTATAATTTTTACTGGTATTACCTGTTTTTTCAAGAATTTCACTCATGGCTTTAAATTCTTCAACCATAAAACTATTTAAAAATATATTGGCAGTTGAAAACTTTGGACGTCCAAAAGTAGCCGGATCATTGTCCATTCCAATCATTATATCATCAGCCCATACATATAATTGTACTTGCTCATTAAAATAATATTTGTCATAGCACTGAAAATATTTTTCCAATTGAGAAATATATGGTTTTATCCAAGTAAAATCATTAATATAATTAGAAATTATACATATTTGATTGCATAGAAAAGGTTTATGCATAATCATAATAACCCCTTCTTTATGCTTTTCATTAAGATATGGTTCTTCTCTATTTTCTAAAACGGCAAGAGCCATAGCAATATATCCATCTTCTAATTGATGATCAAGGAAATTAAGTATATTTCCTTTACCATGTTCTATTATTTTATCTTTTAAATCGCTTTCTTCTGCTATATTCAAAAGCGAATACAATGACCAATATGTATCCCAGTCCCAAACATTCCCATTATATACAGATCCTGGAT
>JBKECF010000077.1:0-1391 GCA_047974375.1 Lachnospirales bacterium
AACGGAACATCCACCAGAAAAAACGTCAAGAACTTTGCCTTTTTTAATAGGCATTTCATCAATAATCCAATTTGCTATTTTTTCCTTATTTCCTATATAATTTACTTTAGGATACTTGGGCATTTGCCAGTGCCTCCTTTATTTGTTTTCCCAGTAAAAAGGCCAGTTTAGGTGGTACAGCATTTCCAATTTGCTGTTGAATTTGAATAGATGAACCCAAAAATATAAAATCATCTTGAAAGGTCTGAATTCTAGCCAACTCCCTACAAGTTAAAGCCCTATTTTGCTTATAATGGAATACTTTTCGCATATATCCTGTTATACAAACCGATGGCTCTTTACTATTATATCTAATCTTTTAAATGAGTTGCCATAGATGCAACATTTTCCATAAGAAAGACTTTAGGTCTAACAATATTAATAAATCGTACAAATTCTTTAAACAATCTATTACGGTCATCATCAATAAATGATCTGACAATATTCCCAGCTTTTGAAAAACCTTGGCAAGGTGGCCCCCCTACTATAACATCTATATTTTTATTTCCAATAAGCTCTTCTATTTTTTCTTCATTTATATTTTTTATATCATCAACAATTAAATTATGGGTTGGAAAATTCCTTTCGTATGTTCTTGCAAAGCTAGGATTAACTTCAACAGAAAAAACATTTTCAAACCCGGCCATATCAAAACCATTTGATAATCCGCCGGCTCCACAAAATAAGTCAATGTATGAATAACGCCTTTGTGTCATCTATGTATTCCTTTCATCAAATTTAGACCTATGATATTCTAAATATTTTTTCCTACCCTCTGTCATAATTGCCTCATCTAACCTTTTATCCTTTAATTCTTTTTTAATAAGCTCAGGAATACTTTTACCTAAAATAATTTTCCCATTATCTTCAAAAGTAATTTTAAATTTGTCAAAATAATAATCAATATTTAAACTAAGTAATAACCCATTGTCCACATCATAAGCTTCATCTTCTTTTTCTTCATTTAAACAGGTTTGACAAGGTTTAATATGAGAAGCAACTAAGCCCCAAGGTTTCTTTTCCAAAAAACACCATTTATCATTGTACAAACCCTTTGACTCATCTATTAATTCTTCTCTATAAATACGATGTTTAATAGGATCTCTCTTGTATCGTATATTAAATTCTTTATCAACAACATCTGGATCATCACTAAACCTAAAACATTTATTTTTATTATCATATGTAACATCAATAAAATTTTTAAGATAAGCTATTAAATATTCTATTTGATTATATTTTCTATCTTCAAAACTTATGTTCTTAGCATATTTGTAGTGAGCATTTAATTGTCTTCTAGTCAAATATCCTTTTTTATATTTAGTAATATCTGTAACCATAAGTGCAGTCAA
>JBKECF010000100.1:0-1181 GCA_047974375.1 Lachnospirales bacterium
CGACCAGACCGACCTGCGCCAGCCGCCGCGCCAGCGCCTGCGGCCCGCTGACATGCGGCGCGAGCGGCGCCGTCCCGGCGGGCAGCGCGTCGTCGCGGTCATAGCCCGGCAATTCGCGCCAGCCGGTCTGGCCATCCGCCGCCAGCCCCGCCCGCAGATCATCGCCAAGCGCGGCACCGAATGCGGTCTCATAACCCTTCGCGACCTTCACCCGGTCGAGAATCGCCTTGCCGCCGGCATCGTTGCGTTCGACCAGCCGTTTCAGCGCCGCCAGTTCCGCAGACAGCGCCCCGGCCTCGCCCTCGGCCTCGGCGCGGGCGGCACGTGCCACGGCCTCGGCGGATTCCAGATCAGCACGCGCGGCTTCCGCTTCGCTCAGCGCCGCTTCCGCCTCTTCGGCGCGTTCGCGGGCGATTTCGGCCTGAGCTTCTGCATGTTCCAGAACGCCCCGGGCTTCCGTCCCGGCGGCCTCGGCGCGTTCGGCGGCGGCCCCGGCATCGAGGCTCGCACGCTCGGAACGGTCCCGCATCGCCCGCAGATCCGAGGCCAGCCGTTCCGCAGACTGATGCCGCGCCGCAAGGCGTGCCGATTCGTCGGTCAGTTCGGCCAGTTTCGCCTCGACCTCGCGCAGCGCTTCGGCCGCTTCATCGGCCACATCGGCGGCGCGTTCCAGCTTGTGGTCATGCCCGGCATGGGCCTTTTCCAGCTCTGACTTTTCCCATTTCAGCCGCTCGATCACCTCGCCAGCATCGCGGTTCAGCGACGCTTCGCGGTCCAGATCGCGGTCAAGCTGGGCGATGCGCGCGGTCAGCGTCTCGATGGCGGCGCGGGCGCGGGACTCGGCCTCGTCCAGTGCCTCACGCTCGACCACGGCGCGCGACAGGATCGCGCCCGCAACCGATTCCTCTTCGCGCAGCGGCGGCAGGGCGGCATCGGCGATTTCGCGCGCGCTGACGGCCTCGCGCGCGGCGGTTTCGGCGCTTGCGGCAGCGGTGACGGCCGCGGCCAGGGCGGCCACGGCGGATCTCATCGCCGCCTCGGCCTCGGACCAGCGGCTGTAAAGCAGCATCCCTTCGGCCAGCCGCAGCGCTGTCCCGATCTCGCGGTATTTCGCCGCCGCCCGTGCCTGACGCGCCAATGATGCAGCCTGCGCCGAAAGCTGGTCGATGGTGTCATCGACG
>JBKECF010000081.1:0-168511 GCA_047974375.1 Lachnospirales bacterium
TATTATTTTTTGTTTATCCATTAAACTTATCATCCCCTAGCCCCCTATGAGTTCTCATAGGGTTATTATATATTTCCTCTAGAGGAATTTTCAATTAGAATTTAGGGTACTTTTAGCTTATCATAAACAAAACTTAAATTTGGTGAAAAATTTACAAATAAAGCTAAATATGATGTTCCTATTTCTCTTGCTAAAGCTTTTGATTAGGTTAGACAGTCCCACCATCTATTTCCAGCATTGAGGTGAGGGTCTAATTCTTACCGACCAATCTTAATTTTTGTTGCACAAAAATTAAGCGCTATGCGTTTACCCGTTGTTCACCACGGTTCTAGATAGTAAATGAATTTTATTCAGTATTATAAGAAGCAGAAAAAACGGATAGAATCTATATCAGGGGGCCACCACCCTCGACTAGTTACGAAAAATAATGCGCAAGGTCATTGCCGACAGCAACACCTAAGAACAATTAAAAAAAATAAGCCTTGTCACGCTAATTTTATCATTATTTATTCTGCACAAGTAAATTTTCATCCGGTGCTAGGTCATGTCTCTGGCTCTTCCTAGAACAATTAAAAAACCTTACACTGGCGTACTAAAAATAAACAAGAGTGTTTTTTTGAAGATGTAACAAATGTTTGATTACTCTAGACACACTATTATAAATATTTCTTAATAATCATTGATAAAGTTGAACATATGCCTTAAACTATATAAGTAAAATTTACTCTATCAGAAATGAGGTTATTATGTTTGGCAGCTTTACGACCAGTTTTTTTACTGCACTTATACAGAACGATTTTCGTCCTGTTAAATTTATGAATAACGATATAATAATAAATAACGAAACAAAATATATTTCCCTTGGTAAACAAGGACTTGGTGGTTTTTATATTATAAATCTAGTTAACTGTAATTATTTCAAAGATTTTTTAACTGACTATAGCGAGCTCCTAGCTTGCGCTGAAAGTAACATAGTTACTACCACTATATTGCTAAACATACTGGTTTCTGAGAATCCAGATGATGAATTTATGCGTTTTATCGATAGCACTTCCCTAAGAGAAACTAACACTTTAAATCAAATGTTTTGGTATATGAACTTAAAGAATAAAACTATTTACACTAACAAAAACCAACCAAATAATGTGCTCAATATTAGAAATATATTAAAATCATCGACATTTACAAAAAATTACGCTCCTATATCTTTAAACACACTTTGCATCCATGCATTACTAACATCACCTTTTAAACCGAAAATTTTATTTATAAAGTTAGCAAATATTATAACTCTAATTACAGTAATTTCAACTATGTTTATGCTTTTAAAACACAGTATAATAAGTGACTCTGTTGTACTACAACTTGGTGCTATGTCCTCTGTAAGAGTCTTTGAGTATAATGAATACTACAGATTATTTACATCAATATTTATTAATCCGAATTTTGTCTATACAATAGTTGCATCTCTTTTTCTTTATTACATTTGTGGGATTTTTGAAAAATATTTCGGCAATATGCATTTTATAAGTATATATTTACTTACTGCTATTGTAGGTAATATTGTTATGCTTTTTACTACTACAAATATTTATTGTGGCAGTATGTATGGTGTTTCTGGAGTATTAGGAGCGCTGTCATTTATTTCTTTTAAATTTAATAAACATTTTTCGGGATTGACTAATATTCACCTACTTATGCTTACAATTATGGTATTAATGTATTCCTTTACTTCTTCTGTTATTTATCTAGAAAGTATTATAGCCTCCCTAACTCTAGGATTAGTATTTGGCTTTATAATGTCCATAGAGATAAAAAACAAAAAAAATAGTACCCGTTCGTAAAATCAGTATAAAAAATAATCGTGAGGCATAATGGGAATCCTATTCCTTGCGATTATTTTTATCGGTAAGAATTAGACCCCCGCCTCAATACTAGCATCTAAATTTTACTTTCGGCAAAACCAAACACTGTGTGTTTGGCAGCTGTTCATTGCTGTTTTACTCTGAATTTTTGTTTCACAAAAACCAAATGCTACGCACTTGTCTGGTTGGAAGTTATACTTCCTGCTCTAGTCATAAAGCTCTGCTTTATTGCTCGAGTAAGCAGTAAACTCAACTATGCAACCAAGTATGCGACCAACTCGGTTATGCGACCAAATTAGGAGTATAAGCCCCCACTGACTGGCTTATTTTAGCTCATACCAATTTTCCCCGACACTTAAAGATACTATTAATGGCACAGACAATTCATAGGTATTTTCCATTTCTTCTCTTAAAATTTTTGAAACTATTTCCACTTCACTATTTGGTACTTCCAACATTAGTTCATCATGTACTTGAAGTATTAATTTACTTTTCAAGCATTCACTTTTAAGCCTATTATAGGTTTTTAACATAGCAATTTTTATTATATCTGCCGCTGCTCCCTGTATCGGCATATTCATTGCAATTCGTTCGCCAAAGCTTCGTGTATTAAAATTGCTTGAAGATATTTCTGGTATTCTTCTCATTCTATTAAATATTGTTGTAGCAAATCCATTTTCTTTAGCTTGATTTACTGCATTGTCTAAATAAACTTTTACATTGGGATATTTATTAAAATAACCTTGTATATAACGCTCTGCTTCTTTTCTTGTAATCTTCAAATCTTGGCTTAAACTATAACTGCCCATACCATATACAATACCAAAATTCACAGCCTTTGCATTGCCTCTTTGGTATAAATCCACTTTATCAAAAGGAGTTTTATAAACCTCCGATGCCGTTAATCTATGTATATCTTTATTTTCTAAAAATGCACTTATCATTTCTTCATCCTTAGAAATATGAGCCAATACTCTAAGTTCAATTTGGGAGTAGTCCGCGCTTATAAAAACATGGCCATCTTTTGGGATAAAAGCCTTTCTTAGTTTTCTTCCAACCTCTATTTTAACAGGTATGTTTTGTAGATTCGGTTCGTTACTGCTTATACGCCCTGTTACGGCTGTAGTTTGGCTGAATTTAGAGTGTATACGTCCATCCTCTTCTATTTCCGGTATTAATCCATCAATGTAAGTTGACTTCAATTTAGTTAAAGTTCTATATTCTAATATAAAATTAATAATAGGATGTTTGTCTACTAATTTTTCTAAAACATCTACAGCTGTAGAATACCCTGTTTTGGTTTTTTTGCCTGCTGGTAATTCTAATTTTTCAAATAGTATTGTACCCATTTGCTTAGTTGAATTTATATTAAAACTTTCCCCAGCCAAGTCGATAATATTATCGCTTAAAATATTAATTTGTCCATCTAATTCTTCACCGTAACTAATTAACTCACTTTTTGAAACTCCAATGCCTAGGCACTCCATAGACGCCAAAACTTTAGCCAAAGGTTGTTCAATATTATAAAGTAGCTCTTCTTGGTTATTTTCTATTATCTTTTTCTTAATTATATCTTTAGCTTCATTAAAGCATTTAATTTCATTGGAAATATATATAGCTTTTTTATCCAAGGCTAATAATTTAAAGCTAACTTTATTTTTCCCTTTACCTATTATATCTTCTAAGCTAGGGTAGACTTTATTCAAAAACTCCAATGCAATTACTTCATAATCGTAGGTACTTTTGGCAGGGCTTAATATATACGAGGCTAACTCAATATCTAAAATAATATTTTTAAATTCTATATTTTCTTTAAAATATTTTACATATAGAGCCTTGCTATCATGAGTAACTTTTGGTATATCACTTTCAAAAACACATTTTAAACTTTGAAAAATATCACTTTCTGTTAAGGATGAATCTTCCAAAATGATAAACACCTTATTATTTATTATAAAGCTAATATATTGAAAATTTCCCATATATTTGGCCTTGAAACAAATTTCTTTTTCTTTTAGCAAGTTATTAACCAACTCATCTAAAACAAATGGATTGTCTACTATTTCATAATCTAAAGTTGCACTTTCTTCCACTTTGTTTACACTGAACCTGTCATACAAAGTTTTTAACTGCAATTCCTTTACCATTTCCAAAGCTTCATTTGTAAAAATATTTCCAGCTACTAATTTCTCGAAATCTATCTCCACAGGAACATCTAAAATAATCGTGGCTAACTCTCTTGAAAGCAAAGCTTGCTCCCTAAATTCATCTAAGTTTTCTTTTGCTCGTTTAGGTTTTATATTGTCTAGATTTTTTATTGCATTTTCTATTGATTTATATTCCTTAATAATTTTAACGGCAGTTTTTTCACCAATACCTGGCACTCCCGGGATATTGTCGGATATATCTCCCGTTAAACCTTTTACATCAATAAATTCCTTGGGCGTAACCTCATATTCCTCTAAAACATTTCTACTATAATAATCTATACCTTCGGTTTTGCCACCCTTGGTTTTTAAAATTTTAATTTTCACATTTTCAGTAGCCAGCTGGAGTAAATCTCTGTCACCAGTTAAAATGCAAACGTCAATATCTTGCTTTTCAGCTAAAAGGGAGATTGTTCCTAATATGTCATCGGCTTCATAACCTTCCATTTGGAATATAGGTATGTTCATTTTATTTAATAACTCTTGTAAAAGAGGCACTTGGGGCCTTAATTCGTCAGGCATTGACTTTCTTGTTCCTTTGTAATCCGCAAATTTTTCTGTTCTAAAGGTTTTGCTAGATACATCAAAAGCTACCCCTATTGATGTAGGTTTTTCTTCATCCATAACTTTTAAAATAATATTTAAAAATCCATAAATAGCATTTGTATACACACCTTTTTGATTTGTTAAAACAGGCAACGCATAAAAAGCTCTATAAATCATTCCATGTCCATCTATTAATAATAATTTTTCCTTCATAACCAACTCCTATACTAAACTTATACTTAAGAAAAAGGACCATGCTTGTGTATTAACCACTGGCACGGTCCTTAATTTTATCTTTCCACAGCAAAAATTACATTTTCACCATTTATATCCCAAGATTTTTCGTAACCATTTGTTACATCATATTTTACTTCATTACACAATACTTCGCTTTTTATTACATTCATATTTTTTTCAACAATAGATTTTATTTTATCATTATCTTTTATATAAATAATTATTTTATCCATTATTTCGAAGTCGGCTTCTTTTCTCATAGTTTGAAGTTTACTTATAATCTCCCTTACAAAGCCCTCTTCTATTAGTTCTGGCGTTAAATTTAAATCCAATATAACTGTTACATTATTACTTGACTGTACCATGTAACCTTCCATGGAAATTTCTTCTGTAAGAACATCATCTTCAAATAATTCCACTGCTGTGCCGTCAATATCAAACTTAATAGAACCAGATTTAAGCTCGGCCATTAGATTTGAGCCATTTCCTTCTTTTAAATAGTTGCCTATTTTAGGAAGGATTTTACCATATTTTGGCCCTAATGTTTTTAGTTGAGGTTTAAACGTATAGCTTGTAAAACTATCTGAATTATCAACAAACTCAATATTTTTAACATTAAGTTCCTCTAAAATTATATCTACATACATATTTGGCAGCTGGCTTCCTTTTACTAACATTTTACTTAAAGGCTGTCTATTTTTAGAATTAGACTCGTTTCTTCCAGCACGTCCAAGTACAACTATGTCTAGTACTCTACCCATATTTTCTTCCAGCTCTTTATTTACGAAACTTTCATTATACAGAGGGAAGTCTGTAAAATGTATACTTTCTGGTGAATTATTGTCTATTTTCCTTACTAAGTTTTGATAAATTTCCTCTGTCATAAAAGGTACAAATGGCGCTGATATTTTAGCAACTGTAACTAATACCTCATATAATGTCATATAAGCGTTTATTTTATCTTGTTCCATTCCCTTAGCCCAAAAACGCTCACGACTACGTCTTACGTACCAATTTGAAAGTTCATCTACAAATTCCATAATCATTCTAGAAGGCTCTGTAAGTTTGTATTCCTCTAAAGACTCGTCTACAAATTTAACAAGGGTATTTAATTTAGATAATATCCACTTATCCATTACGTGTAACTTGTCGTATTCTAAAGTATAATCCATTGGATTAAATTCATCTATATTGGCATATAATACATAAAATGCATAAGTATTCCAAAAAGTACCCATAAATTTACGTTGACCCTCACTTACTGTTTCATCGTAATATCTATTTGGTAACCAAGGTGAGCTGTTGGAATAAAAATACCATCTAACGGCATCCGCTCCATGGGTATTAAGTGCATCCCATGGACTTACAGAATTCCCCTTGGACTTAGACATTTTTTTGCCATCTTTATCTTGTACATGACCTAGAACTATACAATTTTTATATGGCGATTTGTCAAAAATAAGTGTAGATATAGCCATTAACGTATAGAACCATCCTCTTGTTTGGTCAACAGCCTCTGATATAAAATCTGCAGGGAAATGACTATCAAATAGTTCTTTATTTTCAAATGGATAATGCCATTGTGCAAAAGGCATAGCTCCTGAATCAAACCAACAGTCTATAACTTCGGAAATTCTCGTCATCTCTTTATTACACTTAGGACAATTCAAATGCACTTTATCTATAAATGGTTTGTGCAACTCAATTTCTTCTGGGCAGTCGCTACTCATTTTACGTAGCTCCTCTTTACTACCAATTAAATGTCTGTGTCCACATTCACATTCCCAAATTGGTAATGGCGTACCCCAATATCTTTCACGGCTTAAGCCCCAGTCAATAACATTCTCTAAAAAATTTCCAAACCTTCCTGTTCTTATATTGTCTGGATACCAATTAACGGTATTGTTATTCTTCACCAAAGAATCCTTTACAGCAGTCATCTTTATAAACCAAGATTTTCTCGCATAGTAAATAAGAGGGGTGTCGCATCTCCAACAATGCGGGTAGCTATGCTCATATCTTTCTGTTTTAAACAAACTTTCCTCATTGGCTAAATATTTTATGATATCCTTGTCGGCATCTTTTACAAATACCCCTGCCCATGGAGTTACTTCTTCTTTAAACTTGCCTTCATCGTTAACTAATTGAATAAAAGGTAAGTCGTATTTTCTACCTACATTTGCATCGTCCTCACCAAAAGCAGGTGCTGTATGTACAACTCCAGAACCATCGGTAAGAGTTACATAGTCATCACAACAAATATAGTGTGCTTTTTTACCCATTGTGTCCCCAAAAGGAAGTAAAGGTTCGTATTCTAAGTATTCCCAATCCTTACCTACTTTGGTTTCTATTTTTTCTATTTCGCATTCACAACCAAAAACTTTTTCGATTAAAGCTTCTGCCAGTAAAAAATATTCACTTCCAACTTTTACTTTAGTATATTGCTCTCTACCATTTATTGTTAATGCAACGTTTGATGGTAGCGTCCATGGCGTAGTTGTCCAAGCTAATATATAGAAATCGCTTTCATTTTTTACTTTAAATTTAGCTATAACTGTATCATCTTTTACATCCTTATATCCTTGAGCTACTTCATGAGAAGAAAGAGCAGTACCACATCTAGGGCAATAAGGCACTACTTTATGTCCTTTATAAATTAAACCCTTGTCCCATATTTGACGCAACGCCCACCAAATAGATTCTATGTAATTGTCATGATAAGTCACGTACGGGTCATCCATGTCAACCCAGTAGGCAACTCTATCACTCATGTTTCTCCATTCTTTTTCATACTTCCATACACTTTCTTTACATTTTTCTATAAAAGGCTCAACTCCATATTTTTCAATTTCTTGTTTTCCATCTATGTTTAATAATTTTTCAACTTCTAACTCTACAGGCAAGCCGTGTGTATCCCATCCAGCCTTACGCAATACATTGTAGCCTTTCATAGTTCTGTATCTTGGAATTATATCTTTAACAGCACGTGTAATTACATGACCAATATGTGGCATTCCATTTGCTGTTGGTGGTCCATCGTAAAATGTAAAAACCTCGCCTTCACTACGTAATGTCTTGCTTTTTTCAAATATTTCATTTTCGTTCCAAAACTTAAGTATTTCCTCTTCCCTTTGAACAAAATTCATATTTGTATCAACTTTATTATACATTTCATTTCCTTTCTACTATGACTTGTATCTACAAAAAAAAGAAACTAATTCTATGCTACAGGACGGAAAAATCCGCGGTACCACCTGAATTAGTTTCTGAAAACTCACTCTTAATCTTTAACGCAGATTTACGTCTTCCCTAATAGTGTAAAATTACTAACACTACTTAAGTTGCCATACATAGGTGATTTTTAAAAAAGCGTAACATGTTGAACTTACACCGCCGTCAACTCTCTGCTATGAATACTTTTTTTACTCTTCCTACAAAGTTTAATCTTTTATCATTATAAAGGTAGGGGTTTGTTTTGTAAAGTTTTTTTGCTAAATCTACTTCATAAATTTTATTATTGCCTAGTAAATAATTTTTTTACGTTTTATAAAAGCTATCGGCTAAGTAACCATATAGTCACTGTAGTTTGTTCTAAAATCCTCAGTCTTATCTAGAGTCTCATAATAAGTAGTTTCTCTGAAATTACGGTTTGCATCCAACTGCTGGAACATGTATTTTTTTTCATTACTCGTCATGGGTTACTTCTAAATTATGGAAAGTGATATTCAGGTTCCTCTTCCAGTTTATTCTTTTAATATTCGTTGCGCCCTCCATATTTTTTATTAATACGATTAATCGGTAAGAATTAGACCCCCACCTCAATGTATAATAGGTGACGGGACAGTCTAACCTGGTTTTAAGGTTTATATCCAGTATAGTTGGGAAATTAAAAAAGGATGGTAGTAATGAAATATCTACTGAAAATAAAAATATAAGCACAGAGGATTTAGACATGAAGTATTGGCAATTATGTGCGCTGAATTGGAAGAATTAGGTTGTAAAGAAGATGAAGAGAAAAAGAATATAAATGGGGAAGTAAGGGTTAAGGTAATAACGCCTGTTGAAGGCTACAACCATGTGTGGGAAAAAGTAGTGGAAAAGTTTATTTTAAATAATGAATTAGCAAATTTATTAATTGAAGTAAATTATAATAATGCAACACCTTTTGTGGTTTCTATGAGATTAAAACAATGTTTAAATGAATCAGAGGAGGGGGAATATGAATAAATGGGAAGAAATGCAAAAAAATAGTTTTTATGAAGCAACATCAAGAGAACGAGCAACGTATTTAGTTGATAAAGATAACTTTAAAGAAATTATTCCTCCTGTAGATAGAATTGTTAGTCCCCATCTGTCTGTTTTAAGTGAAGCTGTATCTTTTGATGATGGAGTTGTAACAGGCGTTGTGAAGATTAATAATAGACCTGTTTTTGTTATATCCCAAGAGGGGTAGTTTATAGGAGGCTCTGTAGGGGAGGTAGGTGGTGCGAAAATAGTAGGCATTTTTGTATTAGCTTTGGAGTTTTATGAAAAAATAAAGAATAAATACTCAGAAGTAAAGTAGGATGTTTTGGGGGTATGGGTTTTGTAGCCGTATCCACTGATGTCGTTATAATGAGCTCATTAGGCAGAATAGGATGAAGTAATCGAACAGGAAATGGGAAAAAAGGAATTTGATTCGAAAGATAGAGCTTTCTACTTCAAATCCAGTGTTTGCATCTCGGCCAAGTTTCTTTTATAATTTAGGAGGTTTAGAAGAAATATTGGAGGATATTGAATCTATAAGGTCAACAATAGTCAATAGACCTATCCTTCAGTGGGGAATTGTACCACCCGCTGAACGGCGAATTTGGTTGCATACTTGGTTGCATAGTCGAGTTGGTTGCTTACTTGAGCAATAAAGCGAAGCTTTATGACCAGAGCAGAAAGCAAAGCTTTCGACAGTCCCGCCACCTATGCCAGCATTGAGGTGGGGGTCTAATTCTTACCGATAAAATATATAGCCGAGGCTAAAGGGCGAGGAGTGAGGGAAAAGACCATTTAACAGGACCTTGGGTTCTAGTAGTAAGAAATAACATAATACATAAAATGAAGGAAGAATTTTCTTTGTTAGAATGTGAATTTATTTGACTTTTTCAGAAAAGTTGGGGGATATATGAACAGAATAGAAGATTTTAGGAAATATGTAAATTCATTTAGCATGGCACCAGATATGAGTGAAATGTTTAAGAGAACATTAAAGTATAAAGGAATAGATGGGCCTACAGTAGCCCATGTAATAGAGGAAATACACACACCTCTGAACTTGCATTTTATTGCTGTAACAACAGGAAGTACAGCATTGCAAAACATAGTAGGTGTAACAAAGTCTGAGTTAAATGATAGAGTAAGTGCGTCTATAAAAGCTTTTGAGATATTAGGTTTAAAAAAAGGAAGTAAAATTTTATTCACATACCCGCCATTAGTTAATGCCTTTCCTAAGGAGGCGCTGGAGGCTTACGAAATTGAAAGCTGTTTTTTGAAGCGCTCCAGTAGGGAGCATTTAATAGTTGCGTTGTATGCCGAAAAGCCAGATATAGTAATAGGTGAGTCTACTTTTATGAAAATGATGTTGATGGACGCAAAAAAAATGAATTTAATTGAATTTATACCAAAGGGGATTACATTTGTAGCAGCTGGCACACCTTTAGATATGGAGTTTATTGAAGTTGCCAAGGAATATGTAAATGGCACTGTTCATGACTTTTATGGTTGCCAGGAATTCGGCTGGTTAACAATGGATGGAATACCCCTAAGGGATGACTTTACATTAATGCCTGCAGATGACGAAGGCTACAGTGATTTAATTATAGGTGGTCTATCTACTGGAGATAGGTTTCCAGTAGGGTTAAAAGGCCATGTGTGTGACAATAGGGGAAAGATATTAACCTATGATAGACGACGTACAATGCCAGAATACGAAACAACAATAGTAGAAAGCACGGCAAAAAATGTTGAAACATTACATAGGTTAACAAGAAGTATTTTAAGGATAAAAGGCAAAATAATACGAGTTGCTAAAGATGTAAAGTTGAATTGCGATAAAAATGTGTTAACTTTATCACAATATGGAAGTGAGGAGGTGTGCGTTGTTTATCAAGAAAATGCAGTAAGAATGTTTGAGTCTTTACTTGAAGCACAGTTAGAATATCAATCTCAAAAGAAAAACGACCCTACATGGATAAAAGGAAGATGAGTTTTGTATAATAGGCATGACGTTATATTTTTAAGTGGAAGAAGTAGAGAAAAAATATTAAAAGAAATAGAAGTAGTCCATAGTGATGTTGAAAATATTGTTATGAACGAAAAAATACCAGCCATAGTAAGTAGACAATATAAATGTAAAGATGGGTGTATATACAGTGTGGTTTTGTATCTCCTAATACTTATATTGGAAATAGGCTAGGGATAAAAACTGAAAAATGGAAAAATGTAATATTAAAAAAAGCGAAAAGAATGCAGTATACAAGGGCTTTACAAAAGCCTGTGTATACTGGAAGATAAACATTCAATAAAATTTGATGGTAAAGTAGAAATACAGGGAGGTTTTGGAGTTAAAATAAGTAAATTATTTAAAGCTCAAAGCACTGTATTAGGGAAGTCTATAAATAGCGTGAAAATTATTAACAAGTCAGATATTAAAATGTAAGGGATTTATATAAAATATGAGTAGTGAAAATATATACAAAGAAGATTTTATTTATTTATTAAGTGATATAACTATAAGGTCATTAATCGAAGAAGCATCAGCACATCCGAAGTTTGGTCTTGTAACAAAGTTAAGCAGTGGTAAACATAGGGATATGGACTATGAAACTTTTGCAAAAAGCATAAAAGCATTAAGACCATATATAAATGAGTATGCGCATTGTGGCTTCAATTTTAGCCCTAATATTTTTAATGATTTAAGGGTTATTGGGGTAAAGGCTGAAGATGCTGTTTTAAAGGCAACTGGAGGGGTCAATACCCATAAAGGTATAATATTTTTATTAGGTGTTTTGCTGCCTAGTATTGTAGATGTATTTTATAAAAATAAACCATTTGAAGGTATACAAGATAATATAAAAATACTATGTAAAGATATATTAGATGATTTAAAAAATTTAGATAAAAAGTCAGACCTTACCTATGGAGAAAGAATATACTTAGACTATGGAATAACAGGCATAAGAGGTGTAGCAAAAAGTGGCATAGCCTTAGCTTTTGATCTAGAGAAAAAATACGAATTAATAAATGATAAAAATAAACTTGTATTAAATATTTTGCTAAATACTATGTCTGTACTTGATGACACTGTTATATTACATAGAAAGAACATAGATACTTTGAATTATGTAAAGGAAAAAAGTAAGTATATACTAAGTAAAGGTAGTAGCAATAGCGAAGAGGGGATGGATTTAATAAAAGAGTTTACCGACGAGTGTATAGAAATGGGAATATCTCCAGGTGGTAGCGCAGATATTGTTACGGTGGTGCTTATATTAATGAAAACAAGAAAAATTCTTATATAGTTAAAAAAATGCTAGGACTTATAAATAAGCCTCTAGCATTTTTTTGTATATTAAATACCGAAAGGTAAACCAAGACTTAGCCAAGCACAGTAGAAAAGTGACCATGAAATTAGTATACCTATGGAATATGGAAGCATAAGAGCTAACATGTCACCGTATTCAAAATCGTCAACATATCGTCTTGCTGCAATTAAAATTATACCTGCGTATGTCATAAGTGGTGTAATTACGTTTGTAGATGAATCTGCAACACGGTATCCTGCTTGTATAGCATCAGGCCCTAAATTTCCAGAGGTAGCTTGTATAAGCATAGGAACAAAAATTATAGCAAGAATATTCCACTTGGCAGATGCAGAACCCATAAATAAGTTTATAAAAGCAGAAACAATAATAAATCCAAGCATTAAAACTATAGGATTTGTCATATTCATTGACAATAAAAATTCAGCACCAGAGTTAGCTATAAATGAGCTAAGACCAGAAAAGTTGAATATTGCAATAAAGTTTCCTGCGAAAATTGCAAATACAAGGAAGTAGGAGATTTCACTCATAGCTTGAGATGTAAGTTTTACATAAGACTTGCTATCAGTAATAGTACCTACAGTTTTACCATATACAAGACTAGGTACGAGGAAAATAAAAATCATTACAACGATTATATTGTCACGTATAGGTGAGTAAAGGCCAGAACTTTTTCCAGTCATCCCTAATAATTCGTTTGTTGCAAAAGAATCTAAAGCTGTGAACGATAAAACAATAAATGCACCTATTGTAAGTATTAAAGCAATAAGAGACTTGCCAAGGGCTTTCTTTTCTAAATCTGTAAGAGCAGAAGCAGTATGTAAATCTTCTGGTATTTTGTATTCATAGCTATTTACTGCTTTGTTTGCAAAAAATTTAGCCACAATAGTTATAACTATTGTTAAAAAGAAAGTGGAGGCTATCATAAATAAATAGTTCATGGTAACGCTATTATTAATGCCAAATTCAGCGAGGGACCAGCCATTTGCAGTAACAACTGTTTCGGTTATACCACCAAGAAGTCCGTCACCTGGAGTAGGTATAAGAGCTGCACCAAAACCAGCAGACACACCAGCAAAAGAGGCTGTAATACCAATTAAAGGGTTTTTGCCTAGACCGGCATAAAGAGCTCCTGCTAAAGGTATAAGAACAACATAGCCTGCATCTGAGGCAATTGATGAGTTGATACCGATAAAAACAACTACAGGAAGCAAAAGGTTTTCAGGAGTAGCTACTCCAAGCTGCTTAATAGCAGCACCTAGTAAACCAGTTTTTTCTGAAAATCCAAAACCTATTACACCAACTACAACAATTCCTAGTGGGGAATAAGATGTAAAGTTTTTAATAGCATGGTAAAAGAACCAAATAAAACCATCTACACTTAACATATTCTTTACTACAATGTCGTTTCCGCCTTCTACAACGGATGTGTATGTTCCTTGGAATATAAAGCTTCCTATACATACAAAGGCTGTCAGCCATAAAAACAAAATATTGGATTCGGGCAAAGCATGTCCGATTTTAACAATCCAAGATTGTTTTAAGTCTGATTTTTTTTCACTCATATTTTCTCCTTATTAAACAAAAGAAACATTATGTTTCTGCAATAGTAATGATTAATTATATCACAAGATATTTATATTAGGTGTTAGGCAATGTTTTTCTGTATACTTGCACATATATTTTTGGGAAAATGAAATTTTGTTAAGCAGTAATTGCAGAAGATTATATACTAAAATATAAATTATAACTAAATAGTATATTGTATTTTTTGTACAAAAAAAGCGATGAATGGTAACATCGCTTTGTAGTCTACTTATTTGTATTGGCTCCTATTGTTATGTTTGCATTGGAAAAAGAATCTTTCATTTTTGTATCTGCTTTTTTATTTTCCATTTCAAGGTAGTTATACACACCTAGGTTACCATTTTTTAATGCTTCAGCTATAGAAAGAGGTACTTGAGCTTCAGCTTCTACAACTTTAGAACGCATTTCTTCAACTTGAGCTTTCATTTCTTGTTCTTTGGCTATGGCAGTAGCACGACGTTCTTCGGCTTTTGCTTGGGCTATTTGTTTATCTGCCTCAGCTTGGGCTATTTGTAATTGTGCGCCTACGTTTCTACCGATATCTATATCGGCTATGTCAATAGATAATATTTCGTATGAAGTACCAAGGTCTAAGCCTTTAGAAAGTACAACACGAGAAATCATATCAGGATTTTCTAAAACTTCCTTATGGGAGTGGGAAGAACCTACAGTTGTTACTATACCTTCTCCAACTCTTGCTATTATTGTTTCTTCACCTGCACCACCTACTAATCTATCTAAATTAGTTTTAACTGTAACTCTTGCAATAACTTTTACCTCTATGCCATCTACAGCAACAGCAGATATCCAAGGAGTTTCTATAACTTTAGGCGTAACACTTTGACGAACGGCTTCAAAAACATTTCTGCCGGCTAAGTCAATAGCTGCAGCACGTTCGAAAGTTAAGTCTAAATTTGCTCTATGGGATGCTACTAAAGCGTTCACTATGTTGTTTACATCGCCTCCAGAAAGGTAATGAGATTCTAATTGATTAACATTAACATCGATATTTGCCTTTGTAGCCTTTATTAATGGTTTGATTATTAATATAGGCTTAACACGTCTAAGACGCATACCTAT
The DNA here is from genome assembly GCA_047974375.1 of Lachnospirales bacterium. Lineage (GTDB taxonomy): Bacteria > Bacillota > Clostridia > Lachnospirales > CAMZNU01 > JBKECF01. The sequence goes on from JBKECF010000081.1 coordinate 15,094, forward strand.
TAAAGTGAATAAACTGATTTTTGTGTTTGCTGCCATTGCCGAAACCCAAAGACCAATAGGTACAAAGGATAAAAAGGCGGAAATAATTACAAACAGAACACACAGCATAACAATAAGTACTACTAATTGCATAATAAACCTCCTAGTTTAGTCATAACATTTTATATAACAGATACATAAATTGTGTTGTCTTTTATATCTGCAATTTTAATTGCAGAACCATTTTCAATAAAACCTGATATTGAGTTAGCATCGTAAGTTGAGCCTTTAATTTTTATTTTGCCATGTGGTTTTAAATCACTAATAGCTTGGCCTTCCTTGTGAAGTAAATTAATATCTACTTTTAGGGAATCATCGTAATTTAAACTATCTTTTAAAACAATCTTTTTATATACATCCGTTTCTTTTCCCAGATGGTAAAGCAAATAACAAAATGCAGCGAAACTAACAATTTCAATAAATATAAAGTGTAAACCTAAGGATGGTGAAATAGCTGTAAGAATAATAGATGCTAAAAACGCAACAATACCACTAATTCCCAATACACCAAAACCAGATGTAAAAATTTCGGCAACGATTAAAATACAGCTTAATATAATTAAGCTTACAACTAAACAAATCATATAAAAACCTCCTTCCATAGGTTTGCTTTAATATAGCTGATTTATTCGATATAGTTTCTTGGGTACTTTTATTTTAACATATATAAAGTAAAAGTCCAATTTATATTGGACTAAGATTAATAGTTTGAAGGCGTAATAGCCCAAAAAATAATATATATAATTAAAGACTCCACACCAATTAATATAAAGGTTATGGCAAACAACAAACGTATTATTGTTGGGTCCCAATCAAAAAAGTTACCTAATCCTCCACAAACTCCCGCAAGCATTTTATTATCACGGGATAATCTAAGTTTTTTTCTCATAAAATCACCTCAAACAAGTATACGAATATATAAAAAATTTGTTTATAAAAAAAAAGCCATGAAAACGGCTCTTTGTCAAATCCTCTTGTTCGTTAAAAACATTAACAACTGTAACAGTTTTATAAAAATCTTTTTCATTAAATATTATTTTTTTATCCATTAAACTGAATATTTCTGTTATACTTGTATTAGACATAACAACCTCCTTTATTATTTTTGTCTGATTTAATTATAGGTTATTTTGGTTGTTATGTCTTTTTTTTGCATAATAAATGGTGTCGTTTTTTATCACCAACACCATTTATTATAGAACCATAATACTTCGTGAATTTTATCCCTTTTTTATCCTATTTAATGCATCTGCTACGTCTAGTATCTATTCCTCTTCAGCATCAAGCTGTATAAGCTTGTACAACATAGCTAAAATAGCAATATTTATGCCTATAATTATAATATTTAAAAACGTTTTCATAACTTAATCCTCCTTCTTATTTAAATTTAATCTCATCTTCAAAATAAATACAAACCTTACCATTTTTAAATGAGTTCTTTAAAATTTCCTCGGACAACTTATCTTCAATTTCCTCGCGTATCGTCCTCTTTATAGGCCTTGCTCCATAAATTTTGCTATAGCCTTTTGTACTTATATACTCTACAACTTCTTTACTATAAGTAATATCCAACCTTGCATTTTCCTTTGCTCTTGCCACTAAGTCATTAAGAAGTAATTTACTTATGCCATTTATATCTTCCATACTTAAAGGATGGAATACAACAACATCATCAATTCTATTTATAAATTCAGGCTTAAAAGTTCTCTTTAATTCGTTCATCACCTTGCTTTTCATATTCTTGTAATCTACCTCAGCAGATTCATTTTGTATAAATCCAAGATTTTTAGGCTCTACAATATTTTTCCCACCTACATTCGATGTCATTATTATTATTGTATTTTTAAAATCAACTTTTCGTCCTTTAGCATCAGTAATATGTCCTTCATCTAATACTTGCAGAAGTACATTTGTAAAATCCGGATGCGCTTTTTCAATTTCATCAAATAACAAAACTGAATAGGGCTTTCTACGAACTTGTTCGCTAAGTTGACCGCCTTCTTCATAACCAACATACCCAGGTGGCGAACCCATAATTTTAGATACACTATGTTTTTCCATATACTCAGACATATCTACACGAATTAAAGAGTCCGTACTTCCAAATAAATTTTCTGTTAAAACTTTAGTCAACTCAGTTTTGCCCACACCTGTTGGCCCTAAAAACAAGAATGTACCCATAGGTCTGTTAGGGTCTTTTAATCCTACTCTACTTCGCTTTATAGCTTTTGCTATTTTGGTTATTGCCTCATCCTGTCCTATAACACTTTTATGTAATTCATCTTCTAAATTTAACAATCTTTTTATATCGTCTTCTTCTATGTTTTTTATAGGAATACCTGTCCAACTAGCTACTACTTCTGCAACTGAGTCTTCTGTAAGTACTAAATTTTTTAAATTAATTTTTCCCCACCTTGTTTTTTCTTTTTCTATCTTTTTTTTCAGGTCATTTTGCTTTGTATTAAGAGTTTTTGCCTTTTCATAGTCACCAACTGCTAGCAAAGCATCTATTTCTTCAATACGCTCTTGATACTCCGCTTCCATATTGCGTATATTTTCCGGTAATACTAAACTCTCCAACCTTGCAATGGCCGCACTTTCATCCATTAGGTCTATAGCTTTATCCGGCAAAAAACGATCCTGTATATACCTGTGTGCAGACTTCACAATAAAGTCCACTACATTATTTGGTATTTCTATTTTATGATGCTCCTCATATTTACTTTTTAAACCATAAAGCATAATTTTAGTTTCTTCCTGTGTAGGTTCTTCTATCATTATACTTTGAAACCTACGCTCCAATGCACTATCTTTTTCTATTCTTTTTTTGTATTCATCCGTTGTAGTTGCCCCTATTAATTGAATTTTCCCTCTAGAAAGCTCTGGCTTCAATACATTAGAAACATCTAAGCTGCCTTCGCCTCCTCCAGCTCCTATAATAGTATGCATTTCATCTATAAACAAAATAATATTTCCTGCCGCTACTACCTCGTTAATAACCTTTTTAATTTTCTCTTCAAAATCTCCACGGAAACGTGTACCTGATACTAAACCTGTTATATCTAGCATTAAAATTCTTTTGTCTTTTAAATTTTCTGGCACTTCATAAAAAGCAATTTTTTGTGCTAGCCCCTCCACAATAGCAGATTTACCCACTCCCGGCTCACCTATTAGAGCAGGATTATTTTTACTGCGTCTAGACAGTATTTGCATTATTCGACTTAGTTCTTCTTCACGTCCTAATAATGGATCGAATTCACCATTTAATGCCATTGCCGTGTAGTCTTTAGTAAATTTTTCTAAAAAACTTTCACTCTTGCCTTTTGCATCATAGTTTGTAACGGGTATATTATTTCGTCTTACTACTTCCCCTAGCAAAATATCTATTTCATTTTTTATTGAGCCTAATCTTACATTTTGCTCTATTAATAATTTTGTACCTAAAGAATTTTCTTCTTCTATTAAGGCTTGTAATAAATGTTCCGTACCAATATTCTTATTGTTTTTATCTGCTAATACCTCAGCATTTTCTATTATTCTTTCAAACATGGGTGTAAAACTATTTACTTTATCCTTATTATACTCGCTTTTTAAAAGTTCTATACGTTCTTTGATTTTTGTTATATTTATTTTTTTAGTACTTAAAATATTGTAGGCAACTGTATTCTTTACACTTAACAGCGCCAGCAATAAGTGTTCACTACCTGCGCTACATTCCATTTCCTTTGCGATTTTTTTACTTGCATTTATAATTGATTTTCCTCTTTGGGTAAAATTTTCTGTCATTTCATCCTCCTTTAGTAGCAATCTATTTAATCGAGTGCTAAGGTAAATTATACCACCACCTAAAAAACATTTCAAACTATTACCATATACGCACAATATTAATAAAGTGCTTTAGGAAAATTTAAGGTTACATTAAGGATTGTAAAAGTATAATTATATAACTTTAAGATTTTAACTTAAAAATATAAATATGCACATTGTAAATTTTTATGTTAAAATCACAAAGACTTTTTATCTATTTCCCATTTTGTTAAAGCAAAGGGTAAAGTTAATAAGGAATAAATAATATATTTTTAGGAGGATTTAAATTGATTGAAGTAAAAAATCTAGTTAAAAAGTACGGTTCAAATATTGCCGTTGATAATTTAAGCTTCACTGTTAACCCTGGAGAAATACTTGGTTTTCTTGGTTCAAACGGTGCAGGTAAAACAACGACAATGAATATAATGACTGGTTACTTAGCAGCAACAAGCGGTGATGTATTAATAAATAACATCGACATAGTTGAGCAACCCGAAATCTGCAAAAAAAATATAGGTTATTTACCAGATGTTCCCCCGTTATACCCAGAAATGACAGTAATGGAATATCTGTCCTTTGTTTATGACTTAAAAAAATTGCCAAAGGCAAATAAAATAGAGTCTATAAATAAAATAATCGACCAAGTAAAAATTAAAGATATGTGCAAAAGACTTACAAAAAATCTTTCTAAAGGATATAAACAAAGGGTCGGTCTAGCACAAGCAATGCTAGGTAGCCCAGAAATATTAATCTTAGACGAACCAACTTCCGGATTAGACCCAAAACAAATTATAGAAATGCGAAATGTTGTCAAGTCCTTAAGTAAAACTCATACGATTATTTTGAGTTCACATATACTTTCTGAAGTAAGTGCAATGTGCGACAGAGTAATGATAATAAACAACGGTAAAATGGTAGCCGTAGATACACCAGACAATTTAGCAGCTAAATTAAATACAGGCTCTGAAACCCTCGTGCGTATAAAAGGTGATAAAAATTTAGCAAGAGAAAAACTTTTAAATATATCTTTTATTGAAGACGTTAAGGACATAGGTTCATTGGAAGAAGGTACATACGACCTAGTTATAAAAGGCGAGGAAGGTATCGATATAAGAGAAAGCGTTTCTAAAACTCTTATTTCCAACTCTATTGCCCTTTTAATGATTAAGCCACAAGACCTAAGCTTAGAAAAAATCTTCTTACAAATAACAAAAGATAATATAGACTTAACAGCCCCTAAAGGAACTGAAGAAGTTGAAGCTTCAGAAATAAACACAGAAACTGATATTGAAAATACTTTAATTAAGGAGGATGAATAATGTTAACCATAATAAAAAAAGAAATATGGAATTATTTTACCACTATGACAGGTTATATTTATTTAGCCGCTTTTATCATTACTACGGCCTTTTTATTTATAAATTACAATGTTTTAGGTGGTTATGCTGACTTTAGCTATGCCATTTATGGCACTCTAAATATTTTCTTAATACTAGTACCTATTATAACTATGCGTCTTTTTGCCGAGGAAACAAAAAGTGGAACAGACCAACTTTTATTTACAGCCCCAGTTCATACTAGGACTATAGTTGTAGCAAAGTTTTTAGGGGCAATTTCTTTATTTCTTATAGGATTTGCCGTTACTCTTACTTTTCCTTTATTACTTTCAGGTTTTGGAGAAGTACCATTTCAAAAATTAATTGGCGTTATTATAGGATATGGACTTTTAATTAGCAGCTTTATATCTGTTGGTGTTTTTATTTCATCTCTAACAAATAATCAAATAATAGCTGCTGTTGGTACTTTTGGCTCAATGTTTGTTTTTTTATACATGGATAGCATCGCATCAGCATTTCCAGTTAGTAGAATTGCCTCAATGATTTTCTTATTTGCTATTGTTTGTTGTATTGGTTTTATTCTTTACGACAGCACAAAAAACATCTTCGTATCTATTACATCGATAATTGTCGGCGCTATTATAATTGCTATAATTTACTTTTTGGAGCCAACTCTATTAGATTCAACTATGTCTAAAGTTTTAACATGGTTCTCGCCTATTGGTAGATTTAGAGATTCATCAGTTGGTATATTAAATTTATCTAACATGATATATTTCGCTACTTTTATAATAGCTTTTGTATACTTAACAATTAATAATATAGAAAAAAGAAGATGGAAGTAACCCATATCTAAAATAGGAGGAAATAAATTGAAAATAATAGATGGACTAAAAAGCAAAAAAGTTCGTTATGGTACATTTTCTACCTTAACAGCACTACTAGTTCTTGCAGTACTAGTTCTTGTAAATATAGTGGCAGGTTATTTAAATAAAACCTATGACCTCACTCCACAAAGTCAATTCAGCCTTTCAGATGAAACAAAAGAAATACTAAAAACTGTGGATCAACCAATTATCCTATATTCATTATATAAAGCAGGAGAGGAAGACCTTTTAATTTCTACACTACTAGATGAATACGCTGAAGCCTCTGAAATGGTTACCTATGAAAATATAGATCCCTATGTAAACCCAACATTTGTTGAACAATTTAATGATAGCAATGAGGCTATTGAAAATGGAAGTATAATAATCTCTGGAGAATCAGGAAGCAAAGTTGTTGCACCAAGTGAAATGGTTAGTCAAGCTTACAATGGTGGCACCTCTTATGATATTGAGCCACAAGTTACAAATGGAATAGTAAATCTAGTAAGTGGCGAAAGTAAAAAAATGGTTGTAGTATCCGGCCATAACGAAATAGCCATGGGTGCATCAATACAGTCACAACTAGAGTTAGCAAATTTCGAAATAGAAAACCTAGAGCTTTTACTATCAGATATACCTGAAGATACAGATGTGTTATTCATGGCAACGCCAAGCCGTGACTATACAGCTGAAGAAACAAAAAAAGTAAATGAATACTTAGAAAAAGGTGGCAACGCCTTTATTGTTACAGGCCTTGTAAACTTAGCACTACCAAATTTTGACAGTATCTACAATAACTATGGTATAGAAAAAAACAATTCAGTTATATTTGAATTAGATGAGTCTAAAATATTAGACCCTCAATCGCCTATTTTATTTTTACCATCACTAACAGGCAATTCAATTAACGAAAGTTTGAAAAATAAAAACATGATGCCATTAGTTGACACAGCTGTTGGTCTAAACCCAACAGAAGTTGTAAAGCAATCAATAGCTATTGAAAATGTACTTACTTCTTCAGATGTAAGTTTCGGTAAAACAAATTTAGAATCCTCTAATATAACTCAAGAAGCAGGAGATATAAGTGGACCTTTGCCAATTGCTGTAGCCATAAGCGACAGACAAAACCTTGCCACAGATACAGAAACCAACCTAGTTGTAGTAAGTAGCTATAGTATATTAAACGATACTTACAACTCTATAATAGGTGGAGGTAACGGCGAATTTATTTTAAGTAGTACCAATTGGTTAAGTGGTGCAGTAGATTCTCAATACATTAGCTCATTTATACCAAATCCCAGTACAGTAACCCTAACAGCAACAAATGTTTATGTGCTTATTTTTTATAGCCTAATAGCATTACCAGTAATTATTATTGCTATTGGCGTTTTTGTTTGGTTAAAAAGGAGGAACAGATAATTGAGAAAAAACAAATTAACCTTAATTTCTCTAATAGCCATTATTATCGCTTTGTCTTTTATTGCAATTAAAAAACCTAGCACCGAAGAAACAGCTGACACCTCGGATGTTGAATCCACAAGTGTAAAAGTTGTGGAAAATGATTTTGCAAATCTAAAAGGTGTAAACATTAGTAACCTTAGTGGAACATACGAATTTACCCTTACTCAAGAAGAAGACAGTGAAAACTGGTCCTTAAATGGTACAGATGTACCTTTAAATGATGAAATAAGTTCTTTTGCCCACGGGGCAACAACAATTATTTCCAATGATGTAATTAAAGATGCCAATCCAGAAGATTATGGGATTGATAAAAAAACCTATGGTGAAGTTATTTATAAAGATGGCACAAAAAATAAGATATACATAGGAAACCCAACACCAGATAAATATTATTACTATGCCCAATTAGATGGTGACCCAAATATTTATTTCCTATCTCGTGTTACTGCTGAAAGGTATAGCTATAGACTAAATGATTTTATTGTAAAAGACTTAGGCAAGCCAACAGAAGAAGCCTATGCATCAATTGATAAATTTTCTGTTACTTACCCAGAAGGTGATAACTTTGTAGTTGCCTCTGAAGGAACTTCAGAAGAAGCAAAGGAACAGTTTGAAACATACGGCTCTCTTGTTTTAAATATGGTTGAGCCAATTAAAGGCAGAAGTGTTTATTTTGAAAAAGTTATTGAAAATATAATTACGCCAATGCCAAGTGAATTTGGAAATTTAGTAGAGGCAAATCCAACAGACTTAAGTCTATATGGATTAGATACACCATCAGCAACAATTAATTTCCATTATTTAGACGCTACAGAAAATACAATTCAAATAGGTAAGATCCTTGAAAGCGGCAAAGGTTATTACGCTACAAAAAAAGGTGTTAATGCTGTATTTGAACTATCAGGTATCGAGGCATTCTTTAATATAAATGCACTTTCTTATATTGACAGATTTGTAAATTTAGAAAATATAGTAGATGTAGAATCTGTAATAGTTACAACATCAACTACAAGTTACAATTTAAAAATGAACCACAGCATCGAAGGCGAAGGCGAAGATGCCAAAGATATTATGGCACCTACTTTAAATAATGTTGATGTAGATGAAGATAAATTTAAGGACCTATACCAGGTACTTATAGCACTCTCCATTGACGGCGTTGTAGAAGAATTAAAGCCCGAATACTTAGGTGACTCTCAACTAACAGTAACATACAATCTATTAGATGGCACAACAACTAGTACAAATTATCTTCCATATAGTGATACTTTCTACGGTGTATCCCAAAATGGCGAACCCGTACAATTTATTTCTAATATCCAAGATGTTAATTTCTTATTGGAACAATTAGAAAAACTTAAAAACGGTGAAGAATTAGACATACAATAAAATTAGGGCTTTAATAAAATTGCGAAATCAATTTTATTAAAGCCCTTTTACTCATTAAAATCCTATTGTATTCTTCCTGTAATTGTACCTTCTTCCAATTTAGCTGAGTCTTCCATCTGAGCAGTTGCAAAAGTAATGTTACCATCTATAGTTGCATTCTTTAATTCAAATCCTTCTGCTTCAACTATTACATTACCTACTATTGTACCTTCTTGTATTACAAAATTCTCTGTAGTCACTGTCATTTCTGGCACTGTAATTGAATAAGTATCTGTTATATTACCTTCGTCATCTTGTGAATATAAAGCCAACTTTCTATACAATCCAGAACTTTTATCCTCATTATTGTAAAACACACCATCAACAGAAAATGGTTCTTCTACAACAATATCATTTAAAATACAAGTAATCCATACGCCATCGGCTGCTAAAGATGCCACTAAAGCCTCAGCATTATTTACTATGGACGCACTTGTAACGGCATCCGATGGAGCTTCTGTTACTGCAGTCGTCTCCTCTTTTACTTCTTCGGAAACAGATTCTTCCGAGGATTCAGCTGGAACTTCTTCAGAAACCTCTGGCTCGCTTGTAGCCATCTCTGTTTCTGTTGATGTTTTTGCAGTACCTCCACAAGCAACTAAAGAACTTACTGCCAATAAACAAATTATTGATAAAGAAATAAATCTTTTCATTTTATATCATCCTTTCATAGACATGAACAATCACATCAAGTATTTTTCATAATTTACAATAATGATATCAATATGTCAAGTTTGGTTTGATAGATTAAAATTTGACAAATAAAAATTTATATACTTAACTATATTTAAAATATTTTTTATATGAGGTGACCTATGGAAATTTTAAAATTTTATCCAATTTACAAAGAAGCAATTTGGGGTGGTGATAATTTAAACAAAATATTTAATAGAGATATCCCATCAAAAAAAACTGGCGAAAGTTGGGATTTAACATGTAGAACAAATGACATGAGTGTGGTTTGTCAAGGAAAATACAAAGATAGAACTTTTTTAGATGTAATAAATACAAATAGAAAAAATTTTTTAGGCAATAAGTTAGAACATACTAAGGACTTTCCATTGCTTATTAAAATTATTGATGCCAATGACAACCTATCCATACAAGTTCATCCAGATGATGACTTTGCCAATAAAATTGAAAACCTTCCCTACGGCAAGTCTGAAATGTGGTATGTGGAAAAATCTGAAAGTGGGACATTAATAGCAGGGGTAAATTTAAAAACTTCAACTGAACTGCGTAACTCAATAAAGGACAATAGCATTTTAAACTACTTAAATTATGAAAAAATAAAAAAAGGAAGCGTAATAGATATTCCTGCTGGACTAGTCCATGCCATTACTTCTGGCAACATTGTCTACGAAATTCAGCAAAACAGCGATACTACTTATAGACTATTCGATTACAACAGAATTGATAAAAAGGGTAAATCCAGAGAGTTACACATTGAAAAAGGTTGCGACGCTACTAAATGCCAATTAACTTCACAAGCCCTTGAAACAGGCGATGTATCTAAAGAAATAGTTAAAAATAATCTTTTTACAGTAGACTTAATTGTTGTAAATAATGTTGAAGAACAATCTACAGACCCTGACCATTTTACTACTCTCACATGTGTAGAAGGCGAGGCTACAATCGAATACGGAAACAAAAAAATTAATCTAATAAAAGGAGATACTGTTTTTATACCTGCTAATTTAGGTGACTATAAAATTTTTGGCACTGGAAAATTTTTAAAAGCATATGTTTCTCCATAAAATATGCCTATGGCAATTTTTTTTGTAAAAAGTTTTTTTAAAGCATTGACATTTCATTCTAAACTAGTATAATAAACGGGTATGCAAATACAGTTTCCAACCGCACAAAGAGGTTAACGTAAGTACCGTATTTGGCGAGTATATTATTAAGGAGGTGTGCATTATGTACGCTATTATTGAAACTGGTGGTAAGCAATTTAAAGTTGAAGAAGGCATTGAAATCCAAGTTGAAAAGTTAGGTGTTGCAGCCGGAGAAACTTTTACATTCGACAAGGTGTTGGCCGTTTCCAACGAAAAAGGTACTGAGTTTGGTAAGCCATACTTAAGTAACGCAACTGTTACAGCTTCCGTTATTGGTGACGGAAAAGGCAAAAAAGTTATTGTTTACAAATATAAGCCTAAAAAAGGTTTCCATAAGAAAAATGGTCATAGACAACCTTTTACAGCATTAAAAATAGACAAAATTAATTTCTAATGGTAAAAGCCAAAATATTCAGAAATAAAAATAAATGTATTTATGGTTTTCAAATCATAAACCATTGCGATACGTCAATTTGTGCCGCAATTTCTCTTTTATCTCTGAATATAGTAAATGCTATTGAGACTTTTACAGAAGATAAATTTTCATTAGAATATGATGAAAATGGTGGTTTTTTGAAAATAGAAGTCGAGAATTTAAAACAAGGTATAGATGCCGAAAAGTCTGAACTATTGCTTAATACACTAGTTCTCGCACTTAAGGAATTGTCTAATACTTACGAAAAAGAATTACTATTAATAGATAAGGTGGTGAATTAAATGTTAAAACTTAATTTAGAATTTTTCGCACACAAAAAAGGTGTTGGTTCATCTAAAAACGGTCGTGAATCTGAATCTAAAAGATTAGGACCAAAACGTCAAGATGGTCAAGTTGTAAGAGCTGGAAATATTTTATATACTCAAAGAGGTACAAAAATACATCCAGGTAACAATGTTGGTCGTGGTGGAAACGATACTTTATTTGCACTTACAGACGGTAGAGTTAGATACGAAAGAAAAGGTAGAAACAAGAAACAAGTTTCTGTATATCCTTTAGAAGTAGTTTCAGCTTAAGTTTATAAAAATAATCCTGTTTTCAGGGTTCTATAATAAATGGTGTTGGTGATAAAAACCGACACCATTTATTATGCAAAAAAAAAGACATAACAATCAAAATAACCTTTAATTAAATCAGACAAAAATAATAAAGGAGTTTGTTATGTCTAATACAAGTATAGCAGAAATATTCAGTTTCTTTATTGTTCTTTTTACATCATCATATGTTTTTCGATTTTTTAAATCTATCTCATCTTTCATGTGCTCAAAAAATGGGTCTTGTGGTGCATTGTCCCGATAATTTCATATTCTAGACATTGACTGTTTTAAGCCTAATATTTCGATTTCTTTCTAAAATTGCGGGATTGTATAATGCACTCCTTGATCTGAATAAATTATCGTCATATTTCTTTGAAAACTTTCTTTGTCTAAGTTTTCTAATGTTTCCATTACTATTTTTAATTGTACCCTAAGTTTGAAAAGAATTATCATACTAATTCTGAAAAGTAAAATAGCAACCCCTAAGAAGCAGTTATATTTTGAGCCCATTTCCTTTGTCGAACACGAATAACAACAAAAAGGAACTTACCAATTTCCTCCATATAAGAACAAGCAACTACTAAATAAATTGGAAGGCCCATCCTTATCCCAAGGTAAGTAAATGGAACACCTAAAAGCCAAACAGACAAAGCGTCTATAAGTAAACAAACAAAAGTATCTCCACCACTTCGAAGTATGCCAACAACTCCCATGTAATTAAAAGTTAATACAGGGATAAGTAAACTAATTATAATTAATATTTTCATTGTATCATCTCTAACTTGTGGTGATATGTTGCTAAATAATTGTACAATAAATGGTGAGCCTATAATTAATCCTAGACCCATTATAGTGCTAAGAATACCTGCAGTAACAATATATTTTTTAGCGTAACGTATGGCTTTATTAATTTTGTTTGCACCTAGTAAGTTACCAAGGATTATACCAGATGAACTACCTACACCAATACCAATAACCATGAAAAGTTGTTTCATACTATTGGCTAATTGTACAGATGTTTGGGCTTCTGTACCAACTTGGCCATAAAAACGTGTGTATTGTGTAACACCTGTTGCCCACATCATTTCATTGGCAATAACTGGTCCTGCTTTTTTAAAGAATTCTGCAACAAATTTTTTATCAAAGGCTATATAATTTTTCATGCGGCCTAAAATAGGTAGCTTCAAGCCACGTATAATAACTATTTGTGCAATTAATTCTACAGTACGTGCAATTAACGTACCTTTTGCAGCACCGACTACACCTTCTTTAGCAATAAATATAAAATAATAGTTTAATATGATATTAGTGAAAAAAGCTATTAAAGTTGTAAGCATTGGATATTTTGTGTGTCCTGTGCTTTTTTGTGCTGTATTTAAAGTAAATGAAAATGCAGATAAAAAATATGTAAAGCAAGCCACTCTTAAATACTGTGTTCCTAGGTCAATAACTACTGCATCGGAGGAGTAGTACCCTATAAGTAGGTCGGCTTTAAAAAAGGCTAAAGTAGCAAATGTTGTTGCTACTACTTGAGATGATATAAATGCTATACCCATGGTTTTGTGTATGCTCTTTGTATCTTTTGCACCCCAGAACTGCCCCATAAATACAGAAGCGCCACTGTTTATACCGAAGACAAACAAAATAAAAAGGAAAAATATTTGGTTTGCCAGTCCAACGGCAGTAATAGGTGCTTCACCTAAAGAAGAAATCATAAAAGTGTCTGTTATATTAACAGCGCTATTTATTAATTCTTGTATAATAATTGGCAAGGCAATAACTGATAGCTTATGAAGAAATATTTTAGTGTCTTTAGAAAATTTCATGGTATCCTCCGAAGGTTACTGTCTAATAAATATAAAAGATATAATAGGTATTGTAATTATACTGAGTAAAGTCGATGTTACTACAATTTTTGATGCCAGTGCATCGTTGCCACCAACTTTTGTGGCTATAATGGATATGTATAATCCAGATGGCATGGAAAAAGTTAGCACTAATGTGTCTTTTAAAAATGAATCTATAGGAAAAGGAATTAAAGCAATAAAAATAAGGGTAGGTATAAGTAAAAGTCTAATAAAAGACATAATAAGTATATCTTTGTTAAAGAAACTTATATCTACTTTATAATTTGCAATAATAGATCCTGTAATAATAAGGGCAAGTGGTGTTGTTAAGTTGCTAACCATTTCCATGGGAACAAAAATCAACGGTGGTATTTTCATAGAAAATGCAAATAAAAATATTGCGAGTATAGTGGCAAGGACTGGATTGTTTAATATATCTCTTGCTTTAAATTTGCTTTTTTCTCCAGACATCATTTTAATACCTATGGTTAGAGATAAAACATTGTAGGCAATTACTAACATTGCACCATAAATTAAGGCTTCATCTCCTAATACTGAGCTTATAACAGGGAATCCAACAAAGGTTAAGTTGCAAAAAGTAATACCAAAGGCAAGTTCGTTTATTTTATTGGCAGGTATTTTTAATAAATTCAAAAGTATATAAGCCAATGTCATAGATGTACAGTGTACAATAAATCCTACAACTATTGCAATAATACAATTTGTTAAAATTTGTATATCAAAATCAATTTGCAATGATAGAATTAATGTTGCTGGCAAGGTGACTTTTAAAAGTAGGTCAGATAAAACTTTTTGCGTATCTCTATTTATAATATTTAGTTTAGTTATTATAAATCCTAAAAGTATAATTATTAATAATGTGGTAATTGCACTTAATACTGTATAAAACATAAAATCATCCTCATTTGAATTTATTTAATTTGTTTGAGTTTGTAAAAAATCTTCAATTTTAAATTTATGAATAAATCTTTGCATTCATTCATGTTATAATAAAAAATAAAATAAATAAAGAGGTAATTATGAGAAGAGAAATAAAAATTGGAAATTTATACATAGGTGGTAAAAATAATATTGCCATTCAATCTATGACAAACACAAAAACCCATGATGTTATAAAAACAGTGGAGCAAATAAAATTATTGGAAAAAGCCGGCTGTGAAATTATTAGAGTTGCAATACCAACTTTAAAGGATGCTCAGGCAATTGATAAAATAAAAGAAAATATATCTATACCATTAGTTGCAGATATTCACTTTGATTATAAATTGGCATTGGAGGTTATGGAAAGAGGGATAGACAAAATACGAATAAACCCAGGAAATATAGGTAGCGAGGAAAAAATTGAAAAAGTAATAAAAAAAGCAAAGAAAAAAAATATTCCTATAAGAGTCGGGGTTAATGCTGGCTCATTAGAAAAGGAATTAGTTAAAAAGTATGGAGTGTGTGAGGAGGCAATTGTAGAAAGTGCTCTAAACCACATAAAATTAATTGAAAAATATGATTATGAAAATATTGTAGTTTCAATGAAATCCTCAAGTATACCATTTACATTAAAGTCCTATGAGTTGTTAGCTAAAGAAGTAGATTATCCATTACATATAGGAATTACAGAGGCAGGAACAATTTACTCAGGTACCATTAAATCTGCTGCAGGCATAGGGGCTTTACTTTCTCAGGGATATGGGGATACTATGCGAGTTTCTTTAACAAGCGACCCTGTAGAGGAAATAAAATGTTGCAAAGAAATATTAAAATCTTTGGAGCTACGAAGCTTTGGTCCAACAATTATTTCTTGTCCTACATGTGGAAGAACAGAAATAGGACTTATTGAATTGGCAAATAAAGTAGAAGAAATATGCAGTGAATTAGATGTGAATTTAAAAATAGCTGTAATGGGTTGTATTGTAAATGGCCCAGGTGAATCTAAAGAGGCAGACTTAGGTATTGCAGGCGGAAAGGAACAAGGGCTAATTTTTAAAAAAGGAAAAATAGTTGCCAAAGTTCCAGAAGATAAATTATTAGAAGAGTTTACAAAAATTTTAAAAGAAATGGTGATTTAATGAATAGTTTTTTTGATTCTATAGATTATTTGGGAATTAATAAAAATGAATTTATTAGTTTTTCAGAATGTCTATTGGAAAAAATATTATTAACTAAAGATAGAAAAAGTATTTTAATGATTTTAAAGTCTAGAGAAATAATAAATGAAAAAAATATTGAAACTTTAGAGTATAAATTAAAAGAAAAAATGAAGTCCTATGAAAAAGTAAAGGTTGAAATAACTTACGATGTGAATGACAGTGAAAAGGCTATTTCTAAATATAAAACAAATTTAATTAATTCCTTTGAAAAAAGTCCATTAGAATATACTATTCTAAAAAATGCTAATATTGAGTACGATTTAAATAAAATAAAAATAAGCACAGACAACAATAGTATTTATTTATTGGAAAAAAAAGGTGCGAAGGAAAAAATAAAATCTATTATTTATAAAAAATTTCAAATAGAGCCTAGTGTTGAATTTATTGAAGTAGAGGGTAAGAAAATAATAGATAGTGATTTTATAGTAAGGCAAACAATACGTGAAAATATTCAAAGCGAAAAGGAGGTAGAAAAGGAAAAACCACAGGAAGTGAGGCCACAACGTAGAAGGCGTCAACGAAATGGTGTGAAAATAGTTGAATCTATAACGGAAATGCCTATAAGACTAGCTGAAGAGTTAGACCAAGACTCGGAGATAACTGTTACAGGGATTATATTTTCCTTTGAAAAAAGAGAAATACGAAGTGGTAATTATTTAATAAGTATGGATATTACGGATAATACAAATTCTATTACAATTAAATTTTTTATTGATCCAGAAGCGTTTGAAGAGGAATTCAAGAACGTTACAAAAAAAGGTAATACCGTAACTGTTAAGGGATATGTACGTTACGATACTTATGCAAAAGAGCTAAATATAATGGCAAACGAAATAGCTCTGGAAGAAAAAACCAAGGAAAGTAAAGTAGACAATGCTGAGGTAAAAAGAGTTGAGCTACATTTACATACAAACATGAGCTCTATGGACGCACTTACAGGCATAAAAGATTATGTAAAGTACGCAAAAAAATTGGGTCATACTAGTATAGCAATAACAGATCATGGAGTTGTACAGGCCTTTCCGGATGCCATGAACATTGGTGAAGAGTTAGGGGTGAAAATACTTTATGGAGTAGAGGCATATATTATAGATGACATTGAGGCTGTAGTTTCTCTTCCTAAGGGGCAGAACTTAGATAGTGAATACGTAGTTTTTGATGTGGAAACAACAGGATTTTATCAAAAGACTTGCAAGATTATAGAAATAGGGGCTGCGAAAATTAAAAATGGCGAAATAGTCGATGAATTTAACGAACTGATTAATCCAGAGGAATCATTAAGCGAAACAATAGTAAACTTAACAAAGATTACAGACACAATGTTAAAAAACAAAGAAACCATAGAGTTTGTTTTGCCGAAATTCATAGAATTTATAGGTGACAGCATATTAGTTGCCCACAATGCCAATTTTGATATAGGTTTTATTAATGCCAACACCAAAAGAGTATTAAATAAAGAGCTAGAAAATACATTTATAGATACTGTTAATTTAAGTAGAATGTTATATCCGAATTTAAAAAACCATAAGCTAAACACAGTTGCAGACCATTTGCGAATTGTATTAGAAAGTCACCATAGGGCAGTAGATGACGCAAAGGCAACAGCAGAAATTTTTTTGAAAGAAATTGAAGAATTAAAAAACACGTATTCTATTGAAACTGTGGGAGATATAAATGTTTTAGCTCAAAAAAATATGAATGTGAAAAATATAAGACCAACCCATGGAGTGATTTTTGCTAAAGATGAGATAGGTTTAAAAAATTTATATAAACTTATTACAAACTCTCATCTAGAAAATTTTTATAGAAGACCAAGAATGTTAAAAAGTAAAATCCTAGAACATAGAGGTGGGCTTATGTTAGGTGCGGCCTGTGAAGCTGGCGAAGTATTTAAAAGCATACTTGGAGAAATGCCACGGGAATATATAATAAACAGATGTAATTTTTACGACTATTTAGAAATACAGCCTGTTGGTAACAATATGTTTTTATACAGAAATGGCAATGTTAAAACCATAGAGGACCTTTGCAATTTAAATATAGAGGTGCTTAATTATGGAGATGAGTTAAATAAATTAACAGTAGCAACAGGAGATGTTCATTTTCTTAATGAAAAAGATGAATTTTATCGAAGAATTTTAATGAATGCAGAAGGTTTTAAAGATGCTGATGAACAACCACCACTTTTTTATAGAACTACAGAGGAAATGTTAAGTGAATTTTCTTATTTAGGAGCTGAAAGAGCTTACGAGGTTGTTGTTACAAATACTAACAAAATATCAGATGAGATAGGGGAGTTGTTACCAATTCCAAAAGACACCCACCCACCACGCATTGAGGGATCTGATGATGAACTAAAAGAAATAACAATGAAACGAGCAAAGGAGATATATGGTGAGGAGTTGCCAAAAATAGTAATAAATCGTTTAAATAAAGAGCTGTCTTCAATATTTAAACATGGGTTTTCAGTAATGTATATTATTGCGCAAAAATTAGTTTGGAACTCCTTGGAGGCTGGATATTTAGTTGGGTCACGTGGTTCTGTTGGTTCTTCTTTTGTTGCTACTATGGCACAAATAACAGAGGTAAACCCCTTAAGCCCACATTATGTATGTCAAAGCTGTAAATACAGCGATTTCGATTCAGAAGAGGTTTTAAGCTACAGTAGCTGGGCGGGTTACGATATGCCAGATAAAAATTGTCCAATATGTGGTGAAAAACTAAAAAAAGATGGTCACAATATACCTTTTGAAACTTTTCTAGGTTTTGATGGAGATAAAGAGCCGGATATCGACTTGAACTTTTCCAGTGAGTATCAAGCGAAAGCTCATGCCTATACAGAAGAACTTTTTGGAGAAGGCTATGTATTTAAGGCGGGAACTATTGGCACTTTGGCTGATAAAACTGCCGCAGGTTTTGTACTTAAATATCTGGAAGAAAAAAACAAAAGTGTAAGACGTGCAGAAGTAACAAGACTAGCTAATGGTTGTACAGGCGTAAAAAGAACAACAGGGCAACATCCTGGAGGATTAATGGTTGTACCAGACTATACAGATGTACATAAATTTACGCCCTTACAAAGGCCGGCAAATGATGTTAAATCCAGTGTAATAACAACACATTTCGACTATCACTCCATAAGTGGTAAATTACTTAAATTAGATATACTAGGCCATACAGCGCCAACTATTATAAAAATGCTCCACGAATCTACAGGTATGGATCCTTTAAATGTGGATTTAGGGGATAAGGATGTTATGTCCCTTTTTGAAAGCCATAAAGCTTTAGGACTAAAAGAGGGTCAAATTAAATGTAAAACAGGCTCATTAGGATTACCGGAGTTTGGAACAAATTTTGTAAGGCAAATGCTTTTAGATACAAGACCAGCGACATTTACAGAATTAGTTTTAATATCTGGCCTTTCTCATGGTACAGACGTATGGCTAAATAATGCACAGGACTTAGTAAATCAAGGGACTTGTACACTAAAAGAAGTTATAGCAACTAGAGATGATATTATGGTTTATTTAATAAGTAAGGGTATAGAAGACTTAACAGCCTTTACTATTATGGAGAAAGTAAGAAAAGGTAAAGGGCTGTCAGAGGAACACTTAGCAGTAATGAAAGAAAATAAGGTACCGCAATGGTATATTGAATCTTGTCAAAAAATAAAATATTTGTTTCCTAAAGGTCATGCTGTTGCATATGTATTAATGAGTGTGCGAATTGGTTATTTTAAAATACATTACCCAAAGAATTTTTATGCAGCTACATTTTCCATAAGTGCAGAGGATTTTGATTATGAAATTATGTGCAAAGGAATTGAGGAAGTAAAGAGAGAAATGGGAAGAATAATAGCCTTGGGTAATGAAAAAACGCCTAAAGATAAGTCTAGTTTCGATTTACTAGAACTACTGGAAGAAATGTACGAAAGAGATATTGAGTTTTTACCTATTGATTTATATGAATCTAAGGCAAATAAGTTCACTGTAAAGGAAAATGGCATACTTCCGCCATTGTGTACCATAGCAGGTCTAGGAGGTAATGCAGCTGAGAGTA
The DNA here is from genome assembly GCA_047974375.1 of Lachnospirales bacterium. Taxonomy (GTDB): domain Bacteria; phylum Bacillota; class Clostridia; order Lachnospirales; family CAMZNU01; genus JBKECF01. Next base: position 34,970 of record JBKECF010000081.1, read on the forward strand.
TTGTTTTAGAGAGAGAAGTGGAGGAATTTTCCACTATCGAAGATTTGAGAAGTAGAACTAAGGTAAATAAAAATGTTGTAGATATTATGAAAAGAAATGGTATTTTGACAGGAATACCGGAAACTAATCAATTCTCTTTTTTAGAATTTTAATCCGTAAGAATTAGACCCTCAACTCAATACATGTATATGGTTGTCCATAACTGTTCTACCATGATAAAAAAGTGGCATTGCAATTTAGCAAAAATGCTATTTGCAATGCCCCTATATAACTAATACAAATTAGTTTACAGCATCTTTTAATGCTTTACCTACTTTAAATTTAACGCTTTTTGATGCAGGTATGTCAATTTCTTTACCAGTAGATGGATTTCTACCTTTTCTAGCTTTTCTATCGCTAACTTCAAAAGTACCAAAACCAACAGATTGGATTTTACCACCTTTAACTAATTCTTCTTTGATTACTTCTTCATAAGCTTTAACAAACTTTTCAGAATCTTTCTTGCTCATATCAGTTTTTTCAGCGATAGCTGCAACTAATTCAGTTTTATTCATAATATCCTCCTTATTTAATAAGTGGTTGCCACTTAATATAGAATATTTATAAACTTAAACAGGTCTTTTGTCAAGGGAAAGAGCCTATAAAATAGGCTTTTAAGTAATTTTTATGCATTTTAAACGAAATTTCTTCGTATTTTATTAATATATTCTATATAAAAAAACAAAGAATTCTATTGACAATACAAGGGATTTAGATTTCAGTAGGAGTCTTGCATTGTTAAAAATAACCGTACAGGAATAAATAAATATCTCCAGAATAAAAAAAACGGCTAGGCCGTTTTTTTTATTCTGGAGATATTGCGTCTGTAGGACATACGCTTGCGCATGAACCACAATCGATACAAGTATCAGCAGCTATGCTATAAATGTCGCCTTCAGAAATACATTCTACAGGACATTCTGGTTGACAAGCTCCACAAGCTACACAAACATCACTAATTTTATATGCCATTGGGGCACCTCCTTTAATAATTTATGTATTTATAATAAAGTATAAATTAACTAAATTCAAGAACAAAAAGAATTAGGAGCTACTTACACCAAATATATACTTTTTTATTTTAGGTAAATTGTTTTTAGGTAACTAAAGTTATTATAAAATATTGTTTGCAATTAAAGTTAAATTACTATCATTATGTCAAATTAGAAAATTTTCTACAATTTTTTAGAATGATATAAATATAATTTCTAAAAAATCATGAATAAAAACTAGTAAACTACTAGGAATACCTGTTAAAATAAACAAAAAAGTTAACTGAAGATAATTTATTTTTCATCTTTATATATTAATTGCCATTGATTTCCAAATTTATCGGATAGCATGGAGTAAAGGTTAGCAAAAAAGCTACTTTGTGGCTCCATTGGCACATTACCGTCAACTTTAAGTATTTCGTAAGCATGTAATAATTCCTCTGCATTATTGAAGTTGACAGCAGTACTTACATTGGTGCCGATTATTTGATCTTCCATTGGCATATCGGAAATCATAATAGAAAAATTCTTTATTTTAACTTCACCATACATAACAAGGTGTTTATATTCCTCTGGCATTTCATAATCCTCTGTTTTAGGGGCATCGCAAAATTTCATTATTGTTGACTCGCCATTAAAGGCTTTGGAATACATTTCTATGGCTTCGCTTGCTTGATTTTTTAATACAAAATAGGGATTGAATTTCATTTTTTTCTCCTTTAAATTTAAAAATTTTAGTTTAGTTTTATATGACAGTATCCATTGGGGTTTTTCTTTAAATAATCTTGGTGGTACTCTTCGGCACTGTAATAGTTTTTTAGTTCCTTTACTTCTGTTACGATTGGTGGTAAATATTTTTTTTGCTCTTCGTTTATTGAATAGTATATAATTTTTAAGTCGTTAGGATTTGTGTAGTAAATGCCTGTTCGATATTGAGTTCCTGTATCGCCACCTTGTTTATTTAAAGATGTAGGGTCTATAACTTTCCAATATTTTTCCAGTATGCTTTCTAGGTTAATAATATTTTCGTTATATTCTATTTTAACTGTTTCGGCGAAGCCTGTAGCACTGGTGCATACTTCTTTATAGGTTGGGTTTTGTGTATTACCGTTTCCATAGCCAACATCTGTTGACATAACTCCCTCAATTCTGGAAAAATATTCTTCCATTCCCCAAAAACAACCGCCGGCTAAGTAAATGTTTTTCATTTAATCTCCTCAAACTGGGTATATATTATTTATGTTGTCGCTATCTATTTGCAATTCTACTGCTTGTCGGTGCTTGAAGAATTCTATGGATATATCAGGAAACAAAATGTAAGTAAGAATGTCTTCTTCTTTTTGGTAAAATTCCTTTATATTATTAATTGTATTAGTAGATATTGGCGTGAATTCCTGCTCTTGGCCACCGAGTATTGTTCTTATTATATTTTCATTAATTGGCAAAGTGGTTTTTCCATATACACCTCTTACTAGGTATTTTATTTCTTCTATAGCTGGTTTATATCTTTCTCCATTTAATATATTTAAAATGGATTGAGTGGCTATTATATGGCTTATAGGAATAGTAAGTGGGGGATAACCTAGTTCAAAACGCACTTTTTCAAGTTCTTCTATAACTTCATTGAATTTATTTTTTGCATTATGTGCTTTAAGCTGTGATTTTATATGATATTCCATTTCAGAGGGAATATCATACTTTAAAGTATTAATATTTATACCTAAAAGTTTTGTGTTCATTAATCCGGTGTTTAGAGCTGCCTCTCGTATTGGCTTTAACATTAATTCGCCTTCTGCCAGTATATCCGCTTTTAAATTAGTTTGGTAACCTAGGTTTTTAAAAGTTGCATCCATAACTTCTACAGCGGGTTGAGAAGTTCCTAATGCTAAGGGTGATATTGCTGTATCTATGGAATCAACTCCGGCTTCTACTGCTTTTAAGTATGTCATGGATGCCAGACCGCTAGTGCAATTTGAATGCAAATGAATAGGAATATTAATGTTATTTTTTAATTCCATTATTAGGTTGTAGGTTGTTTGAGGTAATAAAATACCTGCTGTATCTTGCACACATATAGAATCTGCTCCTATGCATTCCATGGACTTTGCAAGATTAATAAAATACTCCAGTGTGTGGACAGGGCTATTTGTATAAGTAATTGCAAGTTGTGCATGTCCATTTTCTTTTTTTGTGGATTTTATGGCTGCTTCCATGTTATTTAAATCATTTAATGGGTCTGAAATTCTAAGTATGGATATGCCATTTTCTATAGACTTCCTAATAAATGCCTCAATAATATCATCTGCATAAGGCTTGTAGCCTAGTATATTTCTGCCATATAAAAGCATTTGTAGCTTAGTGTTTTTAGCAGCTTTACCTATTTTTTTTAGTCGCTCCCATGGGTCTTCTTTTAAATACTTTAGACAGGACTCAAATGTAGCACCGCCCCATATGTCTAAAGCGTGAAAGCCAGCATTGTCTAATTTTTCTATAATGGGCAACATTGTTTCTGTACGTAGTCTTGTAGCAAGTAATGATTGTTGTCCTCCTCGAAAGGTTGTATCTGTAAATTGAATTTTCATGTGTCACCTCTCTTTATTTATAACTTCTTATCTAGGGAATTTAAATATTGTACTTCTTCAGTATTTAATTCCCTATAAGTTCCTTCTTTTAGATCATTTAATTCTAAATCGCCTATAGCTACTCTTTTTAAAGTAATTACACTATGACCTATTTTACTACACATTTTTCTAACTTGTCTGTTACGACCTTCGTGGATTTTTATTTCTAGTGTGGAATTCTTGCCTTTTTTTAAAATTTTAATTTCTGCTGGTGAAGTTCTGTAGTTGTCTATTAATAAGCCATTTTTGAATTTTAATATTTCTTCTTGGCTTGGTGTGCCTTGTACTGTTGCTATATAGGTTTTATTTACATTGTGCTTAGGGTGAGTTAATTTGTGGGTAAGTACACCATCGTTTGTAAGGAGTAAAAGCCCACTTGTGTCTATATCTAACCTACCAATGGGATAAATTCGTTCGTTTGTACCTATTAAATCTAAAATTGTTTTTCTTTCTAATTCATCAGATACGGTTGAAACGTAGCCTATAGGCTTGTTCAACATAATATAAATATTTTTTTTTGCGCCTATTAATTCACTATTTACACGGACTTCGTCACCTTCTCCAACTTTAAAGCCGAGTTCAGTAACAATATTGTCATTTACTGTTACTGAACCTGCTAAAATTAAATCTTCGCATTTACGTCGAGAAGCTACACCACAATAGGCCATGTATTTTTGTAATCTCTCCATTTTTTTTACCTATTTTTTAAGCTGGGCTAAAACAACATCCTTAGCTTTTGCTAATGCTTCTTCGGCTTTATCAACATCCGTACCACCGCCCTGAGCCATGTTTGGACGCCCGCCACCTTTACCACCAACAACACTTGATATTTCTTTCATTATTAAACCAGCATGCACGCCTTCCTTTACTAAATCTTCTGTAACCATTGTGACTAAGTTTAATTTATTATCTTGCTCACTTATAAATACAGTAATTACAGACTTTTCTTTTTCTTTTACTTTATCTGAAATTGATTTTAATGCATTTATATCTAAATCTTTAAATTTTCTTGCAATTAGTATTTTTCCTTCTACTAAATCTTTTCCGTTTAGTATTTCATCTAAAATACCTACGGAAGATTTTTCTTGCATCTTTTGTAGTTCTTTATCTAATTCTTTTGCTCGCTCTATAAATTGAGTAATTTTATTAACTATATTTTCTGGTGAATCTCTTACAACGTTTTGTATATGTTCAATTGTAGTTGCGTTATTTTTATAATATTCCATGGCCGCACGTCCTGTTATGGCTTCTATTCTACGCACTCCGCCGGCAACACCTGTTTCGCTAATAATTTTAAAAGTAGAAATTACAGAAGAATTATTTACATGAGTACCACCACATAGTTCTATACTATAGTCGCCCATATTTACTACACGTACAGTATCGCCGTATTTTTCGCCAAAAAGTGCAGTTGCACCCATTTTTTTAGCCTCGTTTATTTCGGCTTCTAATGTGCTAATATTTACGCATTCTAATATTTTTTGGTTTACTAATTTTTCTATTTTATTTAAATTCTGTTTTGTAAGTGGCGAAAAATGAGTAAAGTCGAAACGAAGACGTTCTTTATTAACATTTGAGCCAGCTTGTTCTATGTGACTTCCTAATACGTCTTTTAGTGCCTTTTGTAAGAGGTGAGTGGCGCTATGGTTTCTTGCAGCGTCTAAACGGTTTACTTTATTGTAAGCTGACGTTACATCATCATTAGTTTTTATATCATCTTCTATTACTACACCAAAATGAGCAAATTTATTGCCGCCTACTTTTTTACAGTCCTTTATTTCTACAACAGCATTGGCTGTTTTTATAGTGCCTGAGTCGCCAGCTTGTCCACCACTTTCAGCGTAAAAAACTGTTTTATCTAATATTAAAGCTACATTATCCCCTTTTTTTGCTGACTCCACTATTTCATTGTTTTTAATAATGTAAAGGATTTTACCCTTAGTTTCCGCTTGCTTATAGCCTACAAATTCTGTTGCAATTTCTGGGTCTATGGAGCTGAAAATTGTTTCGTCTGCACCCATATAGGTAGATTCTTCTCTTGCTGAGCGAGCACGTTCTTTTTGTGCTTGCATTTCCTTGTAAAATTCATCGGTATTAATTGTTATACCTTCTTTTTCAAGTATTTCTTGTAAAAGTTCTAGTGGGAAACCAAAAGTGTCGTACATTCTAAAAGCCTCAGAGCCAACTAATGTCATTGTTGCCCCTTCGTCTTTTATACGTTTTATATGGTCACTAACCATGGATAAACCTTGGTCAATAGTTATATAAAATCTATTTTCTTCTACATTTAAAACTTTTAAAATGTAGTCTTGCTTTTCTATTAATTCTGGATAGGCTTCACCAGAAACTTTTGCAACTATTTTTGCTGTTTTAGCTAAGAACATTTCATTTATTCCTAGTAATTTACCATGTATACCAGCACGACGGAGTAAACGGCGTAGCACGTATCCACGTCCTTCATTAGATGGCAATACTCCATCTGCCGTCATAAAGCATACTGAGCGTATATGGTCTGTTATAACTCTAATGGATATATCTTTTTTGGCGTCGTCACCATAATTATACTTTGCTAATTTGCAAATGCTATCACGTATTTCTTTTATTGTGTCTATGTCGAAAATTGAATTAACATTTTGCATTGTAGATGCTAGACGTTCAAGACCCATACCTGTATCAATATTGGGAAATGCTAAGTCTAAATATTCGCCAGCATCAGTTTTTTCATATTGAGTAAAAACGAGATTCCATATTTCTATGTATCTATCACATTCGCAACCTACAGTACAATTTTCATTATCACAGCCGTATTCCTTGCCTTTATCAAAATAAATTTCGGAACATGGTCCGCATGGTCCTACTCCGTGCTCCCAGAAGTTATCTTCTTTGCCCATTTTAAATATTTTTTCTATAGGCACACCAACTTTTTCATTCCATATTTTTAATGATTCGTCATCAGTTTCGAAAACGGATACATAAAGTCTGTCTTCAGGTATTTCCATAACTTGCGTTAAAAATTCCCATGACCAGGGTATTATTTCTTCTTTAAAATAATCCCCGAAGGAAAAATTCCCTAACATTTCAAAAAAAGTACCATGACGTGCTGTTTTACCAACATTTTCTATATCTCCTGTACGTATACATTTTTGACATGTAGTAACTCTTTTAGATGGTGGAATTTCTTGTCCTGTAAAAAAAGCCTTCATTGGTGCCATACCGGAATTTATAAGTAGTAAAGAATTATCGTTTTCCGGTACAAGAGGAAATGATTTTAATCTTAAATGTTCCTTTCCCTCAAAAAATTGCAAGTATTTTTCTCTAATTTCGTTAAGTCCTAAATATTTCATATTAAATCCTTTCATTAAGTAAATTTTCCATAAAAAAAGCCTTACATATAGAGGCCAAAGCGGCGGTACCACCCTATTTATGCAAAGCATCACTTTTGTGTTTTATAAAGGGAACAAACCTATATATTTTTAAAAAGATAGCTTCAATATATGTTTAATAAAAACTTTCACCAATTGTTTTCTCTCTGGAAATAAACAGTATATTTACTCATTCTTTATATATTTAAATATTAGTTAGAATTTTTCTTGTATTGACTAAGAATATAATCCTCCTTGTATTTTAAAACTTTTGGCACATAATTTTCAGTTTCCTTAAAAGGAGGTATGCCATTGTATTTATCTACGTTGCCAGGTCCTGCATTGTATGCAGCGAGAGCTAAAGATTCATCATTATATTTTTCTAATAATGAGCTTATATATTTTGTGCCGCCGTCAATATTTTCTTCCACACTATAGGGTTCATTTACATTTAAGTATTCTGCTGTAGCAGGCATTAATTGCATAAGTCCCATAGCTCCGGAACGTGATGTTGCCTTTGGGTTGAAGTTACTTTCTTGTTTTATTATTGCTTTAATTAAATTTGGGTCTACATCATATTTTTTAGAGGCATCCTTAACAGCATTACTCATGCTTTGGGCAAGAGCTTTGTCATCGACTTCTAAAAAACCGTTAAGAATACTTTCGAATGAGTTACCTAAATTTATTTCATCATATTGAGTATTTTCTATTTTATTACCCAAGTGGATTTTTTCGTCCACACCAAAGGCTTTAGAATTTTTTTTAGTTTTTGGGATTTCAATAGTTATGTTACTCATTACTTCGTTATAAATTGAAGAAACAGAAACCATAGATAACCTTTCTATAAAAATAAATTTTAAGTACTATAGAGTATATGTTATAATATTTTTGTGAAAAAATAAAGAGAATTTTACATAAAAAAATTCAATTTAATTTAAAAGGAGTATTTAGGTACTATGGAAAAAAAATCATTAAAGGTTTTAGAGTTTACTAAAATAGTGGAATTGCTAGTTTCTAAGGCTATATCGCCTATGGGTAAAGACTACTCAAAAAATATAGAGCCAAATATATATTTAGATGAAATTAAAAAAAATCAGAAAGAAACAACAGAAGCAGTAAATTTAATTCTAAAAAGAGGCTCATTTCCTTTAGGAGGAATAAAAGACATACGGGAGTCTATTAAAAGAGTTGGAGTAGGTGGAACTTTATCAATAGAGGAACTTTTAAATGTAGGTGACTTTTTATATGTTTGTGGAAAAGTAGAACGTTTTGCTAAAGATGATAGAGATACAGAAGTATACGAAAATTTACAAGATAAATTGGATAGCATAGTAGGCAATAGCAGGCTGGAAAATAAAATACACAAATGTATTAAAAATGATAAAGAATTAAATGATAATGCTAGCGATACACTTTTTTCTATTCGCCAAAGCATTAGGAATTATAATAATAAAATTCGTGAACAGTTAAATAATTTAATAAACTCTTCTGGTTCTAAAACTATGTTACAAGATAATGTTATAACTACGAGAAATGGTAGATATTGTGTGCCTGTAAAATTCGAATACAAAAATTCTTTTGGTGGCATGATACATGACCAATCTTCAACGGGTGCTACAGTTTTTATAGAACCAACAATTGTAGTTGAGTCCAATAATAAAATAAGCCAGCTTAAAAGTGAGGAAAAGGCAGAAATTGATAAAATACTTTATAATCTATCTCAAATGGTTGTTGAAGAATTGCCTTTGTTTCATAATAATTTAGAAATGATTACTTATTTAGATTTTGTATTTGCAAAAGGTGAGTTATCCCTTTTGTACAATGGAACAAGGCCAAAATTCAATACAAAGGGATTTATAGATATTAAAAAAGGTAGACATCCCTTACTAGATAAAAATGAGGTAGTTCCTACAGATATTTATATAGGTAAGGACTTTACTACATTATTAATAACAGGTCCAAATACTGGAGGAAAAACAGTATCTTTAAAAACTTTGGGACTATTTACTTTAATGGGCCAAAGTGGATTGCATATACCGGCTCAAGATGGGTCGGAGCTAGGTGTTTTCGATAATGTATTTGCCGATATAGGCGATGAGCAAAGTATTGAGCAAAGTCTTAGTACTTTTTCCTCACATATGACAAATATTGTTTACATACTAAAGCATATGACAAAAAATTCTCTTGTATTATTTGATGAATTAGGTGCAGGAACTGACCCAACAGAGGGGGCAGCTCTAGGTATTAGTATACTGGAAAATTTACATAAAAAAGATATAAGAGTTGCTGTTACTACTCATTATAGTGAGCTAAAAGTATATGCAATAGATACAAAGGGCGTGGAAAATGCTTGTTGCGAGTTTGATGTAAAAACTTTAAGACCGACTTATAAATTGCTAATTGGTATACCAGGTAAAAGTAATGCCTTTGCTATTTCTAAAAGATTGGGCTTGCCAACAGAAATAATAAATGGAGCTAAGGAGATAATAAGTCAAGAGGACACAAGGTTAGAAAGTGTTATTACGGATTTAGAAATAAATAGAAAAACTATTTTAAAAGAAAAAGAAGAAGCTGAAAATATGCGTCAAGAAATTCAGCGACTTAAAAAAGATGTTGAAAATCAAAAAAATAGGTTAGATAGGCAAAGGGAGAAAGCTGCAGAAACAGCTAAAAAAGAGGCAAAAGAGATAATAACAGAAGCTAAGGAAAAAGCAGATAGACTTATACAAGAACTAAATAGACAAATATCAGGCAAATCTTCAATGAAAGAAATCGAAAAAACAAGAGCTGAATTGCGTGAGGCAACAAAAAAATATAATATTGATTTTGTTTCAATGACTGAGGAGAATAAAAGTAAAAAGTTAGATGAATCTTTAAAAAATGGTGATAATGTATTTGTAACAACAATGAATTCCAGTGGTACAATTGTATCTGATGTAGATAAAAATAAAAAAGTAATGGTTCAAATAGGATCAATGAAAATGCAAATTCATATATCTAATTTGCAAAAGGAAAAAGTGAAAAAAGAACAGGTTAGACATAATATTGCTGCTAGGGCAAGAAGTGGCAAAAGCTCAAATATTAAAGTTGAGTTAGATATACGTGGGCACAATGTAGAAGAGGGCTTGGAAAAATTAGATAAATATTTAGACGATGCCTTTTTAGCAAACTTAAAGCAAGTAAGCATAATACATGGTAAAGGTACAGGTGTGCTAAGAAGAGCGGTACACGATTTTTTAAAAGGAAACTCAAATATTGCAAATTATAGATTTGGTGAATTTGGCGAGGGCGATTTAGGTGTAACTATAGTAACGTTAAAATAAAGGTGCAAAATGAGGGAAGAATATTATAAAAAAATTTTTATAAATGATTTAAATGTAGACACTAACCTTGTGAATCACATAGTAGAAAACTTTAGTGACTATCAAATAATAGAAAAAATTATAGAGGAAAGTTTTATAACCTTAGAGAATTTTAATACATATATTTTTGGTCGCTATGGTATAAAATGTGTAGAAAAAATTGAGAAAAATAATGGATTATGTAGTTTTATAATGGAGAATGAGGAAATACTTATAAAAAATAGGGTGTTTCCTCTTTTTGTAAATGAGAGTGAGATTATAATGGCTTCGGCAAATTTATATTTTAATGAGATTTTAAATGAAGATTTTAAAAAAGATATTAAAATATATTATGCCTATAATCATGTAGTGGAAGAGAAACTTTTAGACTTTTTTGGAGATAAAGCTAAAAGTGAGGATACTATAGATGAAAGTAAAGATTTAGATGCATTGTTAAAAGTTGCTATTAATCATAATGCAAGTGATATACATATAGAGCCCTTTGACGGGGTAAGACGTTGCAGATTAAGGTTAAATGGTCATTTGCAAGAAGTCCAGTTTTTTACTGAAGAAGAATATAACAAAGTAGTATCTAAAATAAAATATTTAAGCAAAATAGATATTACAAAAAAACTAATTCCACAGGATGGACACTTTGAGAGCGAATTTTATAGAAAAAAATATGATTTTAGAGTTAGTTCTTTGCCAACTTTATTTGGTGAAAAAATAGTTATAAGAATAATATACAAGAGTGTAGAATTATTAAATACTAAAGAGATAGGGTTTGAAGAAGATGACTTGGTAAAATTGAATAAACTGTTTAAAGAAAAAAGCGGAATTATTTTAGTAACAGGTCCTACAGGCAGTGGAAAAACAACAACATTATATAGTTTTATTAATGAGTTAAATACAAATGATGTGAATATAACAACAATAGAGGAACCAATTGAAAATGTAATAATGGGCATTAATCAGGTAGGCTTAAACTTTCGAGCTGGATTGAATTTTAATAATGTATTGCATTTTTTATTAAGGCAAGACCCTGACATTATAATGGTGGGTGAAATAAGAGATTACGAAACAGCCAGATTATCTTTTACTTCTTCTATAACGGGACATCTAGTACTAAGTACCTTGCATACCAATAATGCGGTTGCAACGGTTTTAAGGCTTGTGGATATGGGCATAGATAACTATTTAATTACTTCGTCTTTAAAGGCTATTATTTCCCAAAGATTAATAAGACGTGTATGTGAAAGCTGCAAAGAAGTGGATGTAAATGCTAGTTTTAATGGGGATTTTGTAATTTATAAGAGTGTTGGCTGTAGTAGATGCAATTATACAGGGTATAGTGGAAGATTTTTAGTTTATGAATTACTTATATTAGATGATGAATTTAGGGTGAAAATAAAAGGTGGCTCAACGGAAAGTGAGTTAAATAAATACTTAGTGGAGAAAGGCTTTATTTCCATAAGAAAAAGAGCAGAAAATGCGTTGAAAGAGGGTAAAACAACAGCAAATGAAATTGAAAAATTATTTTTGTATTAGTAGGGGAAAGAAATTTATTTATAAAACGGAAGAAAAAAGCGGATTTATTTATGCAAAAGATGAAATAGACGCCAATAAAATATTAGAAAGTAAAAATGTAAATGCAGTAGAAATTAAAAAAAGCAACTTATATATAGAAGGGCGCATATTTCTCAATGATGTAAATAATAAACTTAACAATGAAGATATTGCTTTTTTTTCAGACCAAATTGCATTTATAATTGAATCTGGCATTGATTTAAAAAAGGGTTTAGCAATATTAGATAAAAGGTTTACAGGTAAATTGCAAGGTAAAATAAAAATTATTTCTTGTGCTTTAGAAAGTGGCAAAGGTTTTTCAGAAAGCTTAACTTTGGCAAAAGGGTTTCCATACTTCTTTGTATCAATGGTAAAAATAGGAGAAAACAGCGATAAACTCTTGGATATATTAAAAAGCCTTACCAATTATTATAATGAGAGAGATGAGTTTAGGAAAAAAATAAGGAACTCCATGTTATACCCAAGCGTTGTTATGTCCTTTATGGTTATTGCTATTTTAGTTTCTATTTTTATTGTTATGCCTAATTATGCTGATTTATATAATTCTTATAGTGTTGAATTACCAACACTAACGAAGTATTTTATGAATACAATCAACTTTTTTGTAGAAAATGCAGTAATAATAAATATTGTATTTATAATATTGTTGTTATATGTAAGACGAGTTTTGAAAAATAATAAAAAGAGGTTTCATGAGTGTTTGTTACATGTGCCTATTATCAAGGATTATATAATTAAAGAGTTTAACTTTTTTTTCGCTGAAACAATAGCCCTGCTATTAAAAAGTGGTTTAACAATGGATTTATCCCTTTTATACTTGAAGGATAGTGTTGAAAATGAAAAAATAAAAGATGAAATAGAACTATTAGTATGTAATATACGTGAGGGGAAAGGGATTACAACTTCTATGGAAGAGAGTGATGTGTTTTTGCCAATACTTTATACATCTTTGGCAGTTGCTATGGAAACGGGACAAATGGAGAACTCCTTGGAAAAAATAGGAACATACCTACGTAGGGAACTTATTTTAAGCACAAAAAAAGCGGAAAAAACCATAGAAATAGGAATTACAATTTTTTTAGGCATAATATTAGGATTTATATTAATAAGTATGATGTTACCAACTTTTTATTTAATAGGAGGTTATTAATGTTAGTTAATGCACAGGAGATGTATAAAATTGAAAATGATTACTTTAATAATTTTGAAGTACCATCATTAATAGTTATGGAGCAAGCTGGTTTTAAAATTTCACAATATATGGAGTCTAGTGCCTTAGTAGTTTGTGGAATGGGAAATAATGGGGGAGATGGATTTGTTGTTGCTAGACATTTGTTTCAAAGAGATATAAAAGTAGAAATTATTTTTTTAAATACCAATAAAGAAAATAAAGTTGATGCAGAAAAAAATCGAAAAATAGCCCAAAATTTAGGCATAAAAATAAATAATATACTTAAAATAGAAGACTTAAAAAAATTAAAAAATAAATTTTTAGAATATGACAATATAGTAGATGGCATTTTTGGCATTGGATTCCATGGAGAAGTAAGTGAATTTTACAGAGAAGTTTTTTCTTATGTAAATACTGGGAGAAATATAATATCAATAGATATTCCATCAGGTTTAAATGCCTCTACTGGTAAGTATAATTTTTCTGTAAAAGCCCATAAAACTATATGTTTAGGGTTACCTAAAATAGGCTTATATGTTTATCCGGGGTTCACCATTTGTGGAGAAATTTTTGTAGAAGAATTAGGATTTCAAGTAAAGGATACAAATGACCATTTAATAAGTAAAAAGGAAATGAAACTTTTACCTAAGCGGGGTGTTAGGTCTAACAAAGGCTCTTTTGGAAAATGTAGCATAATAGCTGGCTCGAAGAGTATGACAGGAGCAGCAATATTGGCAGGTAAGTCGGCATATAATGTAGGTTGTGGTTATGTGAAGATGTATGGTGATGAAAATTTTTGCAATATTATAAAAAATAATATTTATGAGGCAGTAACAATTCAAAAGAAGTATACAGATGGACTTCTAGACGACGAATTTATATTAAACAAAGATATTGTAGTAATTGGACCAGGCATAGGAGTTGGGGAAAGTACAATAAAATTAGTAAAAAATATAATATTAACAGAAAATAGTATGGTAATAGATGGTGACGCTCTTAATATACTAGCAAGGGATATAAGCCTTTTAAATGATGTAAAAGGGGAAAAAGTGTTAACACCACACCCCATGGAAATGTCGCGCTTAATGGGCATAACAGCAAATGAAGTACTAGATAATTATATAGACATAGCGAGGGAATTTTCAAAAAAATATAATGTGGTACTAGTGCTAAAAACCGAAAGAACAGTTGTAGCCAAAAATGGAAGAATTTATTTAAATACAAGCGGAAATTCATCCTTAGCAAAGGCTGGTAGTGGCGATGTGTTGGCTGGCATAATAGGTGGATTAATGTCCCAAGGATTAGACGCTGTTACTTCTAGTAAGCTAGGTGTTTATATTCACGGTAGGTCGGGGGAGTTAGTAAGTGAAGAAAAAAGTTTATATTCAGTTAGTGCCAGTGATGTGTGTAACAATATAGGAATGGTTATAAAGGAGAGTTAAATGAAAATAGGTTTTATTGGTTGTGGAAATATGGCCGAGGCTATAATAAGTGGTATTTATAAAAACATGAAAAATATAGAAATATTTGGTTTTGATATAAATAAAGAAAAATGTAAAATTTTAGAAAAGAAATACGAGTTGAAATATAGAGATATAAATGAAATATTAGAGGTTGATTATTTATTTTTAGCTATAAAACCAAATATGTACGAGAAAGTTATTAAAGAAATAAAAGATGGAGTAAATAAAAGTGTAATAGTGACTATGGCACCAGGGAAGACCATGGAACTAATAGAAAAATATTTTAATAAAAATGTAAAAATAATAAGAACTATGTCAAATACTCCTGCCTTCGTTGGTGAGGGCATGACAGCAATAGCTTGTAATAAATTTATTGAAAAAGATGAAATGTATTACATTATAGAGGTCTTCAATAGTATTGGTAAATGCGAGGTTATTGAGGAAAAACTTTTTGATGCAGTGGTAAGTGTAAGTGGATCATCGCCAGCGTATATATATGTATTAATAGAAGCAATGGCGGATAGTGCTGTTAGGACAGGCATGGCAAGGGATGATGCGTATAAATTTGCAGCACAGGCAGTTTATGGAAGTGCAAAAATGGTATTGGAAACGGGGGAACATCCTGCAAAATTAAAGGACAATGTTTGTTCCCCTGGAGGGACGACTATAGAAGCTGTGGCAAAACTAGAGGAGCTAGGGTTTAGAAGTGCTATACAAGGTGCTATGGAGGTTTGTTACAATAAAAGTAAATCTATGTAGGAGAGAAAAAATGACAAAGCAATTAATGATACAAGGAACGTCCTCAGGTGTAGGGAAGTCTATAATTACTACGGGCTTGTGCAGAATGCTTAAGCAAGATAATTTAAAGGTAGCTACATTTAAATCTCAAAACATGACTAATAATGTTTATGCGTTGGCTGATGGAAGTGAAATAGCAAAAAC
Source organism: Lachnospirales bacterium (assembly GCA_047974375.1). Classification (GTDB taxonomy): domain Bacteria; phylum Bacillota; class Clostridia; order Lachnospirales; family CAMZNU01; genus JBKECF01. The sequence continues at coordinate 50,488 of JBKECF010000081.1, forward strand.
CCAATGGATAGCCAGCCTTGCGTGTAGAGCGGAGCCAATAGTTGAAATGAATCCTGTGGTGTTGAGAATATTAAATAAGGGAACGGATATTATTTTAAAAGGTAAATCTCAAGGTGTAATGACAAGAGAGGAATATGAGGAATATAAAAAAAACGTATGGAAGGATGTAATGGGTTCCTATGAATTTTTATGTAAAAATTATGAAGCCATTATTATTGAAGGAGCAGGAAGCCCCGTTGAGCTGAATTTATTAGAGAATGATATAGTAAATATGAACTTAGCAAAAAAAATAAACTCTCCTGTTTTTCTGGTTGTGGATATAGATAGAGGTGGAGCTTTTGCCTATGTAAAGGGTACATTGGATTTACTTGAAAAAGATGAACTAAAATTAGTTAAGGGTATAATAATAAATAAATGTAAAGGCAATATTGTGCTATTTAAAGAAGTGGTTGAAAAAATGGAAGAAATAACTGGTATAAAAGTAGTAGGAACTATTCCATATAAACCAATAGATATAGAAGATGAGGATAATTTAATAGATCCAGAATTTGGTGTAAAAACAGAAAAAAGCGTAGAGTATATGCATAAACAATTCGATATTTTAGCTGACCATTTAAGGGCAAATTTAGATATGGAGTATGTGTATAAAATTTTAAAAGAAGGAGTACAGTATGAAAGGTAAAAAATTCGTAGCCTCATTTAGTGGTGGTAAAGATAGTACATTATCAATATATAGAGCTATGGAGGCGGGGAATACACCCGTAGGCTTAATTACTACTTTCAACGAAAATGCAGAGGCTTCATGGTTTCATAATATTCCTAAAACTTATTTAGAGAAAGTGGCAAAGTCCTTAAATATACCCCTTTATTTAATAAATACTATGGGTGATGATTATGGGGTGAAGTTTGAAGAAAAGTTAGCAGAAATGAAAAAATTAGGAGCAGAAGTATGTGTTTTTGGGGATATAGATATTGAGGACCATTACAAATGGTGTAGTGAAAGGTGTAAGAATGTAGGCCTAGATTATTACTTCCCTTTATGGCTAGAAGATAGAAAAAGCTTAGTTTGTGATTTTATAGAAAAAGGTTTTAAAGCAGTTATTACAGTTCTTAATCATGATAAGATGAATAAAAGTTTTATAGGTAAGACTTTAACAAATAGTCTAGTAGAAGACATAGAATTGTCTGGGGTAGATGTTTGTGGAGAAAATGGGGAATATCATACTTTTGTTTATGATGGGCCGATCTTTTCGGAAAAAATAGCAATGAAATTTAAAGAAATGGAAAGTAAAGATGCTTATACAAGAATAAAATTAATAGACTAGACCAATATTTAGAGGTCTAGTCTGTTTAAGAATTTATAGAGAATTTACTTTTTTTTACCACAATTAGAACAGAAATTACCAATTACTTTATTACCACAAGAACAAGCCCAAGAGCTACTTTCAGGCTGTTTTTCGCCACAGTTGGAGCAAAATTTACCTGTATTGCTACTACCACAGGTACAAGTCCAAGAATTATTTTCAGGCTGTCTTTCGCCACAATTTGAACAGAATTTGCCTGTATTTTCGTTGCCACATGAACATTTCCAGAGATTACCTTGTGGAGGTGCTGCGTTTTGAGGTTGTTGTTGATTAAATAGGTTAGTCGCATTTATGCCACCTGCATTCATCGCCATGTTCATTCCAGCGAAACCTACCATTGCACCGCCACTATTTTTTGCTGCATTTTCCATGGATGTAGCCTGTGCTCCGGCTAATCTGCCGGCAGCCATATTTGCATTAGAAAGTAGAAGCATATCATCAATTTTATTTACTTTTTCTCTGTCTTCAGGATTTAAGGTTACTTGAGATATAGCTACACTTACTATTTCAAAACCACGTATATTAATCCACTCATCGTCTAAAATGTCATTCATATATTTTGAAATTTCACTTTGACTTTGAGGTATTTGTGTGTATTTTTTTCCATCAATTGCTAAACGTGCTAAACTCTGTGACAGGGTAGAACCAAATTCGTGGAGTAACTGGTTTTCCCAGTAGCTAGAAATGTTAAATTCATTATTAATATTTCCGCAAACATTTACATAAAATTTAATAGGATCTACAATTTTTAAGGAGGCAACACCAAAATATCGTATAGAGATTGATTGATACACTGGATCATCATATACAACTGGAGCGGAAGAACCGAATTTTCTGCCTGTTAATTCCTTAGTATTTATATAATAAACTCTTTGAGTGCGAGGAGTTTCACCACCATAGGTAAATCTTTTTTTGAATTCACTAAAAGATGACTTTAAACCACTGGAGAAGCTGCCACTAAAGCAACTTTGTTCAGTAGAAGAATCGTATGTAAATTCTCCCGCTTCGGCTGAAAATTCAACAATTTCACCATTGTCAACAATCATCATGGCTTGACCTTCATTTATTATAATTATTGAACCGCTTGTTATTATATCATCGTTGCCATTATTGTTATTTTTACTATTTTTTTTCTTGCCCTTTTTTATTATTACATTACTATCTAATGAATCACAATAAAAATATTCTTTCCATTGGTCTGCCATTACACTTCCAGCGGAAGAAAAAGCTGATTTAATTAATCCCATTTTATACCCTCCATTGTCCAAATTTATCTAAAACCCAACTATAGTCACCAGTTGTAATTACTGAATTACAGTATTCACATTTACCGCTAGATGTAACTTGAGATGGTGCACCACAATTTGGGCAATTTGTAGTATTTGTGCCACGCTGTGATGATGTTTTTACGCCTTTACTACGTTTAAACTTTAATTCGTATTCACGGTAAACTCTATTTTTAGGGCTACCTTCGAGAACTTTTCCATTTTCGTCTGTTAAGTAGGCCAAAAGGGTTGCTGTAAGCTTTACTGTTATAAATTCGTAGTTACCATCACGCTCAAACCTAGCAATTTGTGTTTCTAGTATTTCTTGTTTATCTAAATGTAATACCGTTTTATTTATAATGTATTCTTGTAACTGTTTGTTGTGAGTGTTGAATAGTTCGTTGCTTTCGAATGGGCGAATAGACTCCCATTTTTTTTCTTCCCAAGCTTCTTGTACACGTATGTAAACATCGTTTACATAGCTAATAAATTCATTTTTTGAAAAGTTCGGGTCATCGCTACGTATTTTAACAATTTCTGCATTTTCATTAATGAAATATTTTTGTGGCTGAGATTGTACAGGCGTTACTTGACTTCTAACAGGTCGTTTATTGCGAAATATAAAAGCACCGCCTACTATTAATGCCCAAACAATTATATTATAAGGAAATGGCAAGCTAAATAATAAGTAGTAAAGAAAAAAACTATCACCACCACCACTATAACCACTGCTATATCTAGAGGAGCTACCTCGGCTACTGCTGCCTCCGCCGGAGAATGAATTACCTACATCAGCAGCAAAAATGTTAATTGTAAGGAACAATAAAATAAAAATAACCAAACTTATAAAAAATAATAAACGTTTATCGATTTTTTTTGTCATATACACTCCTTTTACTACGCTAGAAAGAAATCAACTTTTTTCTTAATATATTTTTTAAAAATTGATGTAACTGTGTTTAAAGCTAAGCGAGGGTTATTATTTTCCTCACTTAAATGTGCCAAATAAACTTGCTCTAGGTTGCTTGTATCTATTTTAGTTAGAAGATTACCTGTTGCTATATTGCTTAAATGCCCTGTATTGCTTAGTATTCTGTTTTTTAAATAGTCTGGATATGAGCCATTATTTAGCATATCAATATCGTGATTACTCTCTATTAAAATTGCGTGGGAGCCTGATAGTTTGTTTGCTAAGTTGTCTGTTGCTATACCTATATCCGTAGTAACTGTATATTTTCTATTATTCATAAATATGTTATAGCCTACAGTATCGGAGGCATCGTGGCTTACACCAAAAGGAAGTAACATCATGTCGTTAAATGTAAACTTCTCTTCTTGATAAATTGTCATTTTGTTTGAATCATTTATTTTGCCGATTTTATTGTGTTTATCTATATACTTCCAAGTATCTTCTGTTGCAAAAATAGGTAGGTTATATTTACGGGACAAAACTCCCACGCCTGATATGTGATCCATATGCTCATGAGTAACAAATATAGCGTCTAAATCTTCTGCACTTATATTTATGTCACTTAACAAATTTTCTATTTTTTTTCCAGCAGTTCCGGCGTCAATAAGTATGTTTGTGTTTCCGGAACTTATAAATGTGGCATTACCACTGCTTGAACTTATCAATGGTTTAAATATTTCCATCTACTCACTAATCCTTTTTACATCTGCACCTAGTGCATTTAACTTATCTTCTATAGATTCGTATCCTCTGTCTATATATTTTACATTGGATATAGTTGTTTTTCCATTTGCTGCAAGCCCTGCTAGTACAAGGGCGGCACCTGCTCTAAGGTCTGTTGCTGTAGTTTCTGCACCAGAAAATTCTGTTATGCCAGTAATAAGGGCAACTCTACCATCTGCGTTAACTTGTGCACCTAATCGAATTAGTTCGTTTAAGTATTGGTATCTATTTTCCCAAACTGTTTCCGTTACCTTACTTACACCATTGCAAATGCACAGAAGTGTGGCCATTTGTGGCTGTAAGTCAGTTGGAAAACCAGGGTAGGTAGCAGTTTTTAGGTTTATAGATTTTAAATTATCGCTACCTAAAACTCTTATTTCATCATCGTATTCTTCAATGATACAACCTATTTGCTTTAATTTAGCGGTAATAGATTCCATGTGCTTTGGAATTACTCCTTTAACTAATACGTTTCCATTAGTAATTGCACTTGCAATCATGTACGTGCCTGCCTCTATTTGGTCTGGGATTATTGAATAGGTAATTCCGTGTAATTCTTCTACACCAGTTATTTTAATAGTTTCTGTACCAGCACCTTTTATGTTAGCGCCCATTTTGTTTAAAAAGTTGGCAGTATCTACTACATGTGGCTCTTTAGCGGCATTTTCTATAATAGTTTGTCCTTCGGCAAATACTGCTGCTAGCATTATATTAATTGTTGCACCAACACTTTCTACGTCTAAGTAAATATCTGTACCTACTAATTTTTCGGCTTTAACTTTAATCATACCGTGTTCTTGTATAACAGTTGCGCCTAAGGCTTTAAAACCCTTAAGATGCAAATCAATTGGTCTAGAACCAAAGTTGCAACCACCTGGCATGGCAACTTCAGCTTCTTTAAAGCGACCTAACAACGCCCCTAAAAGATAATAGGAAGCTCGTATTTTTCTTATGCTTTCGTAGTCAGCAACAAAGCTACGGATGTTAGTTGTGTCTACTTTTAATGTATGTCTGTCTGTAAATTCGCAGTCTACGCCCATTTTTATGAGGGAGTTGCGTATACAAATAGTATCGTTTATATATGGTAGGTTTTCGATAATGCAAGTACCTTTAGCTAATAGTGCAGCTGGTATTATTGCAACTGCAGCATTTTTTGCACCATTAACAGTTACTTCACCTACAAGTTTTTTTTGTCCAGAAATTACAAGTTTTTCCATTTATACACCTCTATATAATTCTTTTTTTAATAATTGATACTATTATAACATTTTTATAGTAAGATAAAAAGAAAAAAATTATCCTTTTAAATAATTGTAGCTGTGCTATAATTAAAACGTTGTTTAAAAAAATGAAATTAAGATGAAAAATAAAATATAGAATAAAATAAAAAAACAAGAAAAAGGTGCAAGAATGGATAGAGAATTGAAAATGGAAATAAAAGACGAAATTAAAAGTTGGGTTAGTATGATACTAGTTGCAATAGTATTTGCGTTGTTTATAAATAATTTTATTATAATTAATGCTGTAGTGCCAACTGGTTCTATGAAAGATACAATTATGGTTGGGGATAGATTAATCGCCAATAGACTAAGCTATACTTTTTCTGAGCCGGAACGAGGGGATATTATTGTTTTTCCGTTTCCAGATAATGAATCTGTTTTATACATAAAAAGAATAGTGGGTTTACCAGGGGAAACTATATTAATTGATGAAGGTAATGTATACATTAATGGCGAACTTTTACAAGAGCCTTATTTAGCATCTAATGATTATGTTTTTCATAAGGAATATGTTGTTCCAGAGGGGCACTATTTTATGTTGGGGGATAACAGAGCTAGTTCTGCGGACTCGAGATATTGGGAGGATCCGTATTTAGAGGAAAAAAAAATTTTGGGCAAGGCCATATTTAGGTATTTTCCAAGACCAAAATTATTAGAATCTACAAACTAATCATAACTAAAAGTTTTCGATATTGAGAGTCTTTTAGTTTCAATATAGGAGATAAAAATGAATAGCACTTGCAAAAAAATATTAGATTATGTAATTTACATTGTTTTAGCTGTTATAATAGCCTATTTTATAAATAGTTTTATTATTTTAAATGCAGTTATTCCATCAGAATCAATGGAAACAACAATTATGACAGGGGATAGAATAATAGCTAACAGACTAGCATTTTTGTTTTCTGACGTGGAACGAGGAGATATTGTTATATTTCCATCACCAGATGATGAAAATAAATTATTAATTAAAAGGGTTGTAGGCTTGCCTAATGAAAAAATAAACATAATAAATGGAGATGTTTATATAAATGATGTATTTTTGGAAGAGAATTACATAGTTTATAAAGATAATTACAATGGCGATTTTCAAGTTCCTGAGGACTCCTATTTTTTAATGGGCGATAACAGACCCGATTCTATAGATGCAAGGTACTGGCATAGAAATTATATACATAATGATGAAATAATTGGCAAGGCTCTTTTTAGGTATTTCCCATGGCCTAAGTTAGTTAAATAAAAAAATGCAGTAGAAGGAATGATTAATTTTCATTTCTTCCACTGCATTTTTTTATGTGCGTGTTATGTTTTTTAGCCACGTATAGCGGTTTACTTTAAAGGAAACAGTTATACATTTTAAATATTGGTCTAGATTTAAACAAAAGAGCACTACTAAATATGGCATATTAAATACAAAGGCAGCTATTAACCCAAGAGGGATGGTAAATATATAGCTGTATATAAAATCACTAATCATTACATAGCGTGTATCGCCACCACCACGTATTATACCTAATTGGCATGGCATTTGGTAGGAGCAAAAAATTAGTGTAATGCCTTGTATAATAATTGTGTATCTAGCCAGGATTTTTGCTTCTTCAGTTATAGAATATATACTAATAACAGGAGGCGCAATAATTAAAAGTAAGATACATGTTGTTATTCCAGTTAGTATAAATAAACATTGTAATGTTCTAGTATAAGGTTTAATTTTATGTGTTTCAGAGCCTCCAACTATTTTAGCTATTATTATATTAGTAGCAGCTGCAACACTGGAAGGAATCATTTTACAATATTGAAATAGTACACTGGCTGCGCTGGACGCTGCCAGTTCGTTAGATGACATATGGCCAAATATAGCTGTTTGTGCTGCTGTTGCTGTACTAAATAGAAAGGCGGATATAATACAAGGTACGGTGACTCTAAAAAAGTCTTTAAAAAGTTGCAGATCAAAAGATAGCATTTCTTTAAAGTTAAATTTAATAGGTAGTTTTGCTTTATTTAAGTAAATAACTATAATAATTAATTCGCAAATTCTTGAAATTAATGTTCCTATAGCTGCTCCGCTGATCCCTAATTCTGGAAAACCAAAAGACCCAAATATTAAAATATAATTTAAAGCTGTATTTAAAACTAATGTAAAGCATGAAAGCCTAAAGGCGATTTTTACAATTTGTATACTTCTTAAAGCTGTAAGTAAAATATTAGTTGTAATAAAAATAGGGTAGGTAAAAAGCATAATGGAAAAATATTTAATGGCTTCGTTTTGTACATTAATGTCGTCAGTAAATATTTTTGCCATAGTCATTGGAGAAATAAATGTGATAGTGCTAAGAGCTATACCTACAAGAAGCCCTATGATTAATGCAATACCTGTTAGTTTTTGAATTGTTTTTTTATCATTTTTCCCGAAATATTGGCTACACATAATAGCTAGGCCTGCCCCTAAACCAGATAGGGAAAATTGCTGCAATATATATTGTACTTGGTTAGCAGCAGCAGCACCATTAAGAGCTAACTGGCTGTAAGTTCCAAGCATTACATTATCTGCCACATTTACACTATAGGTAATTATATTTTGCAAAGCTAGTGTAATAAATAGGGTAAAAAAGTTGTTGTAGAAATCTTTATCTTTAGTAATAATGTTCTTAATCATAATATTCCTTTAAAATAAATTTTAGTAACAAAAACGGGGCTATCGGTTTTTACCAACAGCCCCATACGGAAGGTGAAGTTATTAAAAACTCACCAGCTTTTCTGTTTGTTTAGTTAAATGACAAATTGTTTCATATAGCGTCTGCTTAATTTTAAGCTTTTTAATACAGCTTCGTGACTTCCTTCGAAGGACTTATCTTCTATTTCAATACAAGAGCAACCATCGTAGCCGATATCTGTTAATGCGCTTACGTAGCTCCCCCAATCTATATCACCGAGCCCAGGTATTTTTGGGCTCATATAATCTAAAGGATAGGCAAGTACACCGGCATTGTTTAATTTATCTTCATAAATTTTTATATCTTTGTAATGTACGTGAAAAATTTTATCCTTGAATTCATATATAGGTTTTACATAGTCAATCATCTGCCATACAAAATGAGATGGGTCGTAGTTTAAGCCTATATTTGGGCTGTCTAAAATTTTAAAAATTTTTTTCCAGTTATCTGGTGAAGTCATTAAATTTTGTCCACCTGGCCATTGGTCAGAAGTAAAGAGCATAGGACAATTTTCTATGGCAATTTTAACATTGTATTCCTCGGCAAGTTTTATGAATTGAGGCCAAATTTCCTTTACTAGTTCAAGATTTTCTTCTATAGATTTGTATTGATCCCTTCCTATAAATGAAGTAACTAAACCAATACCTAATTTACTACTGGCTTTAATGACGTATTTAAAATGTTCAATAGCTATATTAGCTTTATCTTTATTAGAATCTAAAAAGTTTGGGTAGTATGCCAATGCGGATATTTGAATATTTTTACTTTGGCAATAGTCATTAATGTACTTTGCTTTAGCATCATCAATGTTTTTTACATCTATATGAGATACGCCAGCGTATCTTCTTTCGGACTCACCATTTGGCCAACAAGCTACTTCTACACATTCATAACCAATATTACTGGCTATATCGACCATTTCTTCAAAAGTGCTATTATCAAGAATGGCACTTACAAAACCTAATTTCATAATTATTCCTCCTTAGTTTAACCTTAAACTTCTTTTAAAAAATAAAACAGAAACCTTTCTTATATCATAACAAATAAATTAAAGTTTTCATATACTTTATAAAAATATTTATGTGAATTTTTCTACATGGATAAATTATATGAGTAAAAAAATTATTGTAAAATAAAGTTTATATGTTATTATTACAGCAAGTGAGGGGAAAGCCTTAACTTGAAGAAAAGGTCATTTAATAATGATCATTTGACAACAACAATGAAGTTTTAATTTTAGAAAAGGATGTGTAAAGTGAAAAAGACAAAAAAAATGGTAGCCTTGTTTCTTGCATTGGGAGTGGCAACGGCAAATGTTTATGCCAATGACTATGAATTTACCAATTCTGAAAAAGGCATTCAAATAAGTAATAATAAAGGAAGTATAGTAGAAAAGAGCATTAGGTGGGGCGATATAGATCAATCTTTTATGAAGGTTGAGGCTGATGGAAACATTACAACTTTGGAAGTGATTAATGAGAATATTTTTGTTCAAAAGTATGATAAAGATGGAAATTATATTTCAACAAGTCAATTACCCCTTGAGTTACCGATATTTGGTGGAGCTTATTTTGATGGGGACTACACATATATTGCCTATGGACAAGAAAACTATAATGAACATGACGACAGAGAAGTGGTAAGAGTAGTTAAGTATGATAAAAATTGGAAGCCTAGTGGCACAGCAAGTCTTTATGGTGAAGATATTGCTAATCCTTTTAGAAGTTCAAATAGTGACTTTGTAAAAATGGGGAATGAGTTAGTTATTAGATCGGCTCATCATTTGTATAAATTAGAGGGAGAAACTGGAAACCATCAAGGTAATATGACTGTTAATATAGATACCAATACAATGGAGGTTACTGGAACACGTTCAGGAGTTGGATATCCTTCAATCAATGATGGTTCTGTTTCCCATTCTTTTAACCAATATTTAGCGACAAGTGGTGATGAGATTTTTGCTGTGGATTTAGGTGATGCCTTCCCTAGGGCTGTAGCTTTTTATAGAGGTACAAATTTAACAGGCAGAGGGAATGATAAATTTATAGCACATGAAATAAAAGGCCCTAGAGGTGATAATGATACAGGAGTGAACTTAGGCGGTTTGGAATATACATCTGTATCTGTTACAACAGCGCCAGCTGTACGTGTAGATGCTAGAAATGGTGAAATTACTTCAAGTAGTGCGATTATTGCGGGAAGAATAGCAGATGACTATAATGATTCGGCGCAAACTAGGAATATATTTGTTTCAACTATTGACTTGTACGATGATGACACAATGGAGAGCAGTGGAATTGAGTACATAACTAATTATGCTCAAGAAGATGGTATAAAAACTACTACGCCTAAATTAGTAAAAGTAAATGATAGTAAGCTTTATATACTATGGCAAGAATATACAGGAAGTATAAATGATGCTAAGGAAACAAAATACTTACAATTAGACCATAAGGGTAAAGCTGTTGGAGAAGTGTATACTGCCTCTGCTGCACTAACTGATGTACAACCATATGTAAATGAGAATAGTGTGCATTGGTATGCGACTACAGGTGGTGTGCCTACTTTTTATACTTTAGACTCAAATACAAATGAAGTTACAAGTATAGAGGCTAAAGGTAAAACTAATGAGTATGAAAAAATAGTTGTAGAATATGAAGAAGAAAAACCACCAACGACAGACGGCGGAGATGGAACGACAGACGGCGGAGACGGTGGCAGTGGCAGTGGAAACGCTGGCTCTGGTCACGGTGCATCTGGTGGATCTAGTTCAGGTTCCGACTTTGCATCTAACTCAAAGAAAAATGATACTACAAATACTAAAAATGACAAAAAGAGCAATAAACGTCTTAATTCAGACACTGCAAGTGCTGATATTAAATTTGAGAATGTTGCAATGAATGAAAATTTAGAAAAATCTTTAGTAGATTTCTCCGAAAAAAATAAAGACCTTATATTTAAAACATCAATGAAGGTTGACTTTGGAAGTAGCTCAAATAATTCTATGAATGATGTGAATTTATCTTTCAATTTATGGGATGTGACTTTAACAAATGATGAAGCAAGTGAATTAATTGCTATTCGCATTGACGAAGAGGGTAACGTAACTTATTTAGGTGGGCGATATAATGAATTAATAAATCAATTTGATTTTGCCTCTAAAGATATAAATGGAAATTATGCTGTTATAATTGGGGATGCCTCAAATTATGACCAAGTTGAATTAAAAATTGGAAGTACAAATGTAATGAAGAATAGTGGAAGTAGTGAACTAGATGTAGCTCCGGCTATTGTAGGGAATACAACTTTTGTACCAGTAAGATTTGTAACTGAGAGTCTAGGTGCAAATGTAAGTTTTGATAATGCTGCAAGAACTGCTATTATTGAACTAGATGGAACTACACATGAATTTGTAATTGGTGAAAAAGATGGAAATTCACCTTTTATAGAGAATGAACGTATGCTTATTCCAGTAAGATTTGTATCAGAAAGTTTTGGAGCAAATGTTATTTGGTATGGTGTAGATAAAACTATACAGATTACAAAGTAGTATAGAAAAAAGTTAATAAAACAAAAAAACAGGACATGAGGTATAGTTTAATATATCCATGACCTGTTTTTTTGTCTTGTTTTATAGATAATTTTGTTAGTTAGAATGTGAATTAATGTATCTAACTTTTGCAAGATATAGCAGTACTAAAGCCAATATAGCTACTATGAAGGTTATTGCCCATATCGATAGGACGCCAATTTCTTCAATAATTACACTTGATAATAGTGAGCAAAATGCTAAACCAAGACTTCTTGCTGCTAGAATAAAAGAACTTGCTGAACCTATATTTGCTTCACCAAGCAATTTTCCAAGAAATACATAGGAATTAATAATGTATATGACCTCAGCAATTGACCAAAGTGTTGTTAAAATGAAAATTCCCCATAGAGAAGTTGTAAATGCCAATCCTCCGAAGCCGATAGATAGAAAAAGGCAACTACATATAAGCGAACCTATTAATGACATTTTATTTGTAAGCTGCGTCAAGATTGGTGTTAAAACTAATAAGGTAGCTGTATTGTAAGAAATAATATAGCTATAGTACCTAACACCATTTTCACTAAAAATATATTGTAATGACAGTGGCAGTGAAAATTTTTGTTGAGCGAAACTAAATTCCATAAATATAAAAGCGATAAAGACTAGTATGCCTATATATTTGTATTTGAAGTTTATATGCTTGGGTGTAAGTGAAGTTTTTTGCGATTTGGATGTTTTTTCATTATGGTGCTGTTTAATAAATATTGTTAGAATTATAAGAGCAAGTATAACGCATATAGTGAAAAATAAAAAAAGAATATTTAATTTTTCAAAATAAATTCCCACTAAAAGACTAGAAATAATTTGTCCTATATTTCGTCCTAAATAGATTAAAGAATATGCAATTTTAAATTGCTTTGTTGGTACTAATTCAATAATAATAGCATAAATAGATGGACTGGAAATGCCTATTAAAATCATTGCTATGCTTAAAAAGGCTATTTTAAAAGAGCTATATCTGCAAACATATAAATAATTAATGCTATAGCATAGGCAAACCTAGTAATTAGTATAATTGTCTTTTTATTATATTGGTTTGCTAATTTACCGCCGAACATGGATACGGGTATAAGTAAAAGCATAATTATACAAAAAAGTAATCCACTACTATATGTACTTAATTTAAAGGTAACATTAAACATCAAAATTAGAAATGGCATAATAGAGCCACCTGCAGTAAGCAGTAAACAAACTATGAAGTATAGATGAATTCTATAATTCAGTTTTTTATATTCATTAATCATTTAATCACTTCTTTTATTTATTACAAAACGGATCTTCTGCTAAATAATCCATTTTCATCTTGTGTGCAGCTGCTCGACAACCTCCACAAAAAAGTAAGCTTTCACATTGTGAGCATTTGCCTTTGATATTTTTAGATCTATCCCTTAAAGAATCTAATATGGGACCATCATACTCTCAGTATATCTGTCAAGGGTTTATCTTCTATATTACCCACCGTTAATGGTAGTAGCGTACAGGGACATATATCACCATTATTGTTTATGGTAATATTTTATGTCTGCACTACAGCCACCTACTATTAAATCTTCAGCAAGTTCATCAAAAAATTCTTTCTTTATGCTTTTTTTATTGATGTCATTAAAGCAAGGGTCTTCTGTTAAGATAAACTCATCACCATAAGCTTTTTTCAATTCTAAAATGGTATTTAAAAATATATGATGCTCAATTGGTGTAATATGGCTTAGTAGTTTTGACGGGTGCTTTGTGTCTGATGTATATTTATTTATTGAAACTCCATAGACTTTTAATTCTTTACCTAAGTCAACAAAATTGTGAATGTTATTGAAGTTTATATTTGACACTGTCATTCTAATAACGGGGGCAAGATTATTTTTGACTAGTTTTTTTATTATTGCGATAGTATTTTTAAAAGTACCCTCTCCTCGATAGAAATCGTGCTCTTTTTCTATTGAAGATTCTAAACTTATTTGTAGTTTTAGTTTTTTATGATTTCTAAAGAATTTTATCATATTATCGTCTATGAGTAAACCGTTAGTGGCTAAAGTTATTTGACAGCCCACCTTTTCTGTTAATAGATCTATATATTCTAAAATATTAGGGCATATTAAGGGCTCGCCTCCAAGTAAACCGATTGTTTTTACCTCCTTTAAAAATACCGATAATTAACATGCAAAATTACAAAATACAAATTAAATTTAAATACCTGAAAAGAATATCAAAGTTGTAATTTGGTTGTGTAATTGCATAAATAAATCATACATTATTTTTTTTTTGTAAAGTAAAATCAATAGGGCAAAATGTACTGTTTAAAAACAACTTAAAGCATAGGTGGCGATTTTAATGTCATTTTCTAAAACTCCGCCTGAAACGCCAATAGCGCCAACATAGGTATTATTTTTAACAATAGGCACACCACCGCTTAACATACAAAATTTATTGGGATATGAATATTGTAAACCATACCAGGCTTCACCAAATTGAGTTTTTTTAGCTAATTCCTCTGTAGAAGATTCTAAAGAAATAGCGGTGTAAGCTTTAGCATAGGATACATCAATACTTGCCAATATTGAATTATCCATACGTTGCATGGAAATTATATTTCCACTGTTATCTACAACGGTGATTGTAACATTTTCATTTAGCTCCCTAGCTTTTTTTATTCCTCTATCTATAATTTCCGTTGCATAATTTAAAGTTAGTTTTTCTGTTTTTAATTTATTCAGCACTTCATCTATTATATTTTTTTCGTTCATATAAAACCTCCATAATTTACAAAAGTGATTGTTATATTAATTTTAATTCATTTGTAAGAATAAATCAAAAAAAATCCAGTCATAAAAAAGGTAAAATTCAAATATATGACGGATTAAGTTTTACATATGTCATTTATATGATAGAATATCCCTATAAAAAAATTTAAAGGTTAAATTTTATAAAAAATTGGTACGTATAAAAAAGGAGGAACTATGAAAAAATTATTAGCAGTTATAATAATGGCAAGCTTATTTGTTGTGGGATGTGGTAATACTGGTGAAAAGGAAGTAGAAAAAACAGGAACAGAAGGAAATTTAGAAATAGTAATAGGTTTAGATGATAGCTTTGCTCCTATGGGATTTGTAGAGAATGGAGAATTAGTTGGCTTTGATATAGATTTGGCCAAGGCTGTTTTTGAAGAAGCGGGCGTTGATTATAAATTTCAGCCCATAGATTGGAATTCTAAGGAGCTGGAGTTGAAAACAGGCAATATTGATTGTATATGGAACGGTTTAAGCATTACAGATAAACGTAAGCAAGAAATGCTATTTACTGAGCCATATTTAAATAATAGACAAATTATATTTGTCTTGGAAGATTCTGCAATAAATGCTAAAACGGATTTAGTTGGTAAAGTTGTAGGTGTCCAGGCGGGTTCAACAAGTTTAAATGCTGTGGAAAAAGATTCAGTATTTCAGGAAATAGGAGAGATTTCTGAATACGATACAAATGTTAATGCCATTTTAGACTTAGACATAGGACGAGTTGAAGCAGTAGTTTGTGATGAGATAGTAGGTAGATATTATATAGAGAATTTAGAATTAACAAATAATATTCGTGTGTTAGATGAAGATTTTGGCGGGGAGGAATATGGTATTGCTACAAGAATGGATGATACTGAAACTAATAAGCTGATTTCAGACAACCTAAAAGCTGTAATAGAAAAAGGCGAAGGCAGTGAAATTTCTAAAAAATGGTTTGGTGAAGATATATTAAAAGGGATTCAGTAGAAAAATTAAAAGTATAAAGGAGATAGCATGGACGGTTTAATTAAAGAAATGTTGGAGGGGTCAATTGTTACTATAGAAATATTTTTTCTAGTAATTGTACTTTCTGTGCCTTTGGGATTATGTATAACGTTTTTATATATGTCTAAAAATGTAGTAGTACAAAAAGTAACAGCATTTTATATACTGTTAATGAGGGGAACACCTTTGCTTTTGCAACTTTTCTTCTTTTATTATGGACTGCCATATATACCTGTTATAGGTAAATACTTAGTTTTTACAAGGTTTTGGGCTTGTATTGTTGCTTTTGTGTTAAACTATGCTGCTTACTTTGCAGAAATATTTCGAGGAGGTTTACTGGCTGTTGATATTGGCCAATACGAAGCGGCAAAAGTTCTTGGGTTTACGAAGTTTCAAACTTTAAGAAAAATAGTTATACCACAGATGTTTAGGGTTACATTACCATCTATAAGTAATGAGGCAATTATTTTGGTAAAGGATACGGCTTTAGTATCAGCAATTTCTGTTGCTGAATTGCTAAAAGTTACCAATAGTGCTGTTAGCTCAACTGCAAGCGTAACACCTTTTTTTATAGCGGGGATATTCTATCTTGTAATGAGCTATGTAGTTACAGTATTCTTTAAGTTTTTAGAGAGAAAATATGCTTTTTAAAATAATTTGATTGCTAAGGAGTTAGAATGGAAGATATAATAGTTGTAAATGATTTACATAAATATTTTATGGATCTAGAGGTTTTAAAAGGAGTTTCATTTTCTTTAAAAAAAGGAGAAGTTTTATCTGCTATAGGATCTTCAGGCTCAGGTAAAAGTACGATGTTAAGGTGCGTGATAGAGTTAGAACGTTGCAACAGCGGTGATATTTTTGCTTTTAATAAAGTGATTTGTAAAGATGGTATTTATAGACCAGAAAAGGAGCTACGAGAAATTAGAAAAGATATGGGCATGGTTTTTCAAAGTTATAATTTATTTCCGCATATGACAGTAAGTGAAAATTTAAAAATCCCTTTAAACCTTCTTAAGGAAAAGAAAAAACAGGAAATTGAAGAATTATGTAAATACAATTTAAATAAAGTAGGTCTTATGGATAAATATAACGAATACCCAAATAAATTATCTGGAGGACAAAAACAAAGGGTTGCTATTGCAAGGACGCTAATGCTTAATCCTAAGGTAATATTTTTTGATGAGCCTACATCAGCTTTAGACCCAGAGCTTACTAGGGAAGTACTAAAAGTAATAAGAAATTTAAGAGATGAAAAAATGACAATGATAATTGTAACCCATGAAATGAATTTCGCACGAGAGGCGTCAGATGAGGTTATGTTTCTTCATGAAGGGAAAATTTTGGAAAAGGGTAGTCCAAATGATATTTTTCAATCAAGTAATGAAAGAATACGTACTTTTTTAGATGGGGAGTAAGTTTTATAGTTTCTAGGGAAAAATCAAAAATGGGCTGTTTTGAAATAGGTTTTCTATTTTAGGGCAGCCCATTTTTTGTTTTAATATATTGAAATTAAATTAAAGTTATTTTTACTCGTAGTACATTTTATAAACCTCTTGGGTGTATTTATCACCATCATATACAATCAAATTAGGCAAAACGTTTACAGAGGATTTTCCACCTTTAATACCTTCAACCAAAACGATATTAGGTGGTTTGTTTTGGTGTGGTACAACAAATTGTAAAGTTTTAGGTTCTATTTTATACTCTCGCATTGTGCATAAAATATCTGCAAGTCTATCTGGTCTATGAACCATGTAGAATTTGCCACCATATTTTAAAGCTGACGAACTGACTTTAAGAACAAGGTTTAAATCACATGTGATTTCATGACGTGCAATTGCCTTTTCTTTAGACATACTTTCTTTACCTCTATTTGCCATGTAAGGTGGGTTAACTGTTACTATATCAAAGTAACCATGGTTATAATATTTGCTATAGTTATTTATATTGTCGTGAATTACATCTATAACATTTCCTAAGGAGTTATATTCTACACTACGTTTTGCCATGGAATATATCGCATCTTGTATTTCTATGGCGGCAATTTCTTCTGTATCATACTTACCCTTTAAGAGTATTGGTACAATGGCGTTTCCCGTGCATAAATCTAGAATTTTACTTTGTTTTTTAGCTTTCGCAAAGCTAGATAGTAATACGGCGTCTATACCGAAACAAAAAAACTCATTGTTTTGAATTATTTTGTAATTTTTTCTATGTAAGTCATCTAGCCTTTCATTTTCAAGTAGCATTATTCTATTTCATCCTGTTCATTCTGTGTACTTTTTTTATTATTCTTTTTAACCTCTACTTCAGTTATGGAGTAAAATTTAATATCTGTTGTTTCGTTGTTTTTATCTTTTAGTGCTATTTTTAAAATTTGCCTTAGGGTATTAATGGACATAATTTGACCTTTGCCATCAGGAGTAGTAACAGTATCTCCTATGTTTGGTAAAGTTTTATTTATTTCTTGATATACTTCATCTTCGTATTGTAAACAACACATTAAACGACCACAAGAGCCTGATATTTTAACGGGGTTAAGGGATAGGTTTTGGTCTTTTGCCATTTTAATAGATACAGGATGGAAGTCTCCTAAAAAAGTGGCACAACAAAGAGGTCGACCACACATGCTTATGCCGCTTATTGCTTTAGCTTCATCGCGTACACCTATTTGTCTTAATTCTATTCTTGTTCTAAAAATAGCAGCTAAGTCTTTTACTAGTTCCCTAAAATCTATACGACCGTCTGCCGTAAAGTAAAATAACAGTTTGCCTTTATCGAAGGTATACTCGGCATCAATTATTTTCATTTCTAAATTATGATTTTTAATTTTTTCTTCGCAAACCTCAATTGCTTTTTTTGCCTCTTCAAGATTTTGTAAATATTTTTTTGTGTCATAATCAGTAGCTAAACGGATTAGTGGCTTTAAAGGCAATATAGATTTATCTACTACTTCCATCTTATTTGGAATTACAACGGTACCGTATTCTGTGCCTCTTATGGTTTCCAGTATAGCTCCTTGTTGGTATTGGGTTTTTTTTCCACAGGGGTCGAAGTAATATATTTTACCAACTGGCTTAAATCTTACGCCAATTATTTCAGTTTGATTCATAGTTTCTCCTATTTCTCTTTCAATTTCAATAAAAGACATTCTATAGAAATTTGAAAGTTAGCATTTCTACTTATTCTCTGTTGACATTCTTTTATTGAACTAATTTTAAATAACAAATTTTTAATAGTAAATTTTTCACTTTCTCTAAGTATAACATTTTTTTTATCTTTTTGAATAATCAATTTACCTTTTGTTTCTTTTGCAATAATAACATCTCTGTACCAAAAAAGCATTATTTCAAAAATAATGTCCATTTTATCTTTGTTTTCCTTAAAAAAGTCGTATAGGCTAAAAAGTTCATTTAAGTCTAAGTTGTCTAAGGCTGTTAAAATTTTAGTAAGGTTATTACGAATTGCATTGAAGTCTTGGCTTTCTATTATGTTTTTTGCTCTTCCTATGTTGCCAAAACTGTAGCTGGCATAAAATGAAACTTCATCATCTGCAAGAGTATATTGGTCTTTTATATATATTTCCATTTCAGTGCCTGTTAGTAAACTTAACTTGTATAAAACACAACGAGAAAGAATAGTAGGTAAAAGTTCGTTGTGGTTAGTAGTTATTATGATAAAAATACAAAATTCAGGTGGGGTTTCTATAGTTTTTAATAGCGCGTTTTGGCTTTGTACAGTTAAGTCGTTTCCGTTTAAAATTATATATATTTTATATTGACTCTCGAAGGGCATAATGCTTACAGTGCTGTTTATTTCATCTCTTATTATATCTACACCTATGGTTGCTTTATCCTTCTTTTCTACAAAGATAATGTCAGGGTGGTTATTACTTTTTATCCTTTTACAATGTGAACATATACCACATCCGCATTTATTTTCACATAGAATTGTGCTAACAAATGCCAATGTAATATCAAGGGAATTTATTCCAGCTTCACCATCAATTATGTAAGCGTGAGATAAGTTACCCTTGACAATGGTTTTTTTCATGGCATTAATTATTTTTTTGTTACCCAATATTTTATTAAAGTTATTAAAATTTTCCATTTTTCTTCCTTAAATAATTTTTATAAATTTTAATTCATTATATCATTATTTTTTAAAATGATGTTAGTAAAAATAAAAGCGCAAATAATAAAATAAATGGTTTACAAACACAGATAAAATAAACTACTATATAGTATAAATATTAGTTTGGAATTTTAAAAAAACCGGGCAAAGGAGATTGCATGAGTAGAATACAAAATTTTTATAATCAAATAGATGTGGAGGAAGCTGAAAGTGAAGTCATTTTACGTAGAATAGTTACAAATGTTAAATTAAGTAGCACAAATATATTAATGATAATATGCGGGGCAATTATATGTTCCGTAGGATTAAATAAAGATTTAATAGCATTTGTAATAGGTGCGAAGTTAGTTGCGCCTTTTTTAAACACAGTAATGTGTATAGGGTATGGATTTGCTACTTTTGACTATGAAACGGTAAGAAAGGGTTTTTATAGTTATATGGGACGGATTTTAATTATTGTTTTTGTAAGTTCTTTTTATTTTTATTTAACTCCTTTGTCCCAACCATCAAATGTAATGATAAGCTATTCTAGCCCAGATATATACGACTTCTTAGTTGCCTTTGCTGGTGGCTTAGTTGGAATAATACACATAACAAGGAAAGAACAAAATAATGCAAATGTAGGAGTGGGTATTGCTGTTACTTTACTACCACCTCTATGTGTTATTGGTTATAGTATTGCACATAAAAGTATGTATTTCTTTTTTGGAGCTTTATATTTATTTTTAATAAATTCATTTTTTATAATAATTGCTTCTTATTTATTTTGCAGATGTTTTAAAATTGAATCTCCTAACGAAAATAATTATAAGTATAATGTATTAATACATGTAGGAATGTGGCTTTCATTTATAGTGATAAGTATACCTATTGTGTTTTATGCAACAAATTATTCTTTGGATTTTTTAAGAAAAAATACAGTAGAAGAAAAAATAAATACTTTTGTATCGGAAATTGAGGATGATAATACTTTTGTAATAGACTATACTATTGACTACGAGGAGCATATAATTACAGTAAATTTATTAACTGATGATACAGGCGATTATGTTGATGAAGAAATTGGTCATTATAGAGAAATAAAAGATGCGAATGACTTAAAAGATTATAAAGTGAAATTTACTTTTGGTGTAGACGACTATTTAAGGTTTAAGGATAAGTTAGATTATGTTAGTCAATAGACCTATCTGTCAGTGGGAGCTTGTACTCCCATGAGCGGTGAATTTGGTCGCATAACCGAGTTGGTTGCATAGTCGAGCAGAAAGCATAGCTTTCGACCAGAGCAGTTTACGTAGTAAACGACTAGATGCCGGTATTGAGGTGGTGGTCTAATTCTTACCGATTAAGAAACTGTACGTAAAAAATAATATGAAGTATAATACATATGGAATTCATAGGTGACCCATGAAAGATAAAATTTTATACGGTGTTTTAGCGATTTTAATTATTTTGATTATAGGAACACTATACAAGGACAATTTTAAGAAAGAGCCAGATGAACAATTTTTAGCAACAGAGGTTGCAAGAGATACAAAAGAGATAAATGATGACGTAAGTATAGAAGCGGCATCTGAGGTTGAGAATGATGATCCTGTTTATATTCAGGCATATATCACAGGGGAAGTGAAAAATCCAGGAGTTTATACCATTAGAGAGAACTCGAGAGTAAACGATTTAGTAATACTAGCAGGTGGATTTACTTCAGAAGCAAATGAAAATGGTATAAATTTGGCTCAATATGTGGAAGATGCGGAGCATGTTTATGTCCCTAGTATAAACGAGAAAGTGCCAGAGCAAAACAAGGATACAACTACCTTGGAAAGTAAAAGCGAAAATGAAACAGGAAAAATAAATATAAATACTGCTACATTAAGGGAGCTTACAACCTTAGTTGGTATAGGGGATGCCATTGGGAATAATATAATTAATTATAGAAATGAAAATGGTGGCTTTAACGATATCGAGGAAGTAAAAAATGTAAATCGCATAGGTGACAAAGTTTTTGAAAATATAAAGGATTTTATAACAGTCCAGTAGATAGAGAGGGAATTATGGCAAAAAAAGTTCTAATAGTAGACGATGAAAAGTTAATTGTAAAGGGAATTAAATTTGCCCTTTCGCAAGATGGGTATGAAACAAATACAGCCTATGACGGTCAAGAGGCATTAGATTTAGCGAAGTCCAACAACTATGATTTGGTTATTTTAGATGTAATGTTGCCTAATTTAGATGGTTTGCAAGTATGCCAAATGATAAGAGAGTTTAGTACTGTGCCTATTATTATGTTAACAGCTAAGGATGCGGACATGGATAAGATAATGGGTTTAGAATACGGTGCAGACGATTATTTAACAAAGCCTTTTAATATTTTGGAACTAAAAGCCAGAATAAAGGCTATTTTCAGAAGAAGTGGAAGCGGCTCTAAGGAAAATTTAGAGGTAAAAATAAAAGTACGAGATTTAGAAATAGATACAGATTCAAAAAGAACTTTTGTAGGAGATGAAGAAGTTAATCTTACATCAAAGGAATTTGATTTATTAGTATTATTTATGACTAATGTAGAACGGGTATATTCAAGGGAGAAATTACTAGATACTATATGGGGTAAAGACCACCCAGGAGATGTGAGAACAGTAGACGTACATGTTCGTAGGTTAAGGGAAAAAATAGAAACTAAACCAAGTAAGCCACAATTCATACATACAAAGTGGGGGGTAGGTTACTATTTTAAGTAATAAAAAACATATTGGGTTAAATAGTATTAGCGTAAAATTATTGATTACATATCTAATTGTTTTTTTTGTACCTATGTCACTCCTTTATTTTACAATTATAAACCAAATGGAAAAAATATATGAAGATGAAAGAATGTCTACATATATGAACTCTGCCAACATAATAGCTAGTTATATAACAACGGAAGAGCAATTTTATGAAACTGATAATAAGACAGTTTTGGAAAGGGCTATGCGTGAAAAGGCCAATGAAGGTGGTTTTCGTGTAATACTCTTAAATAGAGATAGTATGGTTGTTTCAGATACTAATAACGAAGAAAATAATAATATTCTAATTTTCCAAGAAGGTATAAGTGCTATTCAAGGTAATGATTTGGTTCAAGTCCATAAAAAAGAAGCAGCTGTATATGCTGCTGCGTCAATTATTACGGAAGACGGCAAAAATGTAGGAGCGGTGTTGGTTGTAGGTGGCATAAGTGATGTATATGCCATAATAGATGAAATGTCCAATGGTATATTAACTTATGCTGTAATGTTTAGTGTATTTATTATACTAATTTCAATTATTTTTTCTAAATTCTTACTTGCTCCTTTTAAAGGTATTTTACAAATTCTAGAAAAAATTGGAGATGGACATTTAGATGCAAGAATGCTAGAAAATAGAAATGATGAATTTGGTGAAATAACGCGTACATTTAATAAAATGGCAGATAAACTTCAACATGAGGAGGAGAATAAGGATCATTTTGTTTCGAATGTGTCTCATGAATTAAAAACGCCCCTTAGTTCTATAAAAGTACTTAGTGAGTCTTTATTACTTCAAGAAAATGTAGAAAATGAAATGTATAGAGAATTTTTAGAGGATATAAATTCTGAAATAGATAGAATGACAAACATTGTAAATGATTTGCTAACCTTAGTAAAGTTAGACCAAGAAGAACTAATGTTAAATATAGAAGATGTAGATGTTAATGTTTTTGTTGAAAAAATAGTAAAACGACTAAGACCTTTAGCTAATCAAAAGGGTATTGAGTTGATTTTTGAAAGCATAAGTTCAGTTAATATTATGGCAGACAAGACTAAGTTGACATTGGCTATTTCAAATCTAATAGAAAATGGTATAAAGTATACTGAAGTTGGAAATATTCTTGTAAGAGTTGATAGTGACAATCAAAACGCTTTTATAACAATAAAAGATACGGGATATGGTATACCAGAAGATGAATTAGGAAAAATATTTGATAGGTTTTATAGAGTTGACAAAATGCGTACGAGGGAAACGGGAGGTACGGGTTTAGGTCTGTCTATTACACATTCAACAGTATTATTGCACAATGGGAGCATACGAGTAAGTAGTAAGGAAAATGTAGGTTCTACTTTTATAGTGCGACTTCCTATTAAACTTAAGCTTGAAGAAAAACAAAAGGATGGTGACCAATGAAAAGAGTATTAGTTTCAATTATTCTAATATTTATGTTTTTGCTAATGGGTGCTATAGTTATTTTTCTTTGGAAAAGTGCAACAGGTGAAATTATAAATAGTATTGATGTGTATTTTGTTGAAAAAAGTTTAAATACGTTAGGAATTGAAAAAAAAGAACTAGTTTCAAGAAGTAAAGAGGATAAAGTTGTAGAAGCCTTAACCTATATAGAAAATGGACCTATATCAACTAATCTTTCTAAAAGTTTCTATTCTGACAGCGGGGCTGTAGAACGAATTATAAGTGAATATGAAATAGATGGAGAGAATGTTGAAATTACACTTAATGAAAATTATGAGATTTTAACTAATCCATCTAAGATATTTGTGAAATCAAGTATTGTACTAACATTAACTAAAATAGAGGGTATTAAAAATATTTTATTTATATATAATGGAGAATATATTCCTTTTGATATGTATGGCATAGGTGAGGGTAAAATGGAAGAGGTGTACACTTTTACAAAGGAAAATGTCTACGCCAATCCCAAAATATCACCTATTAATTTTCAAAGATATACAGTTGAACTTTATTTTAAGGGTATAGAAGGTCTAGTTAGAGAAAATAGAGTTATATATGTTGACCCAAGTATTACAAAGGAACAATATATTGTTCAAGAACTTATAAATGGTAGTAATGAGGACCATAGTAACTTAGTGCCTAGTACCACAAAGGTATACGGTGTAACAGTGGACAATAACACGGCCTTTGTTAATTTAAGTAGTGAATTTGTAAACAATTCTGGCAGCAATTTGGAGGACCAAGTTTTGTCTGTGTATTCCATTGTTAATTCCCTTACGGCTTTAAAAGGTATAAATTCTGTGCAAATTTTAATAAATTCCCAAAGGTATCCAGGGTATGGTGGCGATTTAGATTTATTAAATGGTGTGCTAAGTCGTGGCGATGCCTATATAGAAAATTATGTGGAGCAAGAATAATGTATCCAATAGTACTTGTTTTTTTATATTATATTTTAGGTATATTAATAAATTTAGCAGGAGAACATAGCGTTCTCCTGCTTTTTGTGGTTGCGTCAATTGTGGTCCTTACAATTATTTTTAAATATTTTCCAACAATATTATTGTTAGTTCCATTTTTTGTAGGCTATGTAATAACGAGTAATTCGGTGTATACAGACAATAGCCAACTAAATTTACAAAAGGTAGAAGGTATAATTTATAGTCAAGTAGGGTATAAAAACTTTACTAAGTTATATATAAAAACAGATGAATATAAATTAATGGGTTTAGTAAATTTAAATGATGACTTTCAAATAGGAGACATAATTAAGTTTGAAGGTGAATTTCAGTTACTGGAAAAAAATGAGTATAAAGAATTTTTGTATGAACGTAGTAAGGGTATTGATTATAAAGTATTAATAAGAGATTATGAAATAGTTGGCAATACCAGAACAATATATACTTTAAGAGAAGACATTAAAAGTAATATTTATAAAATTTTCAATAATAAAGATGGCGATATTGTTACGGCTATGACCATAGGTATAAGAAATATTCATAAGGAAACTGAAGAGGCGTATAAAATAAGTGGTATGTATCATATAATTGCTATTTCAGGCTTACACATAGGTATATTAGTATTATTAGTTTATAATGTCCTAAGTTATTTTTTTATAGGATTTTGGAATATTCGCATTGTTACTATTGTAACGATGTTATTTATATTTTTGTTTGCATTTTTTACAGGAGGAAGTGCCTCGACCATAAGAGCTGCTACAATGACTTGCATAACTCTATTGCCAATTTTTGTTTATAGAAAGGCTAATCCTGTAGCAACTTTATTTGGGGCAGGTGTAGTTATTTTAGTTTATGAACCACTTTTTTTATTTACATCTGGATTTATATTATCTTTTTTGGCAGCCTTTGGAATAATAACTTGCACACCTATTATGATAGATTTATTTAATTATTTACGAATAAGATTTAATTTGAAATACTATAACTTAGACAAAGTATTAAGTTGTTTTATTGCTGTTTTTCTCTTAACTACGCCCTACATGGTATATGCTTTTGGTTATTTTTATCCATACAGTATATTCGCAAATATGCTACTTATACCTTTTATAACAATCTTAGTTTTTTTATGTTTTTTAGTAGTTATTTTTAGTTTTTTATGGATGCCTTTAGCTAGTATTTTGGCTGTACCTGTAAAGATTATTTTAAAGTTTTTTTATTATGTAACAAATTTTTTTGGTATGCTGCCTTATTCAACAATTAAAATAAGTGCTAGCATAAAATTTTTAATGTATTATTATTTAGCTCTAGGGATTGTTTATATATTATGGTATTTTAATAGGAAAAAAGATTAATTTACTTTTAGAACGGTTTTTATATTTAAAGCTAATGTGGTACAATGTAGATAGTTTAATAACTACAAAAAGTAGATAGTAGTGTTTAGATGAAAGGTAAAAAAGTTCATAGAGAGTATTGCTTAATATGTTCAAGTTAAATGACACGGATAACCCTAAGGAGGTAAATTTAAATGAAGTTTAATGTTATTGGTGGTTTGATGCTAGGGCTTTCCCTAATGTTACCAGTAAGTGCTTATGCTGAAACTGTTACAGGAGAGGTAGTTAATAATAGAGAGATATCCTATAATGCTACAGCTGAATCTAATAGTGATAAAGTCGAAGTCGAGATAAAGTGGATAGATGAATTTACAGATAAAATAGTTGATAGAACAACAGAAATACTAAAAGCTGGCGAGAAGTACTATGTAGATGAGTTTAGAATTCCAGAATCCAATTACTCATATTATGATCAAAGAGATTCATTTAGAGTACCTACAGATGAAGAATTTTATAGTGTAACTATAGTACTTGAACAAGACGAGTACGAATATGTATATAAGTTTTCTATATATGAAGATGGTGATAAAGTTGATACAATTGAGATAGAGTATGAATTAGAAGAAAGAGTATATAAAGAAGATATTCTGGAAAAGCTTAATTTAGAAGACTCCGATATAGATGAAATTTCACCACGTATGCCAGATAGAATGACAGTTGAGGGCAGTGAAAGTTATAAAATATATCTGGAAGACAATTTAGAGTGGGATGGTAAAAATAAGGGTGCTAAAGAAAAAGAGAAAGAAAAGAAAGATGATGAAAAAGAGACTGCTAATCTTACTGGTGAAACTATTATAAAATTTGTAGATGAAGCAGGAAAAGAAGTTCAAGTTACAAAAGTTGATCGTGCAACATTAGTAAATAGGGACTATATAATACCTTCTAACTATTTTCAAAAAGGAACACAATATAACTTAGAATTAGAATCTTTCAACACAATAGCAGTTAATAAATTAAAAGATAGCTATACATTTACAGCAAGAAAAATAGAAGACTCAAAACCAGCGAGCAACACAGAGTCAAATAATTCTACAACTATGGAAGGTAACAACAATAGTAATTCGATAGCGGGGAGGTATGAACCGCCACAAATGGTATATAGTGCCCTAAAAGGAGCTGAGAATCACCAAATTGTAAAAGGTGTATATTCAAACTTATATAATAAACCGACATTAGTAAAAGAAGGAAGTTCTTATATTGTTAAAACACCAGCAAAAGGAGTATTCACTCAATACTTAAGTGGTAGTGATGCTAACGGTAAATTAGTACTAAACGCTGACAAACCTGCTACAAGAGCCGAAGTAATTCAAATGTTATATGCGGGATTAAATGGTGAAGCAACGACAGTAAGTAGTAAAGCCGTGGATAGTTTCTCGGACTTGACAAGCTCAGACTGGTATGTAAAGCCTATATCTTGGGCATACGATGCAGGATTCCTTTCAGGATACGAGGATGGAACAGTAAAACCAACAGATAATATGACTTTAGTAGAGTTTGCTTCACTAGTATCTAGAATAGGTACAGAGGCTCATCATGTAGAATTGCTATCAGGAACGGCTGTTAAATCGGGAGTTGCTTTATATCAATCATCTAATAATAAATGGTATAGAGATTCTATAAATAAAGCAGCAGATGAAGCAAAAATATTAAGATGGAACTTGATAACAGAAAATGAACTAGTAACAAAAAGGGATATAGCTTATACAATTAACCAACTACGTGGTAATAACTCCTATGAAGACCTTACAAAGGAGGCTATTTTCTCTGATGTTAACTATTCTGCTTTTTACTCAGATCCAAATTCTACACCAGATCCTATATTAAGAGCTAGTCATTTTATGACTTATGACAGTGCTAATTTAAAATAAGTTTTTACAAAGTCGAATATATATTAAAGGAGTAAAGCTATGGATTTTATGAGCAAATATAACAATTGGTTGGAAATGGATTGTATTGATGATGATACAAAAAATGAACTAAAATCATTAGCAGATAATAAAAAGGAAATAGAGGAAAGGTTTTACAAGGAGTTAGCCTTTGGAACGGGCGGCATAAGAGGCATAATAGGTGCTGGTGACAACCGAATGAATATTTATACTGTAGGTAAAGCGACTCAAGGTCTGTCAAATTATATTTTAAATAATAGTAAAGGTGGAGCAGAAAGAGGAGTTGCTATTGCTTATGACTCAAGAAGAATGTCGCCAGAATTTGCAAAAGCGGCAGCTCTTATTTTGGCTGGAAATGGTATAAAGGTATATTTATTTGAAAGCCTAAGACCAACTCCAATGTTATCTTTTGCTGTGCGTTATTTAAATTGTATATCTGGGATAGTTATAACAGCTAGCCATAATCCTCCGGAGTATAATGGTTACAAAGTTTATTGGGAAGATGGTGCACAAATAGCCTATCCAGTGGACGAAAATGTAATTGAGGAAGTAAATATGGTTTCTGGATATGATGCCATTATTAAAACGAGTGAACCAGACGCCCTAAGTAGTGGTATGTTAAAATATATTGGAAAAGAAGTAGATGAGGAATTCTATAAAAATGTGCTAGAACAAGTAATGGATTCCAGTTTAGTTAAAGATGTAGGGCAGGATCTTAAAATTGTTTACACGCCAATACATGGTACAGGAAACATACCAGTAAGGGAAGTTCTTAGTAGAGCAGGTTTTAAAAATGTAAGTGTAGTAAAAGAACAAGAATTACCAGATGAGAACTTTACTACTGTGGGATATCCTAATCCTGAAGACCCAAAAGTTTTTGAACTAGCAATTAAGTTGGCAAATAAAGAAGATGCAGACATAATTGTGGGAACAGACCCAGATGCTGATAGAGTAGGGGCTGTAGTTAAAAACAATAATGGGGAATACGTTGTTTTAAGTGGAAATATGACAGGAACACTTATTACGGAATACATACTTAGCACAAAGAAAAATCAAGGTGTATTAAAAGAAAATGATGCCATTATTTCTACAGTAGTATCTACTGACTTAACTGGTGAAATTGCAAAAAGTTATGGAGTTTCATATTTTGAAACTTTAACAGGCTTTAAATACATTGGGGAAAAAATAAAGTTGTTTAAAAAAGATAACAGCCACAATTTTTTATTTGGATTTGAAGAAAGCTATGGTTGTTTAGCTGGAACCTATGCTAGAGATAAGGATGCCGTTGTAGCCACATTATTACTATGTGAGGCAAGTGCTTACTACAAAAAGAAAGGTAAAACTTTATATGATGCTTTAATTGATATGTACAATAAATATGGATATTATAGCGATGGTATTAAATCCATTACATTACAGGGCAAGGAGGGAAGTGAAAAAATTGTGCAAATAATTAACTCCCTCCGTAGTAATCCATTGAAGGAAATAAATGGTGTAAAAACTGTAGAGTTTAGAGATTATTCAACAGGCACCATATTGAATTTGCTAAACAGTGAAATTAAAAAGTCTGAATTACCTTCTTCGAACGTGCTGTATTTCGTTTTAGAAGATAAAAGTTGGTTCTGTGTAAGACCATCTGGAACTGAGCCGAAAATAAAAATCTATTGTGGTGTAATTGGGGAAAGCATGAAAGACGGAGACGAAAAGTTAAGAGAATTTAAAGAAAGCATTTTTAAAGAGATAGAAAAAATTTAGTTTTTAAATAATAAATAAAAAAGGGTGCTCAATATGAGACCCTTTTTTATTTGGGTAAAACTCATTAAAAACTAATCATAATCTACATTATAAAAAGTTTTTTTACAATGAGGACAATGTCCAAAAATTATTTTATGTTCAGTACGTTCAGATAAAATAGAATAATCAAAATTAATTTTAATTTCTTTATTTGTTTTTTCACATTGGTGTTTTTCAAAATAAAAGTTTTTAGATTTTTCAAATTCTTGGGTCTCATTAAAAATTTTAATTACATCATCTAGTAACATAATTCTCCTTTCATTTAAGCTGGGGCACAAAAAATTATTTTAAATATACCATATTTTTACATAAAAAAAAATTAAAATAATTTGAAAAAAATATTTGACTTATGAGGGAAAATTTGGTAACATGAACATTGACCTAGGTCTTTTTTTTATGTAAAGACTGGGAAAAATGTAAGTGAGGTGGAAATTAATGAGAACAAAAATTACTTTAGCATGTACAGAATGTAAACAAAGAAACTATAATGTTACTAAGGAAAAGAGAAACCATCCAGATAGAATGGAAACTAGAAAACATTGTAAGTTTTGCAACAAGCACACTTTACACAAAGAAACTAAGTAATTGTTTTTTAAGGATGTGAATAATATGGACAAAAATGCCAAAAATGATACAGCTTTAAAAAAAGAAAATAAACTTGTTACAGAGTTCAACGGTGTAAAATCTGAGGCTAAAAGAATTGTATGGCCAAGTAGAGAAACTCTTATATCACAAACTATATCAGTTGTGGTAGTTTCTTTATTAATAGGAATTATTATATTCTTTTACGATACGATATTTGAGCTTGTTTTGGACTTTTTAGTATCAATTTTATAATTCTTTCTCTATGAGTTAGTGAGGATGATTTCATGTCAGAAAAAGCAATGTGGTATGTAGCACATACATACTCAGGGTATGAGAACAAAGTAAAAGCTAATATCTTAAAAACTATTGAAAACAGAAATATGCACGACCAAATTTTAGACATTGTAGTTCCTATGGAAGATGTAATGGAAATAAAAAATGGTGTTGAAAAATTAGTGCAGAAAAAGACTTTTCCAGGGTATTTGTTAATACACATGTATATGAACGATGATACATGGTATGTAGTAAGAAATACAAGAGGTGTAACTAGTTTTGTAGGACCAGGCTCTAAGCCTAGCCCTCTTACTGAAGATGAAGTTGCACGCATGGGTGTTAAGTTGGCTAGCGTTGTTTATGACTTGGAAGTTGATGAAGAAGTATGTGTGAATTCCGGTGCGTTAAGTGGCATGTCGGGTATTATTATCGAAATCAACGAAAAGAAGAAGACGCTAAAAATAAGAGTAGATATGTTTGGTAGAGAAACAGAAGCTGAGCTAGGTTTTGATGAAGTAACCAAAGTTTAGATTTTAAAAGTGGGAGGGTATCCCCCAGTATTACCACAAAGAGCTCGCAACGAGCTTAGTTTATAGGAGGTGCCAATTATGGCAAAAAAAGTTTCAGGATATATTAAATTACAAATTCCAGCAGGAAAAGCTACACCAGCACCACCAGTTGGACCAGCATTAGGTCAGCATGGTGTTAATATTATGGCCTTTACAAAAGACTTCAATGAAAGAACTAAAAACGACACAGGTTTAATAATTCCTGTTGTTATTACAGTTTTTGAAGACAAAAGCTTTACATTTATTACTAAAACTCCACCAGCTGCTGTTTTACTTAAAAAGGCTTGCGGTATAGAGTCTGGTTCTGGCGTGCCACAAAAAGATAAGGTTGCTAAAATAAAAAGAGCAGAAGTTCAAAAAATTGCTGAGCAAAAAATGCAAGATTTAAATGCTGCTACTATTGAATCTGCTACAAGTATGATATGTGGTACTGCAAGAAGTATGGGTATAGTTGTAGAAGACTAATTTTTTAAAAAATGTAAATGTACGTGGGAGGGAATACTCCCGATATCACCACATAAGGAGGATCTTTCAATGAAAAGAGGAAAAAAATATATAGAGAAAGCAAAACTAATAGATAGTTCTACGCTTTATGATATGGACGAGGCAGCAGATTTAGTTGTTAAAACATCTATTGCTAAATTTGACGAAACTGTTGAGGCTCATATACGTTTAGGTGTAGACAGTAGACATGCGGACCAACAAGTTCGTGGTGCTGTTATTTTACCTCATGGAACAGGTAAAGAAACAAAAATTTTAGTTTTTGCTAAAGGCGAAAAAGCTGAGCAAGCTATAGCTGCAGGTGCAGATTATGTTGGAGCTGAAGAATATGTAGCTAAAATTCAAAATGATAACTGGTTCGATTTCGATGTAATAGTTGCAACACCTGATATGATGGCTGTAATTGGTAGACTCGCACGTATCCTTGGACCAAAAGGGTTAATGCCTAATCCAAAAGCTGGTACTGTAACTATGGACGTAGAAAAAGCTGTTAAAGAAATTAAATTAGGTAAAATTGAATATAGATTAGACAAAACAAATATTATTCACGTACCAGTTGGCAAGGTTTCTTTTGGTAAAGAAAAAATAGCTGAAAATATGCAAACATTGATGAGTGCTGTTATTAAAGCTAAGCCTTCCGCTGCTAAGGGTACATATTTAAGAAGTGTTACACTTACTAGTACAATGGGACCTGGTATTAAGATTAATGGTGCCAAAATTTCTGAGTAAAATATTTTTTAAATAGGTATTTACAAGAACTATTACTTGTGATATTATATTGAAGTTAATAAATCCGTAGACAGTAGGTAGATATTAATCTGTAAATCCAACCGAGGACTTTTAAATTAAAATTTTAAAGGACTCTTTGAGTCCTTTTTTTATCCTTGTCTATAGATGTAGATTATAAATAAAAAAATAAGGAGGTGTATCATGCCGAAGTTAGAAGCTAAAAAAGTTATTATTGACGAATTAAAAAGTAAACTTGAAGGTGCTGCTTCTATAGTATTAGTTGATGCAAGAGGTATAAATGTTGCACAAGATACTTTACTAAGAAAATCTCTTAGAGAATCAAACCTAGAGTACAAAGTATATAAAAACTCTATTATCAAGTATGCTATTGAAGGTACTGAATTTGAAGGTATTAGCGATGAATTAAAAGGTCCAACTGCTATATGTATAGCATATGAAGACCCAACTGCAGGTGCTGCTATATTAGCTAAATCAGCTAAAACGGTTCCAGCAATTGAATTTAAAGCAGGAGTTATAGAAGGTGTTGTTTATAACGCTGAAGGTATAAAAGCTATTGCTAGTATACCACCAAGGGAAGTTTTACTTTCAAAACTTTTCGGTTCTTTCAAAGCTCCTATTGGTTCATTTGCAAGGGTTATCAAAGCTGTTGCAGACCAAAAAGATGGAGACGCTGCTTAGTCATATGATTAAGTTAAAAAAAATTAGACAATTTTAGGAGGATATAAAAATGGCAAAATTAACTGTAGAAGAAATTTTAGCTGCTGTAGAAGAACTTACAGTATTAGAATTAAATGAATTAGTATCTGCTGCTGAAGAAAAATTTGGTGTTTCAGCTGCAGCTGGTGTAGTAATGGCAGGTGGTGCTGCAGGTGGTGGCGACGCTGCTGAAGAAAAAACTGAGTTCGATGTAGAACTTACAAATGCAGGCGCTACAAAAATTAAAGTTATAAAAGTTGTTAAAGATGCAGCTGGTTTAGGCTTAAAAGAAGCTAAAGAATTAGTTGACAATGCACCTTCAGTTTTAAAATCAGGTGTTAGCAAGGAAGATGCTGAAGCATTACAAGCTAAATTAGAAGAAGCTGGTGCGGTAGTAACTTTAAAATAATTTAATTATTTTGTCGGGGGATGCTATTTTCAGCAACTCCCGATTTTTTTGCTATAAATTTATAATCTACTGTTTTTAGCAACAGTAACTTCTATGTTAAAGAAGATTATCTAGGATTATATTATTTATAAAGATTAGTGCCAAAAGCAATTCAACAATGGTTTGCTTTTGGCACTAGTTTTATTTTCCCTTTTTTTTATGTACATTTCTAATAGTTTTTTTCTTTTTATATGGTTTTTCTAATTTATTTTCTTTCGGCTTTTTATTAAATTTATCGTAAATAAGGCAGTTATTTCCATTTCCTATTAAATCTTCTCTATTAGCTTGTACTAAAGCTTTGTGCACCAATGCGTAATTTTGCGGTAGTTTAAATTGTATTAAAGCTCTTTGCATTGCTTTTTCTTCTTTAGTTTTTGGTACATATACTTTTTTATTTGTATAGGGGTCAATTTCTGTGTAATATATACAAGTTGATAGAGTTCCAGGTGTGGGATAAAAATCTTGTACTTGCTCAGGGTTAATATTGTGTTTTTTTAGGTATAGTGCAAGTTTTATTGCGTCATTTAAGTCGGAGCCAGGGTGACTAGACATAAGATAGGGCACAATAAATTGTTTTTTATTTAATTTTTCATTTATTCTTTTAAACTTATCAACAAATTTATTGTATACTTCTTCGCTTGGCTTGCCCATGAACTTTAGAACATTATTAGATATATGTTCTGGTGCTACTTTAAGCTGTCCGCTTACATGATGCTCACACAATTCATTGAAGAAAGTTTCATCTTTATCGTATAATAAATAGTCGTAACGAATACCAGAACGTATAAAAACTTTTTTCACTTTAGGAAGCTCCCTAAGTTCACGTAAAAGGCTCAAGTAATTACTATGACTAATTTTTAAGTTTTTACATGGGGTAGGGCTTAAACATTTTTTGCCTATACAAGAACCGTGTTTTTCTTGTTTTTTGCAAGCGGCTTGGGAAAAATTGGCTGTTGGACCTCCTACATCATGTATGTATCCCTTAAAGTCGGGGCTATATATGAATTTTTTAACCTCATTAACTACAGACTTCTGGCTTCGAGCCTGTACAACTCTACCTTGGTGAAATGTGAGAGCACAAAAGTTGCAACTACCAAAACAACCTCTATTGTTAATTATAGAAAATTTGACTTCTTCTATTGCTGGTATATATTTATACATAGGGTGAAAAGTTCTTTCAAAGTCTAAATTGTATATTCGGTCTAGCTGTTTTGTGGTTAGTGGTGTAGTAGGTGAGTTTTGTATAACATAAATATTCCCATAATTCTCTACTAAAATTTTTCCCGTCCCAAATTCAGCATTATCATTTTGTATACGGAAACTTTCGGTGTATGCTTCTTTTTTACTGCAAACTTCCTTATAGCTAGGCAGGCTAATATATTCTAGATTATGAAATTTATTAGTGTCTTTAGTTTTATAAACTGTGCCGTTTATATAGGTTATTTCCTCTATAGGAATGTTATTGTCTAGGGCTTCTGCTATTGCAACTATCTGGTTTTCACCCATTCCATAAACTAATAGGTCTGCTGAGCTATCTAAAAGAATGGAACGGCGTACTTTATTGTCCCAATAGTCGTAGTGGGAGAGTCGACGCAGGCTGCCTTCTATACCACCTATAATTATAGGCACATGCTTATAGGCTTCACGAATTTTGTTTCCGTAAACAATAGTTGCTCTATCTGGTCTATGGCCTGCCTCTCCATTGGGACTATATAAATCCTTTTTTCTAGAATTTTTGCTTACGCTATAGTGGTTAACCATGGAGTCGATATTACCGCCACTTACTAAAAATGCAAGTTTTGGTTCGCCATAAATTTTAAATGAATTAATATCATTCCACTTAGGTTGAGGGATTATGCCAACGCTATAACCTTCTTTTTCCAATAGCCTACCTATAATGGCTATGCCAAAAGATGGATGGTCAACATAGGCGTCACCACTTACCATTATAAAGTCCAATTGTTCTATATTACTTTTTTCAAATTCTTCTTTATTACTAATTAAAAAAGCCATATTTACTCCTTAAAATTGTATAAAACTTTTCGATAATTTATTTTTTAATTTATTACTTTGAGCTTTGGCAAATCCCAGTGGATAGCCATCCATATTAACAAGAACCCAACCATCTTGCATTTCAGCCTCTAAGGTTTCTCCTTTAAGGTATTTTTGGATTCTTGGGTCTGATAGCTCTAAATTCAGGGTGTTTTTAAAATCTTTTCCATTAAGTGCCATGGCTAAGTGTTGGGATGGAATAAATCTATTTTTAATATCACCTAAATAAAAACCACTACGCATTACACGTAAATTTTTTAAGCTAGGAAGAGGTACATTAGTAACAAATAGGGATTTTTCGTGTAGAAAAAAATATCCATTAATTTCTATATTTAAATATTCTTTTTCAAATTCCCTAAAATACTTTACCTCTTTTGGATTTTTCCATGGGAAATCAAATTCTTCATTTGCTTCATCATCACGCTTTAAAATAGCTAAAAAATGGCCTTCGCCTTTTATTTTGTGTGGAAAAAGTCTACTAGTATTTTTTGCTCCCTTTACTAAACCGCGGGAGAAGTTGTATTTTTCGTTATCTATAGGAACTAGGTGAAATTCTGGGTTGTTGTTTAAAAATTCCAAAATTATATTTTCATTCTCAATTGGGGAGAATGTACAAGTGGAGTAGACTATGTAGCCATTATTACAAAGTAAATTTTTACTTATTTCTAAAATTTCTTTTTGTACTTCTGCAAATTTTAAATTATCATTTTCATGCCAGTTATTAAGAACGGATTTATCTTTACGAAACATCCCTTCGCCAGAGCAAGGTGCGTCTATAAGGATTTTATTAAAATAATTTTTAAAATACTTTCGCAATTTTTCAGGCTTTTCAGCTGTAACAATTGTATTTTTTATACCCATTAACTCAATATTTTTTATTAGAGCTTTGCATCTTGTGGGACTGATGTCGTTGGCAACTACAAGGCCAGTGTTATTTAGTTTATCGCTTATAAAAGTTGTTTTGCCTCCAGGAGCGGCGCATAGGTCTAAAATTCTGTCCTTTTCGTTAATGGGTAGAAAATTTGCCACGGACATTGCACTAGGCTCTTGTATATAATAAAGCCCAGCATTGTATAAAATGGTGTTGGTTATATGACTATAGTAACCACGGTCACACCATGGTACAGGTGTTAAGTTTTGGAAAAAAGAATTGTATTTGTTTAAAAAATTTTCATTTGATATTTTTAAATTATTAATTCGAATTCCCTTTATATTATTTTCTTTAAAGGAAAGAAGATAGTCGGAATAATCTTCCTTTAGTAAATCTTGCATATTAGTTTTAAATTTTTCTGGTAACATTTTAAACCTTTCCTTGGGTTATGTTTTTTATATCTTATAGTAACATATTTAAATAAAAAAAGGGACTATATTGAAATATGGAGCTGTCTTGAAAAGCCCCAAGCCTTGGTCATAAAGCTTTGCTTTATTGCTCAGCAGCAAGTGCCTATAATTACAATCAAATTAAAAAATACATTAATGAACTTCATCCACCTATAAAAGGACAGGTGGGGTCTTATGGTTTTGTAAATACTACAGTTAGTGAAAATACAAGCTACAAAAATTTTGTAGTAATAAGTATAGCTGTTTTACTTTTTGGAGTAGTAACTACTATTATTGTAAAAAAATATCATAAGGAGAATTAAATATGAAGAAGTTATATATTTATTTGGTAGCATTAAGTTTTGTTATTTCAATAAACTTCCAAGTATTGGCTAATACCGTTGAAATTTCTGAATCGCTAACAAGAACATTCTTTGAAATTGATAATATTGTTGACTATGCACAATTATATGGCATTAGACATGATGACGTTATTATAAAAATACCTGTTAATTTATCCATCAAGTTAATCATTAGCCTTGCAATAATATTAGATGTAACAACCTCCTTTGCTATTTTTTACCTGATTAAATTGTAGGATATTTAGGTTGTTATGTCTTTTTTTTGTATAATAAATAGTCCTAATTTTTTTACCAACACCATTTATTATAGAACCCTTTTTTTATTGAAAAACTCGTACATAAAAGTAGGAAAAAGTTAAATTTTCGAAAATGGTATTGTATTTTTTTTACTGTATAATAGTATATATAATAAATACTGCAGTAATTATTTTGGTAAATAATATAGATAAATTATATATTTATATTATTTATAACACAAGTAAGTGGAGCGATGGATTATAAGGAGATATATTATGAATATGAAAAAAACAATAAGCATGACAATGGTTGTAATATTGTTGATGAATACTGAAATCTTCGCAAGTGAATATCAAGATATGAAAGTTACATCAACTGTCCAAAATATAAATTATAAGGGAGAGGAATTAAAGGTTATTATTCTTCTGGATACGGCTGAAAAAACGGAAACTTTGATAACTGGAGAGGGTGAGCAATACTTAGTTGTACGTAATAATATTGGGAATACATCAATTACATACGACTTAAGTGAGAATCCAATTAATAATTTTTTAAAACTACGTTCTAGAAATATAAAAAATATATCTGATAATTTTTCATTTAACGATTTTAATAATCCTAGTAATAATTATGTTATTATTAATAATAAGAAAGTGGAGTCTATAGATATTAGTTTGAGAGAGCAAGAAGAAACCAATAAATTAAATGCTAAAAGAAGAGTTTCCAAAAAACAAGATACATTTTCTAATTATGAATATACAAAGTATTACGGAGAACAAGATACTTGGCAATTGAGACGACCGAAAAAAAGTCTTTTAAGTTATTACTGTTTAAATAAAGTTGAAACACCTAAAAACTCTTCAGAGATAAAACGATTTTATAAAGCTGTTGAAGATATAGATTCATTAGAAAAAAAGTTATACTGTATACAGGTGCAGCAGGTTTAACGGCAGTTCTTATATATGCAACAGTGCCTGTTACAGTTGCAAGCGGTGGAGTTTTGTCAGGGGCAACAGCTATGGCTGCGTTAGCAGCAACAGGAGCAACAGTAGCGGCTTTTAATAGTTTAATAGATCTTTCCGTGAGTTGGGGTGAAGCTTACGATGCTTATTGTGAAGTGAGTGATATGTAATGGAGATGATTGACTTTAATTATTATAAAATGATGTCTTTTTTTTCCTTTCTGATATGCTTGATTTTATTGCTAAGTTTTATATTGACATTTCGCACAACTGTTATAGGAGTGCCAATAACTAAGAATGCTATAAATAAAATAATAACGGAAAAAAAACAAATAAAAAATGATGGTATTAAAAAATTTATTTTTATAAAAAATATTTATTGCATATTTATTATTTTGTGTAGTTTTATATCAGGGGTTTTATTGTATAAGTATAATAGTGATGTTGTTTTAATTCTATTCTGCGTGATTACGGTTATAGCTAATGTAATTGAAATGGCACTTCGTAAAATGCTTGGAAAGTTATGATCAGTAAGATAGAACCGTGGTGATCAGCGGACGCGTAAGCGTCTTACTGTAAGTAAAATTTAGACAGTGGGGGTTCAAGCCCACACTGACGGATAGGTCTATTGACCATATAAATACTGAACAGTTAAAATCAGGCGAACTCCCAAAGGAAATGCCTGATGTTGACATAGAATTTAAATAATATTAATTTCTTAATCCTTATAAAATCTTAAAAATTACCCATCTAAGATTAACTTATTTGAATTGATTTAGTTGTTAATCTTTTTAGGGAACAACAGGATTTGATAAGGAGCCGAAAAAAAGCAGTACTACTATAGTGTTTATAATACACTTAGTAAGTACTGCTTTTATTGCTTTGGGAAACAATAAAAAAATATTGGTGGTATATCGCTTGACTCTTGATTTATAAGCTATACCTAATTCTCCATAAAAAACTGAAGGGCGTTATCAAAAAACATTTTATCAACATAAGTTTTATCTATACCATTATTGATTAAATAATCTGCCAAACTTCCAAATTTTTCTGGATTATCTAAAGTAGGGTGAACATCAGCTCCATCAAAGTCGCCACCACAGGCAATTACATTTTCGCCGCCTAGTTCAAGCATATGGTATACATGGCGTAAAACCGTATCCATTGTACCAATTCCATCATCAGAAAGAAATGGTTCAAAAAGGTTTATACCCACTAAGCCTTTTCGTCTTACAATCTCCTTAAACTGCTCATTTGTTAAGTTACGTTTATGTGAACAGATAGAGCGTAGATTTGAATGGGTAGCTATAAAAGGTTTAGAAGCGATTTTACATACATCATCAAAGCCGACATCATTTAAATGTGAAACGTCTACAATTATTTTTTCTTCTTCCATCTCTTTTATTACTTCACGTCCAAATTCAGTTATACCATTATTTGTGCTATGGCCGGAGCCTATTTCGTTTTCTCCATTCCACACTAAAGTCATCATACGCACACCACAATTAGCAATGTGTCTTACATTTTTAAGGTCGCCAGCTAAAGCTGCACCACTTTCTATAGCAGTAATTAAAGCACATTTATTGTTTTCCGTAATTCGCTTTATATCTACACCATTAAGGGCTATTTCCATAAGCTTAGATTCTTTACTTGCTAATTGTACTAAGTATTCATAGTGAATATTAAAATAGTCAAGGGCTGCTTTTCCGCGTATATCATCAGGTATAAAAACTGCCATGGTTTGACACATGCGTTTAAATTCTTTTTTTTGATTTAATGAAAACTGAGTTTCATTGCATAAAAAACCAGATTGCAGCTGGCGGTATCTAACAATTGAATCGCAGTGTAAGTCAAATAATTGCATGTCTATTCCTTTCAAAATTATTTTAATAACGCTTTCATTGTTCCGTAGTAGCATTGAGTTGCTTTTATAAGTTGGTCTAATTCTATATATTCATCTATGGTATGGGCTAAAGTCTCTTCAGATGGGCCTATACCTAATGTTTTAATGCCTGCTTCACCTGCGTAATGGCTACCGTTTGTACAGAAGTCGTAGTTTGTAATTGTTGGCTCAAATCCTAAAGACTTCATTTCTTTATATACATCTTGAATAAATGCTTCTTCTTTATTGTACAACCAACCTGGGAAAAATCTTTCACTTCCTATTGTTTCACCTGTATAGCATTTTTCTTCCATTGTTACAAAGGAAACTTTTGCTTTAAGTTGGTCATCTTTTGCCATCATATCGTCTATTAAATCTTGAAGTGGTTTTATAACAGACTCTTTAGTTTCGCCTACTAGCAATCTTCTGTCGTATGTAGCTCTGCAATAGTCTGGTACAACAGATGCACCTGGGTAAGGTGATGACTTTATATCAACTAATTCTAAAATACCATCGCCTAAAACAGGGTGGTTAGTTGGTACAAGTTCTCTTACTGCTTCAACAACTTTACACATTTGGTAAACGGCATTTACTCCTTTGTGTGGACTTGCTGAATGGGCTGGAATTCCAAAAGTTTCAATTTGTAATTCGCCTCTACCACGTTGACCTATTTTAATATTTAACTGAGAAGCTTCACCAATTATTACATAGTCAGCATTTACATACTTACTTATTTCTCTTGCAGCTACTCCTTCAAAACACTCTTCGTGTACTACACCGGCTACATAAATTTCTCCAGCAAAGTCATAGTCACAATCTTTAGCGAAATATGCAGCAGCAGCCAACATAGAAGATAATGCTCCCTTCATGTCTGATGTGCCTCTACCATACATTTTACCATCAATAATTTCAGCACCATAGGGATTATGTTTCCAAGATGATGGGTTAGGCACAGGAACTGTGTCCATATGTCCGTCAAATAAAATTTTAGGGCCATCTTTTTTACCTTTTATGGAGCAAATACAATTTCCGTACTTGTCAATATGAACCTTTGTAAAACCATTTTCTTCGCTGAATTTTTTCATTTCATCAACTACTATATTTTCTTCACCACTATAGCTTTTTGCCTGAATCATTCGTTGACAAAATGCGATAAGCTGTTCTTCTCTATCTTTTCCTAACATGATATCCTCCTTATTTCTTTTAAAATTCAAGGGACTTTCTTTCTAGTTCCAAATCTTCTGCTGTTTGTGCTGCAAGTGCTCCTTTAAGGGCTGCAGTTGGACATACATCAATACAAAGTCCACAAAAACGGCATTTCTCTAAATCTACTTTCATATCTGGGAAAGTAAGAGTTCTTGCATCATAGCAGCAGACTTTTACACATTTATTACAAGAGATACATTCTTTTTTACCATCGTCTTTATAAGCTGTAAACTTAAAGTTAATTTTTCTAACATGCTCTTTTTTAGGGAAGTTTGGTAAAGCAGCTCGATTTACATCGGCAACGGATTTATAACCTAGTTCACTAAGGCGTATAGAAAGGTCATAACACATTTTTTCTACGTGCTCAACACCTTTTAAAATACCGACAGTACATATACCGGCACCCATTGCACCAGCCATCATAAATTCAATTGCATTGTCAACTGTTATTACACCACCTGATGCATATAAATTATTAAGTTCTGGATGATTGCGAGCTATCTCAGCATTTATACGCATGGCAATTGGTCGCATTGCGCCACCAGTTAACCAACCATATCCATCGGCACTCATCATTTCAGGACTTGCTTTTTCTATATCGATTTTTAAAGTAGGGCCAATTGAATCAATGGCACATATTCCATCGGCTCCACGCTCTAAACATCTTTTTGCTGTTCCAACGGCGTCAGGCCAATTCCCGCTTAATTTACAAATAACGGGTATTTTTACATTAGCTTTTGTATATTCAAGCATTGGTAGTAACGTACTTTCCTCATAGGAAACAAGTTCGATCATGTGTGCACCAGCTTTTTCTACTTCAGTAACAATTTCTTGTGCTTCTTCTAATGTGTGTCCAACACTGGCAATTACGATTGCGCCAGCTTTAACTGTTTCAGGTATTTCTTTTTTGTACCACACTTCTGGGTCTGAATCTGCCCATTTTTCACAGTTAATTAATGAATCGTTATTAATAGAACCGATATGATGAACTGGATTTATTGCAGCAGCTTTACGTATTGTTTTAGTTACTACTGCGCCACAACCTGCTTGGTGTCCTTTTATCATTCCCTCAGAGCCGTAAGTAAGTGGCCCTGAAGATAAAATATATGGACTTTGTAATTTATATCCGCAGAAATCTATACTGATATCAGCTCCTTGTAATTTGTCTTTATTAAACATCTAAAATCCTCCTTATAGTAATGCTTTACCTTGTGCTTCAAGTTCAGAGGCTGCATCGTGGATTGCCTCTATTAATTGTTCGTATCCAGTACAGCGACATAAATTTCCAGAAATCGCTTGACGAATTTCATCTCTAGTTGCCTTTGGGTTTTGGTCCAATAGTGCCTTTGCGCTCATAACAAAACCAGGTGTACAAAATCCACATTGAAGTGCATGATGTTTTAAAATTGCTTCTTGAATTGGGTCTAGTTTGCCATCAGTGCCAACGCCTTCAATAGTTACTACATTGCGACCATGTATTTGACCTGCCAAAACAAGACAGGCAGTAACGGCTTGACCGTCTAAAATAACAGTACAAGCACCACATTCACCAACAGCACAGCCTTCTTTTGTACCAGTTAAATGTAGTTCATCACGTAGAACATCTAGGAGTCGCATATTTGGCTTAACGTAGACAGTTTGTTCCGAGTTATTTAAGTTAAATTTAATTTCTATTTTTTCCATAGCCTACACCTCCATTCCTGCTGCACGTAAAAGCGCTTCTTCAACTATACCTTCTACAGCTGGCTTTTTATATTCTGTAGACCAACGTATTCCTGTTCTCTCAATCATAACTTCAGATACTATTTCGCCGGATTTATGAAATAATTTTTTAGAAGGTGTTTGGCCTATTAATAATTCTTCAGCTCTTGTAACTCTATCGGGTTTTATAAATATACAACCAGGCGATAAACGTGCTTCTTTTATTTTACCGTCTGTATCAATTGTAAGACCAGCAGTTACATTTAATCTAGAAATTGCTAAAGCTTTTCTTCTGCCTAACTTAACAAATTTAGTTCGCATTTCTTCTGGTAGCTTGCTTACAATAAATTCTTTAACAAACTCACCAGCATTTAGGTCTATTTTACTTTTTCCAAAATAGAAGGCTGGTAAATCAACTTTTCTAACTCCCGCTTCGCCTTGAATAATTACAGTTGTACCGGCAACTATCATTGGTGTTAATGGGTCTGATGCTGGTGATGCATTACAAATGCTACCGCCTACAGTACCTAGGTTACGTATTTGTGGAGAGCCTACGGTTTCACAAGCGTATGCAAGTGCAGGTAGGTATTTATTAATTATTTCTGACTTTTCAATGTCTGTGTGTGTACTTAGTGCTCCAATGCAAATCGTATCATCATTTTCCTTTATATAACGCATTTCATCCCTAAGTGAAGAAATGTCTAATATACATTCTAAATCTTTCCAGTGTTTGTGCTTTTCGTAAATTTGCACCATTAGATCAGTTCCGCCCGCTATAATTTGGGCTTTGGATCCATAATGTATTAATTGTTTAGATAAGTCTTGCAAATTTTTAACACGGTAATAATTATACTTAAACATAATTTTTCCTTTCCCTTATTCTAGCTTAGTTTTTTACCTATTAGAACTGATTCTAAGTCGCATGGATTTTCTCTAATCCTTTTTCCTGTAGCATTGTATACAGCATTAGCAATTGCAGCGCCAACTGCCTCTGTTGCAGGTTCACCAATACTTTTTGCTCCGTATGTACCAGATTCGTCGCCACATTCAAATAAGTTTACTTGCATTTGCGGAGCGTCCATTGAAGTAGGTATAATGTATGAATCGAAGTTTCTATTTTTAACTTGACCTTTGTTTGGAGCTACGTCTTCCATAATGCT
This sequence comes from Lachnospirales bacterium, assembly GCA_047974375.1. Classification (GTDB taxonomy): domain Bacteria; phylum Bacillota; class Clostridia; order Lachnospirales; family CAMZNU01; genus JBKECF01. Next base: position 95,266 of record JBKECF010000081.1, read on the forward strand.
GTAGCCTTGTCCCATAACTATACCACCATATATTTGACCCTTAATTAATGCTGGATTTATAGCAGTACCAACATCATGGCTAGAAGTTACATTAACTAAATCAACATAACCTGTTCGCATATCTACTTCTACCTCGGCTATTACACAGCCATATGAAAAAGTTGGGAATGCATCGCCTTGCCCTGTATGATGGTCTTGTTCAAAACCGTCTGGAACATACCATTCAAAAGCTGAAGTTTGTTTTCCTGTCCATAAACATCCGTTGGATACATCTGCAATGGAAACTTTTGTTTCTGGATTTTCTTTAAGATAAAACCAACCGTCACTTAATTCTACATCATCTATAGTTAAATTCTCTTTGTTAAAAACATTAAGTTCTAAAGCGTTTTGTATCATAATGTTTTTTAGCTTTTTACCAGTTTTACGAACGGATTGAGCCCCCATAACTGTTCCTCTAGAGGCAACAGTCATACCACAGTCGGGTATGGAGTGGGTATCTGTACCAAAAAATTGTATAGTTTCATATGGAACGCCTAAACTTTCGGCAGCTATTTGAGCGTATGCCGTTTTAAGACCTTGTCCGTTTTCAGCCAATCCTGAATTAATCATAACAGAGCCGTCTTCATTTATTATCATCATACAACCAGATGCATCTGGCGACTCTGCACCTAATCCACTACCTCTATAGCAAAGTGCTAATCCTATTCCCTTGCGTTTAGTGGTGTTGCTTTGGTTTAAGTATTCTTTGTGTTTGCGTTGATACTCAGTTTGCTCTACAGTGTAGTCCATAACTTCTTGTAAAATAACATCTTTTACAGGTACACCTGTTGCTGTAATAGACCCATCTTTAAGGCAATTTATTCGTCTTATTTCTATTTCGTCTATGGCTAATTCTTCGGCTAATTCATCAATCAATTGTTCTTGACCAAAAATTAATGAAGGGGAGCTATAACCACGCATTGCGCCACTGTGAATATTATTTGTAAATACGCCAAAAGTGTCTGTGCTTATATTATCTATTTCGTAAGGTCCTGTTGAATGAACATTAGCCCTCCAGTTCATAAACTGAGTTTGATTGTTGTAAGCACCGGAATTATCAACTTGTTCACCTTGGAATGCAACTATTTTACCTTCTTTTGTAGCTCCTACTTTGTATCTTAAACGGAATGGGTGTCGTTTAGCACTTTCTAAAAAAGAATCTTCTCTGGTAAATACAAACTTAACAGGTTTTTGTGTTATATGGGATAAATAAGCAGCTCGCCCTGCCATTAACCCTACACCTTCTTCTTTTCCACCGAATGAACCACCTAAAACCTCTTGTACCAAGCGAACTTTGTTCATCGGAATGCCTAAAGCGTCTGCTATATATCTGCGAGTGAAAAATGGGTTTTGAGCTGATGCATGAACTGTCATTGCACCGTCATTTGGGTTAAGATATGCAAGTACTGCTTCTGGTTCAATATATGCATGCTCTATGTATTGTGTTCTGTACTCACGCTCAAGAATTACATCTGCTTTAGCAAATCCATCTTCAATTTTGCCTTTTCTAATATGGAAAACAGATTCCTTAAATATATTATTTGGGTAATTATCGTGAACTAGAGGAGCACCTTCTTCAAGTGCTTCATCTATAGTAAATACTCCTGGTAATTCCTCGTATTCTACTTCTATGGCTTCTAGAGCTTCGTCCACTAATTCTTTGGATTCAGCTGCAACCATTGCCACACAGTCACCTGTGTAACGAATATGGTCCGTTAAGTATCTGTAGGTTGCCCAGCTTATAGTTTTTGGCATGTCTTCGAAAGTTATTACAGCATGTACACCCTCTATGCTTTTAGCTTTTGTTACATCGATTTTAGTAACTTTGGCACTAACATGGCCTGAACGCTTAACACCAGCATAAAGCATATCTTCCATGTAAATATCTGCGGCATAACGTGCTTTGCCTGTTACTTTGTCATAACCGTCTATTCTTGGTTTTGACTGATTAATAACATTAAATTTTTTCTCTCCATATAATGGCATATCATCACCTTCCTTATTTATTAACACTCCAGAAATCTTCTGTTGCCTTGTTTAACTCCTGTTGTGCTTGCTCTTTATCAATTGTTGTTAATTGACTATCTTTTTTTAAGTACTTGCCGTTGCAGATTACATTTATTACTTTATCTGGATTAGCAAAAAGTACTAGTTGATCATATATATTTTTGTCGTTAATAGGTGTAGGTAAATTTTTGCTTACTGTAATTACGTCGGCAAGCTTTCCTTTTTCTAGTCGTCCTGTTTGAGGAATGCCAATGGCATCTGCTCCCATAGCTGTAGCCATATGGTATACTTGCTCAGCGGGCATAACTTGCGGATCTTGTTGATTTGCTTTGTGTAATAAGAAAGCACCACGCATTACTTCGAAAAAGTTATTAATATATCCATCTGTGCCTAGACCTACAGTCATACCTTTATCTAACATTGTAGATATAGGTGCAAAACCTCCACCTACTTCGCAATTGGACAGTGGCATTGACACGGCTTTTACTTTATGTTTGGCTAATATATCTAATTCAAAGTCTTTTGCTTTTACCACTTGAGAGGCTAAGGTATTTTCGTCTAAATATCCTAATTCTTCATATATTTCTACAGGAGTTTTTCCGTATTGTTTATTACACCAATCGGGTTCAAAAACACTTTCGCTTAAATGCATATGAGTTAAAGTATTGCGTGAGTTACCTTCTTCTTTTGCTTCCTTTACAAATTCTTTAGAACAGGTAAATAATGTATGGATACTGTTAATACCTTGAACTAAGTCTTTAGGATTACAACTATCTATAAAATCTAAATTTTCTTTTAGACCAATAGCAGCATTTTCTTTACTTACACGCTCACAAGCTTCAAAGGAGAGGCGTCCTCTTAGGCCGGCAGCCTCTACAATTTCTTTTTCTATATTTAGTGCACCAGGAACAGTGTTTGGGCCTTCCAATACATCTACAAAAGAAGTTACTCCGCTTTCTATCATTTCTACACATGCCCAGCGAGTTGTTGTTCGTACTAAGTTATGGTTTAGTCTGTCTTCCACATAGGGCCACCAAAAATCATCTAGAAAACTAGAAAATTCTGTAACCATTGCTTCGGCAGTAATACCATGAGATAAAAATCCGTACATATGGTTGTGACCATTAACGAATCCAGGTAAAATTATTTGGTCTGTTACATCTTTTACTTCATCGCCTGAGTTTACAGTTAAATCGCTATTTAAGGCTATTTCTTCGATTTTATTACCAACTATTCTTATTCCATAATCTTTTTTTAATCCCGTAGGAGTCATTAAGTATGCTCCCTTTAAAATAATTGCTGACATTTTATTCCCTTTCGTTTTTCTTTCTACTTATAAAATTTCCTGTTGGACTTCCTAATACATCTTTACCATTATAGACCAGTTGACCTCGGAGATACACAGCCTTTATTTTATGCTCAACACATATTCCTTCGTATGGCGTATAGTCTACACACTGTTTTTGCTCATTTGCTGTTATTTCATAGGGTGGAACTTTTTTTATAATAACTATATCTGCATCAGCTCCTACAGAAATTTGCCCCTTATTAGGTAAAAGCCCGAATATACGAGCTGGATTATAAGATGTTATTTCAACAATTTTTTCTGGTGATATTCCGTGAGTTTCACTGTATTGGTGCATTAAAATCAACCTGTGCTCCACTGATGGTATTCCGTTAGGAATTTTTGTGAAATCATGTAAGCCTAATTCCTTTTGTCCTTTATAGTTGAAAGAACAGTGGTCTGTAGAAACTACATCTATTAAATCCGATTTAATTGCCTGTCCTAAAGCTTGCTGATCTTCTATATGACGCAAAGGAGGTGACATAACATATTTTGCAGATTCAAAATTCTCTAACATATATTTATTTTCATTAAGAAATAAATAATGAGGGCATGTTTCAGCGTAAATAGATATATTTTTATTTTTTGCTTCCTTTATTTCCTGTAATCCTTCGGAGGTGCTTACATGAACAATATAAATTGTTGCGCCAGTAGTTTCAGCCATTTTTATTACTTTTTTAATAGCCGAGGCTTCTACTTGGTTCGGCCTTGATTTAGGGTGGTTATTTATATCTGTTGGATCTTTAGCTTTAAAATGAGATTTTAATTCATTTAGCTTATCTCCATCTTCACAGTGGATACATAGGATTGCCTGATTTTTTTTGCAACTTTTCATGATTTTTTCTAACTCAGCATCTTCTACGCCTATACTGTCTTTATATGCGGTATAAGACTTGAAAGAGGTAATTCCCATATGAAGCATTTCTTCAATTTGCTTATCCATGTCATCTGACCAATGGGATACTGTCATGTGGAAGCTATAATCACAAAAAGAATTTTTATTGGATTTTAATTTCCAAGTATCTAAACCACTTTTAAGTGGAGAACCTAAATCGGGTTCTGCAAAATCGATTACAGTAGTTGTACCACCAGCAATAGCAGCTGCTGTACCTGTATAAAAATTATCCGATGTCATACAATTTTCGGCTGGCATATCAAAGTGTGTGTGTACGTCAATGCCTCCTGGTAAAATTATGCATCCTTTAGCATTAACAATTTCCTCGTTATTTTTTTGGGTAATATCATTGCCTATCTCACTTATAATGCCATTTTCAATTCTAATATTCCCTAAAAAACTTTCGTTGTAATTGGTAATTAAGCCATCTAAAATAATCATTTATCCTCCTTGGGAAAAAAGAGTTTGGCATCCTTTGTGAAAGGTTGACAAACTCTTAAGTATATATCGAAAGTTTAAAGCTATGAATAAATATTATTCCATTTATGTCCTTCACGGCGATTTGTTATTTTTCCACGCTCACATAAATCTTCAGCACACTTTTGTACTGATTTGTATACAGCCATTTCATCAGGTACTTTAGTAATTATACCATTTTCCATAATCATTGAACCATCAACCATTACACTGGTAATATTTTTAAGAGATGATGAGTATACTAAAGTTGAAACTGGGTTGTGCATTGGTATTGCTTTTGGAGATTGTAAAGGATCAAAAATTACTAAATCAGCTTTTTTACCTGCTTCTAATGAGCCTATTTCACCTTCCATGCCTAAAGCACGTGCGCCATCTATTGTTGCCATTTCCAATACTTTTTCAGCTGACATAGCTAATGGGTTTTTTGTATTAACTTTATGTTGCAGTGCTGTAAATTTCATTAATTCAACCATGTCTTGGGCGTTGTTACTTGCTGCACCGTCTACACCAAGACTACAGGTAACTCCGGCTTTTAAAAGCTCTGGAATTGGGGCAACTCCTGATGATAAATACATATTGGAACAAACATTATGGGAAACTTTCATATCGTATTCCTTAGCCATTTTTATATCTTGCTCTGTTAAGTAACAACAATGTACCATCAATACATTTGGCCCAACAATGCCTAGCTCTTCCAATAATTCAGTATCTACTTTTCCATGTAGTTGGCGTGTTGCTTCACGGTCGAAAGGTGTTTCAGATATATGAACAGTAAAACCTGCATCGTATTCCTTTGTAACATCCCAAAGCATATTTAGCATTTCTCTACTATTAGACCATGGTGCGGCCGGAGCTGTCCATACTTTTATTCTTTCGTTTTGGCTATTATGGTATTTTTCAAATACTCTACGTAAATCTTTTTCTACTTCTTTAGGTGTTTGCATTATACCAGGGTGTACACCGAATTGTGCACCTGTATCCATACAACCACGACCAAAAACTCCTCTTATTCCTAAGTCGTTAAAAGCTTTTACTACTCCGTCACTTAACCCTTCTCTGTTATGAGGATACATATAGTCTAGCATTGTAGTAATTCCGCTGTGGATACCTTCCATACAACCTAGCATAGATGCTTGGTAGCAATCATCTGGAGTTAAGTTTGTAGCAGCTGGGAACGTCATTGTAGACAACCAATCTTTTAGTACCATATCATCTCCCAAGCCTTTTAAAAGTGTTTGGAATAAATGATTGTGAGTGTTAACAAATCCAGGGAAAATAACTTTTCCTTCTAAATCAATGGTTTTATTTACTGTAGGGTATTTAGTTTTAAGTTCGTCACTATGGCCAACCTCTAAAATTTGATTTCCTTTTACTGCCAAAGCTCCATCGTAAAAGATTTCTCTGGCTTTATTTACTGTAACTATTACACCATTGGTGAATAAATAATCTATCATATTAATAAACTCCTTTCCTATGCTTCATTGGATGTGGCTCTAATTGCATCGAGCATCTCTTGTTCGACTTGTTTGTCTATATCATTTTTAGGGAGTATTATGTTTAAAAATAAAGCAACACCAGCAACTAATATAATGCTAGACTCACCGAAGAACATTTGAACATACTCACCTGCACCGGCTAAAATTTCTTTTGAAAAAGATACTCCGAGGCCAAGTGCTAAAGCAGTGCCACAAATAAGCATACTACGACTAGTAAAGCGACTTTCCGATACTAAATTCATACCAGATAGAGCAATCATTGAGAATACAACTATAGTTGCTCCGCCGATTACACAGTTTGGTATTGTAGAAAGTATAGCAGATAGCTTAGGACATACAGCGGATATTATAAGAGTTATTGCGGCGCAACCCATTACAAAGCGGCTACAAACTTTTGTAAGTGCTACAATACCCGAGCATTGGCTATATGTACCTGTTGCAAAACAGTTAAAAAATGAGGCAAACATACAAGAAACAGCGTTACCTACAATTCCTCCAGTCAATTCTTTGTCTTTTGGTTGGCGACCTAGGCCACCTGTAGCAGAAACAGTAAAGTCGCCTGTCATTTCTACTGCGTTTATAAAAAATAGTAAGACAAAAACTATTGTAAGTTGAAAATTAAATTCGATTCCAAATGCCATAGGGCGAGGAAGTGCAAACCATGCAGCTTCTGCTATTGGCGAGAAATCAACTATTCCCCAAATAACTGCAACAATATAACCTGTAAGCATACCAATTAGAATTGCTGCGGCATTTACTAATCTTTTTCCAAAACCAGAACATAGTAAAATAGTGATTATAACTATTGAGCCTATTATCCAGTTGTGTACTGCACCTAAGTCTGGAGCACCTTGCCCACCGGCTAAATTGTAAGCGGCAATGGGGAAACAGGAAACACCTATGGATACAATAATTGTACCAGTAACTATTGGTGGGAAAAATCTTCTTATTTTAGGTAAGAATAAACCAATAAAAATTGAAAATATTGCTCCAACTAATTGTGCCCCAAATAAAACTCCTAAACCGTATTTTATTGAAACAGAAATACAAATTGGCAAAAATGTGTAGGTAAGACCCATCATAACGGGTAAACCGGAACCTATTTGAATATTAAAAAATTTAAGTGGAAACGCTTGGATCAAGGTTGCTACTCCCGCACCTAAAATAGAGCATTGTAATAACAATGTTGATTGTTCAGGTGGTAGATCTGCTAGCTTGGAAACTAATAGCATGGGGACGATATTGCCCACAAACATGGCTAAAAGTTGTTGGAAGCCTAATGGGAATGCCTGACGAAGAGGCGGTCTTCCGTTGAGTTCGTAAATTGAAGTGTTTTTTGCATCATTTTTGTTCATATGATTTTCCTCCGTATAGAGAGTGGGAAGGGGAGCTTCTTCCCCTCCCTATTTTCTAACTTAGTAGTTACTCATACAACATACGTAGTAGTTTTTTGGTTACTATTGTATAGTCTGTTGCAGCTTTTGTTGCTTCCTATCAACATACAGACATAAAAGGCTGGTTAAAGTTAGAGAAAACACACGCCTTTTTAACATTATTGGTGAATATTGCTGATGCCAGCTTTCTTTAGGCCGCCGAATAATGTTATTGATATAAAACTAATAAAGAATGACTTTATACAATTATCACGTTACATAACTAAATTTTATAAATTTATTTTGTAGGGGGAATATATCGTGGTGCTCCTTCATATTGTATAAAAGTTCTTTCTTGATTTTTTGAAAATAAAAAAGGAGCTTTGCAACCTTTATGAAGGTTGCCAAACTCCCGCCTTTGGCTCCTGTATTCAATTAATTCTTTATTAACTATAATATAATATAATTGACCAATAGTTGTCAATGAATTAGTAATAAATTTTATAATTTTATAAAATTTAACCATATAACTGATTGATTAATTGTACCTAAATCACAATTAATTGTTTTGGTGATTAAAAATATAGAGAAACTTTTTATGTAAATCTAACGTATATTATTATCTATATATATTAAATTTTTATGGGATATAAAATTTTGCAATATATGGCGCTAAAGTTTTGTTTAAATTATCTTTAACTATTGGTTTAATAATTTGAGTAACCAAAGTCTTTAGTTTTTAATGTAGGAATTACTGTTTAAATTTGACAAAGGATTTCTATATTTTATAATGTCATTAGGATTATTTTGTTTGAAAGGAGGAATATGAGAAGACTTTGGAAAGGTGGAACAGTAATTTATCCGCTACCTGCTGTTATGGTAACTTGTGGAGATATGGAAAAATCTAATATAGTTACGATTGCATGGACAGGAATAATTAATACAAACCCGCCTAAAACCTATATCTCCTTGCGTAAATCTAGATATTCGTTTGATATAATAAAAAAATCATCTGAATTTGTAATTAATTTAACAACGGAATCCATGGTTAAAGCTACAGATTTATGCGGAGTTAAATCCGGACGGGATGTGGATAAGTGGCGGGAAAGTGGACTTACTCGGGTGAAAAGTGAAATAGTAGCTTGCCCTACAATAAAGGAAAGCCCTATGGCTTTAGAATGCAAAATTTTTAATGTAATGGAACTTGGCTCTCATTTTATGTTTATGGCGGATATAGTTGGTGTAACTGTAGAGGAAAAATACTTTGATGAAAATGATAAATTTAATTTTAATAAAAGTAAGCCTATATGCTATTCCCACGGCCAGTATATGAGCCTTAAAACATCTTTAGGTAATTTTGGATTTTCAGTTAGAAAAAAGAAGGTAAATAAAAAGATTAAAAAGTAAAGAGGTTGAAAATGAATTATAATAACTTAACTTTATTAACAGATTTATATGAATTAACAATGATGCAAGGGTATTTTTATTCTAACAATAAAGATAAAAATGCAGTTTTTGATTTGTTTTTTCGAAAAACACCAGACCACAATGGATTTGCAATTACGGCTGGATTACAACAGGCCGTTGAATATTTAGTAAATCTTGAGTTTAGTCCAGATGATATTCAATATTTAGATAGTTTAAATATTTTTACAGAAGAATTTTTAAATTATTTAAGAAGTTTTAAATTTAAAGGTGATGTATATGCCATACCAGAGGGAACAGTTGTTTTCCCTCATGAACCACTTATGCAAATACATGGAACATTAATGGAATGCCAGCTTGTGGAATCGGCTTTATTAAATATTATAAATCATCAATCATTAATAGCTACTAAATCATCTAGAGTAGTAAGTTCAGCTGGAGAAAATGCAGTTTTGGAATTTGGCTTGAGAAGGGCACAAGGGCCAGATGCTGCAATATACGGTTCAAGAGCTGCTATTATTGGTGGTTGTAAGTCGACAAGCAATGTTTTGGCTGGAAAAATGTTTGATATTCCAGTATCTGGGACCCATGCACATAGTTGGATAATGGGGTTCGATACAGAGTATGAAGCTTTTAAAAGGTATAGTGAGGTGTATAAAGAAAGATGCTATTTATTAGTAGATACATATAATACCTTAAAGTCTGGGGTGCCAAATGCTATAAGGGTATTTACGGAAATGAAAAAAAATAATAGGCTTCCTAAAGCTTATGGTATTAGGCTGGATAGTGGAGATTTAGCTTATTTATCCATAAAAAGCAGGGAGCTTTTAGATAAAGCAGGCTTTACAGACGCTATTATATCGGCTTCTAGTGATTTAGATGAATATTTAATAATGGATTTAAAAAATCAAGGAGCAAAAATAGACGTGTGGGGTGTAGGTACCAATTTAATTACATCTAAGGATAATCCGTCATTTGGTGGGGTTTATAAAATATCGGCAGAAATAAACGGTGATACTGTTATACCAAAAATAAAATTGTCTGAAAATTCAGCTAAAGTTACAAATCCAGGTATTAAAAAAATTTTCAGACTTTATGATAGAGAAGAAAATAAAGTAAAGGGCGACTTAATTACTTTAGTTCACGAAACTATTAATACTAATGAAGATTTAACGATTTTTCATCCTATAGAAACTTGGAGAAGAATGACATTAAAAGCTGGACAATTTACAACAAAGGAATTGTTAATTAAAGTAATGGAAAAAGGTGAGTTAATTTATAATTTCCCAAGTGTTTTGGAAATTGCAAAACATGCTAAAGAAGAATTGGGTCTTTTATGGTCACAGCATAGAAGATTAACAAATCCTCAAACTATGCCTGTGGATTTATCCCAAGAATTATATGATTTAAAAGTTAAAATGATAACTGAAATACGTGGAGAATAGGAGAAAACATGTATAAAATTAAAGTTACAGTTTGGAATGAATATTTACATGAGCTAGAAATGGAAGAAGTAAGAAGTATTTACCCAGAGGGCATACATAATTGTATAAAGAATTTTTTGGATAAAGATGGATTTGAAACAAAAACAGCTTATTTAGCAATGGAGGAGCACGGCCTTACAGAGGAAGTATTGTCGGATACTGATGTTTTAATTTGGTGGGGTCATAGGGCCCATGATAGAGTGGCAGATGAAATTGTAGACCGTGTTCATAAACATGTAATAAATAATGGTATGGGGCTAATTGTTCTTCACTCAGGCCATGCGTCAAAAATTTTTGCAAAATTATTAGGAACGGCTACAGGTAACTTAAAATGGCGTGATGACGGAGAGAAGGAAATAATTTGGACTATAAATCCTAGTCATCCAATAGTAGAGGGATTAAATGAAAAAATTATAATTCCAAAAGAAGAAACTTATGGAGAGTTTTTTGAAATTCCAGAACCAGACGAATTAGTTTTTATAAGTTGGTTTGAAGGTGGAGAAGTATTTAGAAGTGGATGCTGCTTTAATAGAGGAAAGGGTAAAATCTTCTATTTCCAACCGGGACATGAAACTTTCCCTATATATCATATGCCAGAAATACAAAAGGTAATAAGTAATGCAGCTAAATGGGCTAAAAAAGCAAATGGTCCTAATATTACTTATGGAAATGTTAAACCTATAATTTAATAAATTGAACTTTAAACTCAGGTGACTATAAAAGTTGCCTGTTTTTTTGTGGAAATTACAAATAGTTTAGCAATAATTACATACTTAATAATAGAGTTCTTTGATATTATTAGAACAAAGAAAGGGGAATTAATATGAGTCATAGCACAATTAGAAATATTAAAAAGTATAAAATGATATATGTTTTACTAATACCTGTTGTTTTATATTATGTGATTTTCAAATATGCACCTATGTATGGAGTTCAATTGGCATTTAAGGAATATAGAATAGCAGATGGTATTACGGGAAGCCAGTGGATTGGATTTGAAAATTTTATTAACTTAATGTCGCAAAAAGACTTTTGGATTGCTTTAAGAAATACAGTTATTATATCATTAATGAAATTGGTTATAGGTTTCCCTATACCTGTTATTTTATCCATAGTTATTAATGAAATATGTTTTGTAAGATTTAAAAAAGTTGCACAGATTGTTTATACTTTTCCCCATTTTTTATCTTGGGTAATTATTTCAAGTATAATGTTTAATTTATTCTCTTCCAATGGTGCTATAAATAATTTGATTGTTTTGTTAGGTGGAGAAAAATATGATTTCTTAACAAATACAGATACCTTCAGATATTTACTTGTATTTAGTGAAAGTTGGAAAGAGGCAGGTTGGGCAACGATTATTTACATGGCGACAATTATTGGAATAGACCCATCTTTATATGAAGCTGCAAAGCTTGACGGTGCCAATAGATTTAAAAAAATAGTACATATTGTTTGGCCAGGAATTAAATCGGTTATTATTACTATGTTTATACTTCAAGTAGGTAGAACCATGTCTGCTGGTTTCATGCAGATTTTTAATCTTTACAATCCGACTGTTTATTCTGTAGCGGATATATTAGACACATATGTATACAGAATTACCTTTGAAACAGTTCCAAATTTTGGTTTTAGTACAGCTGTTGGCCTATTTACAGGCATTGCAAATTTAGGTTTTTTAATATGTGCAGATAAAATAGCTAAATTATTTGGAGAAAAAGGCATTGTATAGATGGGAGGTGTTATAAGTGAAAGGAAAGTTATTTGGTGCAACGAAAACAGATTATATACTATCTGCAATGTTAATAATATTAGCTATTATTATTTTATTTCCCTTTTATAATGCAATATTAATATCTATAGTGTCGGAAACAGAGTATGTAAGAAGTGAATTTTTACTTTTTCCAAAGAAATTGAACTTTAGTTCCTATAGTTATTTATTTGAAGATGGAAGAATTTTAAATGGTATGAAAGTAACTGCTTTTGTAACAATAGTAGGATGTGCCTATAATATGTTCTTAACAGTTTTTTGTGCCTATGCATTATCAAAACCATTTTTTGGAAGAAAAGTTTTTACATATTTAATTATATTTACGGTTTATTTTTCAGGGGGGCTAATTCCCTATTATATGTTAATGAAAAATATAGGGCTAATGGATAGTTTATGGGCAATGATATTACCAACAGCTATAGAATTCACCTATATGATTGTAATACGTAGGCATATAGAAGAAATACCCCAGTCTTTACTAGAGGCAGCAGAGGTAGACGGGGCAGGGTATGTTAAAACTTTATTTATAATAGTCTTTCCACTAGTTAAACCTATAATAGTGACTTTTGCATTATATTATGCTGTAGATAGGTGGAATGAGTGGTGGAATGGTATGTTGTTTATTAAAACAGCAGCAAAACAGCCATTACAATTGATTCTTAGAAGTATTGTAGAAGATGCATCAACAGATAGTGCATCGGCGGCAATAAGTGGCAGAGCTATATTTGGAGACGGCATAAAAATGGCAGCAACAGTATTAAGCATGTTGCCAGTTATGATTATATATCCATTTTTACAGAGGTTTTTTATATCAGGTATGACAATGGGAGCAGTTAAAGAGTAGAGGAGAATAAGTATGAGAAAAATTTTAAAAAAAGTTTTAAGTAGTATTTTGTTAGTTTCAATACTGTCAGGTTGTGGAGCTTCAAAAAGTAGTGAAAGTGTTAATGAGTCTGGGGTGATTAATGATGACTTTAGTGAAAAAATGACATTAAATTTTAACGTTGTAGATACTGAAATACAAGACAAAGATGCTAGGTATGACTATTTAAAAGAAAAGTTCAATATTGATTTTGAGTTAATTGCTTGTAATTGGGGCGATGTTAAAGAAAAAGTAAGAATATGGGTGGCAAGTGGGGATATGCCAGAAATGATGTGGTCGGAAATAAATAGTGCTAATGAACTGAAAACTTGGATAGACAGTGGTCAGTTACTGGATTTAAGTGAAGTAATAAATAACTACCCAAATTTAAAAGCTATACAAGATAATATAAAAACTGATGATACAATGTTTAATAATGAAGGAAAAAGATATTTTTTAAGTACAGGAAAAGACATGGAACCTGTTAATTTTAGGGTTAATCAATTGTTTTTTTATAGGAAGGATTGGGCTCAAGCTTTAGGATTAGATAAAGAGTCATACACTTGGGAAGAACTACAAGAATTAGCAGTTGCTATGATTGAAGAAGACCCAGGGAATAACGGTGTAGGTAAGACCTATGGAATTGGTGGAAGTGGGTTTTACTATCCTGGATTTGTAGGTTTAGAACAGAATAATAGATATTGGAATGAATTTTATAAGGGTAAAGATGGTAAATATACGTGGGGAGGAGATGACGAAGCCACTCTTGAAGGATTAAGAGATGCTAAAGGTTTATACGACAGTGGTGCTCTTTGGAACGAACAGGGCATAGCTCAGGTAGATGACGCTTTTGCTTTATTTACTTCAGGGCAGATGGGAATACATTATGGAGCATACAATGGTAACTACATTCAACAAGTAATTGCATCGATGGAGTCGGCATATCCGGATAAGAACATAGAAGATATAATGGGTGTTATGAAAGTAACTAATGACAATGATAACATAACTATTATAGAAGGGAAAGATTCCTGGGGGCAAGTTTGTTTTAGGGCAGATATTGCACCAGAAAGACTTCACAGATATTTAACCATGTTAGATTATTTAGCTTCAGAAGAGGGCGTTTTATTACAAAGGTATGGCGTAGAGGGTACAGACTATGAAATAGACAATGGCGAGATAAAAATTCTATGGGAAAAGGATGAAAATGGTAATTTTATAAATCCCTATGAGGTAAACAGCGATAGGGTTTTATCACTTTCACAGCTAAATGAATTTGAAAAATGCTTTACTGAATTAGTACCACCTTCAACACAGAGCTACATGGAAGAAATGCGTGAAATTATTATGTCGGATAATATAGACTTAAAAGAATTTGATTATGAAATGCAAACTAAAAGTGGTAAAAAATTGGAAAGTAGTACCCTTGGTGATGATTTAGACGCAAAAGTTACTGAGTTATTAGTAACTACAGCTGATAAAGACGAAATTGTTGAAAAATATTTGGAATGGGTAGGAACTCAACGTGAAAATATTGATGGGATTTTAGAAGAATTAAATAATTAGGTTTTATTTTAGAGCATCTAGTTTAAAAAATTAGGTGCTTTTGCTTTTAGGGATTACAATATTAACAGAAAGGGGTCTTATGAAAAAAGTTATTATAGTAGATGATGAAAAGCACTGCATTATTGATTTGCAAAAAAGCATAAGCTGGGAAACTTTTGGTTATGAAGTAAAGGAAACTTTTCAAATTGCCGAGGAAGCTGAAAAAGCAATTATATGTAGTAGTCCGGACATAGTGTTTACAGATGTAAAAATGCCAAAATTAAACGGACTTGAGCTGATTAAAAGGTTAAGGCAGGGTGGATACAAAAATGACATAGTAGTTGTAAGTGGTTATGACGAATTTGATTATGCTAAAAAAGCTATGGCTTATAATGTAGCAGACTATTGTTTAAAACCCATACGAGAAAAAGAGATTAATAGTGTATTAATAAAACTAAATAAAAAAGATAAGAACTTAGAGGTTATAAAATTATTGCCTAATGAAATTTTAGATTATTTAAATTCCAATGTACACAAAAAAGTTACTTTAGAGGATATATGTAATAAATTTAATATATCTACGGCAACATGTACTAAATTATTTAAAGATAATTTTGGGAAAACTTTTAAACAACTGGTACAAGAAATACAAATGGAAAGGGCAATGCAATTATTACTAGAAACAGATTTTAGTATTCAAAAAATAGCAAGTATAGTAGGGGAAGAAGACTATTTTTATTTTACTAAAAAATTTAAAAATGTAACAGGGGTTACCCCAACGAAATATAGGAAGAATGGTTAAAATGAGGCTAAAAAAATATGCTTTAACTTTTAAAATAGCAAAAACTTTAATTGCAGTACTAACAATCACAATAATTATTCAGTCTATGTATGTATTATATTTCATGTCAAAACAGGACAACAAATTGGAAGAAGCTGGTGATGTAGTTTTAAAAACTATTGAGGTAACTTTCGATGGGATTATAGAAAGGCTAAATATATCTGCAAACAAATTTGCTTTTTATGAAGATGTTGGTAACTTTGTAAATGCAGATTCAAGCGAGGAACGTTTTATATTGTACGAGGATATTTTTGAAGTTGTAGATATACTAACTAGCTATAATAGTGAAATTAGCAATATTTATATATTAAATAAAGATGAAGTGATTTTTAATTTTTATGGAACATCAAACTCTCAAATAGTTAGGAATTTTTCAAAATACATAAAAGACTCTACCAACATAGTTTTTGATAGCACTTACAAATATGGAGAGATAAATAACCTGATATATACAACACCTATTTATACTTATACTCCAGAGGAGGCTCTATATTATAAATCTACAGGGGATTTGCTTTTGGCCATAGATATGAATAAATTTAGAAATTCTATGGAAGATGAGAAAGCTTTAAAAAATGTAAAAATTGAAATAGAAGATAAAGAAGGTAGTACGATAGAATTAGGTGTAAGAGATATTGATAAAAGTAAGTATAAAAAAATATTTACAGAAAGAAATAAGTATGGATTAAAAATTACACTTTATTTGCCAGAAGATTATGTAGCAGTTGAATTTGGGGTTTTAAATTGGATAATTATAACGATAACAATTTTTATTTTTCTAATATTAATAATAGGTGTATATATTTACACAGATATAACAAAGCCTATAGATGATTTAATATATCAGCTTAAAGAACTACATTCAAATGGTAGAAAAAAGGAGATTGCAATACATAGGGGTGATGAAATAAAAAATATATCCATGGAAATAAATGATTTACTTAATTTAAATGCCATTAAAACGAAAAAAATAATAGAAACACAAAGAAAGTTGTATGAAACGGAAATTTTGCATAAAGAAAATAAATTGTACATGTTGCAAATGCAAATTAATCCCCATTTTCTTTATAATACTCTAGCATGTATAAAGTCTTTAGGTATAATACATGGAGTAAAAGATGTTGTGACTGTTTCGGCTGCTATGTCTACTATACTGAGGTATTCTATAAAGGGCAATGCATTAGTTTCTATAGAGGAAGAGTTGGAATTTATAGATGACTATGTGAAAATAATTGATTTGAGATTTGAGAATAAATATAAATTTAATTTTAACATAAGCTGTGATAAAAAAATTAAGACAATTAAAATGATATTGCAACCATTAATTGAAAATGCCATTGAACATGGATTTGACAATTCTATTAATGGTGGTGAAATAACTATAAATATATATGTTGAAAATAATAAATTATATATTGAGGTTATTGATAATGGAAATAATTTTCCATTAGATAAATTGGAAGAAATTAATATAAAACTAAATGATGGGAAAGACTATTCAAAGGATTCTATAGGTTTAATGAATGTACATAAAAGGGTACAAAGTTACTTTGGTAATGAATATGGTGTAAGGATAAGCACAGGTAGCAATACCATTATAACGGTGGTGCAATCTGTTAGTAATAACATTTATTAAAAGATTTAATAACGAGGCGATAAAAGTTATCCGATAATTTTAGATAAGTGAATTATAGAAAAAATAATATAGTCAATAGACATATCTGTTAGTGGGGGTCTAATTCTTACCGAGTAACAACTAAAATTGAAAAATTATCATAATTATGATAAGATGCTAGAAACAGTATATACTACTTATATAGGAGTTGATTTTATGAATAAAATTAGACCGGTTTCAGATTTAAGAAACAATTTTGCAGATATATCAAAAATAGTACACGAAACAAACGAGCCAGTTTTTCTTACTAAAAATGGTTATGGCGATATGGTAGTTATGAGTATGGAGTCTTTTGAAGATTTACATTTTGAAAGTGAAATATACTTTAAGTTAAGCGAGGCTGAAAAACAAGCAGAAATGACAAGTCAAAGATTTTCTTCAAAAGATGTTCTAAAGGCTATGAAAGAATCAATTGTTAGCTTAGATACCCGAACAATAAATTAAGAAAGGGTAATTTAATATGTACACTGTTGAATATTTACCAATAGCAAAAGATGATATGGTAGGTATATTAAATTATATTAGTAATGACTTGCAAAGTCCGTTAGTCGCTGATAAATTTGTCGATGAAATGGTTGAGAAAATTGAATGTTTATCATTGTTTTCTTATAGTAATTTTGTTTATTTTCCGGTACGTCAACTAGAAAAGGAATATAGAAAATTATTGATGAAAAATTTTATCATATTTTATTATGTTGATGAGAAGAGTAAGGTTGTTACTGTTGCTAGAGTTTTGTATAACAGGAGAAATATTAGTATTTTAGACTAGTGACAACAAAATCATAATCAATAAGCCTATCCGTCAGTGGGGCTTGTCCCCCTTTACTGACGGAATTTTTGATCTACAAAAATTAAAGGCTTTGCGTTTATAGAGCTGTAAATCTATGCTTTACGGCTGGACTATGCAACAAAGAAAGCAAAATTTAGAGATAGCATTGAAGTGGGGTTTAATTTTTACGGTTAATCAAACTTCAAATTCATTTCTTATAAAAAAACATTTTAAAATATTCATAATTATTTGCCTACAATTCCTCATCTGTTAGGTTTTGTTTTTCTAAACTAATATCCCTTACATATAATCCTTCAGTAGTAGCCATTTTACTTATTAGATCAAAATTTTCAAAAATTAGACATGGTAATAATAAATCATCCACATTCATTATTATATTCAAATCAGTAAAATAAATATCTAAATCAACAAAATCTTTTAAAGCCATATCTACCAAATAAACAAACAGATCAATTGTATCATTATTTAAGTAG
Source organism: Lachnospirales bacterium (assembly GCA_047974375.1). Lineage (GTDB taxonomy): Bacteria > Bacillota > Clostridia > Lachnospirales > CAMZNU01 > JBKECF01. Next base: position 113,764 of record JBKECF010000081.1, read on the forward strand.
AAAACTTTATTAGTTAAATAATCTTGTTTCCTAAAAGGGAAATAATGATTTTCAATAAATTCGTCTATATCTTCAAAAATCGTTGTTTCAAAGTAAACATTATTATCATAACCAATTAGCATAAATATTAATTTACTAAAGGCATCAACATAGTAGCTAGAGTTATATCGACTAAATTCAAATCTTTTGTCTATGAAAAAATTATCTTCCCCTAAATACATATCAGTATCAAAATACTTGTGATAATCCCTTTTACTTACTTGATAGTGAAAGTGGTTAAAAAACTTACAAAATACTAAATCATTTTTCATGGATTTTGGTAAAAAATCAATGAGAAAATAATTAGGAATATTTTTTTTAGTTTCTTCAAGGTCAAAGACCATGTCGAAAAAATATCTATTATCGCCATCATATACTTCGTCTATATCATCTATTGAGAGTGGCAAATCATTAAATATATTATATTTCTTATCCATGTCTTTTAAAAAAAAGTATTTTAATTTTTTCTTATTTGTTTTCTTAATCTCCAAATATTCTCCCCCTACCATCTAAAGTGGCTATTCTTCCGCCTTTTTTATCTTTAAGTTTCCAGTTTTCTTTATGTTGTTCCCTATCTTTTTCAATGGTCCAACCAGTTTTTTTATTTTTCCATTGGACTGTTTTCTCATGAACTTCTTGGTCGAAATCACCTAAACGCACGCTACCATCTGGATTTTGCAGTCTGTTTGGAATACCATCGGCAATACGTATCCAATCCTTAACAGCATTAAATACATATGTGCCAGTAACATAAACAACGCCACCAACAATAATTGCACCTGTACCAATTAGTGCTACTTGCCCAATATCAGGTATAAAGTAAATAGGATATGCATATCTGGCATTACTATTTGCTGTATTTTCTAATTCATTTGGGTCATAAGAATTTAATATATTGTCAAATTCTTCCTTTGTTATACTTTTACCATCAACAACAATTAACTCATCTGTATTATATAGAACAGCGGTGAATAACTGTTCATTAGCAAATGTTGTATTGGATGGAAAAATAGTAATGATTAAAATAAAACTTATTAATCGTTTGAATTTTGTCTTTAAAAAAATAAGTCCTCCGTGTAAATATTAAATATTGTGATTGTTGTATAAGTCTAACAAAGAAAAACAGATTTATCAACTTTTAAATAAAGGTGCAGCATTTGTTTTTTTGATGTGGGTTTGAAATTGCTATAATTTGGCATTGATTAAATAGTGAAAATAAGCTAAAATCTATAGTATTAAGAGAGATTAAATTGGAGGATATTATGGAGAACTTAGAAGAAAATTTTTTATTAACTGGTGGATATAGTGAAAATGGTGGTGGTATTTCATCATACAAATGGGATAAAAAAACAAAAAGTATTTTGTTATGCTCTATTGACAATGATTGTGAAAATCCATCATACTTAGCAATGCATCCATCAGGCAAATTTATATATGCTGTAAATGAAATTGACAGTGCTGCAAAAATATCGGCTCATTATTTTAATGAGAGTACAGGGGATATAAGTAAAATTAATGAGTGTAGTGCTAAAGGTGCGGGAATGTGCCATTTATTTGTAAACTCTAAAGGGACTGTTGTGTACGGTGGCAATTATAACTCTGGGAGCTTAGTTGCATTTCAGATTAATAATAATGGAAGCTTAGGTAAATTACTGTCGAATATTGAGCACAAAGGCTCTAGTATTCACGAAAGGCAGAAAGGCTCTCATGTGCATCAAGTAATATTTGATAAAAAAGAAAATTATTTAATTTGTGTAGACTTTGGAACAGATATTATATATACCTATAAAGTTAATGATGACGGTAGTATTTTAGAAAATACATGTATTGAAAATCCAACTCCAAAAGGTGAAGGACCACGCCATTTAGTATTTTCACCTAGTGGAAAAGAGGCATATGCCATAAGTGAATTAGGTAATAAAATATTAAGATTTGCATACAATGAAAAAGGTGGCTTTAAACTATTAAATGAAATATCAATTGTAAGTGAGGATAGGATAAAAGATGACGTAACAGGTGGTGAAATTATGATTTCACCTAAAACAGGTATAATTTATGCATCTGTTAGAGGCATAGATGAGATAGTAGCTGTAGAAGTAAGTAAAGTGGGTACTATGAATATAGTTGGACGTTTTTCTAGTTTTGGCAAATCCCCGAGAATGTTTTCTTTTAGCAAAAATGGCGAGTATTTATTTGTTTCTAACCAACTGAGCAATAGTGTTGTTGCTGTAAAAATGAATGGTATAATTGGTGAGAAAATAAGTAAAATAATTGTACCTGATGTAAGTTTTTCTGTACTTGTATAAAATTTAGTTGGGTATAATAATAAAAAATATATAAAAATGCAAAAAGAGCGATGGATTTTCGCTCTTTTTTAATTAAAGTTTTGGTCAAGCTCTGGTTGTTCCTTTCAGGAACTACTCGACTTGAAAGCTATTTTCACTTTGTATATGCTTCATTTTAAAACCCCAAACGATATTTACGCTTTTTTATATTATACTATATTTTAAGATTTTGACACAGTCTGTCGAGTCTGCTACCAACTTTTATAAAAGTTGGTGGGGCTGGTTGCTTGCTTGAACAGTAAAGCAAGGCTTTACGACCACAAAGCACCAAGGTTTTTTCTTTTCAAGAAATCCCCTTGTATTATATTAAATAATACCCTGTGCGTACATTGCGTTGGCTACTTTTAAAAATCCAGCAATATTTGCACCTACTACAAGGTTATCTGGCTGGCCGTATTCTATAGCAGCGGCATCGGCGTTATTATAGATATTAACCATTATGTCATGAAGTTTTGCATCAACTTCTTCGAAAGTCCAAGAGTAACGCATACTATTTTGGCTCATTTCTAATGCAGATGTGGCAACGCCACCGGCATTAGCTGCTTTAGCAGGACCAAATAAAATTTTATTTTTCAAAAATACTTCAATGGCTTCTGGAGTAGAAGGCATATTTGCGCCTTCGCCTACAGCAATACAGCCATTTTTAATTAATATTTTAGCAGATTCTTCATTTATTTCATTTTGAGTTGCAGATGGTAGAGCTATATGGCAAGGAATTGTCCAAATTCCAGAGCAGCCTTCATGAAATTCAGCGTCTTTATGTATATCTACGTAGGCGCTTATACGCTTGCCTTCAACTTCCTTAAGTTGTTTTACTGTATCAAGGTTAATGCCGTCTTTGTGGTATATGTATCCGCTGGAATCACTAAGAGCGACAACTTTGCCACCTAGCTGTGTTGCTTTTTCTGCTCCGTAAATAGCAACATTACCAGAACCAGAAATAATAACGGTTTTATCTTTAAAAGAATTACCTTTGGATTTTAACATTGCCTCTACAAAGTAGCACATGCCATAGCCTGTAGCCTCTGTACGTGCAAGGCTGCCACCGTAGGAAAGACCTTTTCCTGTTAATACACCAACAAACTCATTTTTAATTCGCTTGTATTGACCATACATGTAACCGATTTCACGACCTCCAACACCAATATCGCCAGCGGGTACATCTGTGTCAGCACCGATATGTCTACTAAGTTCAGTCATAAAACTTTGACAAAAACGCATAATTTCACCATCAGATTTACCTTTTGGATTAAAATCGGAACCACCTTTACCACCACCAATTGGCAAACCTGTTAAGGAATTTTTAAGAATTTGTTCAAATCCTAAAAATTTTATAATGCTAAGATTTACTGATGGGTGAAACCTAAGTCCACCTTTGTAAGGACCAATTGCACTATTAAATTCAATTCTATATCCTCTATTTACATTTACTTTTCCATTATCGTCGACCCATGGAACACGGAAAATAATTTGGCGTTCTGGTTCAACAAGACGAGAAAAAATTCCAGCTTTTACCCACTCAGGATTTTTTTCGGCAACAGGTTCAAGGCATTCAAGTACTTCTGTTACTGCTTGATGAAATTCTGGTTCATTTGGATTTCGATTTAAAACTTCTTCTAAAACAGGTTTTAAAATTTTCATGTAAGACCTCCATGTTTTTAAAATAGAAATATCTATTTGTATTTCGTATTTACAGTTAATTATTAAAATAATGCTATCATAAAAAAATGACAAATTCAATAATTTACAATTCATTTTATATTATATTAAGTATAACTAAAATTTCTAATAAAAAATATTTACCTTAATTATAAGGGGGAATTTGCTGTGCATTAATATACTATTAAATATGAGTATTTTTTTTGAAATAAAAATATAAAAACTTTCATAAAGTAAAAATATTTAAATATATGGTAAAATAACTATAGCTACAAAAAAAGGAGGAAATATGTTTAATTCGAAAAAAGTTAAAGATGAGATTGTGCAATGGACAAAGAAATATTTTGAAGAAAATGCCACATTGGAAACAAAGGCTGTAGTGGGTATAAGTGGTGGGAAAGATAGTTCAGTTGTTGCTGCATTATGTGTAGAGGCATTGGGAAAAGAGCGTGTATATGGCGTGCTAATGCCACAGGGGGAACAAGGGGACATTGATGTTTCCTTGGATCTATGCAAGGCGTTAGGTATTGATTATGTTGTTTTAAACATTAAAGAGCCTATTGACTTATTATATGAGGAATTTAATAGTAAAGATTTAAAATTAAATGATGTGGCAACTTTTAACACCCCGGCTAGAATAAGAATGACCACCATTTATGCTGTTTCGGCAATGGTAGGTGGTAGAGTTGCCAATACTTGCAATTTAAGCGAAGATTGGGTTGGCTATGCTACAAAGTTTGGTGATGGTGCAGGTGACTTTAGCTTATTGAGCAGCTTGACTGTTACAGAGGTAAAGTCAGTAGGTAAAGAACTTGGATTATCGGATAAATTTACAGAAAAAGTGCCTATAGATGGGCTTTGTGGTAAAACAGATGAGGAGAATTTGGGCTTTACTTATGAGGTTCTCGACAAATATATCCGTGAGGGTGTTTGTAATAATATGGAAGTAAAAGAAAAAATAGATTATTTAAATAAAATTAATTTACATAAGGTTCGACCTATGGCTATGTATAAAATGTTGGGTTAAAGTTCGTTACATTTAAAAAAACTCTGGATGACGCCCAGAGTTGAAAGTGTGCAGAAATCTGTGAAAAAGCAAATCAATCATAGAAAAATAACGATGAATTACTATCAACTAAAATTATAGTATTATTCTCTGGATTTTTGTTTCACAAAAACTAAATGCTCCGCATTTATCAGCCGTTCACCGCTGTTCTACAAAATATATTGTCAAAATATATTGTCAATTACAAATATTAAAAATTAATAAAAATGTGTAATTTAAATAAAGCAGAAATGAATAATTAGACACACTCGCATTTATTTCACAGTCATATTTATTTTATAGTATCTTTTGTTGAGTGTATAGAGTGTTAACATGCAATGAAATATTTTGTAAAGATAAAATTTACACTATATAATTGTTAAAAACAACATTTAATAATGGAGGTAAAAATGGGAATACTATCATATAAAAATAAAGATTTTTTTATGGACGATAAAAAGTATAGAATATTATCCGGAGCAATACATTATTTTAGAGTTGTACCAGAATACTGGGAGGATCGTTTAAAAAAATTAAAAGCTTGCGGATTTAATACAGTGGAAACTTATACTTGTTGGAATTTACACGAACCAAAGGAAGGTCACTTTGATTTTTCCGGAATTTTAGATGTAGAAAAGTTTATAAAAACGGCGAATGATTTAGGTTTAAAAGTAATTCTAAGACCAGGACCATATATATGCGCAGAATGGGATTTTGGCGGTTTGCCATCATGGTTATTAAAATACAAAGAAATGCGAATACGTTGCTATGATGTTAATTTTATTAGCAAAGTACGTGCATATTACAAAGAACTTTTTAATAGAGTGGGCAAATATTTATCAACAAATGGAGGAAATGTAATTGCTGTGCAGATAGAAAATGAATACGGCAGTTACGGTAATGATAAAAAATATTTACAGGCTATTGTTGACATATATAAAGAAAATAATGTTGATTGTTTGCTTTTTACTTCCGATGGAGGTACTTTATTTATGCTTAACGGAGGTACTATGGAAAATTATTTAACTACCTTAAATTTTGGTAGTGAACCAGAAGAGAATTTCTCGGTTTTAGATAAATTTAAAAAAGATCAACCTCTTATGTGCTGTGAATATTGGAATGGGTGGTTTGATCATTGGTATAGTGAACATAATACTAGAGCCTCAGGAGATACGGCTGAAGTTTTTGATAGAATGCTAAAAATGAACGCATCAGTAAATTTTTATATGTTTCATGGAGGTACAAATTTTGCCTTTAATAACGGTGCGAATTTTCAAGTAACAGATGGAGTAGGGGAATATCAACCTACCATTACAAGCTATGATTATAATTGTCCCATAAGTGAAAGCGGTGATATGACGCCGAAATATTTTGCTATAAAAGAGGTGATTGAAAAACATTTTGGTAAAGTGCCCAAAATAACTGTAGAAAATTTACCTAAAGAAAATTATGGAGCCGTTGTATTAGACAAAAAGGCTAGTTTATTTAAAAATATAGATGAAATTTCTACATCCGTTGAATCTTCATATACACAAACTATGGAAGAGTTAAATCAAAATTTTGGTTTCATACTATATAGTACAGTGTTAAAAGGTCCTTTTGAAGAATGTGAAATTGAAATACTAGGTTTGCATGATAGAGCTATTATCTACATAGATGGCGAGCAAAAAGGAATTAAGGAAAGAACAAATAAAAGAAATGATATAATAAAAATTGCCTTAGATTTTAATCAAGAGGTAAAATTGGATATTTTAGTAGAAAATTTAGGCCGAATAAATTATGGACCATTTATGAAAGATGAAAAAGGGATAATAGGAGGAGTAAGAGTAGGAAATATCTTCCATTCAGGATGGATAATTAGTCCTATACCCCTTGAAAAAAATGATATTACCAATATAAAATTTGAAGATAATAAAATAAATGATCAGCCTATTTTTATGAAAGGTAACTTTCTCGTAGAAGAATGTTGCGACACATTTGTAAGGTTAGATGGATTTACTAAAGGAAATGTATTTGTAAATGGCTTCAATATAGGTAGATACTGGAATACAGCAGGACCGCAGAAAACTTTATATTTACCAGCTCCTTTATTAAAAAAAGGGAATAATGAAATAATTGTTTTTGAATTAGAAAAGGCGGAAACGGATTTAATTTTATTAACAGATGTTGAAGATTTAGGGTAGTTACTTATTTATATGAGAAATAATATATTTAATATTAGTACTTGAAAAAAAACGTATTAATGCTAAAATTAAGTTAAGGTTAGGCTATACTTAAATTCATATAAAAATTGTTTGCAGAAAGGTGAGATGTTATGTTTAAACTATTTGAAGAAAAAGACGAAAGCAAGTTCACTTGGGATAGTATAGGTGAGGTAAAGGTAGGTAGATCCAATTTAGGCTTGGAGATGCCGGTTTTTGTTTATCGCCTATTCCAATTTACAATTAAGGATGAGTTGTCCAAAAGATTTGGTAAAGATGTAGCCAATGATATTTTTAGGAACTCAGGCTTTTTAGCTGGTAAGGAGTTTGCAAATAATGTGTTGGACCTGGAGCTAGGTTTAGACGAATTTATTGCAGACTTACAGCAAGTACTAGAAATAAATAAAATAGGAATTTTAAGAGTTGAGTTATTAGACTTAGAAAATGGTCACTTAATAGTTACTATTGATGAAGACTTAGACTGCTCTGGATTACCAATTACTAACGAAACAGTGTGTACATATGATGAAGGATTTTTGACTGGTATATTGCAAGTATATACAAAAGAAAATTTTGTAGTTAAGGAAATAGATTGCTGGGCAACAGGAGCCAGAGTATGCCGTTTCGAAGGGAAGGTGGAGCGCCTTGGTAGTGATGCCTGATGAAAAATGATGAAATACAACAATTAATTGAACAAATTCGTTGTATTGCTCTAGGTAAGGACATAGGAAGTGATTTAAAAGTTGAATCTGAAAATTTAGAAGAACTGCAAGAAGGGCTTATATATTTATCAAAAATATTTACTGACGCAAGCGATAGTTTAAGTAATTTATCTAAGGGAAACTTAGAATTTAATTCGGTACAAAACTATAGCTTGCTGTCTAATGTTATAAAAGATTTACATTCTAAAATGAAGTATTTTGCATGGCAGGTAAAACAAGTGTCAGATGGTAATTACTCCCAAAGTGTGAGTTTTTTAGGAGATTTTTCTGAGAATTTTAATCAAATGATTGAACAATTAGCAGAAAGAGAAGATAGCCTAAAAAAACAATCTGTACTTTTATCTAGGTCTGTGGAATTACTAAAATTAATAATGAATAGAATGACCGATGATGTATTAGTGATTTCAATAGAAACTAAAAAAATCATTTTCAGAAACGATATTGCGAAAAATATGTTTTGTAATTACAATGAGGAGTATTGTAAATCCAAAGGTTGTTCTCTTGTGGAACACCTAAAAAATTACGATGCTAGTGAAATGGAAGGTATATTGTACGAACACTATTGTCCGGAGTTTAATACAACACTAATGGTAACTTCCTTCACTATATATTGGGATGATAAATTGGCATATGTTCACTTTATTAAAGATATAACTGATGAAAAAGAAGTTAAGTTAAATATGGAAAAAATGGTTTATATTGATCAACTAACGGATGTTTACAACAGACGTTACTGTATGGAAGAAGTAAGCCAGTTAATTAATGAAAGAAAAATTTTCGTTGCATGCATGGTAGATATTGACAATTTAAAAGTTGCAAATGATAATTTTGGACATAATTCTGGTGACTTTTATATTAAAAAAGTAACGGAAGGCTTGGTACAAGGTTTCGATGGTATTGGCTCTGTCTGTAGAATAGGTGGGGATGAGCTTTTTATTATTTCCTTAGGTGATAATTTGGAAAAAGTATTAGAAATAGCCAATGATGTTGATGAAAGACTAAGCAAAATAAAGGTTGGCTTTCGTATGTCTATTAGTTATGGAGCATATATAGTTAATGAATTTGATGATATTACTAATAAAGATGTTTTTAATAATGTAGATGATTTAATGTATAATTTTAAAAGAAAGCGTAAAAGAGAAAGACGAACTGAATATAATAAAAAAGGTATGTAAAATTCAACTTATTATTTTACATACCTTTTATTTTTATTGAATATATCTAATATATGGTGATTTGCCTTTAAAAAATTCAAATAAAGATTTTTCTAAATCTTGAACAATAACTAAGTTATAGTTTTCTAATCCATAGTTTGGTAAAGATTCTTCTAAGTATAAAATTTCTTCATTATCTAGCTTTGCTCCTATTAAATTCAGTCTAATATAGCTTTCGTGAATAACAATATTCATTACAGCGAGGTTATCGGTTTCTATTTCACTAGCTATAAAATTGTTAATATTGGAGTCTAGAGTATTTTTTGCAATACTTTTTGACGATATTAAGTAGGCTGAAATAAAACAAGGTATTGTTATGGCACAAATTGCAATAATTATATAATGTTTAACTTTTCGGTCGTATTCTGGGTTGTTGGTTCTAGTAAATATACTTCTATGAAATTTACAAAATAGAAAAGCTGATAGCATTATAAAGAATACATTTATTATAAATAAGTATGCAGCACCTAGGGTTATGGACCATTCTCTATGAGCAAGACCAAAGCCGACAACACACATTGGAGGCATAAGGGCAGTGGCAATGGCTACCCCGGGAATAACATTTGTCTTTTCTTTTCTAGTTATGCCTATTATTCCTGCAAAACCACCAAATAAAGCAATTATTATGTCAAAAAAATTTGGCGATGTTCTTGCTAATATTTCACTTGTTTCTGTTTTAATAGGTGACACTAAAAAATAAATAAAAGAGCCTGCTAATGCAATTAAAACCTGAATAAGAAATATTTTTGTGGAGCTTTTTAGCAATTTAACATTATAAATAGCTAAGCTAAAAGCTATAGCGATTATAGGGCTCATTAAAGGGGATATAAGCATTGCACCGATTATTACAGCTGTGGAGTTTGTATTAAGACCTACAGATGCAACAATAATTGCACAAAAAAGTATAAATAAGGGAGAGCCTTTTATTTGAGTTGAATGAACCATATTTTTTACTATATCTTTTGTTTCTAACTGATCCTTTTTTAAGTGTTGCAAATTTGAATAAATATAATTTATTACATCATTAAATTTATGCATATTTTTCTCCTGATTAGTATAAAAATAAGGGATGTAAGAGATTGTCATTAACATTCCCTTATATCCCGTTGGTATTATGAACTTAAGAGCTTCTATTCAAAGCAAGCTTTTATTGATAATTTAATTCTACCTTGGTCATCTAATTCAATAACCTTTACATCAACTACATCTCCAACATTAACTTTATCTTCTACTTGTTTAATTCTTTCTTTATCAATTTGAGAAATATGGACTAAGCCTTCTTTCCCTGGAGCGTATTCTACAAAAGCACCAAAAGTTGTTGTTTTAACAACTGTGCCTTTAAACTTTGCCCCGATTTCAGGAACGCTAGTAATAGCTACAATCATTTCTTTTGCTTTATTTATTTTTTCAGAATCGCTATCTACAATAGAAACTCTTCCACTATCTTCTGTATCAATTTTCTCTACGCCAGTTTCTTCCAAAATTCTTTTTATAGTTTTTCCACGAGGGCCAATTAACTCAGCGATTTTATCAACATCTATTTGAAGCGTTTCTATTTTTGGTGCGTATTTAGATACTTCTTTTTTAGGTTCGGCAATTGCTTTATTCATTATTTCGTCTAAAATGTACATTCTAGCGCCAAATGTTTGAGACAAAGATTGTTGTATAATTTCAGGAGTAAGACCATCGATTTTTATGTCCATTTGAATAGCTGTTATACCATCTTTTGTACCAGCAACTTTAAAGTCCATATCACCGAAGAAATCTTCTAATCCTTGTATGTCTGTAAGTAAAACAAAATCATCATCGCTATCACCTGTTACTAAACCTACAGAAATTCCTGCTACTGCTCCCTTAATAGGAACACCTGCATCCATAAGGGCAAGTGAGCTGCCGCATACACTGGCTTGAGAAGTAGAACCATTGGAACTAACTACTTCAGAAACTAGTCTTATAGCATATGAAAATTCATCTTCTGATGGTAATACAGGGACTAAAGCTCTTTCAGCTAAAGCGCCATGGCCGATTTCCCTACGTCCTGGACCACGGGAAGGCCTTGTTTCTCCAACTGAATAGCTTGGGAAGTTGTAATGATGCATGTATCTTTTATTCTCGACTTCGTCTAGTCCATCTAATTTTTGAGCCTCGCTAATAGCCCCTAGGGTAGCTATAGTCATAACTTGTGTTTGGCCACGCTTAAATATGGCAGAACCATGTGTTCTTGGTAGAATGTCTATCTCTGCGGCAAGTTCTCTTATTTGGTTTAATGCACGTCCATCAGGTCTTTTGTTATCACGTAAAATCATACGACGAACAGTTTCTTTTTGGAATTTATAAATAGCCTCGTTTATTTTGCTTATGTATTCGTTTTCGTCTTCGATTTCAGAGCTAAGCATTTTTTCTATTACTTCATTTTTTAATGCGGATATTTTTGCATCACGTTCTTGTTTCATATCTGTAAAAACTGCTTCTTCCATTTGTTGGTCAGAAACAAGTTCTTTCATTTTGTTATAAACGTCCATATCCACTGTGGATTGCTCATAACTATGTTTTTCTTTGCCTTCTTTAGCAACTATTCCATTAATAAATTCTACTATTTTTTTGTTCTCATCGTGGGCTAACATAATGGCTTCATACATTGTATCATTAGAAACTTCGTTAGCTCCGGCTTCAATCATCATAACTTTTTTTGCAGTTGAGGAAACTGTTAAATCTAAATCGCTAATTGTTTTTTCTTCATTAGTTGGGTTTATTATAAAGTTACCATTTATTAAACCGATATTTGTTGAACCTACAGGACCGTTAAATGGTATGTCGGAAATAGATAATACAATTGCTGCGCCTATCATTGCACAGATTTCTGGGCTGGCATCTTGGTCTACAGATAGTACTGTAGTAACTATACCTACATCGTTTCGATAGTCTTTTGGAAATAATGGACGCATTGGTCTATCAATTAAACGAGCTGTTAGAGTGGCTTTTTCAGATGCTCTACCTTCTCTTTTTAAGAATCCGCCAGGAATTTTACCAACACTATATAGTTTTTCTTCATAATCAATACTTAATGGAAAAAAATCTATGCCATCTCTTGGCTTTTCAGAAGCTGTAACTGCTGCAAGCACTACTGTATCGCCGTATCTTATTAAGGCAGAGGCATTTGCTAGCTCTGCAACTCTCCCAATTTCAACGGTCATTTTTCTATTTGCAATTTCAAATTCATATGTTTTATACATACTTACTCCTTTTTTAAAAAAAATATTTTGTGCTTTTGTGAGTATAGGTAAAAGTTTTCATCCAAAAAACTATCCCCATAACATGCCATATGTTAGTAAAATTTTTTGAAAAGTATTTTTATATTACTATAAACACTTTTCAAAAAACTCTACACAACTATGGCTTTATAAAATGGGCATTTGCGAAATAGGAAAAATTTTTCCTATATAAATTACGCAAATGCCCAATTTTTAAAGATTATTTTCTTAAACCTAATTCTGCAATAAGTTCACGATATTTAACAACATCTTTGTTTTTGATGTAGTTTAATAAACCTTTTCTTCTACCAACCATTTTTAATAAACCACGTCTTGAGTGGTGATCTTTTTTGTGCATTTTTAAATGCTCAGTTAAATGATTGATTTTTTCTGTAAGAAGAGCTACTTGAACCTCTGGTGAACCAGTATCTTTAGTATCTCTACCATACTTTGTAATTACTTCTTGTTTTGTTAACATAATATCCTCCAAAAATATACTCCCGTAACTAAGTAAGGGTCGGATAAACCGTTTACTGAGTTGGGGAAAAAACTTTACTTGGATAGTATAACATAATAAATGAATTTATCAAATTATTTATTTTGTTAAAATTCTACATTTTCTAAAACATAAATAAAAGAATTAGGCAGTACTATATTTTTTTCCATTGTAGATTCTATGTACTCATCTGCCGTTGCTTTATTAATATTTTCTGTTAAATACATTGTTGTTAATTCACTTGTAAGCTGGTTGTATCTTGCAACATAAAGCGTATTTAATTGATCCTCTGCTGGTTTATATCCTAGGGTTGTTAAATTGTCTACTATATTTGCAAAGTTTGCAGTTATATATTCGTAGCCGAATAATGAAACTAACATATCGTCTTTGGATTTTATATGGAATCCATAAGGGTTTATATAATTTTTTTGCGACATTTTATTAATATATTCCTTAGCGGATTTTTCTGTAATATTTCCACTGGAAACTTCTTTTTCCATTGCTTTAGTAAGTTGTATAAGCTTACCTGAATTCAAATAACCTTTTTGTATATTTGTTAGAGGAATGCCGTGCATTTGCTGGAAAAATATTTCGTTTGCAAGAGACTCGTCTATTAAATTATCATCTAGTAAGGATTGAACAAGAAAGTCGCTATTGTTTAAATAACTATAGTTAAATATATATTCCCTGTAAGTTGCTAATACCTTGTCAGCAGACTCTACCGTCATACTACCATTTTTTATTTCTTTTTCTATTAAATCTGAAAGTAAGGAAATTCTTGCTTCGTTTAATTTTTCCATATAATCGTCTTCAATTTTAGCACCACGTTTTATATAACTGTTTATTGTATATGCTGTTTCAAAGTCTAAATAATCACCTACTACTAGTTCAGTAATATATTGATCCATATCTGAATAAAGCAATTTACTTTTTACATTTGGTAAATCAGAAACATTCTCTTTTTTTAGATTAAGTAAAGCTATATTCATGTCGTTTACTGTTAAATTACCATCTACTACTTCATCTTCTAGGTCGTCTTTTATTATTTTAACCATGGCGTCACTTAAATTACTTGTTTCACGTAAACTTAAAGGCGTATTTGATATTTCTTTTAAATATATACTTGTTGCATTGTCTGAATCTATGTATCCATTTTTAACTAATAAAGTTAATTTAGGAGAGAATGTGTAATTCCCGTTTTTCATTCCCTTATTTGTGTACTTTTCAAGTAATATAGCTAGATCTTCATTAGTCAATTTTGTTATAGGTTGAATATCTTTTAATGTGTCATAATATAAATTAAATTGGGCATTATATAATTCTAAGTGCTGCTGCGATGATAATGAAGAATATTCTGCTGTAGCATTACTTATGGAGTTGGCCATAATTGTAGATAAATAATTCTTGTTTACTAGTTCCGATAGGGTCAAGTTATTCATATATGCCATAGTATTCATATCTAGAGTTTTATAATTTTCAATATACTCATTGTAGACTTTATCACTTATTTCTTTGTCGATTAATCCCTTTTCTACTTGGATTTTTAAATCTTTTTTTAGATTTTTTTCTTGAGCTTCTCGTAGACGTAAGTTTTGCGAATTAGTTAAGGGTATTTCGTGTTTAATATTTTTGTAAATATTATTTGCCATATTTACGCTTAAATAATTATCATGTACTAAGTTTGCGAGCTGCAGGCTATTTTCAAAAGGATTGTATTCTATTTTTTCATAATCTAATGTAGTAAAGTTACTAAGCAACTCTTGCATTTTAACTTTTGTAATTTTCTTTGCTTTAACTGCTCTATCTAAAGAGTTATATAAAAATTCGTATTGGGCATTATATAAAGCATTATATTGAACGGAAGATAAAATTCCATTAATCTGTTGAGTTTGGTAAATGGAATTTACCATAGATGAATTCATGTATCTGTCTTTGTATAATATTTCTATTAGATTGTTATCTTCTTGTAAATAATTGCTATAAGTTTTTATTTTAAAGGAGTCGATTTTTTTTTGCCCTTCTTCCTCTGTTAGAATACCTCTGTTTATATAACGTTCTGCATCCCGAACATTTTTTTTGTATTGTGCATTAACTAATGCATTATACTCAGAATAATTTAAAGGTCTTTCGTTTTTAATATTGTAAAGGATATTATCTCCTAGGTACTTGTCTAGGTAGCTATAGGTCATTAAATCTTCTACTTCTTGTGGCGTTGCTAGTTCTTTGGATTTCTTTGCAGTTTCGGCAAATATTGATGTAGTAAAAATACTAGTTACTACAATCGTAGATATAGCCAAGCTTAAAATTTTTTTCATAATACCTCCATGGTTAATATAGTGTTAATGATTTTTTTGAAATTTTATAAAATCAAAAAAAGATGCTTTAAAAAAAGGTGCTTGTAGTATTGCATTTTTTCATGTAAAATTTATTTCAGTAATGGAATTATAGAATTAGAGAGGTGCATATGTCAAATAATAATACTCAAAAAATTGTTTTAACAGGAATTTTTACAGCCATAGCTATAGCTGTAGGCTTACTGAGCATACAAGTAAGTCAAGAATTAAGAATAGCTTTTAGTAACCCGTTTTTGTACTTTATAGGTTATAGCGTTTCGCCTTTGTATTGCGCTATTGCCTATGGTGTATACGATATAATAAGTCTTTTATTAAAGCCAACAGGGGCTTTTGTTATTTTCTTTACTTTGGTTTCTGTTTTAAAAGGATTTTTATTTGGAGTACTATATTTAATAGTTACAAAAATTAACAAAAAGAAGATAGTAGCTTTTTTTGCGTCAGTAGCAGCGTGTTTTATTGGAGCTGGAGCTTTAGGAATATACATGGGAAAAACTTATCTTGCAGACATTGCAGATAAGGCAAATTATTTTAGTTATATATCTATTATAATTGGTATAGTTTTTATACTATTTGTTGTTTTGATTAAATCTGTTTCTTTCTCCAAAGATATGAGCGATAAGGTAGTTAAATTATTAAAATTATTTTTTGTATTATTAATTGTAGGATTTATAAGTACAACTTTAAATACAAAAACAATACAAATGCTTTATACACCAGATAAATTATTTCTTATACTCTTAATACCTAGACTTATATCTTCGTTTTTAACGGCTATATATAATACATTTGTTTTGTATATATTAATAAGTATTTATGAGTTTGCTATACTTAAAACTAGTAAGATAAAAGAAAAATTAGATGTTAAAAAGGCAAGCAAAGAAGAGGAGAATGCAACTGATGAAGAGGATGAAAAAGATACTTCAATTGAACCAGAAGAAGAGACAAGTCCTAAAATAAATGAGCAAGTAGATGATGAAGCAGACGTTGAGTTAGATGAATATAGTTTAGAAGATGAGAAGGTAGAAGTTAATAATGCATTAGAAGGTGAAGATACAGCAAATTTAGTTGAAAATACTTTAGAGGAAGCTGATAATGAAGAAGATAAAGCTAATTTATAATCCTTTTGCAGGAGATACAACTTTTAAAAACCAATTAGATGATATAGTGGAAATACTACAGGGGTATAATTGGTACGTTAGTCTATTTCGTGTTACACATTATGGTGATATAGATGAACATTTTAAAAAAATGGACAAAAATTACTACGATGCTATAGCTGTAAGTGGCGGAGATGGCACTATAAATCTCGCCCTAAATGCAATGATTAAAAATGGGTTAAATATACCCTTAGGAATATTTCCATCAGGCACAGCCAACGATTTTGCAAGTTACATAGGTATTCCAAAAGATCCTGTAGAAGCGGCAAAAGTAATTGGTAATGGTGTAAGTAAAAAAGTAGACATTGGTAAAATAAATAATGACTATTTTATAAATGTAGTTTGTTCAGGTCTATTTGCTAAAATATCTCAAGGTGTAGACCCAGTTTTGAAAAATAGTATAGGTAAGTTGGCTTATTATTTAAAGGGTGCTGAGGCAATTGCAAATATTAAGCCTGTGGCTTTAAGAGTTACAACTAGCACTAGCGTAATAGAAGTAAATACTATTTTATTATTGATTATGAACACATCTGGAGCAGGTGGTTTTAACAACTTGGCACCAGCATCAAATTTAGCTGATGGCAAGTTTGATTTGTTAATTTATAAAAGTAAAGGGAATATTGCCAAGGATGCAAAGCCTTTTATTCAATCCCTAAGAGGAACTCATATAAAAGATGAAAATGTAATATACCTACAAGATTCATATTTTAAAATTGAGCTAGTAGAGGAAGAGTCAGAGTTTACTCAAACGGATATAGATGGCGAAAGAGGTCCAGATTTACCAATCGAAGTAAAGGTAATGGAAGGTATGTTAACACTGTTTTTGCCAGATAAGGAGTAACTAAAGTAGAAAGGGTA
Organism: Lachnospirales bacterium; assembly: GCA_047974375.1. GTDB lineage: Bacteria > Bacillota > Clostridia > Lachnospirales > CAMZNU01 > JBKECF01. Next base: position 131,105 of record JBKECF010000081.1, read on the forward strand.
ACCATGGACTTTAAAAAAGAGTTAGAAAAAGAATTAGGGAATATATTAAATATAGATTTAGACAACACAATTGAAATACCATCTAATATTGAGATGGGCGACTTTGCTTTTCCTTGTTTTAGGCTTGCTAAAGAGTTAAAAAAAGCTCCTAATTTAATAGCTGAAGAAGTTTTAGAAAAAATACCAAACCTAGAATATATAAAGAAGAAAGAAATAAAAGGTGCATATATTAATTTTTTTGTAGACGAAAGTTTCTATGCAAAGGCAACCTTAAGTGAAATACTTTTAGACCCAGAAAATTATGGAAAATCTACTGTGGGCAAAGGTAGAAAAATTATTATTGATTATTCTGCCCCAAATATAGCGAAACCTTTTCACGTAGGGCACTTACGTTCAACAGTAATAGGTAATGCTTTATACAATATATATAATGAACTAGGCTATATATCTTATGGTATAAATTATTTAGGGGATTGGGGTACTCAATTTGGAAAGTTAATGGTAGCCTATGAAAAATGGGGCGATAAAAAAGCTATTGAAGAAAAAGGTGTACCAGAGTTAAATAGAATTTACGTTAAATTTCATGAAGAGGCAGAAAAAGATGATTCCTTGAACGATGAAGCAAGGAATGCATTTATGAGAATGCAAAATGGCGATGAAGAAGCACTAGGATTATGGAAATGGTTTAAAGATTTAAGTTTAATAGATTTAGAAAAAACTTATAATAAATTGGATATGAAGTTTGACTCCTATAGAGGCGAAAGTTATTATAATGATAAAATGACGCCGGTAGTAGAAGAACTAAAGGAAAAGTCTTTGTTAAAAGAAAGTAACGGCGCACAAATAGTGGACCTAGAAGAGTACAATATGCCTCCTTGCCTTATTTTGCGTAGCGATGGCGGTACGCTGTATCCAACGAGAGATTTAGCTGCAGTTAAAAATCGTAAAGAGGAATTCGATTTTCATAAATGTATATATGTAACAGCTGTTGCCCAAAAACTTCATTTTGACCAGTGGTTTAAGGTTATTGAATTAATGGGTTATCCATGGCATAAAGACTTATTACATGTTGGATTTGGCTTAGTTAGCTTAGACAATGGTAAGTTATCTACACGAAAAGGGCATGTTATTTTAATGGACGACATACTAAATGAGTCAATTGCTAAAACTTTAGAAATTATTAATAATAATAATTCAGACTTAGAAAATAAAGAAGAAGTTGCAAAGGAAGTAGGTATTGGTGCAGTTATTTTTAATGATTTATACAATAGTAGAATTAAAGATGTAGTTTTTTCATGGGATAGAATACTGAATTTTGAAGGTGAAACAGGTCCGTATGTTCAATACACTCATGCCAGATGTGCCAGCATATTAAATAAAATAGGGGATACTAAGAAAGAGGTAGACTATTCAGTACTTAAGGATAGTTCAACTTTGGAGGTTCTTAAGTTATTAAAGGAGTATCCGGAAAAAATAATAGACAGTGCCAATAAAAATGAACCATATATTATTTCTAGGCATTTAGTAAACATAGCGCAAGCTTTTAATAGATTTTATCATGAAAATAAAGTTAATGTAGAAGATGAAAAAATACGTAATGCAAGAGGTGCTGTTGTATTTGCCACTAAAACTATATTAAAAAGCGGACTTTCTTTGTTAGGTATAAAATCACCTGAAAAAATGTAGCTTGCAATTTTTATAAACAAAAATATAAAAAAAACGTATACTTGTTTGTATTGGGCAAATGGGAGAGGTGATGCTATGTTATGCAAAAATCATAATAAGGAAATTGCTATAGAAAAATGCAATAGCTGTGGTCATTGGTACTGCGACGACTGTGTTAAAATAATTGACAACAAAGCTATTTGCAATCACTGTTTAGGTGAAGTAACTCCGAATAAGGAAACTGAAAAAGAAAAAGAGATTTACAAATCTGATAATTATTTAGAAAATCATAAAAAAGAAGTGCATGAAAATGCCGAAAAAATGAATTTTTCTAAAGGTAATATTAAAAATGAAACGATTGAGATGCAGAAAAAAATTGTAGAAGAAACTGCTAAAAGTAGAGCTGTTTATAAAGTTGGGTCAAACAGTGGAGTTAATGCAGCGACAAATAGATATGTAACATATCAGTCTTTGGCTGTAGAAAGACATAAGCTTAAGAAAAAGATAATAGCTTTTGGCGTACTTTGCTTTTTGCCGCCATTGTACTTTGTTACTTTTATAATGTTTATTATTCTTGTTGTAGATGGATTAAAATATAAAAGCAATTTGGAGTATTATAACTCAAATAGATAAAAAAGCTGTTGACGGTTTTCTTGACCGTTAACAGCTTTTTTCTATTCGCTTACAATAGAGAATGGCAATGGACTTCATTCGCCGTTCAGTGGAGGTACAAGCCCCCACTGACGGATAGGTCTATTGACTTAGAAATACAAGATCTAGTAAACTACAATATAGAAATAATTGAAGTCCTATTTGAAAAAACTAATAATATATGGAAACTAAATGAGGAATAAAAAAACAGCTTTACTTTTTTATATTATTTATTTTCTCTAGATTTTTTGGCTATTTCTATTTTAACTTTTTTGCCTTTTATTTTTTTACCATTCATTTTTTTAACAATGGTTTGAGCAAACTCTTCCTTTACATCAATAAAAGAAAATTCGTTATAAATATCTATGTGCCCAATGGAACGACCTGGAATTTGTAATTCATTTGCAATAGATCCAACTATGTCTTTTGCCATTATTCTATCACGGCGTCCTACACTTAAGAACAATCTAGACGAACGACCATCAAGTTTATGTACCTTACTACCTTTTTTATCTCTATCCCTATCTCTGCTTTTTTCACGACCCTTTTCTTTTTTAATAGTAAAGTCTACATCTTTCAACTCTCCGTCAAATAAGTGAAGCTTTAGTAAAGCTGCTGCTATGTCAATAGTGGCAAGGTCTTCTTCTCTTAAAGTTTCGATTATATCAATATATTTATGTAAGTTATCGTTATTAATTGAGTTTTTTATTTCTTCTAAACAATTTTTTGCCTTTAAGTCTTCAATGTCTTTAAGAGTTGGTGGCTTTTCTTCCTTTATTTTAGAGTTGGTGTATCGCATTATATCTTTTAGTCTGTATATTTCTCTACCTACTATAAAGCTGTAGGACTTACCGTTTTTACCAGCACGTCCAGTTCTACCAATTCTATGTACATAGTACTCTTCATCTTGTGGCAAATCGTAGTTAAATACTAAGTCTACATTTTCTACATCTATACCTCTAGCGGCTACATCAGTTGCAACTAAAATTTCTAGAGTTCTATTTCTAAATTTTTTCATTACAACATCACGTTGTGTTTGTTTTAAGTCGCCGTGCAGACCCTCGGCAAAATATCCTCTACCTTGAAGTTTTTCAACTAATTCGTCTACGCTTTTTTTGGTGTTACAAAAAACAATTGATAACTCTGGATTATTTATATCTACTAGCCTGCATAAAGCTTCTAGTTTTGTAGATTCTCTAACTTCTATATAAACTTGTTCAATATTTGGTACAGTTAATTCTTTTTTTGCAATTTTAACAAGTTGTGGATTTTTTTGGTAATTTTTAGTAATTTCCAAAATTGGTTTTGGCATAGTCGCAGAAAATAGTATAGTTTGATATTCTGTTGTTATGTTATCTAAAATAGTTTCTATGTCTTCTCTAAAGCCCATGTCTAACATTTCGTCTGCTTCGTCTAAAATAACATGAGAAATGTTAACTGTACGAATCGTTTTACGTCTTAAGTGGTCCATTGTACGCCCAGGTGTACCTACTATTATTTCTACACCTTTTTTTAGTGCCATTATTTGTCTGCTAATAGGTTGGCCGCCGTATACTGCGGCAACTTTTATGCCTTGTTTGTATTTTAGCAGTTTTCTAAATTCTTCACATACTTGTATTGCTAGTTCTCTTGTAGGGCAAAGTACAATGCCTTGTACACCGCCATTAGGTTTAATGTTTTCAATACAAGGAATACCAAAAGCTGCAGTTTTACCTGTACCTGTTTGGGATTGTCCTATAACATCGTGCCCTTCCATAACTAGTGATATTGTTTGTGCTTGTATAGGAGTTGCTTCTTCAAAACCCATATCCTCAATTGCTTTTAGTATTTCCTCTGATAAATCGAATTCATTAAATCTTTTTCCTGACATATTTTCCCTTTCGAAATTTATTAGCAACCTTTACAGCTGCTACAATCGCCTTGTGTACATTCGTTAATTTTGTTTTCGTCGCCCATAATAGTAACCTTTAGTACGCTCATAACTTGATTTACAAATCCGTTGAATTCGTTTTCTGCAAATACAAGGCCTCCTACTATTTCATCTTGTTTTAAATTTACAGCCATTTCCGTAAGACGTTGAGTCATTTTTGTTATTTCTTCCTTAGACAACTCTCCGCTTTGCATACTGTTTCTTACATCTGCTTGGTATTTGTTATATTCATCCATTTTAGCCTTAGCTTCAGGATTATTTTGAAAAATTATTGTAGCTTCTGATAGTGTATTAGCTTGCTCTGAGGCTAGTATCATTTCGCCTAATTCACGTGCTTTATCAAAATATATTGACATTATTCCATCCTTCCTAACAAATAAAATGTTTTATTATCAAAGATTTTCACCTTTACTATTTGCCCTATTAGTTTTTCTGTTCCTTCGAAGTGAACCAATATATTGCCATCTGTACGTCCTGTTACAAGGTGGCTATCATTTTTACTTATATGTTCTACAAGTACATTTACGGTTTTGCCTATATACCCCTTATTTATGTTAAAAGAAATTGGCTTAAGTACGTTTAAAAGTCTGTTAAACCTATCTTTGCTTATGTCTTCAGGTATTTGTTCTTCAATACGTGCAGCAGGTGTTCCTTCCCTTTTGGAGTAGATAAAGGTATAGGAGGTAATAAATTCAACTTTTTTAACAACGTCTAATGTTTCTAGAAAGTCATCTTCTGTTTCAGATGGAAATCCAATTATTATATCTGTTGTTATGGTAATATCTGGTATTTTTTCTTTTACGTAAGAAATTAAGTTTAAGTAATCCTCTTTTGTATATTTTCGATTCATATCTTTTAAGACTTTTGTACTACCACTTTGGAATGGTAGATGTAGATGGTGACATATGTTTTTACCACTAGCCATAGTATCGATTAATTCTTTAGAACAGTCTTTTGGATGCGATGTCATAAATCGTATTCTTTTTAAACCTTTAATTAAATCAATATCTTTAAGCAAGTTTGAAAAAGTGTTTCCGTCCTTTAAGTCATTTCCGTAGGAATTAACATTTTGACCAAGTAAAGTGATTTCTACAACACCATCGTCTACAAGCTCATGTATTTCTTTTAATATTTCTGATTTAGGTCGACTTCTTTCCCTACCACGAACATAGGGAACTATACAGTAAGTGCAAAAATTATTACAACCGTACATAATATTTACACTGGATTTATATTTATATTCCCTTTTAGTAGGTAAATCCTCTACAATTTCACCATGTTCTTTCCAAATATCTATTAACATACCACCGGTTTCAAAGGAAGTGTTTAAAAGTTCTGGAAAACGATATAAATTATAAGTTCCAAAAATTATATCTACATGTCTATATTTAGTTTTTATAGTTTCAACAACAATGTCTTGTTGCATCATACAACCACAAAGTATTATTTTTAAATTTGGATTATTTTCTTTAAGTTTCTTTAAAAAACCTAAATTACCGTAAACTTTATTTTCGGCATTTTCTCTAACACAGCAAGTATTATAGATAATTAAATCAGCCGTAGTTTCGTCATCTGTTTGGCTATATCCTATTTTTTCTAGTATGCCAATTAGTTTTTCAGAGTCGTGGGCGTTCATTTGGCAACCATATGTAGAAATAGAAAACTTTAAAGATTTACCTTTTAAATAAACTTTTAAAGTATCTATATATTTTTCTTGATCAATCTCATCTGATTTTGAAACTTTAATTATCTTTCTTTTGCTCATTATATTCCTCTCTTATATTTTAATTCAGCTGTGCGTAGCTCTTTGCTATAATTTCAATGATAATAACAATGATTATAACACAAAAAATAAAAAATATATGCTATAATGAAATTATTTTAGGGTATTTAATCTTTAAACGACATGGAGGGTAACTAATGAATTTTTTTGATGGAGCTTTTGGAACCTATTACAACAAAAAAACAAACACAACAGAACCGCCGGAGCTGGCTAATATATATAATAAAGAATTAGTTTTAGAAATACACAAGGAATATATAAATGCTGGTGCGAAATTTATAGAAACTAATACTTATAATTGCAACAGCTCAGCTTTTTCTTCTCATGAAATAAAAAAAATAATTCATAATGGATATAATATTGCCATGGAGGCTACAAAAAATACTGATGCAAAAGTAGTTGCCTGTATTGGCTTTGTAGAAGACCCAGAGGAGTTTATATACTTAGCCGATATCTTTTTAGACTTAGGCGCTTCATACTTCATTTTGGAATCACTTCCTTCCTATGAGTGTGTTATACCGGTCATAGATCACATAAAGAATAAAAACAAAGATTCCCATATATTTATTTCTTTTACACCATCCCAAGATGGATACACTGAAAGAGGTATTTATTATAAAGATCTACTTGAGGCAGCTGCTGGTAATAAGGATGTTGAGTTAATTGGACTTAATTGTAATTGTGGTCCAAGCAATATGATTAAACTTGTGGAAGTTTTACCAAGTAATATAATTGAAAAACTTCTTGTAATGTCCAATGCGAATAATCCGACAAAAATTAACAATAGACTTTTTTTTGAAAGTAATGCGGAGTATTTTAGTCAAAGACAGACAGAACTTTTTACTCTGGGAGTTAGAAGTTTAGGGGGATGTTGTGGTACAACACCTATGCATATAAAATTAAGCATAGAAAAAATAGCCTTAATTAAGAATAATAAAAGTAAGGTAAAAAAAGTTTTACCAAAAGTTAAGGTGAAAAACAAGTCAGTCATTACAATAAATAAAAAGATGATAAGTGTAGAGCTAGATTCCCCGTTAAAATATGATTTTTCTACAACTTATGAAATTGCAAGAAAACTAAAAAGTGCCCAAGTTGATTTAATAACAATAGCAGATTCGCCCCTAGCTAGAACAAGGTTAGACAGTTTTATATCAGCAATAAAGCTAAAGCGTGATATAGGTATTAATGTAATACCGCATTTAAATTGCAGAGATAAAAATATTATTGCTATAAAAGCTGGGTTACTAGGTCTTGCAAGCGAGGACATAAACAATGTACTAGTTGTAACAGGAGATCCTATACCGGCGAAAGTTTCTAAAGGTGTATTTGAAATGAGTGCAGTAAGAATGATTTCCTATATAGAAAGTCTAAATGGTGAAGTTTTTGAGGATAGTAGGTTTAATATAAGTGGGGCGTTAAATGTAAATTCTATTAATTTCAATGCTGAAATGAACAAAGCACGGGAAAAAATAAAACAAGGAGCTACAACTCTTTATAGTCAGCCAGTGTACGAGGATATAGGCATACATAATCTAACTCTTGCTAAAGAACTAGATTGCAAATTGTATGGTGGCATTTTGCCTATAGCCAGTTATAGAAATGGGTTATTTTTGAATAATGAGGTGTCAGGCATAAATATTCCTCTTGAGGTTCTAAACAAGTTAAATATTGAAGATAAAGAGGAAGTAAAGAGAAGAACTTTAGAATATAGTAAAATGCTAATAGATAAAATATATAATGTTGTAGATGGTTTTTATATTATGATACCCTTAAGGCGTATAGATTTAGTTTTAGATTTAGTTGAATATATTAAAAGTAAAGGTTAGTTTTATGAAAAAAAGGGATGTCTCGAAATAAAAAATATCATCAAGTCAATAGACCTATCCGTCAGTGGGGGCTTGAACCTCCACTATCTGAATTTTACTTCTAGTAAAACCCAACCCTTACACGTCCACTGAACAACGAGGTTCTACAACGTCAGATTAGACAGCCCCGCTACCTATTATACATTGAGGTGGTGGTCTAATTCTTATCGATTAAATATATTAGTAAAACAAGAATGATTTTTTTATGAAAATGACTTAATATTCAAAAGCCGTAAATAAGGTGAAATGCTCTATGTTAGTTTTTCGATGACATAGAGCATTTTTGTTCCCTAAAACCATATTGATCAGCCGAAAATGTATATTCGAGTATTAACCTAGGTAGAGAAGTACATAAAAGACGTAGAAATATCTTAGTAAATATTAAAGTGGATTTATACTGTCTTACAATGACTATCCAGAGCTTACTGACATCTGGCTAAAAGAAATATTAAAAATATCGGTTAATATAGAGAAAAATATAAAATCAGTAATTCATTTACGCAAAAATTAGTACTGCTATTTAATGATATTATCAATTTAAAGATTTTTTATATATTGGTATTTTAAAACTAATACCTTTACTTCAGCTGTGAAATACCTGCTACAATACAAAAAAATAAAAATATATGCTATAATAAAATTATTTTAAAATATTTATTTTTTATAAAATATTAAGAAATGGATGTAATATAGAGCAATATAGTTGGTAAAATATATTTAAAGTAAAGGTTAGTTATGTATAGAGTTAATGAAACAGAAGTATTGAAATATTTGGGTTATAGTGGACAAGAGTTAGATGAGATTAATAGAACAAATCTGAAAAAAGCAAAAAATATTATTTTAAATCTTGCCAAACCGAAATACATATATAGAAAATTTGGTATAAACCATAGTGGAGGTATTAAAATAGAAGGTACTAGTTTAGTACTTGAAGGAAAAGATATATATAATCACTTGGTTAATTGTAAGGAAATATATTTATTGGGGGCTACTTTAGGTAACGATATTGATAAAGAAATAAACAAGTATCAAATATTAGATTTGAATTTATCATTATATTTAGATGCATGTGCAAGTACTTTAATAGAGGAAGTATGCGACATAGCAAATTTAGAAATTAATAAATTAGAAGAAAATACTATTTGGCGTTTTAGTTGTGGCTATGGTGATTTGCCTATGGAAATACAACCAAAAATTATTAATATATTAAATGCCACAAAATTAATAGGTTTAACTTGTAGTTCAACAAATATAATGATACCAAGAAAGTCTGTAACAGCCATTATAGGAGTAGGTATAGGGCAAAGAGTTGCTCCTTGCCAGATATGCAAAATAAAGGATACTTGTGAAAAGAGAAAGGCAGGAAATTACTGTGGAAAATCTACTAAATAAATTAGGTAAGGAAATAATTATATTAGATGGGGCTATGGGCACAACAATACAGAACATGGGGCTTAAGCTTGGAGATTGCCCAGAGCTATTTAACATAAATAAGCCAGAACTAATAAAGGAAATATATAATAATTACTTTAAAAGTGGTTCAAATGTGGTAACTACTAATACTTTTGGAGCTAACAGAAAAAAGTTATTACATAGTGATTTAGATATTAATTTGGTCATTACAAGAGCAGTGGAAATAGCAAAAGAAAGTGCTAAAGAATACAATGGTATGGTTGCTTTAGATATTGGACCTATAGGTGAGTTAGTTGAACCAATGGGAACCCTAAGTTTTGACGAGGCTTATGATATTTTTAAGGAACAAATAATAATAGGTGAAAATGCTGGAGCAGATATAATTTTATTTGAAACTTTTACGGATTTGTATGAGCTTAAAGCCGGTATTTTAGCTGCTAAAGAAAATTCTACTTTGCCAATTTTTGCTACAATGAGTTTTGAGGAAAATGGAAGAACTTTTGCAGGCTGTATACCGTCAAGTATGGCGGCAACATTAACAGGACTTGGTGTAGATGCATTGGGTATAAATTGTTCCTTAGGTCCGGAACAAATGATGCCTATTTTAGAAGAAATCATATCTAGTACGAATTTACCCATAATTGTTCAGCCAAATGCAGGGCTACCTATTATAGAAAATGGCAAAACTGTGTTTAAGTTAAGTAAAGAGGAATATACTGAAAATTTAGTTAAAATGGTAGAAATAGGAGTAAGTATTGTAGGAGGATGTTGTGGTACAACTTATGATTTTATAAAAAATCTCTGCAAAGGTCTTGAAGGTGTTAAAGTTGGTAAACGGGAGCTAATAAAAAAATCATTTATTACATCCCACACGGAAACGATAGTAGTAGACAGGCCAAGAGTTGTTGGTGAAAGAATAAATCCAACAGGCAAAAAAGTTTTTAAAGCTGCTTTAAAAGAAGAAAATTATGATTATATTTTAAAAATTGCAATGGAACAAATAGATAAAGGTGCTAATATATTAGATGTAAATGTATCCATACCGGACATAGACGAAAAAAGTGCCATAATAAAAGTTATAAAATTATTGCAAAGTGTTACAAACATACCTTTACAAATTGACTCATCCAACAGGGAGGTTTTAGAGGCTGGTTTAAGATATTATAATGGCAAGCCTTTAATGAACTCTGTAAATGGGGAAGAAGAAGTTTTAGATAGTCTATTACCAATAGCTAAAAAATATGGTGCTGCCATTGTATGTTTAACATTAGATAAAGATGGAATACCAAAAACAGCAGAGGGTCGTGTTAAAATTGCAAAAAGAATAATGGAAAAGGCAATGGTATACGGCATTCAAAAAGAGGATTTATATATAGATTGTTTGACTTTAACAGCTGGTGCAGAACAAGAAATAGCAGCAGAAACTTTAAAAGCTACAAGACTAGTTAAGGAGGATTTGGGACTTAAAACAACATTGGGAGTTTCTAATATATCATTTGGTCTACCTAACAGAGGCGAAGTAAATAGAACTTTCTTAACAATGGCGCTACAATCAGGACTTGATTTACCAATTATTAATCCAAACCATGAAGAAATGATGGACGTTATTTATTGTGTAAATCAAATATTAAATATAGATAAAGGGTCTATTGAATTTGTAAATAGATTTGCTAATAAAGAGAGAAAAGAAAAAATAGATTTATCTACAGTTGAGGGTAGAAATAAAGATATTGAATATTATATAAATTTAGGCATGAAAGCTGAGGCGAAAGCTAAATGTAGAGAGTTAATAAAAAGCGAAGAACCTCTACATATAGTTAATAATATATTAATACCTATTTTAGATAAAATTGGTATTAAATTTGAAAAAGGTGAAATTTTTCTGCCACAGCTTATAAGCTCAGCAAATGCATCTAAAGAAGCTTTTGACGTTGTAAAAGAACATTTAATAAAAAACGAGCAAGAAGTAAAAAATGAAGAAAAAATAGTTTTGGCTACTGTAAAGGGGGACATACACGATATAGGTAAAAATATAGTAAAAGTCGTTTTAGAAAATTATGGTTATAAAATTATTGATTTAGGCAAAGATGTTTCTATAGAAAAAATTGTTGATATATGTGAAAAAGAGAATATAAAACTAGTAGGACTAAGTGCGTTAATGACCACAACAATTAGAAGTATGGAAGAAACTATAATTGCGCTAAGGGCGAAGAATTTACCGACCAAAGTAATGGTTGGTGGAGCAGTAGTTACCAAAGAGTATGCAGAAAATATGCATGCAGATTATTACAGTAGGAACGCACAAGAAGCAGTAGATATAGCTCGAGGCGTTTTTATAGATTAGTTTAAAAAATAGTTAATGGTTAGTTAAAAATAGCAAAATATGAGGAGATGACGTTAGAAAGTATTAAGGTTAAAAAAGGAGAGAATGTATGAATGTAACAATAGTAGCAGTAGTAGCAGTGTATATGTTATTTATGTTGGGCATAGGTTTTTATGCTTCTAAAAAAATAACTAATACAACAGATTTTATGGTAGCTGGCCGAGGTATGGGGCCTGTGTTAATGGCTGGAACTTTAGCAGCTACAGAAATTGGTGGGGGTAGCTCACTAGGTGTAGTTGAGCAGGCTAGTAACTTAGGAACAAAACAATGGGGTCTTAGTGCCTCTTGGTATATTATAACAATGGGTATTGCCTTGGTTATTTTATCTTTTATTGCACCAAAGTTGCGTTCGACGGAGGTAAAAACAGTACCAGAATATTTCCGTAGAAGATATGGAAAGGCAGCAGGATTGTTTACGGCAATAACTATGATTTTGCCTTTAGTAGGTCTTACTGCTAGCCAGTTTATGGCTTCTTCTACAATACTTTCGGTAATGATTGGTATTGATTTCAAAGTTGCAGTAATAGTGGTAACTATTATAGTAACTACTTATGCTGTTCTTGGAGGAATGTGGTCTGTTGCCTTAACGGATTTTATACAGGTTGGTTTAATAGTAGTAACAATGGCTATAGCCATACCTTTTTCCATGAAGTATGCAGGTGGATACGATGCAGTGGTTAGTTCTGTTCCGCCAGAAACTTTTGATTTCTTTACAGGCATAGGAGGTCCAAAGGCTATTTTTGCGCTTATAATAATGTATGTATCTACTTTTACAGTTGGCCAAGAGGCTGTGTGCCGATATTATTCAGCAAGAGATGGAAAGGCAGCAAAGCAAGGTTCGCTATTAGCGGCTTTAATAAATGGAGTATATGCTTTTATACCTACAACCTTGGGTATAATTACTTTATCTATGGTTTTAAATGGAGTAGTTGAGGAATCTGTTATTTTGGAACAGGGCGCTAGATATACATTGCCGGTTCTTGCTACAATAACTATGCCTCCTATTATGACAGGTTTACTATTTGCTGGAATTATATCTGCTACTATGAGTAGTGCCGATTCTGATATGTTAGGAGCTGGGTCGATTTTTTCTAATGATATTTATTTAGAATATATAAATAAAGATGCAGATGATAAGAAGATAATGAGAGTAACACAGTTATCTATGATAGTGATTGGTATTTTAGGAATGTTTGTAGCAATGAATGCTACTAGTATAATAAATCTACTTATGTTCTCATTTACATTAAGAGCGGCGGGAGCTTTTTTTCCATACGTTATGGGGCATTATTGGAAAAAGGCATCACCAGCAGGTGCTCTTGCTGCTTTAATAGTTGGAGGAATAGTTTCTGTTGCTTATGAAAGAATAGATGGATTAAAATTTTTTGGTTGGGAACAACAAACAGTTATACCGGGTCTTGTATCTGCTTTAATTGTATTTATTATATTTAGCATTTTAATGCCACCCAAAAATGCTACAACGGAATTAACTGACTAGTTTTAAATTGTATTAACTATTTTTTAGCTAAAAAAGGCTGTAGGAAGTAATGAGAAATTATTTCCTAACAGCCTTTTTATGTCCATTGTTAAAGGGGGATTTTACTTACAATAAGTTTTCATATTGACAGTTAGTCATTAAATATATTTTTTCGTATCTTTCGAAACAGTTTATAACGTTTACTTCCTTTTTGTTATAAAATGGTTTGTAGTGTCAATAGCTAGTTCAGCTATGTTTATGGCTGTATATTACAATCATTTTATTAAAGTTAAGTTAAAAAAATAAATTGATTTATAAAAAAATAATTTTTTGTAACTAGATATTAATTGTGTTATAATAATCTATATTAAAAAGGTGGTGATAATAATGAATATGGATTCAAGCAAGGTTTTAAAAGAGAATGGCATGAAAGTTACGCCTCAAAGAGTTGCAATTCTTGATTTTTTGCAAAATACTACAGAACACCCAACAGCCGAAATTATATATACTTATGTAGGTAAAGAGTATCCAAGTATTAGTTTTGCTACAGTGTATAAAACTTTGGATTCGTTCCGTAGTAAAAATATTATTAGCGAAATAAATGTTGGTGAAGACTTCCATAGATATGACGCCAATACCAACGATCATCCGCATTTTATTTGCGATAAATGCAAGCGGGTATTAGATATACATGACGTTGAAGGCATATCTAGAGCTGTTAAAAAAATTGAAAAAAATAATAATATTGATGTAAATGAATTTAGACTACTCATGTATGGAACTTGTTCTTCATGCAAAAATAAGTAGCAAAAAAGGGAGCTGAAAAAGCTCCTTTTTAAATTTTCATATAAATTTATTTTTTCCTTTAAAAGCAAACAGTATAAGGGGCTCATAATACAAGAAAAAAATCAAGACTTTTATTATTTTATTTTTAAGTTATTATGGTACTAGAGCTAGACAAACATATGGGAAGTAAGGTGGATATCCTTCGCTGTACCCGCAACCGTAAAGTCGGATACCATTTTGTTTAGTTTAATTATCTGCGGGAAGACAGACAATCATTTAGAATATTTTTAGTTTATATACTATACAAAAAAATCTTAATGTACCCGCGTTAAGATTTTTTATTATTCACTAAATATTTATTTAACAAAGAAGTAGGTCATTAGGCTTAGTAGAAAGGAACGATTATGTACATTATTAAAAGGGACGGAATAAAGGAAGAGTACAAAAATAGTAAAATTTACAATGCAATATTAAAAGCTGATAAAAATGTGACTGTAGAAAGTATTGACAACTTAGACGAAATAGTAAAAAAAATTGAAAGAAAACTCTTTGACGGTATAAGTGTTGCTGAAATACAAAGTATTGTTGAAATGGAGTTGATGAAGGATTATCCTAACATAGCAAGGGCGTATATTGAATATAGAACAAGCAGGGATAATGAAAGAAGAAAATATTTAGAGTTAACAAAAAACATACAAGGTCTAATAGATTTATCGGATAAAGATGTAGTAGAAAGCAATGCAAATAAAGATGCAAAAGTAGTTCCAGTGCAACGTGACTTACTAGCGGGTATAATAGCAAAAGATTGGGCAATGAACTATATGTTGCCAAAAGATGTAGCAGAGCATCATAACGATGGATACATTCATATACATGACTTGGATTATAGCCCCTTTTTTCCAATGTATAATTGTATGCTAATTGATGTTAAATCCATGTTGGAAAAAGGTTTTCATTTAGGCAATGCTACAATTGAATCGCCAAAGTCTATATCTGTAGCGTGTTCTGTAGTGGCACAAATAATAGCTCAGGTAGCCAGCCATATATATGGAGGGAATACAATAAATGGAATAGATGAAGCTCTTGAACCCTATGTGAAAAAATCCTTTACAAAGCATTATAAAAAAGGTGTAAAATATTTATATGATATAGAGTTGCCTAAGGAGTTTGAAACTGAATTTAATGATTTAGAAAATAAAGAAAAATATTTAAAAGCATGGGAGTATGCAAAAGATTTAACGGAAAAAGAAGTTTACGATGCTTTTCAAGCTTTAGAATATGAAATAAATACACTATTTTCTGCTAATGGACAAACTCCTTTTAGTACTTTAGGTTTTGGACTTTCTTCTTCTTGGGAAGGCAGAGAAATACAAAAAGCAATATTAAAAAATAGAATAAAAGGTTTAGGTGCTGAGGGTAAAACACCTGTTTTCCCAAAATTAGTTTATGTATTAAAAGATGGGCTTAACTTAAAAGAAAGGGATCCTAATTATGATATAAAACAAATTGCACTGGAGTGCAGCACTAAAAGACTTTATCCGGATATATTAATGTACGATAAAATAGTGGAATTTACAGGAAACTTCAAGTACCCAATGGGTTGTAGAAGCTTTTTAGGTAAATTTGAGGAAAATGGTGTAGAGATAAATAATGGTAGGTTTAATTTAGGAGTAATCACTTTAAATTTGGTAAAAGTAGCCATTGAATCAAAATTACAGAAAAAAGATTTTTTTAGTTTTTTAGATGAAAAGCTAGATATATGTAAAAGGGCCTTATTATACAGAGTTGAAAGGCTAAAAGGTGTAAAAGCAAAAGTAGCACCAATTTTATATGAAAACGGTGCAACAGGGGTTTATTTAGATAAAGAAGATGAAATAGATTATTTACTTAAAGATGGGCGTTCTTCTATATCTTTAGGATATATTGGATTACATGAAACTATTTTATATCTATATAATGAAAAAATGTTTGGCAATGAGGAAATGATAGAGCGTGGAATTAATATACTAAAGCATATAAAAACTAGACTAGATACTTGGAAAGAAGAATATAGCTATGGTTTTTCCCTTTATGGAACACCTTCTGAAAGTTTGTGCTATAGGTTTGAAAAAATATTGAAAGAACAATATGGTGAGATAGAAAATATAACAGATAAAACTTGGATAACAAATAGTTTTCATTTAGATGTAGAAGAAGAATGTACTGCTTTCGATAAAATAGATTTTGAAAGTAGGTTTCAGCCTTTAACAACAGGTGGATTTATTTCATACGTAGAAACAAACTCTATGGTGCAAAATCCAAAGGCTTTAGAAGTATTATGGGACTATGCCTATAATAAAATTGGATATTTTGCTATAAATACACCATCAGATATTTGTTTTAGGTGTGGTTTTAATGGTGAGTTTACACCAACAGATGAAGGTTTTGTTTGCCCTAATTGTGGAAACAATGACAGCAAAACTTGTTCTTGTATAAGGCGTGTAAGTGGTTATTTAACAGAGCCATCTCACAGGGCTGTTAATAAAGGTAAGTTTGACGAAATGACAAGTAGATTTAAACATTATTAGGAGTGTATATGAAATACGGAGAAATAAAATATGTAGATGTATTAAATGGCGATGGTTTAAGAGTCTCTTTATTTGTTTCAGGCTGTAGAAATGGATGCAAAGGCTGTTTTAATAAAATTTTAAAGGATTTTAATTTCGGAGATAAATTTACAAATAAAGAAGAAAGTAAAATATTGGAAACCATAAAAAATAAAAAAATAAATTATTCGGGAGTATCTTTACTTGGTGGGGACCCTTTCGAAGAAGAGAATGCAAAAGAACTTGTTAAGTTGGCTAAAAAAGTTAAAGAGGCTAATAAATCAGTATGGGCGTGGAGTGGTTATACCTTTGAAGATATTAGAAATAATAAAATAAAAAGTGAGTTGCTAAAGTATATAGATATACTAATAGATGGTAAATTTATTGAAGAACAACGTGACTTGAATTTAAAATATAGAGGCTCTTTAAATCAGAGGGTTATAGATGTGAAAAAAAGCACCATAGATAAAATTGTTTTATATACATAATTAAAAAAGCTATTGAAATTGATAAATTATTCAATTTTAATAGCTTTTTTAAAAAGATATAGAATATTGAAAGAAATTTTTAGAAAATAAATATATAAGCTCATAGAGTTTTTTGTATTATACAGAAAAAAATAAATCCCAAAAAAACCAAAAAAACTATTGACAAGATATAAATGGGGTGGTATTGTATCCTTAATGTTAGCACTCGGCGTGAATGAGTGCTAACACGATGATATAATCATTTATTTTTAGGAAGTGATTTTATGGATTTAAGTGAAAGAAAGCTTAAAATTTTAGAAGCTATAGTAAAGGATTACATTACAAATGGTGAACCAGTAGGCTCAAGAACTATAGCAAGGGATTACGACTTAGGTGTTAGCCCTGCAACTATTCGTAATGAAATGAGCGACCTTGAATGTATGGGACTTATTGTTCAACGTCACAAATCCAGTGGTAGGGTGCCATCGGATCAAGGTTATCGTTTATATGTAAATAATATTCTTAGTAGTGCATCTACAAGTAAAAACAAAAATATTGAATTTTTAGGCGATATTATTAGCAGTAATATAAATCGCATAGAAGATTTAATGGAAGAGACAGCAAAGGCTATTGCATTACTTACAAATTATGTAACTATAGTAACAGAGCCAACTAAGGAAATGGAGAATGCTACTTTTAAGCATTTACAATTAGTACCCATTGACGAGAGATCTGTATTATTAGTTTTAGTTTTAAATAGTAATACCGTTAAGAACATAGCAATAAACCTAGAGGAAGATAATAAGTATAATTATACCTACGATTATTTGTTGAACTTAACAGAAGTATTAAATTTAAAATTAATAGGTAAAAGAGTAAAAGATGTAAACAAAGCCTTAGTAAAAGAAATTACAGACTTAATGAATGGTGATAATAGTTTAGTTGATTTAGTTATGAAAGCTATTAGCCATATGAACTTTGAAAGTAACAAAAGGATACACGCAAGCGGTGTAAATAATTTATTTAATTATCCTGAATTTTCATCAAATATGGAAAAGGCTAAAGAAGTCTTTAGAGCCATAGAGGAAAAGGAAGTATTAAGTAAATTAATAACCAGTGATAAAGAGAAAAATTTTGAAATTATTATTGGTTCTGAGAATAGTAATAATGAAATGAAAGAATTTAGCATAATAAAGGCAAGATATGAATTAGGTGATAATAATTATGGAAATATTGGAATTATAGGCCCAAAGCGTATGAATTATGAGGAAACCATAAAGGTGTTGAATTTTATGGTAGACAATATAAATATGGCAATAAAAGGGTCCAACAAGCTTAATTCATCATAAGGAAAGGGGTTGGCTGGAAAATGACTAATGAAACAGAAATAAATGATGATATTATTATTGAAGAAACAGAAATAGATGATGAAGACGTTGAAACTACTAAAGAAGATGAAGTAGTAAGTGAAGATAGCGAGGACGAGAAGGAACTCGCTACTGACGAACAAAAAGAAATGAAAACTACCACTGACAATCTAGATAAACTAGAAAAAGAAAAAGCTGAGCTAAAGGATAAATTAACAAGAAATTTAGCTGAGTTTGATAACTTTAGAAAACGTACAACAAAAGAAAAACAAAGTATGTATAATGAAGGTGCTAAAGACACTATAGAAAAGTTATTACCTACTATTGATAATTTTGAAAGAGCGTTAAATACAAGTGTAAACAAGGAAGATAAATTTTATATAGGTGTAAATATGATATTTACACAGCTCATAGAGCAATTAACGGCTATTGGCGTAGAAGAAGTAGAAGCAATGGGCGCTGAATTTGATCCCAATGTACACCATGCTGTAGCAAATGGCGAATCGGAAGAATATGAATCAAATCATGTTATGGAAGTTTTGCAAAAAGGATATATGTATAAAGAAAGGTTACTACGACCAGCAATGGTAAAAGTAGTACAGTAGATATAGGAGGAAAAAATAATGGGAAAAATAATTGGTATAGATTTAGGTACAACAAACTCTTGCGTAGCAGTAATGGAAGGTGGACAACCAACAGTTATAGCAAATGCTGAAGGTGCAAGAACAACTCCATCTATAGTTGGATTTACAAAAACAGGCGAAAGATTAGTAGGGGAAACTGCTAAACGTCAAGCTGTAACAAATCCTGATAATACAGTAATGTCTATAAAAAGAGAAATGGGTACAAATTATAAAGCAAGTATAAATGGCAAAGACTTTTCACCGCAAGAGGTGTCTGCAATGATACTTCAAAAACTTAAAGATGATGCAGAAAGCTATATCGGCGAAAAAATAACAGAAGCTGTTATAACAGTACCAGCTTATTTTACAGATAGTCAAAGACAAGCAACTAAAGATGCAGGTAAAATTGCAGGATTAGATGTAAAACGTATTATTAATGAGCCAACAGCTGCAGCACTTGCTTATGGTTTAGATAATGAAAGCGAGCAAAAAATATTAGTATATGATTTAGGTGGAGGTACATTCGACGTATCTATTATTGATATTGGTGACGGCGTGATTGAAGTTTTGGCAACGAGTGGTAATAACCGTTTAGGTGGTGACGACTTCGATGAAAGAGTTATAGATTACTTAGCAAGTGAATTTAAAAAGACTGAGGGTGTAGACCTAAAAGCTGATAAAATAGCTTTACAAAGGCTGAAAGAAGCAGCAGAAAAAGCTAAAAAAGAATTATCAACAACAACAACGACTAATGTAAACTTACCATTTATTACTGCAAATGCTGAAGGACCAAAGCATTTAGATATTACTATTACTAGAGCAAAATTTGATGAACTTACAACAGATTTAGTTGAAAGAACTACTAGTCCGATTAAAACGGCTTTAAAAGATGCAGACCTTTCACCTAGTGAAATAGATAAAGTATTATTAGTTGGTGGTTCAACTAGAATACCTGCTGTACAAGAAGCGGTTAAAAAAATAATTGGAAAAGATCCTTTTAAAGGTATAAATCCAGACGAATCTGTTGCAGTAGGTGCATCTATTCAAGGTGGTAAACTAGCAGGCGACGAAGGTGCAGGGGATATTCTTTTACTTGACGTAACGCCTTTATCACTAGGTATAGAAACTTTAGGTGGAGTTGCTACTAAGTTAATAGAAAGAAACACTACTATTCCTACAAATAAAAAGCAAACATTCTCAACTGCTGCGGATAATCAAACAGCTGTTGATATTAACATTGTACAAGGTGAAAGAGAATTTGCACGTGACAATAAACAATTAGGCCAATTTAGACTTGATGGTATAGCTCCAGCTCCAAAAGGTGTTCCACAAATTGAAGTTATGTTTGATATAGATGCAAATGGTATAGTAAACGTATCTGCAAAAGATTTGGGTACAGGTAAAGAACAAAAAATAACTATTACATCTAGTACAAATTTAAGCGATGATGATATTGATAAGGCAGTAAAAGAAGCAGAAAAATATGCTGAAGAAGATAAAAAACGTAAAGAAATAATTGACGTTAAAAATGAGGCAGACTCTATGATTTTCCAAACAGAAAAACTTATGGAAGACTTAGAGGGCAAAGTAGATGAAAACGATAAAAATAATGTACAAGCTGAGTTAGAAAATCTAAAAACTGTTAATGATTCTATGAATGTAGATACAATGACAGAGGCTGATAAAGATACATTAAAAGAAGCAACTGAAAAATTAACAACTGCTTTCCATGAAATCTCTAAAAAACTATATGAACAAGCAGCACAACAAGGTGGAGACCAAGGTTTTGATCAAGGTGACTTTGCTCAAGGCGGAAACGATGATGTAGTAGATGGTGAATTTACTGAAAAATAAGCCAATAAAGATTAATGAAAGTCAAGTGACTTCCCCAAAGGGACAAAAGTCATTTGACTTTTTGGATATGTGAATTTTTGTGGTATTATTATTAATGAGGTGAATTATGGCAGATAAAAGAGATTTTTATGAAGTATTAGGCGTTGATAAAAACGCTACAGAAGCAGATTTGAAAAAAGCGTATAGAAAGCTTGCAAAGAAATATCATCCTGACGCAAATCAAGGCAATCCCGAGGCGGAAACAAAGTTTAAAGAGGTAAGTGAGGCATATACTGTTTTAAGTGACAGCGATACTAGGGCTAAATATGACCAGTTTGGACATAGTGCCTTTGATGGCGGTGGTGGAGCTGGTGGTTTTTATAGTGGTGGTTTTGACTTTGAAGACTTGTTTAGTAGTTTTTTTGGTGGAGATGTTTTTAGTGGAGGTCGTAGACGTGGTCCAAGAAAAGGTTCAGATGTACAAGTTAATGTGGAAATTGCATTTGAAGAAGCTATTTTTGGTGGTAAAAAAGATATAACTATAAATTTAGCCGAGGATTGTAATACTTGTAATGGTACAGGTGCTAAACCAGGCACAAACCCAGAAACTTGTAGACGTTGTGGAGGTAGTGGACAGGAAAGAGTACAAGTACAAACTCTTTTTGGAGCTACAACTACTGTGCGTAGTTGCTCGGCTTGTGGTGGTACAGGTAAACAAATAACAAACCCTTGTACTACATGTAATGGGCATGGAAAAGTTAGAAAAAATAAAACTTTAGAAGTTACAATTCCAAAAGGTATTGATAGTGGACAGTCCATTAGGCTAAATGGTAAGGGTGAACCAGGAGAAAAGGGCGCACCAAATGGTGATTTATTAGTAACTATTTATATAAGGGAGCACAAGTACTTTAAACGTAGGGGAACTACATTATATATGGAGATTCCTATTACATTTGTACAAGCTACTTTAGGTGCAGTTATAACAATTCCTACACTTTATGGGGAAGAAACATACAATTTACGTGCTGGAACTCAAACAGGTACAAGAATACAACTTAAAAATAAAGGTGTTCCATCTTTAAGAAACACAAATAATATTGGTACATTGGAGGTTACACTTAAGGTAAGTGTTCCGACTTCCTTAACAGAGGTTCAAAAAGAATCTCTTAAAAAATTCGCAGAGGATATGGGCGAGGAGTATACCGATCATAAAAAAAGTTTTTTTGATAAAGTAAAGGATACATTTAAATAGAAAACTGAAATAGAAACAATGGCAATCTGATTTTTTTTGCTCAAACGTATATTGAATATATGTTTGAGCTTGTTTTTTTATCTTTTTTTGCATATTTTTTTGTAAAAAAAATCTTTGTGTTATAATTGGATTGTCAAATAAAAATCAACAACGAAAAGGTTTTGTATAGATGGAATATTGGTCATTCAAATTATTTTATTTTGTGAGGAGTATATATAAATGATTAGTGATATAAAAAAATTTTTAAAAAATAAATTTGCAACTAACTAATAAAATTTATTTTTATGAGTTAGCTTAATTTTTTTCTAAAATTAAATAAAAATAAATATAATATTGGTGTAATGCATTGTATTACTAATAAAAATAAAAAAGGAGTTTTTACAATGTCACAAATAATAACATTTAGAATTAACGAAGATGAAGATAAAATATTGAGGTAGTATGCAGCATTATATAATTTAAATATTTTAGAATTTGTTAGAGATAGTGTGTTTAAAAAATTTTGATATGAATTTTTCATTGGCATTAAAAATCAAATGGTATAGCCAGGATGAAATAGAAAAAGAATTGGGTTATAATATGTATAGAGTTCAATATTCGGAAAAAGCATTAAAACAATTAAAAGAAATGGATAAGCAAATAGCTAAACTAATAATTGCTTATGTTAGAAAAAATCTTGAGGGATACAGTAATCCTCGTTTATATGGAAAAGGGTTGTAAGGTAATTTGTCTGACAAATGGAGTTATAGTATTGGTACTTATAGAGTAATTGAAAAAATTGAGACTTGAAAAATGTGTTTTTTCTTATATTTATAGTATAGAAGTGAATTTAAAAAGTTCGCTTTTTTTTTTTTGTGGAAAAATATTTTTAAAAGGGGAACGTGTATAAATTTATACTTTTAATTTAAATTGCAAAGTGTTATAATGAATTAGTTTCACACGACTTTATTAAAATGATTGGAATAAAATTATGAAAAAAAGAAATGGATCGGCAATACTTTTTGCCTTAATTATTATGGTTGTGGGGTCTACTACAATTATAGCTATTTTAGGTTTAATTCAATCGGACATGGCAAGAACAAAAATGTTAAGAGATAATTATATAGATACATATATGGCTGAATCTGGCATAAATGCCACCATAAAATACATAGGTGGAAATACAGCTGAATTTATAGCGGCTTATGAGGGCGATGGTAATGAACTTAGCTTTTCTATCGACTTCCCTAATGTTAAAGAAAAATGTAATATTATTATAAAACCAAGTGAAACCCATGTATCAGCAGGGAATAATATTATAGAAATACATGCAAACTATGGTGTTGCAGACAAATACTACATAATGAGTAGGTCGGGAAATGGTATATTATTTATAAAATATGTGGATAGGTGATAGTATGAGGAACGGTTTAACTCTTATAGAGGTTTTAATAGCAATGACCATGGCGTCTATTATTATTATCGGCATATCTGTGGCTATGGCGACTGGTGCTAAAGTTTTAAAAGTAAGTAATGAATTATCTACAAATATATCTGCGGCTAGTTCATACATGGAACGTTATCAAGGTGATGATACATATACAGAGGGTATTTCTAAAAAGTATGTTATAATTAATGTAAATGGCAAGAATATTGCTATGGAGGAAATTGAAGCGAAAAAGAATGAAGTTACAGTTAAATACTACCAGTAGTATGGAGGAATTATGAAAAAAAATAAAACTTACTTGTCAGTTTCTCTAAGCAATAGGATGATAAGTGTAATAGAAGGCGGGTACACAGATAAATTTAATTTGAAAAAGTATTTTACTATAAATTTAGATGAAGGTATAATTAAAAATGGTTGCATATATGATAAAGATGCTTTAAAAGATGCCTTTATGGAAGGGTTAAAAGCTAACAGAGTAAAATCCAAAGTAGTGTTATGTACTTTTGATAGCACAGAAGTTTTAACAAGGGAAATAGACACAGTTAAGCTAGACAACTCAAACGATTTAGAATTACTAATTAAAAATGAAATTAACAAACAACTGTTAATTAATACCAACGACTTTATAATTAGGTATAAGCATATAGAAACTTTTAAAGATGGGATAAATGAAAAACAACGTTTTTTTGTATCAGCTATGCCTAAGGATATGGGTGAAGATTTTTATAACTTTTTTAAAAGTTGTAGGCTTAAAGGAAAGGTTTTGGAACTAAGTGCAACTGCCTTGGAAAACTTAGTGTCTGTAACAGAAGATGACAATTTAACTAAAGGAAATGTTGTCATATTAGAAACAACCAAAACTAATGTTAGAGTAAATATACTTAAAAATGGCAGAATACGTTTTTTAAGAAATATAGATTTAGTTTCACTGGAGCTAGGTAAGGAAGATTTCGCTAATTACGAGAAAATAACTGGAGCTAATGCGGATTATGTAACGGCAAGCACAAAGATAAATAAACTAACTAACGATGTAGGTATGATTATTAAATTCTATACAAGTAGAAATTTAGGTAATGGAATAAATAAGTCGTATATATATGGATATCTAAGTGGGTACGAGAAACTGATTGAAGAATTAAGGGATAAAACGGAACTTCAAATCGAAAAAATGGAAATTGCTGACAGTATGTTAAATATTGAAATTGAAGAGAAGGATAAATATTATAATAACTTAGGCGTGTTACTAAATAATTTAAAATAGTATAGGTGGATGAGAATGTATAATGATTTTAACTTTTTTAGTGAGTTTGGAAAAAAGACTAAAAGTAAAACTGATAAAAATAATACATGGGCAGCTGGCTCGCTGTTAGTTATTTTGCTAATTATTGCAATTGGATTAACAGTATTTAATAAATGGTACAACAACCAGCAAATGGCAGAATTACAAAAACAATTAGATGATAAAACAACGGCTTATAACGAGTTATTACAAGGTGAGGATATAGCACTAGTAAATGATTTAAAAAGCTATAAATTAGAATTAGAAAAAGTGAATTCTGTATTAAATGAGGCTTTTGTAAATAAATTCAAAATTGATTATAGATATTTACTAGGTTTAAACAATAGCTTATCCCAAAATTTATTCTTAGAAACGATACATTTGTTAGAAAGTAAAGATGGGGGAAAATCTTATGTAACAGGTGTTAGTGCGACAAATAATGGCGTTGCAGATCTGCAAAATAACGTAAGGAAAAATAAGTACTATGATGATATTTTCATTGATAATATAGGTTCAGATAACAACATGGGATACCGATTTACTTTATACTTCAACCTTATAGAGGAGGATGCCGATAATGAAGATAAATAAACGAGAAGTAATGTTAATATCTCTTTTAATAATTTTAATTTTTGTTTATTTCAACATAAGATTGTTATCTGCAACACAAGCTGAAAAAACAAAAATTTTAGAACAGATATCAGCTATGGAAACGAATACTCTACTTATAGAAACAGATATTTCAACTAAGGATAAGATTACAAACGAAAATTTGGAAATTATAAAAGAAATAGAAAACAGCACTCAGTTAATTATTAATGATGTAAAACAAGAGGAAATAATCGTACTGTTAGAGCAACTAAACGATACAAATAATTTCAAAATTTTAAATATAGATTTTAGTGAAATGATACCGACAAACTTTAGTGGATATGCACCAGAAGAAGACATTGAGATGCCGGATGTAGTTGATACAATGGAAGAAGCTGCACCAAGTGAACAAGAGCCAGGACAAGGAAATATTATAGAAGAAACGCCTGAAGCATTAAATTCAACTACTGCAGATGGGTTAATCGAACAACATTTAAGTGAATACAATGTTGATATTGATTTTGCAAGTGATTATGAATCTATAGTTGATTATGTAAAGCGTATAAATGATATGAAAAAATATATTTATGTGACGAAAATTGACATTAGCCCAGATATATTTAATACGGATGTGGAAAATATTACAACAGAAGAAATAATTGCATCTAAATCACAACTAAAAGGGAAAATGTCCATTTGCATAGGTACTATAAATGGCTTAGAAGAATATGGCCTTACAAATAAAGGTTTGGATGTAAGCTTTGGAGGCGCAACAGCAGGTATAGAAAATCCATTTATACCATATAATGAGTATATTGCAAAAATAGTTGAAGAAAATAAAGTGGAAATAATTGAAGAAATACCAATAATAAATGAGGAAATGCCGACAATAGATGTAGATATAGCTCCGGAAGTATCTGCTTATGTAAATTATACAAATGTAACGGACTTTGAAAGAAATGACTTTTTCTTTGTAAGTGATCCAGTAGATGTAGCTGGTGAAACAATATTGAATAGTAAGGCAACATCTGGATTGTGGTCAGCACAGTTAAGCCATAACTTTATAAATGGTACCGAAGAGAACATAGTTAATTTAGTTTTTGACAAGGAAATGTTAGTGTTGGAAAAACAAGTAGAAAAACTATCTATGGATGTTTATAGTGAACAATATTCATATCATACAGTAGGCATGGTAATAATGGATTCTGCTGGTAAGGAACATGAAATTACTTTTTCCGATGGAGTTTATTGGACAAATTGGAACACATTAGAAGCTAATGTAAGTAATACAATAACGTATCCTGCGGTTATTTCTAGAATTTATGTAAAGGACAATGGTGAAAAATCGAATTTAAATGGTAGTTATTTATTTGATAAATTGCAAGTGTTGTATTCAGATGATGTAGCGAGGAGTGAATAAATGAAGAAGTTTTTAGCCCTAAGCTTATCGGCAATGGTGCTACTTACAACAAAAGAGATAGTAACCTATGGCACAATTAATTCAGAAAATTCATCTGTTTTAAGTGGTACAGTTAATGAAAATGAAACAGTAGTTGACCAGAGTGCAATTATAATTGCCGCTACAGAAGGTGGTTTTAAAGATGCCATTAGAGATTATTCAGCATATATAAAGTTGGATATACCTTACGCATCTATTAGAGAGGTAGAGGCATATTTAGAAAGTTATTTTAGTACATTGGATATAACTACTGTAGAGTCTTATAGTGCAAACTCTGAGTACATGGCAGAAAATGTTAAAGCTTTTACAGATGCCTATATAGCGTCTTATAAAGATACTTTTATGTTAAGATTTATGTCAGCAGGTGATGAAGAAACTAATATAACTACAATGGGTCAAAGTTTTGGTGCGATGTATAGTAGGTCTATGGCAATGCGTGACTATGCTGTACGTAGGCAAATGAATGCCACTCGTGCTTTTGCGGAATTTGACTTAAATAATAATATAAATGATATGTTAGACTTGGAAGACTTAGATACCAAAGTAGCTAGTGCGTTTACTAATAGTTTTGAGCAAGCTTTTAAGGACGCTTACAATAGTGTGTACCTTACAGCTTTTAATGCTGAAAGAACTATGGATGTAAATTATTTGAGCTTATATTTAAATCCAATTAATTTTATATATACAGACTATAAGCAAGAAGTAGTTAGTGGTGGCATAAATAGTAGTACCTTGCCAGCTATTATGTTGGAATCTGAGGCAAATGCTTTTTATGATGATGTTTTTTTAGCAGTAACAAAAGATTATAGAAAAGTACAGCCTACAAAAGACGGCATGAAATTAATAACTAACCCCTATGGATTAACGGTTTATAATGACATAGAAGGTAAGGAACCCATGGAGGTAAACATGCATAAACCTCTAGATATAAAATTCTCTTCTATAGATAATGACCGTGCTGGAATTTATAAATATAAAAATGAAAATTGGGTTTATCAATATACTGAATTTGACAAGGATATGCTAAAGCATACAATTAAAGATGATGTCTTCAGAGGTGGAATATATGCGCTATTAATTGATAATAGCTATAAAATAGTTAAGGATATAAATTTAAGTTGGGCATACAGGGAGCTTTATACTTACTTAAGAAGAGGCTATGCGCTTCCAAATAGCAGCAATATGTATAATCCAACGGGAGATATAACAAGGGAAGAATTTGCCTATTTAATTTATAAAAATCTAAATAATGGATTCTATACGAAATCTGCCAAAGAATTTGATGATGGTTGGGATTTTGGTTCTTATAAAGATGCCATATATTTTTGTTACGATAAAGGCTATATGGGTGAAGTAAATCCAAATGAATTTAATCCAAAAGGTACATTAACTTACGAACAAGCTGAAAATATTATGAAGCGAGTAGTAGGGAATGGATTTACATACAATACAATAAGTTATAGTATGAAAAATGATAAATATAAAAAGTCAAAAATATTAAATGGTATTACTACAAACATACCAAGGGATGAGGCTGTGTATATGTTTTATTATTTATATAAATAAAAGTGGTAAAAAAATAAAAAAAGGTGTGTCTGGTAATGAAAAATATTACCAAATAAAAGACGATTTTAAAAAAATTTATATAAAAGTGCGAAAAGAGCGATGGGTTTTCGCTCTTTTTTTATTTTAAATTTTAGTCAAGACATGGTCGTTCCTTTCAGGAACTGCTCGAGTCTGGCGGGAAGCTTAGCTTCCTACTCTGGTCATAAAGCTTTGCTTTATTGCACAAGCCTGCAGTCAACTGGACTATGCAACCAAGTCTGCTATCAACTTTTTCAAAAGCTTGTGGGGATGCTTGCTTGACTGAGTAGTAAAGCAAGGCTTAACAACCAATGGCTTGGGGCAAAGCATCTAGGTTTTTTCTTTACTCGATAGCCCCTAGTTTTTTATTTCTAAATTCACGTGGGCTTTCGCCTATTATATTTTTAAAAGCTCTATTAAATGTCCTTTGGCTGTTAAATCCGGAATCCATGGCAATGTCTAAGATGGATTTATTGCTAAATTTAAGCAAATCTTTGGAGTAATTTACTCGCAATAAATTTATATAGCTATTAAAACTAGATTTTATTTTTTCATTAAGTATTCTAGAAACTGTATATTTACTTAAGTTTAAGGACTCGGCTATATCTTCCAAAGTAATTTCATCGGTATAATGTAATGAAATATAATGTATTACTCCGTAGGTTGAGTCTTGTGAAACTTCGCTAAACTCAGGTGTATCAATTTTATTTAAAGAAAGCACTGGAAATATACGCCCCAGTATTAGGGCGAAGTAGGCATTTACAATGGCTGTATTTTTTCGTTTTACATCAATTAAAGCTTTCAAAGAATAAATAACATCATTGTGGACAGTATCTTTTTTTAACAAGGGCGTTTTACATTCATATCTAGTAAAATAATTACCATAACTTCCATTTGTGTAAACATCAAAAATAAGCATAATATATTGATTTTTTGCCGATGAGTGGTAGCTATGTATCTGATTAGGGAAAAAAATAGCTAGTTCTCCTTTTTTAATACTATACTTATTCCAATTTAATTCAAATTCAAGCTCCCCATCTAAAATATATATAATCTCTACTTGTCTATGTAGGTGACTTTCAAAATTCATTGTGGAACCATGCCATATTTGATAAGAATTTTCTAATATTTCATAAAAAGCTTTTTCCATATACACCTCGCAATATTTGACCACTTTTTAAATCTGTGGCAAGACAAATAAATTTTACAATGATAAAATCAAAATGTAAATAAAAAGTTAGCTTTTCCAAAAATATTATATATTGTACAAGGAGGACCATATGAAGTTAGGAATTATTGGTTATGGTGGAATGGGAGCATGGCATCATGACAATATAAAAGAAAAAATAAAATCTATAGAAGTTGTGGCAGTTAGTGATATTAGATTAGAGCTAGAAGAAAAAGCAAAGGAAAATGGCGTTAAGTTTTACAAAACTTCTGCTGAATTATGGAATGATAAAGATATAGATATAGTTACCATAGCCACGCCCAACGATTTTCATAAAGAGTTAGCTATTAATTGCTTAAGAAATGGTAAGCATGTTGTTTGTGAAAAACCTGTAACTATGAATAGTAGAGAGCTAGAAGATGTAATAGCTGTAGCGAAGGAGGAAAATAAACTTTTTTCCGTACATCAAAATAGACGTTGGGATAAAGATTATTTAATTGTAAAAGAAATTCTAAAAAATAAGGAAATAGGCGAACCATATTACATAGAAAGTCGAGTGCAAGGCTCTAGGAGAGCAATGCATGGTTGGCGTGGGTATAAAGTAAATGGTGGGGGTATGGTTTATGATTGGGGGGTTCACTTGTTTGACCAAATTTTAAATTTAACCGAATCGCCTTTAGTAAGTATTCACGGACATTTGTTTTCGATTTTTTCAGAAGAAGTTGACGATAACTTTAAGGCCTTACTTCGTTTTGAAAATGGATTGTCGGTATTAGTAGAAGTTGCAACAAATTGTTTTATTAACCAACCAAGATGGCATATTTGCTGTAAGGAAGGTACCTTTACTGTAGAAGACTGGGATTGTAATGGAAAAATTGTAAAATTAAAAGAAAATAGTGAAATGAAATGGGATAATGATATTGTATATACTAGTGCAGGCCCTACAAGAACCATGGCGCCAAGGCCAGACTATACAACTATAATCGAGGATTTACCAGAGTTAGAAAGCGACTGGAGCGACTATTATAAAAATATTTTAGAGTCCATTAAAGACAGAGGCAAATTAATAGTTAAACCAGAAGAGTGTTTAAGGGTTATGAAGGCAATAGATACTATATTTTTATCTTGGGAAAAAGGTACAGCAATTAAATGCTATATATAAAATGGAGGATAATATGAAAAAAGCGTTAATATTACAAGGTGGATGGGATGGCCATGAACCAAAACTTACATCAAAAAGATTTGGTAATATGTTAGAATGTAGTAATTATGAAGTAAAAATAAGCGATACATTGGAAGTTTTAGATGATTTAGATTATTTACTGACTTTAGATTTAGTAGTGGCTTGTTGGACGATGGGAGAAATAGAAGAAAATTATGTGGAAAAATTATCAAAAGCCGTAGCTAGTGGAGTAGGTCTTGCCGGTTGTCATGGTGGTATGTGTGATTCCTTTAGGCAAAATGTACAATGGCAATTTATGACGGGTGGACAATGGGTAAGCCACCCAGGTGGCGATGGTGTGGAATATACTGTCAATATAAATCATGGTTCTAGTCCTATTACTCAAGGGTTAGAAGATTTTTCTGTGTGTAGTGAGCATTATTATTTGCATATAGATCCAGCTATAGAAATTTTGGCTACTACAAAATTTCCAGTAGTTTCATATTATCATATTTCTAACAAACCTGTAAATATGCCCATAGCTTGGACAAAGTTTTGGGGTAATGGTAGGGTGTTTTATACATCTTTAGGCCACCATGACGATGTTTTTGACAAGAGCCCCAGTGCAAATGAACTAATGAGGCGCGGTCTTGTATGGGCTGGAGAAGGCAAATCCTACGCAGTTGAAAATAAATTAAGAACAGATAAATTTGAAAATAATGCAAAAATGTATTAGAGGTGATTCTATGAAAAAAATAGGTATAGTGGGTATAGGTGTAATAAGTGGAATTTATTTAGAAAATATAACTAAGTTATTTAAAGAAATAGAAATAGTTGCAGTATGTGACCTAATCAAGGAGAAAGCTGAAAAGGCAAAAAAAGAGTATAATATACCGAAAATATATAATACCATGGAAGAAATGTTTAATGATAAGGAAATTGATATTATTTTAAATTTAACAAGACCCTATGAACATTTTGAGGTTACAAAGGGAGCTCTTTTGGCAGGTAAACATGTATATACAGAAAAACCTTTAGGAGCTACATTAGAAGAAGGAGATAAATTAGTAGATATTGCCAAAGAAAAAAATTTGCTTATATGTGGTGCACCAGATACTTTTTTAGGAGCTGGTATACAAACCTGTAGAAAAATTATAGAATCAGGACTAATTGGGGAAGTAGTTGGGGCGTCGGCTTTTATGGTATGCAGAGGGCATGAAACATGGCATGCAGACCCAGAGTTTTATTACAAATTTGGTGGTGGACCTATGATGGATATGGGACCATACTATTTATCGGCTTTAGTGAATTTAGTTGGAAATATTAAATCTGTAAGTGGTATGTCTAAAATAACATTTCCAAAGAGAACTATAACTAGTCAGCCTTTGTCAGGTACGGTTATAAATGTAGATGTACCAACTACTGTAAATGGTTTAATGCGCTTTGAAAATGGTGCTATTGGAACAATATTTACTACTTTTGATGTACACAGTGCAGAGGTTCCAAGAATAGAAATATATGGTTCGCATGGTACTTTGTCTGTACCTGACCCTAATACTTTTGAAGGACCAATTAAATTATATAGACCGGAAAAAGGTGAATTTTTAGAAATACCTTTAATGTTTTCATATGATGGAAACAGCCGAGGGTTAGGCTTAGCTGATATGGCGAAAGCTTTAGAATGTGGTAGAAATCCACGTGCAAACATGTCTTTAATTCATCATGTTTTGGAAGCAATGACAAGCTTTCAATATAGCAGTGAACAACGAAAAGAAATTGATTTGAAAACGAAATACGAGAAAGAAGTAATAATGAGTATACCAGAAATAAAAGGGGTGCTTTAGTGTTTATGATAGAAAAAAAAATCCATTAATGCTATAATCAAAGAGATTTAATTTTAAGTATAAAAAAGGAGATTTTATGTATTTAGATAGCATGATTGGTTTGGTTTATTTTATTTACGGCACAATTTTAGGTAGCTTTTATAATGTAGTAATTTATAGAGTGCCAAAAAAAATTAGTATTGCAAAAGGTAACTCGATGTGTCCTCATTGTGGAGAAAAAATTAAAAGTAAGTATTTAATTCCTATATTAAGTTGGATATTTTTAAAAGGTAAGTCAGCTTGCTGTAGTCAAAAAATAAGCCCCTACTATGCTATAGGCGAATTAACTATGGGAATTATGTTTTTGGTTTCATATATATTATTTGGTTTTTCTATAGCGAGTTTTTATTATATTATATTTTTTTCAATTATTTTTTTAGTAGGCGTTATTGATTGGCAAAGTAAAACTATTTATGACGCTATGTTGTTAATAGCTTTAATACTAGGGGTTATAATGCAATTATTTTTTATAAATGACATAAAAAATTCTTTAGTAGGTGGGGCTATAGCCTTTGGTTTTTATTTTAGCATATATTTAATTGTTAAATTAATTTATAAGGAAGAAAAATTTGGGTTTGGTGATGTGTTGTTTATTGCTTTAGTGGGATTTTTTATGGGTGGTAATGGAATACTTGTTACAATCTTTGCACCATTTTATATAGCAATATTTTGGTTTCTTATAGCCAAGTATATTTTGAAAAAAAATTTGGCAGGAGATAGTGAAGTGCCCTTTGGCCCGTTTATTAGCATTGCTGCCTTTGTATTAGTTGTAGTTAGAAATATATAAAAATAGGAGTTGCAAGAAAATATTGACTTATTTTCCTACAACTCCTATTTTTTTATTTTAAAAATTTTTAAGTTTATGGTTATGTCTAGCTATTAAAGTTGCTACAGAAGTGTTTGCTAATACGTAAAACACCTTATCTTCGCACTTGTTAGTAAAGTCGGACTGTTTAACTTGCCCTGAGCCCTTTGTGGCAAATTGACCTACAAAGTACTCTCCGTCACTTATGCTATTATTATCGGTAGTAATAGACACGTGAAGGTCGGCTAGAGGTTTAACTTTTCTAATATTGTAAGTAGACATTTTAACAGGAGAAGATATTCTAGATGGTAGCTCTATACCTTTTATAATTTCTTCGCCATTTTTATCAATAATTTTGGATTTAACTGAAGAACAACCCACATCAACAGCTACAAAAAGGTCTACATCTGTTCTGTTATTGTTTCTGTAAATTAATTTAGATAGTCCTTCTACATTTTTTCGTACTGGCTTGTTTGCTTTAGTTATATTAACAAGCTCGCCTAAATCTTTTTCTAGCATGGATATTAAATTATCACCGAATAATTCAGCACCACCACCAGAAATAGTTAAATTCTCAAGTTGGTTTAAGGCTACTCCTCTTAGTCTGAAAAGCCTGCGGATATAAGCGGAAAAATATTCTACTATTTTTGTTGTTATTTTATCTATACAGCTGTCTACAATAGGTGTTATATCGAATCCGTGTCTACCTATACGAACTATGTTCTTTTTAGCTACAAAAGAACCGCCACATCTACACTCATCTGCATTTGAACCAACTATATCACCACAGTCTTGGCACACAGTAGTTGAATATCTTAATGATGCGGCAATATTATCCATGTCTAATAGTTCGAAAGCTATGTCGTACTTATCTTCTAGTTCGTTCATTATTTCTACAAATAAATCATCTGTACCCACTTTTAATCTTTTTTCGGAGTCATTAATTATGTCTACACCAAGCATTGCAACAAAGTCAGTACTATAGGAACCAATATCAAGCGCAATAGACATAGTTGCAGGATGAAAGCTAGCGGAATTAATAGAGTAATCTTCTCC
Source organism: Lachnospirales bacterium (assembly GCA_047974375.1). Taxonomy (GTDB): domain Bacteria; phylum Bacillota; class Clostridia; order Lachnospirales; family CAMZNU01; genus JBKECF01. Next base: position 165,598 of record JBKECF010000081.1, read on the forward strand.
TATTACTTCGTCAAGTATAGTTGCAGTAGCCTCAGAAATTGCCTCAACTTCTACTACATTATATTTAACAAGTTGCCTGTTAAATTGCTCAGAAAGATATTTAACAGATGTTTCTGTAATTAATTGTTCATTAAGTTTATCCATAGTAGATGGATCTGCTAATTCTCTGTGAGGAATAATTAATCCTAGCTTAATATTTAAAACGTCGTCCGATTTCGAGTGATGAGCTGCTTCTGGTTTTACTGAGGAGTTGGAGTTTTTATTCCCACCCTTTTTTAAATCCAGTTCCTTAAAATTGTCGTTCATATAATGAAACCTCCTAATAATACATTCTTTTTTAACATTGGTTTGAGTCTTTTTAGAAAAGAACATATGAAAACCCAATATCCTATAGGTAAATTATACGCTAAAAGGGAATGTAGTCAAGCACAATGTATTTTTATTGTTTTTTAGGAATAAATTAACTAAGGTATTTCTTGGTTTTTTTGCTGTGTATTATATTGTTAAATATAACTTAAATATGAAAATGTAAAATTTTTATTAAACATATATATGTCTGTATTTCTGATGTCAATACAAATAAAAGTATACTATTTTACTATAGTTTTATTATGGATCTTTATAGATAAAAGTAATTTTATGTATTTTTTAACTTGTTTTATAATTTGCAACTATTGTTTTTTCATATACAATATAGATTAGTAAATAAAGTTTTTTGAAATATGTAAAAAATAAAAAGAAAAGGAGTGATTTTTTGGACACCAAGAAAAAATCAGAAAAAAAACGAAAGTATGAAATGAGAAAGGCTATAAAAGATAAGCATAAACAACACAGAAAGGATCTATACGAGAAAAACTTTACAAGGTTCGGTTTAGATTTAAGGCTTCCAACCACCTTATTGACTTTAACTATACTAATCGTATATTTCTCCTATACATATATATTTAGAGATGTAGTATTTCAGCAAGTTGCTGACTTAAAAAATCTAATAGTTGATAACTATCGAAACATTTTTATCTGGACAATCAATGCATCAGTCTTAACTTTAATTATATTCTTATTTCCAAAAAAATTAGGTAATCTTAAAATAGGTGGTATCCATGCAGAACCTGAATTTAGCAGAAGTTCTTGGTATGCTATGTTGTTTAGTGCGGGAGTTGGTATTGGGCTATTATTTTATGGTGTATATGAGCCTCTTGTGCACATGAGTGCTCCTTTATATCCAAACAGTGAAGATACAATAAGAGGTATTACGGTTGCTGTTTTCCACTGGTCATTAGGTGGATGGGGAGTTTATGGTATTTGTGGCCTTGCGCTGTCCTACTATGCTTTTAACAAAGGATTACCCCTTGCACCACGTTCATTTTTATATCCATTAATAAAGGAAGGAATATATGGATTTGCTGGAGATGTTTTTGACGCAATTACAATTATTTCATCTTTATTTGGTTTGGCATCTTCTTTAGGTCTAGGAGCTATGCAAATAAATGCTGGTTTTAAATACCTACTAGGTGTAGAAATGAATACAACCTTTCAAGTATGCTCAATAATATTTATTACATTTATTGCAACTCTTTCCATTGTAACAGGGTTGAAAAAAGGTGTTAAAATTTTAAGTGAAGTTAATGTTTTATTTGCAGTTTTACTCATGATGATTATTTTCTTTGCTACACCTATTGGATTAACGCTTAGCAATATTGCTAAATCAATGGTTACTTATGTAGTCGATGTAATACCTACTCACGCAAAATTAGGTAGCTATGATATAGAATTTTTGCGTAACTGGTCCATATTTTATTGGGCATGGTGGTGTTCTTGGAGCATTTTTGTTGGTATGTTTGTTGCGAAAATTTCCAAGGGTCGTACTGTGCGTGAATTTGTTATTGCTGTGTTAGCAGTGCCTACTATTGCTGTGTTTTTGTGGTTTGGTGTCCTTGGTACGGCAGGACAATATATTGCTGAATTGTATCCAAATTCTTTAGGTGAAATGACAGCAAGCCCTGAGGTGACACTTTATGCTTTAAATAATTATTTGTTCGGTAATTCTGCCGTTAGATTTCTAGTAAATGCATTGTGCTTATTCTTGGTTTTTTCGTTCTTTATAACGTCTAGTGACTCGGGTTCTTTAGTTGTTGATGGCTTGGCTAGTGCTGGTAAACTAAAAGCCCCAGTAACGCAAAAAATATTCTGGGCTAGTATGGAAGGTTTACTTGCTATTGCTATATTAGTGGTTGGTGGACAGCAAGCGTTGTATTATTTGCAGAATTCTTTAATTATTTTAGGATTGCTTCTTGCAATTTTATTATTTTTAACATTAGTATTATTTATATATCAAATTGTTAGAGATTTAAAACATTTACATTAAAAAATAGGCTGTTGGGAAATGATGACTTTTATCATTTTCTAACAGCTTTTTAGTGGTTTTGGAGTTATAAAGAAAAATAATTGAAAGATCACTACAAAAACATTATAATAAAACCACAGGAGGTGTATATGGAAAAGGATAATAGAAAACATAAGGACGCACTTTTTAGATATTTATTTAAAGAACCAAAAAATTTTATAGAGCTGTACGAAGATATAACAAATCGAAGAATAAAGGAAGAAGATGTAAGATACTTCGATACGGAAACGTATTTAATGGCAAATGAGTGGAGAAATGATGTATCTTTTTTAGATGAAAACAATAAATTTATAATACTATTAGAGCACCAGTCCAGCATTTCGGAAAATATGGTACTAAGAGCTTTAATATACACAGTAGAGTTATTAAAATTATACATAAAAGAAAACAACTTGAATCTATTAAGAAGAAAAGCAGTAAAGATACCAAAACCAGAGATATACATACTATACAATGGAAAAGAAAAAAATAAAGAAACAGAAATAAACTTAAGCAAAAATTTTTATAATG
>JBKECF010000015.1:0-118030 GCA_047974375.1 Lachnospirales bacterium
AGATTTCAGCCTGCCTCGTGCTACAGGCACAGAGCCAGTTGAAGGCTCTCTACAAAGACAATGCCGATACGATTATTGGCAACTGCGACAGTATGATTTTCCTTGGGGGCAAGGAAAAAACCACCCTCAAGGATTTATCAGAAACCCTCGGTAAAGAAACAATTGATATGTTCAACACTTCCGACACCAGAGGGACACAAAGAAGTTACGGGCTTAATTATCAAAAGCTGGGAAAGGAGCTTATGAGTATGGATGAGCTTGCTGTTATGGATGGAGGCAAGTGCATTTTACAGCTAAGAGGTGTTCGCCCGTTTCTCTCCGAAAAGTACGACATTACACAGCACCCCAATTACAAATACTTATCGGACTTCGATAAAAGAAACACCTTTGATATTGAAAAATATCTGTCCACAAAACTAAAACCAAAGCCTGATGAGGTCTATGACGTTTATGAAATCGACCTTACAGACGAAACCGAAACCGCATAACAGCGGTTATTTTTTTACCCAAAACGAAAGGGGTGATCTCTTGAATTACAACATCATTTATGCTGACCCGCCATGAAGGTATCAGCAGAGTAAAGGACAAGGCGTTGCTGAAAATCATTATGCAACGATGAAACTTGAAGATATATGCAATCTGCCGATTTCTTCTATCTCTGCAAAAGACTGTTCTTTATTTTTATGGGCAACGTTCCCCATGATTCCAGAGGCATTAAAAGTAATGAAAGCATGGGGATTTACTTATAAGACTGTTGCCTTTGTATGGCTGAAACAAAACAAATCAGGAAATGGTTTCTTCTTTGGATTGGGGCATTGGACACGCTCCAATGTTGAAATCTGCTTTCTTGGCATAAAGGGCAAGCCGAAAAGAATTTCCAAAAAGGTACATCAGCTTATTATTAGTCCATTGGAACGGCATAGTAAGAAACCTGATATTGTCAGGGAAAAAATTGTTGAGCTGATGGGGGATATTCCACGTATTGAGCTATTTGCCAGACAACCAGTGAAAGGATGGTATGTTTGGGGAAATGAAGTAGAAAATGATATATCGCTGGAAACAGGTAACTTTAATTTGAACATTTAAAACAAAAATTATTAGGAGGATTTGATTATGGCATTTTTTAATTCAGCAGTAGATGTATTGCAGACACTTGTTATCGCCCTTGGAGCGGGACTTGGTATTTGGGGCGTTATTAACTTGCTTGAAGGATATGGAAATGATAACCCCGGTGCAAAAAGTCAGGGCATGAAACAATTGATGGCGGGCGGTGGCGTTGCCCTTATCGGCATGACACTTGTACCACTTCTTTCCGGATTATTTGGTAATTAGGAGGTAGTTCCCTATGCAAAGCATCATCGACAGTATTACCGAATGGCTCAAAGAGATGTTAGTCGGTGGTATTACGGAGAATTTGTCGGGGATGTTCGATTCCGTCAACCAAAGAGTGGGCGAAATCGCAGGGGAAGTTGGAAAAACACCGTCAGCATGGAATGGCGGTGTTTTTTCCATGATAGAATCCCTTTCCGATACCGTAATCATTCCAATCGCCGGTATTATCCTGACCTTTGTGATGTGCTATGAACTGATACAAATGGTCATTGAGAAGAATAACCTGCACGATATTGACACCTTTATGTTTTTTAAATGGATTTTCAAAACCTTTGTGGCTGTGATGATTATTACCAACACCTTTAACATCATTATGGGGATTTTTGATATGTCACAACACGTTGTATCCAATGCCGCAGGTGTAATTATTTCAGACACCAGTATGGATATATCCGCTGTCATGGCAGATATGGAAACTCGCCTTATGGAAATGGATCTCGGCATACTGCTTGGCATATGGCTGCAAAGTATGCTTGTTGGATTTACCATGACCGCCCTTACCATCTGCATTTTTGTAGTGATTTATGGGCGTATGATTGAGGTTTACCTCATGACTTCCCTTGGGGCAATCCCCTTTGCCACTATGACCAATCGGGAATGGGGAGGCATGGGACAGAACTATTTAAGGGCAATGTTCGCCCTTGGCTTTCAAGCCTTTCTCATTATGGTATGTGTAGGTATTTATGCAGTTTTGGTACAGTCCATTGCTATCAGCGACAACATTATGATGGCGGTCTGGACTTGTGTAGGATATACCGTTCTTCTGTGTTTCACGTTATTTAAGACTGGTTCACTATCTAAAAGTGTATTCAATGCCCATTAAGGGCAGAAAGGAGGATTTTTATGGCTTATGTACCTGTTCCAAAAGATCTAAGCAACGTAAAAACAAAGGTGATGTTCAACCTGACGAAAAGGCAGCTCATCTGCTTTTCCCTCGCCTTATTGGTTGGTCTGCCTTTGTTTTTTCTTTTAAAGGATAGCACGAATACTAGCGTTGCAACGCTGCTTATGATTTTCGTTATGATGCCATTTTTCTTGCTTGCCATGTATGAAAAACATGGGCAGACGATGGAGGTCATCTTAAAGCATTACCTGTCGGTACGTTTCTTAAATCCGAAACAAAGACCTTACAAAACAAATAATTTCTATGCCGTCATTATGAGGCAGGAGCAACTGGACAAGGAGGTAAAGCACATTGTCACACGAAAACAGAACAAACCGCTCAAAGCTGACAAAGGCAGATAAGCGGGAAATTAACCTAGCCATTTTAAGGGCAAGAGATACCAACAAAAAGGAAAAGTCCGCACAGGACAGTATTCCCTACCTACGTATGTTTCCTGACGGTATCTGCCATGTGACGGAGCGTTTCTATACAAAGAGCATCCGCTTTCAGGACATCAACTATCAGCTTGCCCAAAATGAGGATAAGACAGCTATTTTTGAAAGTTGGTGCGACTTCTTAAACTACTTTGACAGCTCTATTAAATTTCAGCTTTCTTTCCTTAACATGACCGCCAATGCAAAGGACTACGAAAGCAGCATTACCATCAAGTCTCAGGAAGATGATTTTGACAGTATCCGTACCGAATATGCGGATATGCTCCACAATCAGCTTGCCAAAGGGAATAACGGTCTGACAAAAACAAAATACCTGACCTTTGGAATTGAGGCGGATAGCCTTAAAATCGCTAAACCGAGGTTAGAGCGAATTGAAAATGACCTTTGGAACGGATTAAAACGGATTGGTGTTGCGGTGGAGTCCCTTGATGGAAAAGAACGCTTAAAGCTGTGCCACAACATGATCAGCATGGATGGCAATGAGCCATTCCGCTTTGACTGGAAATGGCTTGTTTCGTCAGGACTGTCCACCAAAGATTTTATTGCACCCTCTTCCTTTGAATTTCGTGAGGGCAGGGCTTTTAAGACGGGCAGAAAATATGGTGCAGTTTCCTTTTTGCAGATACTCGCCCCTGAACTAAATGACAGGGTGCTTGCCGATTTTCTTGATATGGAAAGCAACCTGTTGATTACCATGCACATTCAATCCGTTGACCAAACAAAGGCAATTAAGACCATTAAGCGAAAGATTACCGACCTTGATAAAATGAAAATTGAGGAACAGAAAAAGGCAGTACGCTCTGGCTATGATATGGACATTATCCCCTCTGACCTTGCTACCTATGGAGGGGAGGCGAAGAAACTGCTTGCAGATTTGCAGAGCCGAAACGAGAGAATGTTCCTTATGACCTTTCTTGTAATGAATACCGCCGACACCAAACAACAGCTTGAAAACATCGTATTTCAGGCATCAGGAATTGCCCAAAAGCATAATTGCACGTTGGTACGGCTTGATTATCAGCAGGAACAGGGGTTTATGTCATCTTTACCTCTTGGTCTGAATCAGATAGCCATTCAGAGAAGCCTGACTACCTCGGCTACGGCGATTTTCGTTCCCTTTACTACACAGGAACTGTTCCAGTCAAGTGGAGAGGCTTTGTATTATGGCTTAAATGCCCTGAGTAATAATCTCATCATGGTAGACCGAAAACGTCTGAAGAACCCCAACGGTCTGATTTTAGGAACGCCGGGGAGTGGTAAATCCTTTTCTGCAAAGAGGGAAATTACAAATATCTTTCTTATTACTACCGATGACATCATTATCTGTGACCCCGAAGCCGAGTATTATCCCCTCGTCAACCGCCTTAACGGACAGGTAGTAAAAATCTCCCCTACAAGCACAGATTATGTGAATCCAATGGATATAAATTTGAATTACAGCGAAGAAGAAAATCCTTTATCGCTGAAATCGGACTTTATCCTGTCTCTGTGTGAATTGGTTGTAGGAGGAAAAGAGGGATTGCAGCCTGTGGAGAAAAGTATCATAGATCGCTGTGTCCGTCTGATTTATGCCGATTACCTTGCCGACCCCATACCTGAAAAGATGCCGATTTTAGAGGATTTATACAATGCCCTTGAAAATCAGAGAGAAAAAGAGGCACAGCACATCAGAGCCGCCCTTGAAATTTATGTGACAGGTTCGCTCAACGTATTCAACCATCGTACCAACGTGGACATTACAAACCGTCTTGTCTGCTTTGATATCAAGGAATTGGGCAAGTAGCTAAAAAAGTTAGGTATGCTTGTAGTGCAGGATCAGGTTTGGAACAGGGTAACGGTAAACCGTGCTGAGAAACGTGCCACCCGTTACTACATGGATGAGTTTCATTTACTCTTGAAAGAGGAACAAACAGCCGCTTACAGTGTGGAAATCTGGAAAAGGTTTCGTAAATGGGGAGGCATCCCAACAGGTATTACGCAGAACGTTAAAGACCTGCTATCCTCTCGTGAGGTGGAAAACATCTTTGGTGCGACCTGTTAGCGTACAGCCACTACGCTGTAAATTACAGCCGTTCAGTCCGTGTAGTGAATAAAAACGCTGGACTTTGAACAACAAAGTCTAACTGATAATTCGAGGAGTGGAATGATAGAGTAACGCCTTGAAACGCTCCCCCTGATACTCCGACTGGCGGTATATGCGGAAACGCAAACCGTCAGAAGCTCGGTGAAGTCGGCTGACACGCCCGCTGTATCGATTCGTACGTTACGGCAAAAGTAAGCCAGAGGTGGCTACAGGCGGCAGGTCGGGGGTCTATAAAATACCTATGGTGAGAATGTCCCTTTAACAAGGACTGACGAATCCGTGAATGTACGGGTCTAAATGTTTGCCGGATAGAAAATGTTCGGTTGTCGAAAGGCAGTTAGTGCGGAAAAGTAAGAATCGAAAATATGAAATTCCGTAATGCGTTACAGGCGCATTCAAGCTGACAGGCTTATAGCGGACACCTAAGGGTATATGCACAGATAGAATTATCGGAACAGGGAAAGGTACGGAGTTTGTCGCTCTAACGGCGGTAAATCAATAGTGAAATCATAGGCTGTTAAATCCGTGCTGAAAAGTGAAGCTCGAACTGTTGATAGTCCTTGTAATGAGGACAGGAGGAATGGGCTTTAGTCGGTTGAAAGGAGTCAATGCTATCCAATCGTATAAGGATTACGATTAAGACCAAAAAGGACACTCTCAAAAATCAGTCCATGAAAGGAGAGTGATGCCTTATGACTAAAATGAACAATAAAAAGCTGTTAAGTGAGGATAATTTGCGCCATACGGAATACTACGGACTGCAAAGCGTTTTTGATGAACTATATGCAAAAAGCAAAAATGGTGAAGTATTTACGGACTTAATGCCAATGATACTAAGCCGTGAAAATATACTTTTAGCGTATCGAAACATAAAGACGAATACAGGAAGCAAGACCGCTGGCACAGATAAACTCACAATCGGGGATATCGGAGAGCTTACGCCTGATGAAGTTGTGCAAAAAGTCAATTACATTGTAAAAGACAGTCGGCACGGCTACCGCCCCAAACCTGTAAGACGAAAAGATATTCCCAAGACCCATGACCCAACAAAAACACGCCCTTTGGGGATACCGTGTATATGGGATAGATTAGTTCAGCAGTGTGTAAAGCAGGTTATGGAACCAATATGCGAGGCAAAATTTAGTGACAATTCGTATGGGTTTCGACCTAACCGATCTGCGGAACACGCAATCGCAAGAAGCTATACGCTGCTCCAACACGCAAATCTACACTTCGTGATAGAGTTTGACGTTAAGAGCTTTTTCGATAACGTAGACCACAGCAAGCTGATACGACAAATATGGGCAATGGGAATACACGACACACATCTTATCTATGTCTTGCGCCAAATGCTGTCTGCTCCGGTTAAAATGCCGGACGGAACATATATGACGCTCGGCAAAGGCACTCCGCAAGGGGGTATCATTTCGCCTCTGCTTGCCAACATCGTACTGAATGAACTTGACAAATGGATTGAAAGCCAATGGCAAAACAACCCCATTTGTGATAAGTACAAACAGCATTATAACGGCTACAGAGTGATGAAAGAAACAAGACTGAAAGAGATGTATATTGTGAGATACGCAGATGATTTTAGAATATTTTGCAGAACTAAAAGCAGTGCTGAAAGGATAAAAATTGCGGTAACGCAGTGGTTGTCTGAAAGACTGAAACTGGAAGTTTCGCAAGAAAAAACACGGATTGTCAACGTAAAACGTCATTATTCCGACTTTTTGGGTTTTAAGATGAAAGTCCACCCAAAAGGAAAGAAACAGGTTGTAAAGTCACATATTGCGGATAAAAACCTTGAAAACCAACGTCAAAAACTGAAAGAGCAGGCACGGCGCATATCAAGACCACGAAAGCATTACGGCGAAGCTGGAGAAATCCGGCTTTACAACAGCATGGTTGCTGGTATGCAGAATTACTATGGTATTGCCACTCATATAAGTTTAGATTGTGCAGAATTGAATCGCATGGTTATGACGATTTTCACAAACAGGTTGAACACGCAAAGAGGAAACAGATTAGTAAAGACAGGCAGAAAACTTTCGGACTACGAAGGGAAAAAATATGGCAAATCGAAAATGTTACGCTATGTAGCAGGAACAGACGAGCCTATCTATCCAATCGGGTATGTTCAGCATAAAAACCCTATGAACAAGAAAAGTAATATTTGTTCGTATACTCCCGAGGGCAGAAAAGAACTTCACGATAATTTGCGTGTGAATGTATCTCTAATGCTTGAAGTAATGCGGCAGCCGCTTTTTGAAAAAAGTGTGGAATACGGCGATAATAGAGTATCGCTGTTCACAGCCCAATGGGGCAGGTGTGCCGTAACGGGACGAATATTCAAATCGGCACAAGAAATTCACTGCCACCACAAAATACCAGTGGCACAAGGCGGTAGTGATAAGTATGAAAATTTGGTATTGGTTTTAGAACCTGTCCATAAGCTCATTCATGCAACAAATGCTGATACAATCGAAAAATACCTGTCTGAACTGAACCTTAGTAAAGATCAAATCACGAAAGTTGACAAGCTCCGTGAAAAAGCAAACCTGTTTCCGCTGACATTACAAGAGCAACACAAACAAACAGCTAATAAAATCAATACGGTTAGATTGGATAAGCAAAAACAAATTTCAACCGATGGAACGCCGTGTGCGGTGAAAGTCGCATGCACGGTGTGAAGCCGGGGAAAAGCCTGAGATGATATCAGGGGCTTACCTATGGCTATAAAACTCTGATTTCATTTATATGCTCAATCAGGCATCAGGGGACAGACAAATACTTGCGAAACAGCTTAATATCTCCCCTCATCAGCTTTCCTATGTGACACAATCCGGCGAGGGCGAAGGACTGCTGTTTTACGGCAACGTGATACTTCCCTTTGCCGATAAATTCCCAAAAGATACGGAACTGTACCGTATTATGACCACGAAACCAAATGAAAAGTAAAGGAATAAGGAATGGAGGCGAAATTGTATGAGTGAAAGATTGACAGTCCCATTGGGAGAACAGGAGCATTTAAAAGAATTTTTTGAGATTCTGAACAGTCAGGGCAGAAAACAGGAAGTCACAGAGTTTTCTTCTCTCCTGTCACAGCTAAATAAGATGGAAAAACAGTATGCCGAGGTATTAAATGAGTTGCAAACCGTCAAAGGTCAGCTATCGGCTATACAGGATAAGGGAATAAAAGCCATTGTTATGAATGGGATTCTAAAACTACAGGAAAAAGTAACGGAGGCGAAAAATCAGTTAGAGCATATCAAGGCGGATATTTCCAACAGCATCAAAGAAAGCCTTTCCCTTATCAAAGAAAATGGGATTTCTGCCCTGAATAAAGCGGTGGATTTTATCGGATTGAGAAAAGCTCTTACTGATATGAGAGATAATCTGAGTTCTTCCATTGCCCAGACCCAAAAGAACATAGACAAAATCAATGCCGTAGGGAGTGAACTTCATGCTTTAAGTGAACATACCAGTAACTTAGGGCGTGTCCTTACTGGAAAAGAAACAAAGGAACTGACCAAAAGGAATGAGGACAAAGGAATACTGGCGGTTGCCACAAAGCAGCTCAAGCACTCAAAAACCATGTTAGAGGGGATAAGGCAAAATGTGACCCATACCATAACAGCAGTTGACCGTTTGGAGCAGGCAGCGAATAAGGGAAAAGAAAAGAAACCATCTGTACGAGCCGATTTAAAGGAAAAATCACATAAAGTACCTGCCCCTAAATCCTCTGTTCCACAGAAAAAACAGGAGCAGAGTTTGTAATGGCTGTATATAGCATGGATTGTATGGAACTGCTATCAAAAGTTCCTGATGAGTATGTGTCCATGATATTGACCGATCCGCCCTACGGAATATCATATCAAAACCACTTTACCAATCAAAAGCACCCTTTCATCATAGGCGATGACGGAATTGATTACAGACTGTTTGCAAAGGAGTGTTACCGGATTTTACAAAACAATGCCCATGCTTATTTTTTCACTCGTTTTGATTGCTACCCTTACCACTATGAATGCCTAGAGCAGGCGGGGTTTTCCATAAAAAACTGCTTAGTGGTGGAAAAAGGAACGATTGGCGGTATTGGGGATTTACACGGAAGTTTTGCTAACAATGCGGAATGGATTATTTTCTGTCAGAAAGGTCGTAGGAAATTTAATAAAACTACTCTTTTGAGGAATAGAAAACCGGAGGGAACGAAACCCAATGCAGGCAGACAGCCTAGTAAAGAATATAAAACAAGGTTCAATTCCTGTTGGTTTGGAAGTGAATATCCCAAAGCAACATATAATTCTACTTGGCAAAAGAAACATGGGATTTACCACCCCTCTATCAAAAATGTAGAGTTCCTGTCATGGCTTATTCAACTTTCAAGCAATTCAGGGGACTTGATATTTGACGGATTTATGGGAACAGGCAGTACCGCTTTAGCGGCAATTCTGACTGAAAGAAAGTATTTAGGTGCAGAAATCAGTCAGAAATACTATGAAGTTATTCAAAGTCGTATTAAAGAAATGAGGTGAACCTATGGCAAAAAGACCCTTTCGCCCTGTGGGTAAGATGTCACGCCTTGCCTTTACTGAGGAAGAACGTGCCGACCCTGAACTGGAAAAGCCGTTGAAAAAAGCGGAAAAAGCGGCTGATAAATTAGAAAAAGCACAGGCGAAAATCCCAAAGAAAAAAAGCCTTGTAAAAGAACGCACTTTTGATGCCGATACAGGCAAAGCAAAGGTGCGTTTGTATTTTGAGGAAACCGACAAACCAAAACCGCCCTCTAAGCTGTCCCATGCGGTTAAGACCATTCCGCAAAAGCAGCTGTTAAAGAAAATCCATAAGGAGATTCGTGAGGGAGAGCAGGATAATGTTGGTGTGGAGGCAGCACATAAAACGGAACAGGGGGCAGAGTTTAGTGCAAGGCGGTTACAGAGTGCCTACCGCAGCCATAAGCTAAGACCCTACCGTCAGCTTGCCAAAGCAGATAAGCAGACAGTAAAAGCCGAGGTCAATTATCTGTATCAAAAGAGCCTGAAAGAGAATCCTGCCCCTGTCACAAATCCCATTTCCCGTTGGCAGCAAAAGCAGGCAATCAAGAAACAGTACCTTACCAACCGTTACGGGAAAAGTGCAAACACCGCCCATCAGTCCGTAAAAAATACAAAAGGGGCGGTACAAAAGACAGCAAGTGCCACTGAAAAAATTACACAGTTTATTGTGAACAACAAAAAGGGGATTTTGATTGCTCTTGGCATCGGTGCAGTCCTTATGTTCGTGCTGAGTTCTATTTCTTCCTGTTCTGTCATGTTGGAGGGAGGCTTGCAGAGTGTGGTGGGTACGTCCTATACTTCCGAAGATGAGGACATCATAGGAGTAGATGAGGATTATACCGCATTGGAACGGGCATTGCAGACACGCATTGACAATATCGAAAGCGAATACCCCGGCTATGATGAATACCAGTACCATTTAGATGAAATCGGACACAACCCCTTTACCCTTGCATCCTACCTGACTGCAAAGCTGCAAAACTATACAAGGTCAGAGGTACAGGCAGAATTAAGAGCCTTGTTTGAACAGCAGTACACCCTTACGGTTCGTGAGGAAATTGAGGTTCGTTACCGGACAGAAACCTATACGGATACATGGACTGATGAGGAAGGCAATTCCCACAGCGACACCTATACGGAGGAAGTCCCTTACGATTACTACATTCTCCATGTTACGCTGACCAATAAAGATATTAGTGTGCTTGCAGGCAGTAACCTGACCGAAGAACAGAATAAAATGTTTGCCATTTACATGGAGACACAGGGTAATAAGCCATATCTGTTTGAGGGCAATATCTATGCTCCCAACCGAGGCGAATATACGGATTATGACATACCGCCTCATGCCCTGACTGATCCTGCCTTTGCTGCTCTTATCAGAGAGGCGGAAAAATATCTAGGGTATCCTTACGTTTGGGGAGGCAGTTCTCCGAGTACCAGTTTTGATTGCTCCGGCTTTGTGTGTTGGGTATTAAGGGAATCCGGTGTCTACAACATTGGCAGGACTACAGCACAGGGTATTTTCAACCAGTCTGCAAAGATACCGCCCTCTGAGGCAAGACCCGGCGACATTATCTTTTTTACAGGCACTTATGCAAGTGACGGTGCTGTGTCCCATGTGGGCATCTATGTGGGCAACGGAATGATGATTCACTGCGGAAACCCCATACAGTATGCCTCTGTGAACAGTCCCTATTGGACAGAGCATTTCTATGCCTATGGCAGAATGAACTAGGAGGAATTTATGAGTAAAAAAAGAGAAAAAGTTATTTTGGAAATCGAAAAGACCAAAGAAAAAATTGCGGAATTGCAGGAAAAGCTCCGAGAACTGGAACAGCAGAAAACAGAAATAGAAAATACGGAGATTGTGGCACTTGTCCGCAGTACAAAAATGAATACTACCGAACTATCGGAATTTTTAAAGGCGTATCGTGAAAAAAACGGTGCGTCTTTTTTCAACCAAAAACAGGAGGAAACCACCTATGAAGAATAACATTCGTATCTTTGCTGCCTTGTTTGCAGTTATCTTTTGCTTTACCCTCTTTCCTGCCATAGCCTTTGCAGGCGGCGGGGAAGAAATTCCTGTTACACCCACTCCCGAAGTAACGGAAGAACCAAAGGTTGACCCTGTTCCCCTCACTCCTGACGGGAACTTAACCCTTGTAGATGATATAGATGGAGAAACCGCCGCAGATAAACAGTTTGTGACCCTTGTTTCCAAAAACGGAAACTACTTTTACCTAGTCATTGATCGGGCAGGCGATAAGGAAAATGTCTACTTCTTAAATCTTGTAGACGAGGCAGATTTGCTTGCCCTGATGGAAGAAAAACCGACAAAACAACCGGAAACCCCACAGGTATGCAGTTGTACCGACCTTTGCGAAAACGGGAAGGTAGACCCCAACTGCTTCCTTTGTAAAAATGACTTGACGAAATGCACCGGAAAGGCTACCGTATCCATCCCTGAACCTGAACCCAATGAAGAAAAAAGCAAAGGTGCAGGCGGTACAGTTCTTCTGTTGCTGATTATAGCTATGATTGGCGGCGGTGCTTTTTACTATTTCAAGATACTGAAAAATAAGCCGAACACTAAAGGCAGCACCCCATTAGAGGAATACGATTTTGACGATGATGAGGACGCTGACGAGGAATATGAGGAAGAATACGAAACCGATGACGAGGAAGGAAGCGAGGCTGACAGCCTATGACCTACTTCACAGACAGTCCTTATGAAAAAATGATGGTACAGAAACCACAATACAGGCGGGAGAAATCAGCTCCCGCCTCTGATAATAAAAAACGTGAAAAAAGGGATAAGCCGAGTAAAGAGCCTATACCCAACCCCCAAAAAAGGAGCGTGAAAGAATGAAGTTAGTAATAGCGGAGAAACCCTCTGTGGCACAAAGCATTGCTGCTGTTATCGGTGCTACGGTCAGAAAAGACGGATACATGGAGGGAAATGATTACCTTGTATCATGGTGTGTGGGACATTTGGTGGAGCTTGCCTCTGCCGATTCCTATGATGAGAAGTATGCTAAGTGGCAATATGCAGACTTACCTATCCTGCCCTTTGATTGGAAATATATCATATCAAAAGGCAAGGAAAAGCAGATGAAAATTATCGGTGAGCTGATGAAACGCACTGAGGTTACAGAGCTTGTAGCCGCCACCGATGCAGGGCGTGAAGGGGAACTTATCTTCCGATTGGTATATGAAAAGCTCTCCTGCAAAAAGCCTGTCAAAAGGCTCTGGATTTCCTCTATGGAGGAAAGTGCCATTGCAGAGGGGTTTCTTAATCTCAAGAGTGGATCAGATTATGAACTGCTGTACCAGTCTGCACTATGCAGAGCCAAAGCAGATTGGATTGTAGGCATTAACGCTACCAGATTGTTTTCTGTCCTCTACGGTCAGACCTTAAATGTGGGCAGAGTAATGTCCCCGACCCTTGCCGCAATAGTGGAGCGTGAGGCAAATATCTCTGACTTTCGTGTAACGCTTTTCTATACCGTACAGCTTGATTTAAATGGTTTTATTGTATCAGGGGGAAAACTTCAAGATAAGAAAAAGGCAGAAACCCTATGCAAAGCCTGTGACGGTCAGAATGTAACCATTGAAACGGTGGAAAGCAAAGAAAAGTCAGAAAAGCCGCCTAAACCCTATGACCTAACTACTTTGCAAAGGGAGGCAAACAGGCAGCTTGGCTTTACCGCAGAACAGACCCTTGAATACGTTCAGAGCCTTTATGAAAAGATTGTGAAAAAAAGTTCCGTGATTTCTTAGGTTCAGGCAGAGCTATCCGCAAAATATCTGACCGCCTTTGTTTAGAAAATGGTTTGTCTATTGTGGAAAATCCAAAGCGTGGGAAAAACCATTATGGCAAATGGCTTGGAGATAAAAAACCTGTCTCCCACTCTGAAAAAATAAGGATTACAATAGATGAAGTCCTTAGAAAAAAGCCCACTAATTTTGAAGTATTTCTATCAGAAATGAAACAGGCAGGATACGAAATAAAGATGGGAAAACATATCGGTTTCAAGAGTGAAAGTCAGAAGAACTTCATTCGTCTGCGGTCTTTGGGAAGTGGGTATTCTGAGGAAGAAATACGAGCCGTTATTGGTGGGAAAAAGCCTCTTTCTAACAGAAAAAGGGAAACTGAGAAATCTCAATCTCCTGTCAACCTGTTGGTGGATATTCAGGCAAAACTGCAATCCGGAAAAGGGGCAGGCTATGAACGGTGGGCAAAGATTTTTAATCTCAAGCAAATGGCACAAACAATCAATTACCTTACGGAGAACAATCTACTTGCCTATGAGGATTTAGAGAAAAAAGCACAGGCTGTTACAGAAAAATTTAATCAAATATCGAGTCAAATTAAGGAGGCTGAAAAGCGTATGGTGGAAATTGCAGATTTGAAAAAAAATATCATCAATTATTCTAAAACTCGTGATATTTATATCGCTTACCGCAAGGAAGGATATTCAAAAAAATTCTATGAAGAACATACTACTGAGTTGCTTTTGCATAAAGCGGCAAAGATGGTTTTTGATAGTTTGGAAAATAAGAAACTGCCTACTGTCAAGGCTCTACAAACGGAATATTCCGAACTTCTTTCTGAAAAGAAAAAAGCCTATGCACAGTATCATTCGGCAAAAAAAGAAATGCAAAATGTACTGACTGCAAAGGCAAATGTTGACCGTCTTTTAGGAGAAAATACACCTGAGAAAGAAAAAGAAAAATCGCAAGAACAGCGATAATCTTTGCAATATTTTTCAGCTCCCAAAGGGAGCGTAGCCACACAATTTATTGTGTGTTCAATGGGGATTGGGGATACTCCCCAACAAGCATATTTGCCAATGTTCCCGTAAGGGAATATTGAGCAAAATCGCAAGGTGTGTACCACCTTGCCCTGCTTGCCACTTTACTTATCTACATTTTTTGGCATATTATAATGAAAAAATTAAATTTATATTGACTAATGAACTTTAATACCATATAATGTACTTAAACAGTAAGCACACTGTATGATAATATTAGTTGGAGGAATTCGGTGGAAATCATTATTAGTAGTAATAATAGCAAACCCATTTATGAACAAATTACATCCCAAATAAAGGCTATGATTATGAATGGCGAATTACAGACAGGAGATCCTATTCCATCAATGCGTTCTCTTGCAAAAACTATTCATGTAAGTGTAATAACTGTTCAAAGAGCCTATGAAGATTTACAGAGAGATGGATTTATTGAAACGACGGTAGGGCGTGGTAGTTTTGTATCTGCTCAGAATAGAGATTTCATACAAGAGGAACAACAAAAGAAAATTGAAAATTATTTATCTCTCGCAGCAGAAACAGCACGATCAAGTGGAATTAAGATGGAAAAGCTTGTAGAACTTTTGAATATGTTTTATCTGGAGGAGTAATTTATGAACAATATATTAGAAATTCAAAATTTATCTAAAAGATATCATAACTCTGATTTCAAGTTAGATAACATAACTTTCTCTGTTCCTAATGGCAGTATTATGGGAATTGTCGGTGAAAATGGAGCAGGAAAAACCACAACAATAAGTGCCATATTGAACATAATCAAGAAAGATAGTGGATCGATTAAAATTTTTGGGGAAGAGATGATGGATGGATGTACGCATATGCGTGAAGATATAGGGGTTGTGTTTGATGCAATAAACTTTCCCAATTCTTTAACCTCAAAAAAACTTTCTTCAGTTTTTTCAAAAATTTATAAAAATTGGGATGACCGTTGCTTTCAAAGTCTGAACAAAAAGCTAAACATTCCGTTAAATAAGACAATTAAAGAGTTTTCTCGTGGTATGACCATGAAACTAGCTATTGCTGTGGCATTGTCACATTCCCCTAGACTATTAATTTTAGATGAAGCAACTTCAGGTCTAGACCCTATCGTTAGAAATGAAATATTGGATTTATTTTTAGAATTCATTGAAGATGAAAATCATTCGATTTTAATGTCCTCTCATATATCTAGTGATTTAGAAAGAATCGCAGACTATATAACTTTCATTCAGGATGGAAAGACCATTCTAATAGAGAAAAAAGATACATTAATTTATGAATATGGTATAGCACGTTGCAAGGAAAAAGATTTTGTAACACTTGATAAGGATGATTTTATAACATATAACAAGAGAGGACTTCAAATTGACGTATTAGTAGCAAATAAACAGTATTTTGCAAAAAAATATAGTCAAGTTATTGTGGATACTCCCAATATAGATGAAATAACATTATTACTTATAAAAGGAGCTAAAATTAAATGAGAGGTCTTATATTAAATGATTTTTATAAAACTTTTAATGGAAGTAAAATATTGATAAGTCTATCCGTACTTATAGGTGCAGTAATTGTCATGTTTATGGAACAACAGATTATTGTATATGGATATATAATAGGTGTGATTTTGTGTCTTTCATTATATAGCTTATCAAGTGTTCGAAAAGATATGGAAACAAAATGGAATAGATATGAAGTTACATTGCCTATAAAACGAAAAGAAATTATTAAATCTAAATATATATTCTCATTAATTTATTTATTAATTTCATTATTTGTAACTGTTATGTTTGTACTGGCTATTGTTGCTATAAAGGAATATGAATATTTTGATTTCGGAATGAAGGATATAATAACACTATATATCCTATCAATTGCACTTGTTTTTCAAATTATTTCTTTCTTTTATATGACTGTTTATTTATTCAGTTTTGAATATATTGATATTGCTATGATAATTAGTGTTGTTCTATCATTAATTCTTACTGGAACTTTAGTTAAACTACTTAATAAGAGAGATATTACAATTGAAGATGGCAGAATTATAATAATTGTAATATCAACTTTTATTTTGTATATATCCTATGAAGTTACTAAAAAACTATATCGTAAAAATGATATTTAGTTAAAGATAAAAAAAGGAGGAAATACAGATGGCTTTAATTGATTTAGATTCGGTGCTTGAGAATTCTTTTGGGAATAAAAATGTTGCCCATATTACTTGGGAAAAAGGAAACTATCTTAATGCAACATTTTGTGTTACTGAAGAATGCAATCTTGAGTGTACTTATTGTTATATGGTAGGGAAAAATAATTTCCGAAAAATGTCCTTTGACACTGCGAAGAAAATTGTTGATTATTTAATTAATGATCCGTATTGTGTTGAACTTACAGACAATCTTATGGTGGATTTTATAGGTGGAGAGCCATTGCTAGAAATGGAGTTAATTGACAAAATAAGTGACTACATTGTTCTGTCTCTTTATGTTAAAGATCATAAGTGGTTTGATAATTTTCAAATCTCTTTTTCTACAAATGGTACTCTATATGATACACCTGAAGTAGAGTTATATTTAAAAAAACACCGTGACCATTGTGGATTTGGATTTAGTATTGATGGAAATAAAGAAAAGCATGATTTAACACGAAAAACACGAGGTGGACAAGGGTCGTATGATCAGGTTATTAAATCTTTTGAGAAATTTAAAGAAGATTTCGGTGATGAAATTTATCAAAAGTCAACATTTTCAAGCGATGATTTGATGTACTTGAAAGATAGCATTATTCACTTATGGGACTTAGGATTCAAGGAAGTTGAGTCTAATCTCGTATATGAGGATGTGTGGAAACCCGAAGATCCCCAATTGTTTGAAAACCAATTAAAAGAATTAGCTGATTATATGTTTGAGTCAGGTAGATATCTAACGCATAGTGTTGCATACTTTGAAAAAAGAAGGGGATTGCCTCTTTCAACAAACTCATTAAATCAAAATAGATGCGGTGCAGGATATAAAAGTCTGGCTTTTGACTGTGACGGCAATATTTATCCTTGTATTCGTTTTTTAGATATGTGTTCTGAAGATAAGGTTAGTAAGACGGTAGGACATATAACAACAGGTGTTAATTATAATTCATTGAGAGCACTTTGTGGTACAACTTGGAACGCAGTAAGTAATGATGAATGCAGTAGTTGTAGTGTAGGAACAGATTGTGGTTGGTGTGTTGCACAGAATTATCAAGAAAAAGGGTCACTATATAAGAGGGTTACTTCAATTTGCGAAATGCACAAAGCAAATGCACGAGCAAACAAATATTTTTGGACGAAATTTGAAAAGCTCACTGGTCGTACTTCAGAGCGTATAATTGAAAAAGTTCTTAACTCTCACCATGATCAACTAAAATATGTTTATTTCATTACATCTGATGATGCACCAGCTTTTTGTGGTTACGATAAGAAATACAGCGGAAACAATAAAATGTCAGAAGATTTATATAGGCAAGGACTGGAGTTTTGTTTAGAAAATGAAGTGCTCCCAATCTTTCTGGGAAATCGTCCTATTGATATTGATTTGACACTAATATAATTGTTCCTCTTATTCCCTCTTGCCAAAAAGGAGAAATCTGTAATAAAGGTAGCGCATTGTTCAACATACCAAATAAAATCGCACCTAATACAGCTCCATGAACCTTCCCTAGCCCACCAATTGTGCTAACCCCACCTAAAACACAAGCAGCAATTACATTCATTTCGTAACCAAGAGCCGTTTCACCTTGAGCAGCTGCATATTTACAAACATAAAGAATTCCACCTAACCCTGCTAATGCACCCATTAAAATATAAGTAAGAGTAATTACTTTCTTTACATTTATACCACTTATTATTGCAGACTTCTCACTATTACCAATTGCATATATTTTTCTACCTGTTCTGGTACAATTCAAGAAATAACATGTTAGTAAAATAATAAAAATTGCAATCCAAATTAAATAATCTATGCCAAATAAACTACCTGTTGCTACATTCATAAAACTTTCAGTCATATTTTGTTGCAACACCCAAGAACCACCACTTACTAAATATGTAATACCTCTAAAAGCATTCATAGTTCCCAAAGTTGCAATAATAGGTAAAACCTTAAATACCGATATAACAATTCCATTTATAAATCCCGCCAAAGCTCCTATAATTATTGCCAAACAAATAATTACAAATGGATTAAAACCAAAGTTTTTTAAAGTAATAGTCCCAACCATGCCAGATAGTGCCATTATGGATGCAATAGATAAATCAATTCCGCTGGTTAAAATTACCATCATCATGCCCATTGTTAAAATGACTAAAATTGATGTTTCGCTCATCATATCACGTATATTTTTAGCCGTTAAAAAATCACCTCCACTTCTTACATTTACTAAAATACCGAGCGTAATAATTATACCTAATAAAGCAATTTCTCTTACATTGTTGCTCATAAATCTCTTTATATTAAAACCCATTAAACCACCTCCTTCCCCATAGCAGCTTCTAATATTTCTTCTTGTGTTACATTATTTTTATAAAATTCTCCCGTTATTTTCCCCTCGTATACTGTTAATATCCTGTCCGACATACCTAATATTTCCGACATATCACTGGAAATCATAATTATCCCGTAACCTTTTTTTGCTAATTCATCAATTATTTCATAAATTTGACTTTTAGCACCCACGTCAACGCCTTTAGTCGGTTCATCCAATATTAAAATTTTTAAATCAGTATTAAGTAATTTACAAATAACAACTTTTTGCTGGTTTCCACCAGAAAGAGAACTAACCTTTTCAAAAACTGTAGGCGCCTTAAGAGCCATTTTTTCGCCCAAGATTTTTGCCTGTACTTGTTCTTCCTTTTGCTTTACTATTGTATTTTTTGTAAACTTTTCTAAATCCGTAATACTAACATTTTTATAAATTTCCCACGGCAAGACTAAGCCCTGTTTTTGCCTATCCTCAGGAACTAAACCTATACCATGTTTCATAGCATCTAAAGGTTTATTTATTTTTATTTCTTTTCCATCTAAATATATTTTCCCATTTTTTAATGGTTCAATGCCAAAGATACATTGCATTATTTCCGTTCTTCCAGCACCAACTAGTCCGGCGAAGCCCAAAATCTCCCCTTGATATAAAGTGAAATTTATATTTTTAAAGTAACCTATTCTTTCTAAATCCTCTATTCGTAATAGTTCCCTTCCCTTTTCATAAATTCGATGCGGAAAAACCTGTTCTATTTCACGACCTACCATTGCATGTATCAAGTTGTTATTTTTTATACCATTCACACCCCAAGTTCCAATGTATTTTCCATCTCTAAGAACTGTAACCCTCTCAGCAAGCCTATACATATCTTCAAATCTATGGGATATAAAGATTATGGAAACACCATTGTTTTTTAACTTGTCAGTTATATAGTATAAGTTATCACATTCTCTTTTTGACAAAGAAGCAGTTGGCTCATCCATTATTAGGATTTGTGCATTCGCAGAAATTGCCTTTGCTATCTCAACAATTTGCTGTTCCGCCACGGTTAATTGTGAAACAATTGTACGAGGATCAATTTCACAGCCGAGCTCTAATAATATTTTTTCTGCCTTTGCATGCAAACTCTTCCAATTAATTCTCTTTGTTAATCCAATTAGCTCCTCATGTCCTATAAAAATATTCTCTGTTATACTTAAATGAGTGTAAGTAGTTCCATGTTGATATATGGCAGCTATACTATTATTCTGCGCATCTTTTGGTGTCTTGAAAATTATTTCTTTTCCATTTAGTAATATTTTTCCTTCGTTAGGCTCATGGACTCCTGTTATTACTTTAATAAATGTTGACTTGCCAGCACCATTTTCACCCATTAATGCATGTATCTCACCCTTTTTTAAAGAAAACTGTACTTTATCTAAGGCTTTTACTCCTGGAAAGATTTTTGTTATGTCCCTTAATTCCAATATAGTTTCCGACAAATTTTTCACCCCTTATTTTTTATTATATAAAAATATTAGCATATAAAAAATTCCATCTAAATGGAAAAAATTATCATTTAGATGGAAAAAATTATATTATTTATTTTTAAGTCTATATTCTTTTACAGTTTGCATACTATATTTTTTAAAAACTTTGCTAAAGTAGCTACTTTCATTATACCCTAACTTAAAGGCAACAGCCTCCACTGTATCAGAAGTAAAATAAAAATAAGCTTTTGCCATGTTTATCTTTTTCATGTGTAAGTATTCCATAACACTTATATTTAACTGCTCCCTAAAAATCCTACTTAAATACCCCTGACTTATGGCACAATGACTAGTAACATCTTTTAGTGTTATTTTTTCCTTTAAGTGTTTATCTATATATATAAATATATCATCTGAAAAATTGTACCTGTCTATACATCTCCTTTGGAATAAATAATCCATAACCTTAAAAAGCCATACATCTGCCACTTTTTTGTCCATTATCATATTTTCACTGATAGGAAATATCTCAATTATGTCAATACTTTCTGCATAAAAGTTCCTTATGTCTACCAATCTATTAGCTATATATTTAAATACTTTAACCAATTTAGCTCCATCTTGTTCCACAGTGTCATATATTTTATCTATTATATTGGCATATTCAAAGTAAAATTTTTTATAGTCATTATCTAAAACAAATCCAGTCAAATCATTAATATGAGCCTGAAGTGAATTTTCATTTTCTGCTTTATATTCATAAAATATTTTTTTAATTAACTTATAATTTATAGGTTTTTCTATTACATTTTTGATATAGTTCCTACAGTCGTGCCATATCATTTTATTTATTCCAAAACAGGAAATTACATAAATATGTATTTCTGGGTTTAAATAATTTATCGACCTTACATGGTTAATAATGTGGTTGCCTTCAATTTCCATATCAAATAGTACAATGTTTACTATTTCACTTTTGCATAACTTAATTGCATCATCTCCATTAGTTACAATATCCAACAATCTAAATTGCTCATTCTCCGACACAATGACTTTTATAGCATCTATCATTAATACATCATTTGTAACAAATAAAATATTATACATTTAAATCAATCCTTTCGCTGTAAAGTTCTGTCCATATAATAGTTACTAGTTTACCTTCCTCGCTATATTCTTCTTTTATCTCGAAACCTTCGCCAAATATATTTAACATTTTTTCTTTAGCATATTCTTTAGAAGCCTTTATATAATACCATTGACAGTGCTCTCTATAAATTGAATACTTCTCTTCTATTTCACTTTCTTTTAAAGTATTTCCTGTATCCCTTATTTCAAAAATAATATTATCATTTTTACTAAAACACTTAATAGTAACTTTTCCATTTTTATTACTTGGCAATAAACTGTTTAATATAGCATCTTCAACAAAAGGTAATAAAACATTTGAAGGCATTTTTTTCATTTGAACTTCAACTGGTACTTCTATCGAAAAGTCAATTTTTTCTCCGAACTTCGCTTTTTTCATTATTAAATACTTATGTATATACTCTAGCTCTTTAAGTATACTAACAAACTCCTCACGTTCTAACCTTGTGTATTTAAACATAGCTATTATATTTTCCACTAACTCTGCAGACTTCTTAGTCTTTTCAATTATTGTCATGTTATATATTGTAGTTAAGGCATCTAGCATAATGTACGGGTTTCTATTTAATTCTAGCTCCCGTATTTTTGCGTCTTTTTCTCTCAATTTAATAAAATCATCTTTGTTTGTATTCTTTAATTTTTCTATATACCTTTTATAGACCTCTTCACTTTTATACTCTTTTAATGCATTTTCGCAAAGTTCATTTATTAACATAGATGCTAAATTAGCAATATTTTGAAATTTTTCGTATGTTAGGACTGGTACATCATCTAGAAATTCATCACAAGTACTAGCATACCTCTCTGCTTCGCTATTTCTTACGGCAGTCCGTAAACTATTTAGGTTTTCTGGTGCATCAAAGCATCTAATTTGACCACCTATAAAACCGCCCAAGTATTGGTCATTTATAATTATTGGTATAGCAACCTCTAGTAAACCACAAGGACATAAATATACACTAGCTGTTTTGGACACAGCTGCCTGTATTGAGCCAAAAGCATCTGATGACTTACAGCGTTCCTTAGCTGATTTGCTTTTTCTTACTTCTGAACAAAACTGGGTAAAAAAAGTATTTTCTGTAATTGGCTCACCTCTAAAATCAACTGTTACAAACGCTAATCCCGTGGCCTTAGAAAGAATTCTTTGCATGTTTTCTAATTTTTCTTTTGTAAAATATTTAAATATATCTATTTTACTTTCTTCCTCCTCATACAAATCCACTATATCGTTTAATTTATCCACAATAATCTCTCCCTATATTTTATTGGTATAGCTTGCTTCAATTTTAACACATCAATACTTTATTTTCATTAATTAAAAAGATTGGTTCTATCCTCTATTGTGCTAGTTTACTTATTTTTGTTATTTTTTTGCATAATAAAAGCCCTCCATGTATTAAAGTTAATTTTACATTATTAACTTTCCTTATAGAAGACTTTTTTATTTATGTACAACCATACCACTTAGTGATTTTCTACTGCCCACTTATTTTATATTAACGAAAATTACACTTCACGAGCAAATTTACTTAAAAATCCGCCCTTAAAAGTTTTCGGCTCATAGGATACCATAAAAGCATTTGGCACTACTGAATTTACTAATTCATATAACTCTTTCTCTCTTTTTCTTGTTGAAAGCACATCCAAAATAACCCTTTTGCCATTTCTTCCTTCTCCTACATAGGAACTAACCCCAAATCCTTTTTCCCGTAATCTACTTATCAAATCTATGTCACACTCAAGAATATTTATATTAACCGTTATATAACCGATAGATAATTTTTGTTCAATACAAATACCTAAGTACAATCCGGCTGCATAGCCCATAGCGTATACCAACATTTCTATATAATTTTGACTTCCCGTCAAAACCATACCTAATCCAAAAACATAAATTGAACTTTCTAAAAAACCAAATATAACAGCCATTAATTTTAAATTTTTTACCATAGCTATAGTTCTTAAAGTAAGCATTGGTACGTAAACCAACTGTAATAAAAGTATTAATAACAATTTAATAAACATAAAAACTCCTTCTAATTATACAAATAATAACTTAATACAAGGTAAAAGTCCTATAAAAAAACCTAGGAATCCGCCAAAATATGTAATCATTTTAAGTTCTTTGTTTGCAACTTCTAAAACTAAATTCTCTATTTCTTCAATAGGAAAATTATCTATTTGTCTTTCAACTAACTCATCTACATTAATGCCTTCAATAATTTTTGTACCACTTTTTTTAATTCCTTTTTTTAATAATTCCTCAGATGTAATGACTATTTTATTTTTTCCTATTGCATTGATATTCTTGTATATATTGCTTACCTTAATACCTTTTATATAATACATTATTTCTTTTATAATTTTTTTCTTAACTCCAGTAAATTCTTTTTCCATAAATAAATTAACATACTTATAAATAAAATTTTTACTACGTATTTTAATATCTGGATATAATTTTTCAATTTCCACTAAGAGCGTATCATCTAAAATTTTATTAACGATTTTATCATTTACATTTTGTAGAATATTTTCTAAAAATAAATCAATTGTTTCACTGGAAAATTTAGAAGTAACTTCGTTTACCTGTTTCTCCCCCAGAGAATCAATGAAATATTCAATTTTATTTAACACATCAACTTGGTCTTCTGTTATATATGTAATAAATTTATTACGCATATTTTCGTATATACTATCCGGCTTAACAAACATAGCACCAAATTTACCGATATTTGCTTCCACTATTTTTTCCGTAATTCTTTTCAATGTATTATCTAAATCGGTATCATTTTCTAAAAGGTTCTTTATTATATTAATAATAAAGGGTATATTGCTAGATATAATAGCCTTTAACTTATTGCCACTTTCCTCAGACATAACCTCGTTAATTTTTTTCTCATTAGTTAATAGTTTTTGAAAATTAATTTCCTTTTTGCTGGATAACCTTCCAATAAAGTTACTAACTAATTCTTTAACCTTTGTTTTATTTTCTTCACTTTCTAATACCTCTATAAATTTATTATTTATAGAACTCACAAGATTTTCCTTTATCAAAGGTGAATTAGCTTTATCTAGTAAGTCATTTAATTCATTTTCAATATATACGCATAATTTATCTGTTTCATCATATCCTATTCTTTCATTTAAATATTCCAAAATAGTATCTGTTCTATTTAACCCTGAGTTTAATATTGAATTGTAAAGTTCTTCTATAACATTAGTAAAGTCTTTTCCATTAATAGCGTCAAGCAAAACATCCTCTGTAAGTAAATGTTTTGACACAGTTTTACCTACTTTATGTGATATTTTTTTTCTATCCTTAGGAATTAAACCAGGAGTAAAAGGAACTTTTAATTTTCCTATATATACTTCTTTATATGGCCTAAATATCATCTTAATTGCTAGCCAATTAGTAAAATACCCTATTAAAGCGCCAAAAATCGGCGATAAAAAATAATACATTATCCCTCCTTAAATTTCACCTATTGCTTTTCACGATATCTTTCTATTATTTCTTTTTCGTTTATTTTATAAGACAATGTCATTAAACTATCCATTAAGTGTACATCTTCAACTTTTACGTCACCATCATAATGTATATCTTTATTTGTAAAGTTCCATATACCGCGTATATTTTTATCATTTAGTATCTTTATAGCCTGTTCAGAATATACCTTAGGCACTGTTAATACAGCAATATCCGTTTTATTTTCCTCTAAATAATCTGACATTTTATTTATATTAGTTACAGGTATACCTTTTATAGTTGTACCTATTTTTGCCGGTGAGTTGTCGAAAATTTGCTTAAAGGCAAATCCTCTTTTTGCAAAGTCCTCATAATTTAATAGAGCCTGGCCGATGTTACCTGCACCAATAAGTATCATACTATATTTTTTGTCAAGTCCTAAAATTCGACCTATTTCTCTATATAATGACTCTACATCATAACCGTAACCTTGCAGTCCAAAACTACCAAAATTATTTAAATCTTGACGTATTTGCGAAGCGTTTAACTTTAGCTTTTCACTCATTTTTTTAGAGGATATTCTCACAATATCCATATCTAATAATTCACCTAAAAAACTATAATATTTAGGCAACCTCTTTATAACTGTTAATGATATCTTTTTTTCGTCCATTATAAAATCCTTTCCTTTTACAATTCCAATATTACATCACCTTATTTACTCTCAAAACATCTTCTATAAATTTTAAGATTTTAAGTTCATCTTCTAAATCGTCCTTTTCCTCTGCAAACCAACATAGACTAAGGGTTGCATCTACATATAACGCCTTATACAAATCAATAACTTCATAATTAAATATACGAGAGATTTCCTCAATTATGTACATAATATCACAATTATTATTAAATTCATTTTCAATATATCTGCTAAACTCCATTATTCTATTACTAATTATGCCCTTAGGGTCAATTATTATATTTCTCTCACCACAAATAATATTATAAAAGTGCAAATCCCCGTGTATAACAACATCTTCTGGATACTTGTCTAATAAATGACAATGCAATTCTCTAGCTTGAGTTACATGCTTTAAAATATTATTATTTTCACATTTATCAAATGCTCTTTTCGCAATATCACTATACTTTTCAAAGCAATCATTATACTTGTAATCTAGTTTTTTTACTAAATCTATAAAAATTTTCACTCTATCATTAAAAGGATATTCATATAATAATTGACCTTCTATATACTCCAAATATAAATAACTATCTTCTCTACAATAGCAACATATATCAACTACACTTTCATCCCAAGCATATAGTATTAAAAATTCAATCTCATATATAAAATCTTTATCTTTAGACTCTTTATAAATCACTTCCTTACCTCTTATTTCAACTAAAGACACATAATTTATATCATTTTTAAACTCTTTTAATACCTTTTTCATAAAATTTCCTCTTTAATGCTCTAAAATCACCTCACAAAGTTATAGCATTATAACTCCATGAGGTATACACTTCTATTGAGTGAAATAAGTTGCTTTTAGTTTATTGGCTGTCTGGTAGATTATATAATTCAGTTGATAGATACCTTTCACCTGTATCCGGCAAAACTACTACAATATTTTTATTTTTATATTCATCTCTAGAAATCACTTTTTTAGCAACCGCCAATACAGCACCTGAAGAAATGCCAACTAATACACCTTCTGTAGTTGCAAAAATAGAGCTTGCTTTCATAGCTTCTATATTGTCTACCAGAAATATTTCGTCATATACTTTAGCGTCTAGCGTCTTAGGTATAAAGCCAGCACCTATCCCTTGAATTTTATGTGCTCCCGACTTACCCTTCGTTATAATTGGCGAGTCCATCGGTTCAATTCCAAATATTTTTATATCTTTATTTTTTTCCTTTAGAAATTTACCTACGCCAGATATTGTACCACCTGTACCTATACCAGCAATAAAAATATCTACTTTTCCATCTAAATCCTCCCATATCTCTCTTGCTGTATTTTCATAATGCGCCTTGGGATTAGACAAATTTTCAAACTGACTTGGCATAAATGCATTTAACTCCTCAGCTAATTCCTTTGCTTTAGATATAGCGCCATTCATACCTGCTGATGCAGGTGTTAGTACTAATTCAGCCCCATATGCCAAAACTATACTTCTTCTTTCAATGCTCATGCTTTCAGGCATAGTTAGAATAACTTTATAGCCCTTAGATGCTCCTATAGCAGCAATACCAATACCAGTATTTCCGCTTGTTGGTTCCACTATTTTATCTCCAACTTTTAACTTTCCATCTTTTTCTGCATCTTCAATCATCTTAAGTGCAATTCTGTCTTTAATACTTCCTGCTGGATTAAAAGCCTCTAGTTTTGCATAAAAAGGATTAATTTTTTCCTTTTTACTAAAATTATTAGTTTTTAAAATTGGTGTTTTACCCACAAGTTCAGTTATATTATTATATAGCATTTTATCACTCCTTCTGCTATTACTCGCTTATAACAAAATTTTAAATATAAATATTGTCATTACAATTTGTCCTTAAATTAAAATAATAATTATTATATAATAAATATGTACCATAGTAAAGGAATTAATACTACTAAAATTTTATATATACCGTTGTAGACAGATACATTTAGAACTTTTTTATATTCTTCCTTTTTATTTTTTAACATGACTATAGCAATTTTATTAGTTTCTAATTCAATTATTAAGTTAATTAGTCTAGATAATAATAAGAGTAGCACCAAATTAAATTTCAAATAATACATAATATTTTCACTTATGGCTATCGCTATTATAAAAGCTACAAGCAAAAAAATAATAAACGTTACTACGAATTTTTTATACTTAATAAATCTTTTCTCTATCCGCTTTCTTAATATGCAATGACCAACCTCATGAGCTGCAACACAAAGAGCACTTAGTGTTCTACTTGAAAAAGTATTTTTACTTAGGAATATAGTATCTTGTTTCCAATCATAACAATCACCTAGTTCTTTATCAATATATTCTACTCTAATATCATCTAAATGATTTTTTACTAATAATTTATTTGCTACTTCCTCTCCTGTTTTATTTAAAAAATTTAAATCGGTATATTTATAAAAATTTCTATTTATTATATTTTTAAATATGAAATAGTATAAACTTTCTTCTATTAAAATAAAAATCACAATATAATTTAACATATAAGGCTCCGTTTCTAAAATTTATACTTACATATATTCTCAGCAATTATACACGTAAATTTAGTGATTTTCCAGATAAAATACTAATTGCTTATACTATAATTACGATGTGCATAAGCATAAAAAAACTGACAACAAACTAATGCTTAGTTGACAGTTTTTTTATATCTTCATAACATAATTATTAATCTTTTGGTAATATTAAATTTAATATTATAGCAACTAAAGTTGCAAGAACTATGGAAGATGATGCAAAAATAGTACTTACCCAGTCAGGAAAACCTGCCAATACATTTGGAACTGAAGAAACCCCAACCCCCAACGCGGCAGCAAGACCTACAATAGAAACGTTTCTTGAAGTTAACTGAGCCGATGCAATAATACGTATCCCTGTCATAGTAATCATTGCAAAAACAGAAATAGTTGCCCCTCCAATTACCGATTGGGGTATAGTAGTTAATATTGAAGAAAATTTAGGTACAAAGCCTGCAACTAAAAAAACTACAGCAGTAAAAATAAACACCATACGATTAACTACTTTGTTAACAGTTACTATACCAACATTTTGACTAAAAGTTGCAACTGGCATACCTCCAAAAATTGCACTTATCATACTAACTAAACCATTTCCAATAATACCACTAGAAATTTCTTCATCGGTAGGTTGGCGATCCATACCGCCAACTGTAGTAGAAGTAAAATCACCTATAGCTTGTACAGCATTAACAATAAACATAATAATCATTGTAACAACTGCAGCAGGCGGAAAACTTAAACCGAAGTGTAATGGTATAATAACCTGAAACCATCCAGCTTGACCTACAGCCTCAAAAGAAACCATACCAATGGCCAGAGCAACAACATAACCAACACACATTCCAATCAATATAGAGGACAACTTCCATATCCCCTCTGTAAAGTTATTAAAAAATATAACTATAGCAAAAGTAAGTAATGCAACTCCCCAATTTTTCATTGATCCAAACTCTGGACTTCCTACTCCACCTGCCATATATTTTATAGCTGTTGGATAAAGTGATAACCCAATTGTAAAAATTACCGTTCCTATTACAACTGGTGGAAATAAAAAACGAATCCTTTTAATATAAATTCCAACTAGTATAGCAACAATTCCACCAATGAGTTGAGTGCCTAAAATAGCAGATAGTCCAAATTGACTACCAATTGATTGCATAGTAGGAACATAAGCAAAACTAACTGCTGCAATAACTGGCAAACGTGCCCCAATAGGGCCAATTCCACATATCTGCAATAATGTAGCTAATGCAGATATAATAAGAGAAACTTGAACAAGTATCGTTGTATCTAACGAGTTAAGACCACATACCGACGAAATAATAAGTGCCGGTGTAACCACGCCAACAACAGCTGCTGCTAAATGTTGCATTCCCATAGGTGCAGCTGCACCTAAACTTAACTTACCTTTAAAATCGAATAGAGCTTGATTTAATCCATCTGGATTATTTTCTAATTTGCTCATATCACACACCGCCTTCTATATATTTTTTTATGAAAATAACAATTATTTTAAAAAGTCATTTACCACAATAGCTCCAATTATACCAAAGGCATTATATAAAAGCAACTAAATTTTAGTAATAAAAAACAATAGTTTACTTCCATGCGATACAGCACATATAGTCCACCTGTTTATAAAATTTATTTATGGCGAAAAAAAAGATAGCAATTTCTTTTTCCATCTGCTATTATATATCAGACCTGAAACAAATAATAATATAAACATTATATTTATTAGGAGGAAATATGAAACATTTAATCGATAGCACTAATCTTACAAAGCCTTATATTCAAGAGCTAATTAATTTAGCCACATCTATTATTGATAATCCAGAAAAGTATAGCCAAAAATGTAAGGGTAAAATTCTTGCCACTTTATTTTATGAACCTAGTACACGAACAAGACTTAGTTTTGAGTCTGCAATGCTATCTTTAGGCGGCAATTGTTTAGGATTTCATACAAGCACTTCTAGTTCTGCAACTAAAGGCGAAAGTATTGCCGATACAGTACGCACCTTAAATTCATATTCCAATATTATAGCAATGCGTCATCCTAAAGAAGGATCGGCACTTGTTGCATCTCAATATTCAAAAATTCCTGTTATAAACGCCGGCGATGGTGGTCATCAACATCCAACTCAAACACTTACAGATCTATTAACTATTACACAAATTAAAAATACTCTAGAAAATATTAATGTTGCTTTTTGTGGAGATTTAAAATTTGGTAGAACTGTACATTCTCTTATTAAAGTACTTTCCATGTATTCAAATAATAAGTTTTATTTAATATCTCCAGAAGAACTAAAAATTCCAGCTTATATTCGCGATTCATTAATTGAAAAAAATATTGAGTTTATTGAAACCCCTGATTTAGAGGAACACATGAATAAATTTGATATATTATATATGACTCGTGTACAGAGAGAACGTTTTTTTAATGAGGAAGATTATGTTCGCTTAAAAGATAGCTACATATTAGACAGAAAAAAGCTAGGTAACGCTAAAGTTGATATGGGTATATTACATCCGTTGCCGCGCGTAAATGAAATTTCTAAAGAAGTTGATAATGACTCACGTGCAAAATATTTTGAACAAGTTACCTTCGGAAAATTCATTCGTATGGCGTTAATTCTAAAACTTTTGGAGGTAGAATAATGTTAAATATAGACAGTATAGAAAATGGTATAGTAATTGACCACATCCAAGCACAAAAAAGTATGGAAATTTATAAATATTTAGAATTAGATAAATTAGAAAGCCCTGTTGCTATTATTAAAAATGTGCGTAGTGGTAAAACAGGTAAAAAAGATATAATCAAAATCGAAAATAAAACAGACATTGATACTGACGTCCTTGGATTTATTGACCCAAACATTACTATAAATATAATTGAACAAGGAAAGCTAAAAGAAAAAAGGCAAATGAAACTACCTTCTACTATAAATAATGTAATTAAATGCAATAACCCAAGATGTGTTACATCTATAGAACAAGAAATAATTCACGAGTTTAAGTTAGTTAATAAGGAAAATAGAGTTTACCGCTGTGTATATTGCGAACAAAAAGGAAAAATATAATATCTCTGCGTTTTTATAATTTCCTAAAAAAGAGCTATAAAAAATAATAGTTCTATAATAAATAGTGCTGATTTTTTTAATCAACACCACTTATTATAGAACCTTTTTATATAGCGCCTAATTATTTCACGAAAATATCAGCAAACTCCGCTATTAAAGGTATTCTTACCCTTTCACCACTGTATGCTTTTATACACAAAAAAATTGCTAATAAGATTAAAAATAAAGTAATAATAGTAGCTACACTTGAAGTAATTATTCTTATTAATGGTATAAATGCAAAAACACCTAAAACAATCTTAATAGCTATACCAGATAGTCCTAGCAATATTGCTTGCATAGCAACAAACTTTGTATCCTTTTGTTTCTTTTCTGTAAAAAAAACTACTACCGCAAAAATCGGAAATAAATAGCAAATTATATCCGATAAAGGCTTGCTCAATCCTAATGTTGTACTATCGTAATTATTCATATAAACCTCCATACCACTTTTGTCTTCTAAAATCATACGTAAACTTTGTAAAATAGTCTCATTGAAAAAAGCCTATAGTGTAGATGTATCCCCATATTTCCTAAAACGCTTATATCTTTCATCAGTTAATTCTTCGATGCTTTTCTCTTTTAAATTTTTTAACTCATTAATCAATTCTACACGCAAAATATCTATAGTGTATTGGAAATTATTTTCTACACCATTTACATCTTCATCAATTATTTTATCAACAATATCCAGCTTATATAACTCATCAGATGTTAATTTCATAAATTCAGCTGCCTCAGCTGCTAATTTTCCATCTTTCCACAATATTGCTGCAAACCCTTCCGGCGAAAGCACTGAATATATAGCATTTTTTAAAATCCACACTTTATCAGCAACAGCTAATGCCAAAGCACCACCACTACCACCTTCACCACATAATACCGCAATAATAGGCACTTTCAAATCAGACATTTCCAGTAAATTTCTAGCTATTGCCTCTCCTTGTCCACGTTCTTCAGCACCTAAACCAGGATATGCACCAGAAGTATTTATTAGAGTTATTATTGGTCTATTGAATTTTTCAGCTTGTCTCATTAGTCTAAGTGCTTTTCTATATCCCTCAGGTCTTACTTGTCCAAAATTTCTAAATAAATTTTCGTCTAAAGTTTTTCCTTTCTGTATACCGATTACAGTAATAGGCATTCCATTAAAAGCAGCTATTCCTCCGATAATACTTTTATCATCTGAAAAAACTCTATCTCCATGAAACTCAATAAAATTTTCGCATAATGCATCTATATATTCCAATGTTGTCGGCCTATTTACTTTCCTAGCTGTATTTACTATTTCATATGCATTCATTATTTTCACCTACCCTATGTAATTTTAAAATATCTGTAAGCTCTGTCTTTATGCACTCTCTAGGTACAATTTTGTCAATAAAGCCTTTCTCTAATAAATTTTCCGCGCTCTGGAAATCTTCAGGTAATTTTTCATTAATAGTTTCTTCTATAACTCTTCTACCAGCAAATCCAACTAATGCTTTTGGTTCTGCCAAAATAATATCTCCAAGACTTGCAAAACTAGCTGTTACCCCGCCTGTTGTAGGATCTGTAAAGAATGAGATATATAACAAACCAGCATTACTGTGTCTTTTAACAGCAGCACTTATTTTTGCCATTTGCATAAGCGAAATAATTCCCTCTTGCATTCTGGCTCCACCAGAAGCTGTAAATATAATTACTGGTAATTGTCTTTCTGTAGCATATTCAAAAAGTCTTGTAATCTTCTCTCCAACACCAGAACCCATGGATGCCATTATAAATCTTGTATCCATTGCACCTATGCACGTTTTAATTCCATTTATATAACCTATACCAGTTACTACAGCTTCATTTATTCCTGTTTTTTCTCTTGCTGTAGCTAGCTTCTCATCGTACTCCGGATAATCTAGAGGATTACTACCAACTAAATTTTCATCAAATTGATGGAATTGACCATTATCAACAACAAATGTAATTCTTCTTCTAGCTGAAACCCTAAAGTAAGCCCCACATTTAGGACAAACTTTATAGCTATTTACGTCTTTTTTGTAAATAGTTTGCCTACATTCTTGGCATTTAAACCACAATCCATCCGGTATGCGTGGTCCGTTTCCCCCGTTTTCATTAGCTAAATCAAAATACTGTCTTTTTTTAAATATATTCATATCTTCTCCTTACCTCTAAACAAACTATATTCATACACTATTTTTAACGTCTAAACTTTTCTCATTTTTTACTACTAACATTAACATTGCTGAAACTATAAAAATAACCGTAGTAAATATAAATGGAGTTTTTTCGCCAAATACATATAACATACCTGCCATAAGTGATCCACAAATCATTCCTAATGATTTTAAGGAATTATAGAATCCCATCAACACACCTCTTTCTATTTTCATATTTGACTGTGTAAACAAGTATTGTAATAATGGCGTATAAACTATATTTAAGGCGTAAAATAAAACATTAAAACCTATAAAAATAGTAGGTGTTTTTATAAAAAATATAATTAGCACATTTAAGCCTATTACAAAGAATAAATACCGTAAAGATTTACCAATGTCCCTATTTTTAATAATTTTTCTACACAACGTTACATTCAAAAACAAACCAAGTATTGCTACTACAGATTTTATATATCCATTATAAGATGAGTCTAAAAAATATACGTCATTTATAAAAAAGTTAAAGTTTTGGTCTTGGCACGTAGTACCAATCATTGATAAAAATACTATAACACTTAAAATTCCTAAAACCTTATTCATAAAAGGTTTTAATGTGTAAAAATAATTTATAGGATTATTTTTTAAAAATATGCTTGTGGCTGTTTTGCAAGAAATTGTTCTATCTGAGTTTCTATCCATAATAATTCGAAAAACAAAAC
Source organism: Lachnospirales bacterium (assembly GCA_047974375.1). Classification (GTDB taxonomy): domain Bacteria; phylum Bacillota; class Clostridia; order Lachnospirales; family CAMZNU01; genus JBKECF01. The sequence continues at coordinate 34,022 of JBKECF010000015.1, forward strand.
CCAGGGAAATGAGCATAATGACTTGCAAAATAAAAACGATATTAATATTCCACTTCCCTATTATTCCACCTACAAAATACCCAGTTGCAGATGCTACTGCCTGAACCGTTGCAAATATTGTTAAATCCTTAGACACATTAATGGATCTTTTAGTGATATAAGTCATTTGACTTACTACTATACCTCCAACAAAAAAACCTGATAACAGCCTAGCAATTACAATTTCTAGAGGTGTAGTAGACTTAAAAAAAACAAACTGTCCAATACCATATCCTATACAACAAATACATATTATCTTCCTAGAGCCAATATATCCATTCAATTTCCCCCAAAATGGTGAAAAAAATAAATTTGTAAAACTCATACTAGCAAAAGCTAAGCCAAACATATATGATGGTAAATTCAATTTCAATATTAATGTTGGTGTTACTGGATGGACCAAATTCGCAGCAATGGATTGAAAAAATAGTGCTATGAAAAACACCTTAAAACTTTTCATAATACCCCCAAACTCCCCCTTTATAATCCTTTAAGTTTAAATAATATTTTAAATATTATATTATTAAAATACAAATAGGAAAGAATTTCAGATTGCTTTATAAGAGTATACACATTGCCTAAGTTAAACAATGTTATAAATATTGGTAGAATAAAAAATATAATTTCTATACATAGTACAGCCTTTAACCCACCAAGTAAGAAACCTGCTACTTTGTTTACTCCACCAACTACCGGCATATCAGCAAACATATTCAAGGTTCCCTTTATTAATCCCAATATAAGGCGAGCTATAATAATTACTAAAAAAAATGATAATGAATAAACTATTGCCTCACCTACTACACTAACTATATAAGCAGTATCTTGCAACAAAAGCTTTTCTTGAAAGAAAGCTATCAGTTCCAAAGTAGATTTGGAAAGACTATTATTCATAGCGTTGTTTATTTTATCTATTAGACTTCTATAATATTCTGTCCCCATATAAAATTTACTAAATATGGGAGTAAATATATAAGCCGATATAACAGAAAAAATCAAAATAAAAAAATCTACTATCGCACCTATTAAACCTTTTCTGTATCCTAAAACTGAAGATATTAAAATAAAAACTATAATTATTATTTCAACTTTATTCATTAAAAACCATTCCTTAACTTTACTATTTGTGACGGTTCTATTAAAATACCTAGACTGCTATTTCCTATATATTCCACGCCATTTAACTCTCTATTATTAATATATTCCCATACAATGTTTCCGTATAAATCCATGTATTGCACTTTTCTATTATTGCATATAATTAAACCTTTGGTAGTGCTACTCATATAAGTTATTTGTTCACTACCTGCTTTTTCACAAATAATTTCACCATTTATATCATATATAATAACAGTCCCTAAGGAATACGGACTTATATTATTCCTATTCAACCCTAAAGCCACAGCTATATATTTATCATTTATAATTTTAACTTCACTAATGTAATTATCTATAATAATTTCATTAATAAGTATAAAGTCATTATTCTCAAATTTATAAATAGCAATAACTTCTTCCGAAAAAGTAATTAATTTATTATCTATAAACTTTATATTCGCAACTATTTGTCCGGAAATATCCTTTCCAGCAAACTCACCCGTGGAAGATAACTCTTCATTAGTTTTTGATGTTTTCATAAATACTAAATTCGTTTGTAAATCTAAAAAATTAGTATTTAGCATAGATATAGCAAGTATTTCATTATCATCTGCAAGTTCTGAAGTTACAGGGTATATGCCCTCATCATATATTACCCTTTTTAATACTTCTATCCCTTCATTACTATATACACTAACTTCATACCCTTCTTGATTTTCACAAATAACTGACACATATCCAGATTTATTTATAGAAAAATCTACAATCGGGTTACCAATAACTAAAGAAAATAAAAACCCTTCTTTATTAAAAATATTAATAGTATCCCCATCTAATTCACTACCTGTTGCTAAATAATTTCCATCTAATGATGTAGTTGGGTTAGGTGTATTTATAGGCCTTTCCCATATTATTTTACCTTCATCATCCAGAAAGGACGTAGATATAACTGTCGTTTTAAAAAAAGTATTATCTAATAGTGAATTTATTATAACTGTTGAATTATTATCATAGGTAATAATTGGTTCTTCCTCGCTAACAGGTGATATATTTTTAAAACTTGAGCGATTAAAATGTTCACTATTTATGATTAATAAAGCTGTTATACAAATAATACATATAACTATAGCACCTGCTTTTTTCATTTTCATCCATCCTTTATTATGAATTTAACCTCATTTTCTTAGACTTTTTTTGTACTTCTTATGTATTTAATAAACATAAGTATCATCATAATCAAAATAGAAAATAATACAGTGAAAATACCTGCTTGTATGCCCTTTGCGTCAGCAACTTTACCAACAATAGAAGGCATAAAAACGCCGCCAGATGTAGCCAGTGCTAATGAAACGCCCATACGCAGCGGATTATCTGTATTGCTCATGGTAGCAACTGTAGTTGGATATATACCAGACATAAAGAAACCAATTCCCAGTAATGATATAATCGCAAAAACAGCTTTAGTACTAAACAATAATCCTGTAAAAGAAATAGTCAAAAAAAGTCCCATAGTAATCAATAGTATATTTCTATCAAATTTATTCGAAATATTAGCACATATCAATCTACCTAACATTATCATTACCCATAGCATAGAAGGAGTAAAATTACATACTATTTCTGGCAATATACCTAAATCATAAAAGTAAATTACAAACCACCCAATAATAGCACTTTCAACACACAAATAGAAAAACAAAACCATCGTATCTAGCCAAAATTTAAAATCTCTCACAAAAGACCAATTACCAGCCTTCTCTTTTTTTTCTTTACTTGATGTTATCTTCGATTTTGATACAAGTATAATTGAAGTAAAAGACATTGCTGCCATTAGTAAAGCACCTAACCTAAAATTAAATCCTAACTTATCTGAGAAAAATATTAAAAATGGCGAAAGTAAAGCACCAATCGCAAAAGTCGCATGAAGTGAATTTAACGCCGTCCCTTTTTTAGTTGAATATTGTGAAACCGTTACATTACTGACATTAGTCATAGTTCCACGGCCAACTCCTACTAAAGCAAAGGCTATTATTAAAAAAACAGGACCCTTTAATAAAATCATCATAAGTAATCCTAAAAAAATACCCGAGCCTAGTAAAATAGTAGATTGTTTTCTACCTATTGCATAAGGTAATACCCCTGCGCATAAAATAGCTGTTAAGTTACCTATATTATGAGCCGATAATAACTTACCTGTTAAAGCATAAGTTAAATCATTTTCAATTTTCAAATAAGGTGCTATTAATCCAACGCTAACACTGACTAATCCACTTATTAAAAAAATATAATATATACATTTTATTAAATTAAAGTCCTCTTTTTTCACTCCAATATATTCATTTACATTCTTAATCATAATATTCTCCCTCTTGTGCAAAATACAGTATAGCATAAAGATTTTTAAAAATAAATTCCTATAAAACATAATCCTGCAATTTAGCTTACCTCATTATAATATTTTAGTTTGCTATCCTAGTTAAACATGACTTATTTACTATTTTTTAACACGTATACTTCCTTTCTTAAATATTTTTGTTATCTCAACATATTATCATATAGATTTAAAAGTTGCTAGTAAAATGCTAAAATTTGAAATAGTATCTATAGTAGGCAAACATATGTTACACTTTTTTTAAAAAAACTGTATAAGTACAATAGATATGTGGTTTCTCAAAAAATTATAGGTACCAGCAAAGCGTTTCGAACGGAAATATTAAAAAAAAGCGGATAGATTTGTAACGAGTCTAAAACGTTTAAGATTAAGTCTTTCAGAAGAGAACTTATTGTAAAAGATAAAAATAAAAATTCCAGATGCAAAATTGGAATTTGACACAGAAAAATATGAACAATATAAAAATTTAGATGGATATTATTCTGTAGTTACAGGCGATATAGAAAGAAACGATTTTAGCCATAGTTGAACAACGTAGAAAGTTATGTCAAATGGAAGAAAGCTTTAAAGTAATAAAATATGACTTGCAAGGAAGACCAGTATATGTAAAGATTGATGAACATATAAAAGGATATTTTTTTAATATGTTGTATAGCATTAGTCACATTTCTAATATAGAATATTATTTTGAACATGAGTATTCCATTGAGAAGCTATAAAAGAGTAGAAACAATAATTATAGATATATACACACCATATGTGACATTAATAAAAAAAGTTTTTCCTAATTCGAAATTAATCATAGATAAATTTCATAGTGTTCAAAATTTTAGCAAAGATCTAAATAAAACTCGAATTAAGATTATGAATAATAATAAAAAATACTACATTGGCGATTGTTATTAATTAAAATAGATACCGTATTTAATGATACCCGATGGAAATATGATGGCTGCTTCAAAAGGTATATTACAAAGTTAGATATACTAAAACTTTCTTCTGGATATTGATAGTTCATTAGAAGAGTCATATTATGTTTATCAGAACCTATTAGAAGCAGCAGAAGAAAGGAATATAGCAAAACTAATAGAAGTTACTAAAACCAACAAAGATATACTGAGTAAACAAATGGCTACAGCGGTGAAAACCCTTAAAAAAATATAGTGTATACATGTCTAATACATTAGAATATGAATACACTAATGGAGTAATTGAGGAGCTTAATAATAAAATTAAAGTTATTAAAAGAGTGGCTTTTGGATATAGACGTTTTGACAAAATGAAAAAGAGAATATTAGTTACACAGTCAATAATTAAATAAAGATTTTCTGAAACTTAAAAATGAGATACCCCATAGAATATCTCATTTGAATTGTTACAATTATAAATGTTTTTAACGAACAACACGATTTGACAAAGAACCAAAAAAACACGCTACGAGAGGGTAAGCGTGGCCTTTGTTTAAAATGTTTATTAAAGATTATTAACTTTTTTTGTTAAACTAGATTTTTTTCTAGCAGCTGTATTCTTATGATAAATGCCTTTTGTACAAGCCATATCTATAGCTTTTATCGCTCCTGCAAGAGCATCTGTAGCAGCTACTTTATCACTATTTTCTAATGCTAAATCTACTTTTTTAATAGCTGTTTTAGTTTTTGATTTATTCATTTTATTTACTAAAGTTTTCTTTTGAGCAACTTTAATTCTTTTTTTAGCTGATTTAATATTTGCCATTTCTTTCACCTCCTGGTTAATTTAAAATTAATGAGATTTGGGGAAATCTCTGTTAGCGATTGCTAAACGGACTACCTAAGTTTATACTAATAACTCTAATAAGTCAATATGTTTTGCCATCTTTTTTAGTTTTTTTTCTAGAGTAGTCAAACATATGTTACATTTTCAAAAGGAGTTAACAACAACGAAATTACCTCTGTTTGTATCATAATATAACAAATACTAAACAACTTTATTTTGCGTTTTTTTGTTATTTAAGTGTAAAACTCAATATTAATAACATAGTAATTTCATAGAATATTAAGGGATAGGTCTATTGATTAAGACTCCTTTTATATTCGGTTGGTGTCATACACATAGTCTTTTTAAAAACTCTATTAAAGTGTTCAACGTTATTGTACCCAACTCTATCGCTTATTTCATACATTTTTAAGTCAGTTGTACCAATTAAGCTTTTCGCTTTCCAAAGTCTTATATCAACTATATAGCTAGAGAATGTGCATCCAAATTCTTTTGTAAAACGAGAACTAAAATATTTTTCATTTAATCCTACATAATCCGAAACATTCTTTAAAGTTAGCTCGCTGTTAATGTAATTATCATTTATAAACCTTTTTGCTTTTAACATGATATCATTTTGTTTGTTTTGTTCACGGTTTTCTAGATATTTCAAAACCCAACTAAAATAATTATTTATCCAGATTTCAATCTCCTTTATTGTTTTTAAGCGTTTTACTTTTTCTTCATAATTTATTCGTTCTGGAAAAATCGAAAAAAACTCATCATCATATTCTAGAAATTTCATCGCCAGTGAATATATTACCCCTAAAACTTCTTCATGTGCCTCGCTGATTTCCATATCGGTAATATTAATAAAAAATAATTGCTTTTCATTAACAAGATTCAACTCATCTGATAAGTATAAAAATTTAACTAGTGCTTCATATTTTTTTGTAAGTTGGTCAAATTTTAATGCCCTTTTACCATCTTCCCATTCAGTTATAATTAAACCTTCACCTTTTATTATTGATACACCTAATAGCAACTCATTAATTAAGAAAGTTTGATCAAGTTTTTCTAGTTCAACAGCTTCACTTATTCCAACAGATGCATTTATGTTCATATACCTACTCCAAACAGAAAGCAATTGTTTAACTATTGACACTACAGTAGTTTCATATTTCAAGCCTTTATTTACCTTATAATATAAAATGTACCTGGCTGGATTTATTGAATAAAATTTTGTTTTATTTGCAATTCTATTAATTTGTCTAGCTATTTCAAGTAAGGGTTTTTCCATATTATTATATAAATCATTACCAAACCTTGAGGATTGTTTTATAAAATCATTTATCTCAAATAAAGCTACACAATATTTACCCTCTTCCAAATCAATAGCATTATCAGGAATTATTTCCATTTGTATATTTTTCGATTCTGCTAATTCCTTATTTTTTAAGATAGGCAAAATTTTTACTATACTTTCTAAATTAGACTTTAAAATATAATCGTATGCTCCAAGTTTAAAAGCCTCTCTTACAAGGTTAAATTCATCATAACCAGATAAAACTAAGGATATTGGCCTATTGTTTAACTTATTTAGCTCTCTTAATAAATCTAAACCAGTCATATTTGGCATTTTCATATCAGTTATAAGTAAATCTACTTTATTATTTTTCAAATATTCCAATGCATTTACAGAACTATTAAAATCTTTTATAATTTCAAATCCATATTTTTCCCAGTCTATTGTAGTCCTTAAAGTAAAACGTACAACTGTTTCATCATCCACTATTATTACTTTATTTAACATTATTTTCTTCCTCCAAAACAATAGGGAGCTTAATTAGAGTTTTTGTATACCTGTTAATTTCGCTTTCAATTTTCAAGTTACATTTATCTCCAAACTTCAACTTTAAACGACTTTGAACATTTTCAATGCCTATATTATAACTATTATCCTTTTCCTTACAAACATTTAAATATATTTCTTCAATTTTATTTTTATCAATTCCTTTACCATCATCTAAAATTTCAAAATATAAAAATTCATAATCTTTATATACAGATATTTTAACTAATCCTATATCTTCTTTTTCAGAAAAACCATGTACAATTGAATTTTCTAAAATAGGTTGCAAAATAAGCCTTGGCACTTTAAAATCCAAACAACTATTATCAATTTCAAAATCAACTTCAAATCCATCTGAATATCTTATTTTCATAAGATATATATAGCTTTCTAAAAGATTTATTTCTTCTGCAACTGTATAAAGACTGGTATTTTCTCTAAAAGAACAGGATAATATATAAATCAAAGATTCAGCCATTTTTTTTATGCTATCAAATTTTGAAACCTGAGCAATAAACTTTATTGAATTTAAAGTGTTTACTAAAAAGTGCGGATTTATTTGCGATTGTAGTGCTCTCATTTCTGCTGCATATTTTCTTTTTTGTGCATCTTCTTTTTCATTTATAGAAATCTTTAAACGCTTAGTCATATGATTATAAGATTTAATCATTTCTTTAATTTCACTATGACCTTCTACAGTTACTTGATTATCTAAATTACCTATTTCCGTTTCTTTAAACCCGCTTATTATATTCGATATAGGCGATATTATATTTTTCAAAAAATAGCGTGAAAATACAATAAAAAGCAAAAACAAACTAATAATGATTAACATCATATAAAAAGCGGCTCTAGTAAATTTAGCCGTTAAGTATCCTTTCTCTATATATGTAATCATTTTCCATTTTGTTTCATCAATACTAGATAATACATAAGTGTAGTTTTCCTTTGACTCATCGTGCTTTTTTAAAGTTTTATGGAATACTCCGGCAGCTGCTTTGTCCATTTGCTCAATTAATACTTCAACATCATTATTAATTGTACTCCCATATATTATTTCATTATTTTCATCTAAAATTATTGTTGTGCCTAGTTCAGCATTCTTGTTATTTTCTTTTAATAGTTTACCTACTTTAGTTTGAACCATTATTGAGACCATCTCCGTTTTCCCTGTTTTATCAACAGATAAATTCGGTGACAAGCCTAAAGCTATAACGAATTCTCTACCCTTAAGACCCTTTGTAACGCCTTCCACTGACACATCATAGCTCCCAACCTTTACTATATTTTTTTCTTTTAATGCATCACTATACCATTTTTCACTTTTAATAATCTCGTTAGGTATAATTACTCTATCTTTAACATAGGTGCTACCGCCACTCCGCATGTAAAACATACAAGAAATAATATCTTGCCTTGGTGCCATTGCTATTTTAAAAATATCTTCCATTTTTCTTTCATATAAATTTCTTTCTTTAATACTATCCGCATCAGTCATAGCAACAAAATTCATTAGATTGCTGTCATTTACATATACAAAATGCGTTAATTGTAATGACGCACCTCTTATATCCTCGGTTAAACTTGATATCATTTTATCCTGTGAAGCCTTTATGTTGTATATTGCAGAATTAATTAGAAATTTATTTACTACAAATAGTGATACTATAAAGACAATAAGTATGGGTATAACAATTAAAAATATAAAACTGTAATAGTATATTTCTTTTAATGAAGCTTTTTTATAAATCTTCAGAATAACATCTCCTCCTTATTTAATATTATTTTAGTTAATCGGCAAAAATTAGGCTCCACCTAGGTGTACCATAGGTATCAGGACTGTTTAACTTTCTGTTATAGAACCGTGATGCTCTTCGTATAAACGCAAAGCGTTTAGTTTTCGTAGAGCAAAGATTCAGACAGAAAGGGTACGAACCCCACTGAACGGATAAGTCAATAGACTTTGTTTATCCTTCTTTTTCTTGCAATTAAAAGAACCTTCTGTGGCTTTTATTTATTTTACCACAGAAGGTTCTTTTACAGTAAAGTTTTTATAAACTCAGTTATTTTCCTATATCAGTTCTATAAAATAAGCAATCATGTTTAATGCTTTCTATTTTTTTATAAACTGAAGTTCTTGCTTCAGTTCTATTTTCACAGCTGGCATAAACAAACATTACTCTACCGCCATCATTTAAAAATTTACCTTGCTCATTTTTTAGTGCCATACTATAAAAATCCACAGTATCTGGTATTTTAATTTCAAATCCTTTATTATATTTTTGTGGATAACCTTTACTAGCTAAACATACTCCTACAGTTGAACCATTTTTCCATTCCATTTTTGTCTTCTTATTTTTTAGGATATTTAAAATTATTTCTACTAAGTCTGTTTCCATTGCCTCCATTAGTACTTCTGTTTCTGGATCTCCGAATCTAACATTAAATTCAATTACCTTTATCCCACTGTTAGTTTTAATAAGCCCTGCATACATAATCCCTTTAAAGAATATATTTTCATTCTTTAGTGCAGAAATAGTTTTTTCTATAATTTCTTCATAACAAAAACTTAATTCATCCTCACTTATAAAATCTACTGGAGTAAAACAACCCATGCCGCCAGTGTTTAGACCCTTATCATTATTAAATGCCCTTTTATAATCTTTAGCTGTTTGCAATGGAATATAGGTATCACCATTTACAAAACAAAGGAGTGAAAATTCTACGCCATCTAAAAATTCCTCGAAAATAACTTTTTCATTTGTTTTGAAACTCTCAACTATAAAGTTTTTTGCCTCTTTATAATCTGATGATACTAAAACACCCTTTCCAAGGGCTAAACCATCTTGTTTAATTACAACAGGCATATTCTCGCTATTTAAAAATTCTAAAGCACTTTCTTCATCTATAAAAGTTTTATATTTTGCAGTTGGAATGTTATATTTATACATTAGGGATTTTGCAAAGTCTTTACTGGTTTCTAGCTTTGCACTTTCCATAGTAGGACCAAATATTTTTATATTTGTATTACTGAAGTAATCTACTACACCTAGTTCTAAATATTTTTCATTACCAACAATAATCAATTCAATATTATTTTTATCACAAAAATTCTCTAATAGTTTGAAATCTTCTGAATTAAAACTATTTTCTTTTATTAAACAATCATCCATTCCGCTATTTCCAGGAACAACAAAAACTTCTTGAACCAATGAGCTTTTTTTTGCCTTTCTTGCTAATGCATGTTCACGTCCACCATTTCCTAAAATTAATATATTCATATAACCTCCTAGTGTTTGAAGTGTCTGTTACCTGTAAATACCATCGCTATATTTAGTTCATTACAAGCATTTATTACATCGTCATCTCTAATAGAACCACCTGGTTGTATTATATAATCTACACCATAGCTTTTAGCGAGTTTAACTGTATCGTCAAAAGGGAAAAATGCATCTGATGCTAAAGCTAATCCTGAGCTTATACCTTTTTCTTTAGCTTGTTCTAAAGCAATTTTTGCGGCTTGAATTCTATTAGTCTGCCCTACTCCAATGCCAACTGTTTTTTTCTCTTTAGTAACTACTATAGCGTTGGAGGTTACATGCTTACATACTGTATCTGCAAATGCCAATTCTTCCATTATTTTTTCATCAACATTTTTTTTAGTAACTAAATTCCCCTCAGCTATGTTGAATACCTTTTTATCCATTTCTTGTACAAGTATTCCTCCTAAAACCGTTCTAGCTTCAATCTGATTATCTTGCTCAGTATAAGTTATTAATCTAAGGTTTTTCTTTTTGCTAAATATTTCTAATGCACCACTAGAAAAAGAAGGTGCTAACACTACTTCCAAAAATGTATTGCTCATTTTCTCGGCAGTATTTTCATCTATTTCTTTTTTGAAACATACTATACCTCCAAAGATTGAAACACTATCACAATTATATGTATTTATATAACTCTCATACACTGTTTCACCAAAAGCTATGCCACATGGGTTTAAGTGTTTAACAGCTATACATACGTTGTCCGAAAAATCTTGTGCCATTTTCAATATGGCATCTATATCTAAAAAGTTATTATAGGACAGTTGTTTACCTTGAAGTTGTTTAATAGGTAAATGGTCATAATAAAAATTCGACTTTTGAAAAGGGTTTAAACCATATCTTAATGTTTCTCTATTTGTATAACACATAGAAAAATCATCTAAGTTTTCATGCCTTTTATCTTGGCTTAAAAAGTATGAGTTTATTACGTTATCATAATGTGATATAAGGGTAAATGCTTCTTGAGCTAACTTTTCTCTTTCGATATAAGTCATAGTGTCAGTTTCTAATTTTTCACAAACATAATTATATTGAGACGGGCTTGTACAAACTATTATATGTTTGTAATTTTTAGCAGCTGCTCTTATGATTGTTGGTCCACCAATATCAATTTTTTCTATTAATGTTTCATGGCACTTTTTAGCTTTAAGATTTTCTTCGAATGGGTATAAGTTTACACACACTAAATCAATTTTTTTAATATTAAGTTTTTCTAAAGTTTCAACATGTTCCTCCTTATCATAATCGCATAAAATGGCACTATGTATATTGGGATGTAATGTTTTTACCCTACCGTCTAAAATTTCATTGAAATTCGTTATATCCTCTACACTTAAGGAATCAATACCATTTTCTTCAAGAGTTTTTTGTGTGTTTCCTGTGGATATAATTTCGAAACCTAAATCTATTAACTTTTTTCCAAATTCTAAAATTCCACTTTTGTCCGATACGCTTATTAAAGCTCTTTTCTTCATTTTAATCTCCTTGTAAAACTAATTTTAATGCTTTCGGGTATAAAATATACTCAATTTCATGAATTTTTACTGTAATTTCTTTTAAAGTTTTACCTTCAGTATTGTCTAATCTTTCTTGTAATATAATTTCACCGCTATCTACTTCTTCATCCACATAGTGTACTGTTACTCCGAAAATATTTTTATTATCATTATACGCATCTTCTATTGCATGAGCTCCTTTATAATTAGGCAAAAGAGAGGGATGTATATTTATAATTTTTCCTTTATATTTTTCTATAAATTCGCATGTTAGTATTCTCATATATCCAGCTAAAATAATATATTCAATATTATTTTTTTCTAGCTCTCTTATAATTTCTCTTTCATACTCCAGTCTGTTTTTATAATCTTTGGGACTAAAAATAAAAGAATTAATATTATTTTTTTTAGCAATATTAATTGATAGTGCTTTTTTATTATCACATACAAAAAGTTTTGTATCTATATTTAAATCATCTTGCCTTAGTATGTTTTCAAAGTTAGTACCTGTACCCGATGCAAAAATAGCTACTTTTTTCATTTGAACTCAACTCCTTTTTTAGCTGTTACCTCCCCAATTTCAAAAGCAGTTTCGCCAACTTCATTTAATTCTCTTAAAGTTGCATTAACGTCATCTTTTTTTACAACTATTATAAAACCTATAGACATATTAAAAATATTATACATTTCACTTTCTGGAATAGTTCCTAACTTTTGTAAATATGGGAATATAGTATCCCTATCCCATGAATTTTTATATTTTAATACGCCTTTTTCATTTAATATACGTGGTATATTTTCGATAAATCCACCACCTGTAATGTGTGCCATGCCATGAATATCAATCTTATCAATAGTTTTCTGCACCGCCCTAACATATATTTTAGTTGGTTTCAATAATTTATTTATTAATCTTTCGTTTCCTAAAAATTCATTTTTATAATCTATATGACTGTCTTTAAGTATTTTTCTTATTAAAGAGTAACCATTCGAATGTATACCTGAACTACTTATACCTATTAGACTATCTCCTATTTCTATTTTAGTATTATCTATCTTTTTATCTTTTTCTACAACACCAACTACAAATCCAGCCATATCAAAATGTTTTTTTGCGTATAATCCTGGCATTTCTGCTGTTTCTCCGCCTATTAAGGCACAACCAGACTCGATACAACCTTTGGAAACCCCAGCCACTAACTCCTCTATTTTTTTTGGTTCATTTTCGCATATAGCTAAATAATCTAAGAAGAATAATGGCTTTGCTCCTGAAGTAAGTACGTCATTAACGCACATAGCAACTAGATCTATTCCTATTTCATCATATTTATTTTCATCTATAGCAAGTAAAAGTTTTGTGCCTATACCATCTGTTCCAGAAACCAATACAGGCTCTTTATAATTATATTTAAATAAATCAAATAGACCACCAAAGCCACCAAACTCTCCACTTACGCCTAAATTTTCTGTTGCTTTTATGTGTTTTTTTATTAATTCTACTGATTCATAACCTTTTTCAATATTAACACCAGCCTCTTTGTAAGCATTAGACATTTTATCTCTCCTTTTTCATTGTATCGCACATTGGAGTTACATAGTTGCCATTAAAACACGCAAAGCATAAATCATCTAAATGTGTTGCTTTTTTAATATCATCTATTTCTAAATATTCTAAGGTTGTTGCTCCTAAATATTCGCATAACTCATCTTTTTCCATTCTGTTCATAATTAATTCTTCAAATGTACCAGTATCTACACCATAAAAGCATGGATACTTAATAGGTGGTGAACTTATACGGATGTGAATTTCTTTAGCACTGGCAGCTTTAAGGATTTTAACGATTCTTTTTAAAGTTGTACCTCTTACAATTGAATCATCTATAAGGACAATTCTTTTATCTTTTATAACCTCCTTAACCGGTGTTAATTTTAACGAAACTGCACGCTCTCGTAAAAATTGTGTAGGTTCTATAAATGAACGTCCCATATATTTATTCTTAACTAGTCCAGCGTCATAAGGAATAGAACTAAATTGGGCATATCCTAAAGCTGCAGAAATAGAGGAATCTGGTACACCTATTACGACATCAGCCTTTACATGATATTTTTGAGCTAGAATTTTCCCTGCCTCACGTCTTGATAAGTGAACATTTACATCTTCAAGAGTTGAGTCCGGTCTAGAAAAATAAATATACTCCATTGAACAAAGAGAAACCCTTGTTTCTGTGGAATAAAATTCACTTTTAATGCCATATTGTGAGATTTCAATTACTTCTCCTGGCATTAGATTACGTATAAATTTTGCATCTACCGCATCTAAGGCACAACTTTCTGATGCTACAACATAGCAACCATCTTCTTTCATACCTATACTTAAAGGACGTAAACCATTTTTATCTCTTGTAGCATATATTTTATCATCAATTAATATTAAAAATACAAATGCTCCTACAACTAAATTTAGGCTTTCTTTAATTGCTTGCATAGGGTCATCAAAACCACTCCTATTTATTAAATGCGCCATAACCTCGGAATCCGATGTAGCTTGAAAAATCGAGCCATTTTGCTCTAACATAGTTTTTAGCTCTCTAGAATTTACAATGTTACCATTATGGCAAAGACCAAAGTTTTTTTGTCCGTAAAAAAACATAAATGGTTGAATATTATTGTAGCTACTCCCACCGAAAGTTGAATATCTTACATGACCTATACCAGATTTACCTCCCATTTTTTGAAGTAAATTGTCATTAAATACATTATGGACAAGCCCTTCAGATTTATGTAGTTCAAAATGGTTATTATCATTTATACAATAAATCCCACATGCTTCCTGACCCCTATGCTGTAACGAATGAAGTCCTAAATAAATATTTTCTGCAGCATTATTATTTTTAGTATTGTAAACCCCAAAAACACCACACTCCTCTTTTAAAGCATCATTAAAATCATTCATTATTTCTCCTCTAAAAGCTCAAGTATTGAAACATAACCTTTCATTACATCAACCATATCTCTTCTAAATCTATCCTTATCGAATTTATCATTTGTTTCTTTTTGCCAAAGTCTACAGGTATCTGGGGAAATCTCATCAGATAATAAAATATTATTGTCTTTATCTTTTCCAAATTCTATTTTAAAGTCTACAAGAGTTATTCCTTTTTCATCAAACAGTTTTGTTAATGCACTGTTAATTTTTAGGGCAATATTTTTAACTTCAGTTAATTCATCTATAGTTACAATTCCTAATGCAATAGCGTGGTCATTGTTCATCAATGGGTCGCCTAAAGCATCGTTTTTATAACTTAACTCGAATACAGGGCACAATAACTTTCTGCCTTCTTCAACACCTAGCCTTTTAGCCATAGAGCCAGCTGCAATATTTCTTACTATTACTTCCAAAGGTATTATATTAACTTTTTTACAAATTTGTTCCCTATCTGAAATTTTTTCAATAAAATGTGTTTTAATTCCTAAATCTTCTAAATATGTATAGAGTATTGATGTAATTTTATTGTTATATACCCCTTTTTCCTTTAATACATCTTTTTTTACTCCATTAAAAGCTGTAGCATCATCCTTATAAAATATTCTTACTTCGTCATTATCTCTTAAGTATAAAATTTTTGCTTTACCCTCATATAAAAAAGTTTCAGACATTAGTTTTTACCTCCCGTAAAATAGTTAATTGCACTTTTAAATATATCTTGCTCTTTATTGCCTATAATGTTTATATATAAATCATTTCTACTTCTTTCGTTATGTGCCATTTTACCTAGTATTTTTCCGCATTTTGAAACAATGCCTTCTATTTCAAAAGTTGAGCCATTTGGATTTTCTGTCGTGATATATTTACTTGCATAACGTGTTGCTATTAAGTCGTTTTCTTGTAAATAATTTAACATAGCATCGTTACATGAAAACTTCCCTTCACCATGTGAAATAGGTAAAATATGCGTTTCATTTGTATTTACATCTTGTAGCCAAGGCGAACTATTTGACACTACACTTGTAGCTACCATTTTTGATATATGTTTTTTGTTATCGTTATAATATAAAGTTGGTGATGTTTCATCAATTTCACATATTTTTCCATAGGGTAGTAGACCAGACTTTATAAGTCCTTGGAATCCGTTGCATATTCCTAAAATTAATTTATCTTCATCTAAAAATGAATGTACGGCACTTTTTACTTTGTCATTCTTTAAAAAATTAGCAATAAATTTACCTGAGCCGTCTGGTTCATCGCTAAAGCTAAACCCCCCTGGTAAAACTAAAATATGAGAAGTTTTTAATTTTTTAACTAAGTTATCTATAGAATTTTCAAGTAATTGGTTTGTCATTGAATTAATAATAAAGATTTCTGTTTCTGCACCAGCAAGTCTAAACGCCCTTTCCATATCTATCTCAGAGTTTGTTCCACTAAAACATAAAATTAAGGCTTTAGGCTTACTAATTACAGTTGGATAATATTTTTTATTATTACTTTCTTTTTTGTAAGGCATAGTGTCAACATGACTATTACTAAAAGGATATACTTTAAATAATCCGTTTAAGTGCTCTTTTTTCTTGTTTAAAATTTCTTCATTAATTGGGGTAGTTGTACCTATTTTATAAAAGCCATTTATATTTAGATCTTCATTTGTTTCTAAAATGAAAGAGCCGTAAAATTTTTTATTTATGTCAAATGTGTTACCTATTGTAAAACCAATATCATTTCCAAAACTCATTTCCCTTAAAGTTTCTTCTATTCCATCTGAAACAGTAGAAATCGCTAATATATTTTTTAGTTTTTTAATCTCCTTAATATTATTTTTTAAGCATAAAAAATTAGGATAATTATTTTCATCCACTTCCAGTGGAATAAAATATAAATTTGAATTTTCTTCTTTAAACTCTCGAGAAATAACTCTATCTGTAGAAACAGTACTAAAGGCAAAGGCTACAATTGTTGAAATAACATCTATATCATTAAAAGAACCAGACATAGAATCTTTGCCACCTACTGCGGCTATAGAAAGTTGTTCCATAGCCTCGAAGGCACCTAGTAATCCGCTAAATACTAATCCCCATTTTTCATCATCTTTTCCTAGTGCTGGGAAATACTCTTGCATAGAAATATACATTTCGTCTAAAGTTGCACCTAAAGCTATTTGCTTGCATACTGCTTCAATGACAGCATAAATACCTGTAAAATAAGGCGATATTTCACTTAATAAAGGTTCAAAACCATAAGTTACAACTGATGCTACATTGGTCTTGTTTTCAATAGGAATTAATTGTACACTTCCTAGTTGAGTGGTAATTTGATTTTTTCCGCCTAGAGGACTTAATATAGTAGAACACCCAACACTACTGTCAAAAATTTCTATTAAACCTTTTTGAGAATATGAGTTTAATTTTTTATAGTGTTGTCTATCATAGTCTATATATTTATTCTCTTTTACATTTATATTTTGACAATATGTTAAACCGTTAGTATCAAGTAAATCTCTATCTATAGAAGCAACTAGTTTATTATTATATGTCATTACCATTTTATTAGTATTTGTTACTTTACCAACTACTCTTGCCGACACACCTTCCTCGGTACAAAGTTTTAAAACTTTCTTCATGTCATTTTTATCTATTACAACTGCCATTCGCTCTTGACTTTCGGATATAGCTATTTGTGAAACATTTAAATTGTCCGTTTTTAAGTCGATTTTTTCCAAATCAATATGAATTCCATCTGCTAGTTCACCAATGGCAACGGATACGCCACCAGCACCAAAATCATTACATTTTTTTACACATTTTGAAAATGCATCGTTTTTAAATAATCGTTGTAATTTTCTCTCTTCAAGGGGATTGCCTTTTTGTATCTGATCCATCGATGTATCTAATGAATTTTCATCATGTGATAGAGAGGAACCACTTGCTCCACCTATTCCATCTTTACCTGTTTTTCCTCCTAAAAGGATTATTAAATCAGTATCCTTAGGAGATTTTCTTACAACATTTTCTACTTTAGCATAGCCTACTACTGCACCTAATTCTAATCTTTTGGCTATATAGCTTGGGTGATATATTTCTTTAACAAAAGTAGTTGCCATACCTATTTGATTACCATAGCTAGAAAAACCATTGGCAGACTCCCTACAAATTTTTAATTGTGGAAGTTTTTTATCTAATGTATTTTTTATGTCTTCTGTTGGGTCGGCAGCACCAGTTATTCTAATTCCTTGATAAACATAACTTCTACCACTTAATGGGTCTCGTATAGCTCCACCTAAACACGTAGACGCTCCACCGAAAGGTTCTATTTCTGTTGGATGATTATGAGTTTCATTTTTAAACATTAATAAATAATCATCATTATTTACTTTAATAAAAGTTGAACAGGCATTTATTTCTTCACTTACCTCAACTTTAGTTAATAAACCTTTGTTTTTCAAATAACGTTGGTTAAATGTGGCTAAATCCATTAGAGTTAAAGGTTTATTATGGTTAATCTCTTCTCGGCATCTATTTAATTTAGCATAAGAATTTTTTATGTATTGTGAGGTTCTTGAGTCATCGAAATTTATATTTTTTAATACAGTGCTGAAAGTGGTATGCCTACAGTGATCAGACCAATAAGTATCAAATAAATAAAGTTCTGTTTCATAGCAGTCATAATTTCTATCTTTATAATATTTTTGTATATATAATAAAGTTTCTAGATCTAAGTTAATACCTAGTATTTTTTTAACATTTAAAATTTCTTCTTTAGAATAATTTTTAAAATCTAAAACATCAATTAGTTCCTTTTTAGGACTAGATGGTTCTAGCTTAAGTATATCCATGTCTTTCTCACGGCGTTCGGCAGGATTTATAAGATACTTCTTTATTTTGTTTAATTCATCTAAATTTATTTCATCTTCAAATACAATTAACTCACCACATTCTATAGTAAAATCTTTATCTAAATTTGTAATTAATGAGGCACATTGTTTTGTATTGTATGCTCTAATGTCAAATTGTCCCTTTAATAATTCATGAGCGATATATTGTTTGCCATTTAAATCTACATTTTCTAATAATTCATCAGTTACTACATCCCATAGAATTTTTTTTGTAATTAAATCTATAGTTTCTTCTTTTTCATTGAACAAATCATAAACTAAGTAAAATTTAATTTTTTTTAAGTTTAAATGATAATTTTCATTTAGATCTTCCATTAATTTTTTTGAAATAACGTCATAATCATCTTTTTTTGTTATAAAAACCCTTTTAGTACTCATATTCCCTCCGACTTAAAATTAGCTAATTGATTATTAACTTTTTCATGTATGTTGTTTATATTTTTATATGTAATGTGGCCTACTTTTCTATTTATTGCATCTGAATTTTTACCATAAATATGATAATTTATGTTTTTAAATTCTTCACTTTGCATCATATACTCACATGCCTTTAAATTTTGCCCTAAAATATTGTTCATATAGTAATCATAGTGGCATTCAATATCAGGTATGTTCAATCCTAAAATACAATACAAGTGAAGTTTAAACTGGGAAATGTTTGTAGCTTCAATGGTTAAATGACCACTATTATGAACCCTAGGAGCAATTTCGTTTACAAAAATATCATTTCCCCTTACGAAATATTCAACACATAGCACGCCGTTATAGTTAAGTGCGTCAATAATATTTTCTGCCTTATGTTTCATTTGACTTTTAATATTGTCGCCTATATTTTTTGTAAAAGACGATTCATATAATATTCCATTTTTATGTATATTTTTAATAGGTGGATAACTTTTAATCTCGCCTTTTAGGTTCCTACCTATAATTAACGAATATTCCTCTATACCTTCCATGTATTCTTCTACAATATTATTGTTATTTAATAGATTGTTATTTAAATAACTTTTAGATTCAAAAAAATGCTGGCCTTTACCATCGTAGCCATTTCGTCGAGTTTTAATAATGCAGGGAAATATATTTATATTTTCACTAGCAAGACAAAACTTTACAGTTTTTACACCTGGTAAGTTATTTATAAATTTCTTTTCTGTATACCTATCTTGTAATAATTTTAAAGCCTCTACACCTTGTGGGATTTTATTTTTATAATTTTCTAAAAAAGTCGGATCAACATTTTCAAATTCATAGGTAAAAACATCGCTTCTATTAAAAAAACTATCTATTTTTAGTTGGTCTGTAAAACTATAGTTGAAAAATTCATTTGCCATGGGTTTAGAACACGCACTTATGTTTGAGTCATATACATTAAATGTATGCCCCATTTTATAACCTTCAACCATTATCATTTTAGCTAATTGCCCGCCACCAAAAATTCCTATACTTTTCATTATTAATCTCCTAAATTTGTATTTAGCACGTCTTCAGCTATTTTTTTTGTGTAATCATCTAGTTTTTTGAAAATTTCATCATCTTCTATTGCCAGTATGCGGGTAGCAAAAAGTCCAGCGTTTTTCGCACCTGACTTACCTATTGACATTGTACCTACTGGAACGCCGCCTGGCATCTGTACAATGGATAATAGTGAGTCAACTCCGTTTAAAACGCTGGACTTAATTGGTACACCTATTACAGGTATATTTGTAAGGGACGCAATCATTCCTGGTAAATGTGCAGCTCCGCCTGCTCCTGCAATAATTACTTTCGTATTATTTTCTTTTGCACACTTAGCAAACTCATACATATAGTGTGGAGTTCTGTGTGCACTTACTATTTTAATTTCATTTTTGATATTAAAGTGGTCTAAAATTTCTTTTGCATATAACATTGTTTCTTTATCGCTTATGGAACCCATTACTATGCTTACCATGATTTCTCCTCTTTGTTTAATAATATGAGATTTACGAATAAAAAAAGCACAATCACCTGAAAAGGAAAACTGTGCATACTAAAAAAACATGAAATACATGTAAAATTTAGATTATTTTGCACTTTATAGTCTAACAATTTACGGCTGTTAGGTAGAAACTTGTTTTCCTTATTAAAACGGTTATATAAAGTATGCTTGAAGTATAAACTAAAATAAAATTTTACTCAAGTATATTTTATAGTTTTTAAAAAAATTATAAGTTTAAATCCCTTGACAAACCTACATAATTTGATATAAGATTTCCATTAATATTTATTAATACACCTATTTAAATAATAAAGGAGAAGAAAATGGCAAAAATTTATTCAGATATTTCGAGAACACTAGATGAGTTTTTACTTATTCCAGGGTTAACAAAAAAAGAACATAATCCTACAAATATTTCTTTAAAAACACCTGTAGTGCGTTTTAAGAAAAATTCTATGCCCGACATATCTATAAACATCCCTTTAGTTTCAGCTGCTATGCAATCAGTTTCCGGAGAAAAAATGGCTATAGAGTTAGCTAAATCTGGCGGTTTATCTTTTATTTTTTGTTCACAAAGTATTGAATCTCAAAGTCACATGGTTAAAAAAGTTAAAGAAAATAGAGCGGGTTTTGTTTCTAGCTCAACAAATTTAAAACCATCAGCCACTATACAAGACGCAATTACTCTTACTAATGAAACTGGGCACTCCACTATTGCTGTAACAGATGATGGAACATCTCGTGGAAAATTACTAGGTTTATTAACAGATAAAGACTATAGAGTTTCAAAAGTTGATACAAATTCTAAAGTAACAGAATTCATGACACCTTTTGAAGATTTAGCAGTTGGACGAGGGAATATAGATTTAGCACAAGCAAATGATTTATTATGGGAAAATAAAGTGAATTGTATACCAATAATAGATTCGGAACAACATTTAACGCACCTAGTGTTTAGAAAGGACTATCACTTTGCACAAGATAGTAAAGACGCCGTAGTTGATAAAAATAAAAGTTTTTTAGTCGGCGCTGCTGTTAATACACGAGACTATGAAAAAAGAATACCAGCATTAGTAGAAGCTGGGGCGGATGTTTTATGTATAGACTCTTCTGATGGATATTCAGAATGGCAAAAATCTGTAATCAGTTTTGTACGTGAAAACTACGGAGATAAAGTTAAAATTGGTGCAGGTAATGTAGTAAGTAAAGAAGGGTTTATGTATCTTGCTGAGGCTGGAGCTGATTTTATAAAAGTAGGAATTGGCGGGGGTTCTATTTGCATTACAAGAGAAACTAAAGGTATTGGTAGAGGTCAGGCGTCTGCACTAATAGATGTATGTTCAGCAAGAGATGAATTTTTAAGTTCGACAGGAATTTATATTCCAGTATGCTCAGATGGTGGAATTGTAAATGACTATCACATAACTTTATCTTTAGCATTAGGTGCTGATTTTGTCATGATGGGTAGATATTTTGCACGTTTTGAAGAAAGCCCTACAAGGCTTAGAAAAGTTGGAAATAATTTCGTAAAAGAATATTGGGGCGAAGGTTCAAATAGAGCGAGAAACTGGGAAAGGTACGATGTTGGCGGAAAAAGTAACTTATATTTTGAAGAAGGTGTTGATTCATATATTTCATATGCAGGTAAGTTAAAAGAAAATATAGATAGAACAATATATAAAATAAAATCAACATTTTGTAACTGTGGAGCTTCATCTATAGCAGAGCTACAAAAGGATGCCGTATTAACTCTTGTTTCTGAATTAAGTATTAGAGAGGGCAAGGCACATGATGTAGAATTAAAGGATATTGAGTAGTGTAGGAATGAGTACGTTGGAAAATTGCTGAACTAAAACAACCATATTTATTTATCAGGTATACTTGCAAAGTAATTGAAATTACGCAAAGAGTGAGTATAATCAAGTATTGCAAAGAGGTTGTCTGGCAATAAAAAATATCACCAAATAATAAGACGATATTTGAAAAAAATATATAATAATGTAAAAAGAGCAACATCCAGCGCTATAATTTACAACATAGTAGAAATATCCAAAGCAAACAACTAAATTATAGAAAACCACTTGACTTATTTATTCTATACTATAGTTTTAATAGATATTAATGACCAACCTTCTTTTAGTAATCTTATGTCTTGGTCTGAGCTATTACCTGAAGATCCCAAAATAAAAAGTTGATACTAAAAATAGTCCTAATCCATAAATTCCTTCTTGAATTATGGTTAGGACCATTTTATTAAATTTTTATGTATTTTTATAGGTACCTAATTTTTGACACTACCTTGTCTTCAGCTATACGCTTGGCAATATTGACTTATCTTCGGGACTTTAACCCGTTAGAATATACCCGTCGGGCACACATTAAAAAAGGCACTGCGATTTAGATTTAGCAAATGCCCTTTTATAATACTTATTTATCAATAATAATTGCCTTTGTAGGGCATTTCACCTCGCACGCCCCACACTCAGTACATTTTTCATAATTTATTTTAGCTAAATTATTTTCGAAATAAATGGCATCGTATTCACATGCCTTCACACACAACTTACAGCCAATACAGCCTCTTTGGCAAGCACTGCGTACAAATTTGCCTGCATCTGTAGACTTACAATTAACTTTAATAGTTTTATTATAAGGAACTATATCAATTAAATCTTTTGGACACGCTTCCACACACTTACCGCAAGATGTACACTTTTCCTTATTTATAACTGCAATTCCGTCTAAAATTTCTATTGCGCCAAATGCACATTCCTTTTCACAACTACCACGACCTAAACAACCGTAGCTACACGCTTTAGAACCATTTCCAGCAATAATGTTACTTGCATTACAATCATACATTCCATAATAAATATATTTTTTAGCAGAAACACCATTGTTTCCACCACAACGGACAAATGCAACCGTCTTCTCACTAGTTTCTACATCTGAACCCATTATATCTTTTAGAATTTCAACACAAGCTTCATCACTCACTGGGCATCCATTTACTGGAGCTTCTCCCTTAGCAACCTGCTTTGCGAACATATCACAACCTGGGTATCCACACCCACCACAGTTTGCCCCTGGAAGTGCTTCACGTATCTTAGTAACTTTTTCATCTTCTACTACTTTTAATTTTTCACCAGCTATAGCAAGTATTACTCCAAAAACCAAACCAATACCACCAATAGCTAATATTGCGAAAATAATTTCCACAACTAACCTCCTATTCTATCTATGTTATTAAGCCTTGAAAACCTAGGAAACCTATAGCCATAAGACCTGCTGTTATTAACGCTATTGGCGTACCTTTAAAGCATTCCGGTATATCATTTCTTTCTAGTCTTTCACGTATACCAGCAAATAGAACTATTGTTATTGTGAAACCAACAGAACCACCAACACCATTTATAATTGACTGTAACAAATTGTAGCCTTTATCCATATTCAACACGGCTGTACCAAGGACCGCACAGTTAGTTGTTATAAGCGGTAGGAATATTCCAAGTGCGGAATATAAAACTGGACTACTCTTTTTTATAAACATTTCTACTAATTGCACTAAAGAGGCTATTATAAGTATAAACGCTATATTATATAAATATTCTATTTTTAATGGTACTAACACATATGCATAAGCCATATAAGCTGCAGCTGACGCTAAAGTCATTACGAATATAACTGCTACACCCATACCAATAGCTGTTTCGGTCTTGTTTGACACTCCTAGAAAAGGACAAATTCCTAAAAATTGCGATAAAACTAAATTGTTTACTAGGGCAGCGCCTATAAATAATAAAAATAATTCCATTACCTAGCCTCCTTTTTTAATTGCCCATGTTTAATAAGAGCTAAAATAAATCCTAAACTTAAGAAAGCTCCAGGCGGAAGTACAAAGGCTATTGTACGTGGAACAAAATCGGGTAATATACTTAATCCTAGCACTGTACCGCTACCTAAAAGCTCACGTACACTTCCTAAAATTAATAACCCTAATGTAAAACCAAGTCCCATACCTAAACCATCTAGTGTAGCTAATAATGGATTGTGCTTCGATGCAAATGCTTCAGCTCTTGCTAAAATTAAACAGTTTACAACTATTAAAGGTATAAATAAACCTAGAGATTCATTTAATTCGTAAAAATACGCCTTTAAAATGAATTGTATAATTGTAACAAATGAAGCTATAATAACAATAAATGCTGGTATACGTACTTTATCTGGTATCAAATTTTTAAGCAAACTTATAAATAAGTTTGACATAACAAGTACAGTAGTTGTTGCAAGTCCCATACCCAAAGCATTTTCTGCTGAGGTTGTAACGGCAAGAGTTGGGCACATACCTATTATCTGTACAAGAATAGGATTTTCCTTCCAAATACCGTTAGTAAGAGTTTCTGTAAATTTATTCATAGAATTCCTTTCCTTTAAAATTCATACTCCAATACAAATTCAATTGCATTGTTTACGCCTTGCGTAACAGCATTACTTGTAATTGTAGCTCCTGTTATTGCATCTATTTCTTCTGCTGTCTGGCTTCCTGTCTTCACAACGCTGAATAAACCTTTGCTACCTGCATACTGGGTTTCAAATTCTGGTTCAGTTGAATTAGCTCCTAGACCTGGAGTTTCGGAGTGTGACAATATATCTATTCCTGTTACAATAAAATCTAAATCAAAACCAACTAAAATATCTATAGTACCACTATACCCACTAACAAGTGTTTCAGCTATATACCCAATAACATTACCACTATCATCAAAAGCCGTAGTTATTATGGGTATATTTTCATCACCCGTTTCTACTGACTTAAAATCTACCGCACCTATTAAAACAGATTGCATTGCCTTTGATGTTGCTAAATTTTTTTGTTCTTCTGCTGCATCTTTCGTTAAGTTATAAGCTAACGCCAATATAAAGCCTGCAACGGCAGTAATGATAAAAAGCGTAATTATCGGTTTTCCATATTTTTCCATTAGCAAGCACCTCCAACTCCGAAAACTTTAGGTCTTGTGTATCGTTCAATTATAGGCACACACAAATTCATTAATAATATTGAAAAAGATACTCCCTCAGGATATCCTCCAAAATGACGTATTATAACTGTTAATAAGCCACAACCCAACCCCATAATAATTTTACCTTTAGGTGTAACTGGAGAGCTTGAGTAGTCAGTCGCCATAAAGAATGCTCCTAACAATACTCCACCCACAAGCAACTCATACAAAGGATACGTTACTGCTATGCTATTCATTGAAAAAAGTTCACTTAATATAAATACCGTTCCTAAAAAACTTAATGGTACATGCCATGTTATAACTTTACGTATTAATAAATATATACCACCTAACAATAACAATATTGCTGATGTTTCACCTATACAACCGGACGTTGTACCAATTAAAGCTTGAATATAATTAATAGCTTCTGGTGCTGTTTCTTGTAATTGAGCCAAAGGTGTTGGAGCCGAGACCGTATCGACTGGTGCCCATCTTGTCATTTCTATTGGATAAGAAATAAGCAAAAATGCTCTTGCTCCTAGAGCAGGATTTATAAAATTCTGACCTAAACCTCCAAATAGTAGCTTACAGACCAATATAGCAAATACCCCTCCTACAATTGGTATCCACCAACTTACATAAGCTGATAAATTAAAAGCTAGTAATAAACCTGTAATTATACAACTTAAGTCACTAACTGTATTTTTCTTTTTAACTATTTTACAAAATAAATACTCTGTAGCTACGCATGTAACGATACTTAATGTAATTATAAATAAAGCTCTTATACCAAAAAAAACAACACTTGCAATAGCCGCTGGTGTTAATGCAATTAATACATCTCGCATTACAGTTTCAATGGTTGAATTATCCCTAATATGGGGTGTAGCTGAAACAACAAATAATTTTTCGTTAGAATTATTCACATTCATACCTCTCTTTTATTTTTTTCTTTTTGCTAAACATTTTCTTCTTGCAAACCTTATAGACTGGGCTAAATGTCTTTTCGAAGGACATATATACGAACATGAACCACATTCTATACAATCTAGTCCATTATACTTAACGAAGCTATCCATGTCCGTTTGCTCCACATAATAATTTAAATCAAATGGTAATAACCCCGCTGGACAATGATCTACGCATTTACCACATCTCATGCAATTTCTTTCGTCAGGTATTGTTACACTTTTTTCTGACATAAATATATAAGCTGACGATGTTTTTATCAGCGGTATTTCTGTTGTGTAACTTGCCAGTCCCATCATAGGGCCACCGGCTATAAACTGATATACCTCTCCCCTATAACCACCTATATCTTCTACTACTTCTTTAAGTGATGTACCTAGCCTTATTTTAAAATTACCAGGCCTGTTTATTGCATCGCCAGTAAGAGTTACAACCTTTCGCATAAGTGGTCGGCCTCGTTTAAAGGCACGATGTATTGCGATTATAGTGTCTACATTATTTACAATTACACCAATATCTGCCGGTAACCCGCCAGACGGAACAACTCGACCTGTACAGGCATAAATTAACTGTTTTTCAGCACCTTGAGGATATTTAGGCTTTAATGCTTTTACTTCTATGTCGTGCCTATCCCCTATTACTTCATTTAATTTTTCTATAGCATCCAATTTATTCGTTTCTATACCTATAATAGTTTTAGCTTTTGGATGTAGTCTTTTTACAATATCAATACCCTCGATTATCTTTTCTGTTTCCTCTAGAAGAACCCTATAGTCAGTTGTTAAATATGGTTCACACTCAGCGGCATTTACGATGAAATAGTCAATAATTCTACCCTTTGGTGGATTTAATTTTACATGAGTGGGAAATCCCGCACCTCCTAAGCCAACTATTCCTGCATCTCTAATCTCATTTAGTATTTCTCCTTGAGTCATTATGTTTGGATTTTTAGGTTTGTTCAAGCTCTCTAACTCTGTATATTCCCCATCATTTTCTATAACTACAGAAGTTATCCTATTACCATTTGGTGCAACACGTGGTTCAATTTTTTTAACTACACCAGATACTGTTGTATGAATAGGAGAAGAAACATATGCCTCAGAATCAGCTATTTTTTGGCCTAAAAGTACTTCTTCCCCTTCCTTTACAATGGGTTTACATGGAGCTCCAATATGTTGAAGCATAGGATATACTAATTCACTGCCCTTCCTTGGCAGAATAGTTTCAATTCGCATATCCTTTGTGTGTTTACTATCATCGGGATGTATACCCCTTTTGAAAGTAAAAGTTTTCATTATATCACCTCTATCAAAAAATTATTTAAAAATTTCATATAATTCTAAAATTTTTAAATATACAAAATAAAACACCTACATCTTTACATAAAAATCATGTCTAATCAAATGCCATTTCACTACTTAAAAAGTGCTGTCATAATCTACACGATTTACGAAAGTTAATATAATTTTAATATATATTTACAGCTTATACAACTATAATAAATTCTATATAACAAAAAAACTGTTATATTTTGAATTCTTTTCAATTAATTTCATCCATAGCTTTGTCTTTTTTTTATATTATTTTTTGCGTAATATGTGTTCAAGTAAATTCTAAACATTAATTTTTTAGTTTTTTTTATTTTTTTATTCCAATCTATATTTTATATGTTAAATTATATATATAATTTTGAATTTAATTATTGGAGGTAGAAATGAACATTTTTGATATTGTAGGTCCAATTATGATTGGACCATCCAGTTCACATACAGCTGGTGTCGTTCGTATTGGGCAGATATGCAATAAAATTTTTGGCAAAGCAGATAAATATGAAATAATTTTTTACGAATCTTTTGCTAAAACATATAATGGCCACGGTAGTGATAAAGCAATTATAGGTGGTTTATTAAATATGAATCCATGGGATGATAACTTACCAAAGGCTCTAGAAATAGCTAAGAAAAAAAACATGAATTACACAATGAGTACTAGTACCGACAAAAGCGAACATCCAAATGCTGTTTTAGTTAAAGCCAATAATACTTCTGTTTTAGGATTTTCAGTCGGTGGAGGAAATATACTAATAAAAAAAATAAATGATGTAAATGTAGAAATTGATGGCAAATACGATACAATTTTTATAAATCATATAGACGAACCTGGAGTAATACATGAAGTGACTGAAGTATTATATAAATATGCAATTAACATTGCTAATATGAAGGTCTATCGTTCTGAAAAAGGTGGTAATGCTATTATGATTATTGAAATTGATGGCACAATTAACCCAAATGTTACCCAAGAACTTAATAGTAAATGCAAAATAAACAAAAGCACAATAATTCCATCAATATAAGAAGGTGATAATATGAATACAATAGCAGAACTAATAAAGTCAGCAGAAGAAAAAAACACAACAATATCTCAAATAATACTCAATGAAACAATAGAAAAAGATGAAATTAGCAAAGAAGAAATATTAAAAAGGATGTCAGAAAGTTTTTTAGTAATGGAAGAATCTATAGAAAAAGGATTAGAAAAAGACATTAAATCCTTAAGTGGTCTTACTGGTGGCAATGCTTATTTAATGAACAACAGCACTTCAAATTTTTCCGGCAGCTTTACTAAAGACATAATTTCATATGCTTTAGCAGTTACAGAAGTTAATGCATGTATGGGGAAAATTGTTGCTGCGCCAACCGCAGGTAGCTGTGGCATTTTACCAGCCTGTCTTTGTGTATTGAAAAAACATAACAATATTCCAAATAAAAAAATTATTATGTCACTTTTAAATGCAAGTGGTATTGGTATGGTTATTGCAAAAAATGCCTCTATTTCAGGTGCTGAAGGTGGATGCCAAGCAGAATGCGGCAGTGCAAGTGCCATGGCGGCTAGTGCTATAGTAGAAATACTAGGAGGTACACCAGAAATGTGTGGCCATGCCATTGCTCAGGCCATAAAAAGCCAAATGGGATTAGTCTGTGACCCTGTAGCGGGTCTTGTAGAAGAACCTTGTATAGTAAGAAACGTAAGCAGTAGCATTATAGCCGTAACTTCTGCCGAAATGTCACTAGCTGGAATTAAGTCTATAATACCGGCAGATGAGGTAATATCTGCCATGGATTCAGTAGGCAAACAAATTCCACCTGCATTGCGTGAAACATCTTGCGGTGGACTCGCCGTAACTAAAACTGGATTAGAAATAAAAAACAGACTTTACTCACATTCGTAAATATAATTCTAAAACATTTAAATATAGAATGACGAGTAATAATGAATTTTCCATTACTACTCGTCAACCTATTAGCTACTAATTTCCTATAGGTTGCTTTCCGTCCAACTCATCTATCATATTTAAAACAAGCATATTCCAATTTAAAAAACCACCATTCATAACGGGATTTCCATTAAATGGATTATAATATTCATGCAAGGATCCGGATTTTTCTATGTCTTTACCCAAAAGCTCAACTGTTTCATCACAAATTTGTTTAGCCTCTTTTTGGTATCCATAATTCATAAGTCCCCTAAAAACTACATAGTTAGCAACAAGCCAAATAGGCCCTAGCCAATTTGACGGATTATTTGTAACAGATAAATTAAACATTTTTTCATCCTTAGATAAAGTCGTAATACCATATTTTGAAGAGAATGTATTTTCATCGAATATATGCTTAACCATTTCTCTAGCCTGCTCTTCTGTTGCAAAACCAACTAACATTGGTATAAAACCAGACCATGTTCTTATTTTAATTGGCAAAGTTTTCCAAAAAACACCTAATCCTTCATGAAACCAATCAAACTTTCTAGTTTTTATATCTACGTCAACTGAATAAAAAAACTTATCTCTCTTGTCATACATTTCTTTATTTATATTTTCTTTTAATTTAGCAGATTTATTTTTATATACTAAATTTTCTAAACCATTGTTTGTTAAAATTTTACTCATCGACTCTAATTCTTTTACCATAAAACTATTAAGAAAAATATTAGCAGTAGAAAATTTTGGACGTCCAAAGGTAGCAGGGTCATTATCCATTCCAATCATAATATCATCTGCCCAGACATACAGCTGGCAATTTTCATTTAAATAATACTCATCATAGCATACAAAATATTTTTCTAGTTGAGGAATATATTTTTTTATCCAGCTATAGTCACTAATATAATCAGAAATTATACATATTTGGTTACACAAAAAAGGTTTATGCATATTCATAATAATTCCTTCCTTATGCTTTTGATTTAAATAAGGTTCTTCCATATTCTCTAATACAGCTAAAGCCATAGCAATATAACCATCATCCAATTGGTGGTCTAAAAAATTCAACACATTACCTTTACCATGTTCTATGATTCTATCTTTAATACCACTTTCCTCAGCAATGTTGAGCAAAGAATATAACGACCAATAAGTGTCCCAATCCCATACATTCCCTTTATACACTGACCCTGGGTCTATAAATGGATATTTAATATAGCCATAGGGATCCTTTAAAGTAGTTTTTATATTTTTTAATATATATTCCCTAAGTTCTTTTTTATAATTCATATTAGCACCTCAATTATTTAGTTGACTATCCTTTTATGGCACCTGAAGTCATTCCTTCTATTACTGCTTTGTTTAAGAAAAGATACACAATTAAAAGGGGGAAAACACTTAAGGAAATAGAGGCGAAAATCGCACCCCAATTCTTTGAGCCAAATTCATCTTGGAAATATAATAATCCAGTCATTATCGTTTTAAGTTCCGTACTGCTTATAAATGTCATTGAAAATAATAAATCGTTCCATTTAAAGAAAAATTGAAGTACTAACACTGTAACAATTGCATTTTTCATTAAAGGAACAACTACCATAGTCATTAATTTACTAATGCCACACCCGTCAATTACAGCAGCTTCTAATAACTCATTTGGTAAAGATTTAAAAAATGCTATTGTTAAATATGTGGATAAAGATAATCCGAACGCCACATATGAAATTACTAAACTTGATCGAGTATTGTACAAACCTATTGTATTATAAATTTGAAATAAAGGTAAAAGAGCTGTTGTTATGGGAACCATTATCCCTATACCTATTAATCCACGCACGAACTTCCTATATTTCCATTCCATTTTTGTCAAAGCAAACCCTAGGGTTACAGAAAAAAATACAATAAACACTAATGATATTAAAGTATTAATCAAACTATTTTTGAAGAATGTGGACATATTTCCCCTTGTCCAAGCATCAATATAATTTTGAACATAGAAACCACTATTTAATGCATACGCTGGCTTTGTAACAAATTCAGATGGCTCTTTAAATGATGCTGTTAGCATCCAAAAAAGAGGATAAACTGTTATCGCAAGCAATACAACTGTTATTATTGCCGTTAAAACACTAGCAAATTTATTTTTTTTATTCATTTGTTCACCACTTTCTATTCATAATCTACATCAAAAAGATTTATAATACGAGAGCCAACAATACACACAATAAAAACAAATAAAGCAATTACACTGGCATATCCTACTTTATTAAATGTAAAAGCAACATTATACATATACATTGAAAGAGATGTTGTTGCTGTGCCAGGACCTCCGCCTGTTAAAGCTAACGATGATTCAAACATTTTAACAGTCCCTGTAAAACTAAATATCATACATGTAACTAACATCGGTCTTAAAAGAGGGCCTAGTATGTTTTTAAATAAATTAGGTGCGTTACACCCATCAATCTTTGCTGCCTCAATAACCTCTCCTGGTATATCCAATAAGGCACCATAAAAGATAACTGAATAAAATCCCATGGCAACCCAAATATCCATTACTGCAAGCGAAGGCAGCGCCGTAGATGATTGCCCAATCCAAGCTTGCACAAATCCATCTAAACCCAATCCATCTAAAAAACTGTTAAGTAATCCATAATTTGGTTGAATTTCATATATCTTCGAAAATAGTTGGCCTACAGCCACTGTAGGTATAACTACAGGAAAAAAAATTAAAGTTCGCACAAGATTTTTTCCTTTTACTAACCAAAACTTAAAAAATAAAGCCAGTAACAGCCCTAGCCCTACTTGTCCAAAAGTTACTGACAATATGTATTTAATATTTACTGTTAAGGCATTAGTAAAATTTTTATC
Source organism: Lachnospirales bacterium (assembly GCA_047974375.1). GTDB lineage: Bacteria > Bacillota > Clostridia > Lachnospirales > CAMZNU01 > JBKECF01. The sequence continues at coordinate 66,899 of JBKECF010000015.1, forward strand.
TTTAAAAATCATTCCGTAATTATTCAAACCCGAAAACTCCCATTTTAGCCCTGGTGACCCTGTGAAAAAAGTGTAATAAAAAGACCAGAATACAGGTAATATTACAACGGCTAAGTAAAGTAATAATCCTGGTAGCACAAAAAAAGCTATAGCTTTTTTATCACTAAGAACATTCTTCATATTTATTTTACCTCCATAATTTTTTTTAATATAGTTTAATTTATATTTTTGCTTCATTTTCTACTCTAGTGTTCAGCTTTGCTTTATTGCTTGAGCAACCAACTTCGCAAAAACTAAGCACTCTGCGTTTATCTGCCGTTCATTGCAATTCTATTAAGCCAAAAAACACTTAGGTGTTTCATATACCTAAGTGTTTTATATAGTCAGAAACTAGTTACTCATATTGTATGCATTTTGTATTTGTTCCATATAATCTTCTGGTGTAATTTCTCCATTAATTAATGTTTGAATTTGTTCTTGTGCTATTGTTGCCGTTTCACTATTCATTGAAGCTTCAAACCAAGTTGTAGACTTTTCAACCTTCGCTAACTCATCAGCAACTATTTGTGTGTAAGGGCTTAAGTTTGGTTCAACTGTATATTTGTAGCCAAGAATAGTCCCATAATCTTCCATGCCAGTATTCCCTACATTGTCAACAAAATATTTTAAAAACTCTTTAGATACATCATCATATTTACTTTTATCCATAACTAGTATATTGCCGCAGTTCATAGAATATTCATTTTGAGAACTAATGCTATCATCTACAACAGGAACGTTAAAAAATCCAACCCCATCCATGCCTGCTGGATTTGTATCTTCATTTAAATCACCAGCAAACCAACTACCATTATATAGCATAGCAGCAGTTCCAGACATTACCATATCTCCCGCTGTACCCATATCAACTGTTACTACCCCTTGTCCAAAATAACCTTTGTTCGCCAAATCTTGAATAGCTTTAGCTGATGCAACATATCCTTCGTCTGTATAAGATGCTTCACCAGTACTAGCTTTTTCCATTGCGTCCACACCCATTGAACGATACGCATAAGCATTAACTAGACGAGTTAAAGGCCATCTATCAGCCCCTCCTGCTGTAAGCGGTTGTATACCCAAACTATTTAATTCTTCACATACAGCTTCAAATTCCTCCCACGTTGTTGGAACTTCTACACCTGCTGTTTCAAATAGTTCTTTGTTATACCAAAAGCCCTCTATGTTTAATCCAAGGGGTAAATCATACAAATCTTCTGTTCCAGATAAAGTTTTTAATAAAGATGTAGCACCATCTTCTAAATTACCATATACTCCTAGATCATTTAATTCAGTTGACATATTTACAAGCTTGTCAGCTTCTATTAAGTCCACTATAGGCCTTCCCGATTCGTACGCAAACATGTCAGGCAAATCATTAGAAGCTACTAAAGTCGCAACTTTTTGCTTTAAGCTATCAGAAGAAACTAGTTCGTACTCATAGTTAAAATTTTCATTCATATCAGTTTTATAACCTTCCATTAATCCAGTTAATAACTTTCCATAAACTTCATCTTCTGACCAAATTGTAAGCATTTTAAAATTCTTTTCACCAGAAGTTTCATTTGTACTACTAGTATCATTTTTTGCTGTATCTTCAGTTTTAGCAACCGCATCTTCTTTAGCTCCACAACCTGTAAAAATAGATGTAGCTATAGTCATTATCGCTAAAGCTGATATAATTTTTCTTTTCATAAAACCCTCCATTTTTTTAATTATTTAAATATTTTATACTTATAAGATATCATAATTTTCTTATTTTTAATGTATACATATGTTGTATTTTGTACAAATTTTACAGATTTTAACATCTAATTACACTTGATATTATAAAAATATTATATTTGTCTGAATTTTTGTTTCGCAAAAACTAAACGCTTTGCGTTTATCTGCTGTTCATTACAGTTCTATTCTGAATTTTTGCTCTGGTCATAAAGCTTTGCTTTATTGCTCGACAGACTGTGTCAAAACCTTAAAATATGATATAAAAAAGCGTAAATATCGTTGGAGGTTTTAAAATGAAGTATATACAAAGTGAAAATAGATTTCAAAAAGTAATGCTACCAGATAGCATTGATGATTATATAAAAGAAGAAAACCCAACTAGAGTAATAGACGCTTTTGTAGAAACATAAATATGGGTGAACTAGGATTTAAAATAGGAGAGCATGAAAGTGGCAGACCTTCCTATGATCCAAAGGATATGTTAAAACTTTATATATACGGATACTTTAATAAAGTTAGATCAAGTAGGAAACTAAAAAGAAAAACGAAAATAAACATAGAAGTTATTTGGTTATTAAACAAATTATCCCAAGATCATAAAACGATTTCAAGATTTAGAAAGGACAATACAAAGGCTTTAAAGAACACATTTAGAGCCTTTGTTAAAGTATGTCTAAAATTAAATTCGTATAAAAAATAACTAATAGGAAAATTAGGAGTAATATAGGAGTCTAATGTTCCCATTAGGTTCTAAAAAATGAAAATTGCTGAGATGTGATTTTGTAAACCTAAAAATTCATATATAAAGTTGAATTTTGACACAGTCTGTTGAGCCTGAAACCAACTTCGCAAACACTAAATGCTTTGCGTTTATCTGCCGTTCATAGCTGTTTTATTCTAAGTTTTTTAACCCATATAAACTAAATGCTCTGCATTTAGTTACCATTTCACCAAAGTTCTATAAAGAATATAAAAAAGGTTATTGAAATTAATCAATAACCTTTTTTATGTTCTTATAAAGCACCGGCTTGTTTAAGCAATGCTCTAACTTTATCAGTCGGTTGAGCACCGTTAGAAATCCATTTTTTAGCTTCGTCTGTATCAATTTTAACAACACTAGGCTCTTTAGTTGGATCGTAATAACCAATTTCAGCAATAGCTTTACCGTCTCTTTGAGTTTTAGAGTCAGCAACTACTATTCTGTAAAAAGGAGCTTTTTTAGCACCCATTCTTTTTAATCTAATCTTTACCATGTTTTCACCTCCTTTAAATATTTTATCTATCTTAAAAACGGCATATTTCCAAATAGACCTTTTTTTTGTTTGCCACCAAAGTTGCCAAATTGCTTCATCATTTTTTTCATGTTTTTAAATTGCTTTAACAATTTATTAATATCTTGTATGTCATTACCAGATCCCATGGCAATTCTCTTTTTTCTTGAACCATTTATTAAATCTGGATTTTTTCTCTCTTCTTTTGTCATAGACTGAATAATAGCCTCAATGTGAGCCAAAGATTTTTCATCTACATTTTCTTCTAAATTAATATTTCCAGGCAAACCGGGAATCATACCTAATAAGTCCTTAAGAGGACCCATCTTTTTCATTTGTTGCATTTGACTTAGAAAATCTTCAAAATCAAACTCTTGATTCTTTAACTTTTCATTTAATTTAGAAGCTTCTTCCTCATCTATATTTTGCTGCACTTTATCTATTAAAGAAAGCACATCGCCCATACCAAGTATACGAGATGCCATTCTATCTGGATGAAAAGCTTCTAAATCATCAAGTTTTTCACCTGTTGCAGCAAATTTTATAGGTTTACCAGTTACAGCTTTAACTGATAATGCAACACCACCACGTGTATCACCATCTAGCTTTGTGACTATCACACCATCAATACCCAGAGCTTCATTAAAAGCCGTAGCTACATTCACAGAGTCTTGACCAGTCATTGCATCAATAACTAATAAGATTTCTTGCGGGCAAATGGCAGATTTTATATTTTTTAGTTCATCCATTAGAGTTTCATCTATATGTAATCGTCCTGCTGTATCTAATATTACAATATCATTGCCCTTAGATATAGCCTCATCTATAGCTGACTTTGCTATATCCACAGGGTTCGCTGTTCCCATTTGGAATATTGGTATGTTTAAAGAATTTCCTAGCACCTCAAGTTGCTTAATTGCTGCTGGTCTATAAATATCACAAGCTGCAAGCAAAGGTCTACGGCCTTCTTTCTTTAGTTTATTAGCTAACTTTCCAGTAGTAGTTGTTTTACCTGCTCCTTGTAAACCAACCATCATGTAAACAGTTGGTGATTTTGTAGAAAAGGTAAGTTTACTTTCTACGCCTCCCATCAAAGTAGTTAATTCTTCATTAACTATTTTAACTACATGTTGCCCTGGCGTGAGGCTTTGCATTACCTCATCACCTATAGATTTTTCTGTAACTGTTTTAATGAAATCTTTTACTATTTTGAAGTTAACATCTGCATCTAGTAGGGCTATTTTAATTTCTTTCATTGCGCTCTTTACATCTTTTTCAGTTAACTTACCTTTACCTTTTAATTGTTTAAAAACATCTTGCAACTTACTTGAGAGTGAATCAAAAGCCATACTTACCCTCCTTAAACTATTCCACCTAAACACCTTTTAATTTTTTTACTATTAGGATTATTCATATCTTCCAATAATTCTATTATTATACTAATTTGCTTCGCATTATTTTTATAGTTTTTTAATAAATGTAATTTAACTTCGAAGTCATCTAACTTTTCTTCACAACGCTTAATGCTAGAATGCACACTTTGTCTTTTTATATTTTTCATTTCACTAATTTCATTTAGAGAAAGGTCATTTAAATAATATAGTTCAAAAAATTCTTTTTGCTTTTCTGTTAACAATTCACCATAAAAGTCATAAAGGAAATTGTATCTATTAATCTTTTCATCCGTATACATCACATCTCCTTGTAAGGTTTTTTCCCCTTACACCAAAAACATTCTACCACACACTTTATTAATGTCAATAGTTTTTTTGTTTTTTATGAAATTTATCGCATAAGTAATAAAAATTATAATACACCTTGCAAGTAAATTTCTTTCTTGTTATATTAGTTTAAGTATACCTTTAGTATGCAATAAAGTAACAAGCATTTACTTGCTAACTATTAGAAAGGAAATTTTTATGAAAAAAATTTTACTAATATTATTTGTCATATTTTCACTTTATGGTTGTGGTAAACCTAATCAAGATTTAAGTACAATTTCCATACCATATCCGGCTGACTTTACCTCTTTAAGTCCTATGGTAGATATATCGGCCCATACCGAACAAGTTTTAAGAAATATGCATAGGACTTTACTTACATATAATGCCGAAACTAAAGATTTTGAATTGGATATGGCAGAAGAACTGAATTTTGACAAAAACATTTTGTATATAAAATTAAAGCCAAATATGTTATTTCATAACAACGAAAGAATTAAAGCTAGCGACGTAGCTTATTCATTTAAAAGACTAGCAGGGCATTACCCAGACTTCACTTCAACAAATGAAATATGGGTACAGCTATTAAATAAAGAAAAAAGTGAAATTACTATACTAGATGAATCAAGTCTAACTATCAAGTTTAATGAAGATGCAATATCTTCTAGTATATATTATGCCATTGCTGATTGTTTTATTGTGCCAGAATCAGTTTCCGAAGCAGAACAAAGTAAAAACCCTATAGGTGCAGGACCCTACAAATTTGATAATTACATACCGGGCTTGCAAATTGAATTTTCAGCTTTTAATGACTATTATGGAACAGCTCCAGAAATAACTAAAATTATTTTTAAATTATATTCAGACGCAACATCAACTTTACTTGCATTTAAAAATAACGATATTAACTATATTTCTTTAGACTCATCAAGTAAAGATGAGATTCAAAACATTGAAGGTACAACTATTTATAGCAATTTAATGAATGATATAAATATAATGTATTTAAATTTCAACGTTGAACCATTTAATAATATTAAAATAAGAAAAGCCATTAATTATGGTATAAATAAGGAACGTATTATATCTTTATCGACAGCGGATATTGGAAAAACTACGGACACACATTTGTCCAAATTCATGACAAATGTGTATAATGAAAATTTAAAAAATACTTATGATTACAATCCTGAAAAAGCAAAAGAAATATTAAATGAATATGGATATAACGAAAATAATCCGTTAATATTAAACTTAAAAACGGTTGCAGAGAACAATATCTCTAATGATATGGCTCTATTGTTAAAAGATGAATTATATAATGTAAACATAGAGATAAATATTATACCCATACCTTGGGAACAATATTTACCCACTGTATATCTGGAAAAAGACTATGAAGCTACAATACTCCAGCTTTTTGGATATGCAAACCCATATGAAGTTATGTCTTCAAATGTAAGTACCGACGTTGGTAACCTTCCAGGATTTAATAATAAACAATATGACGAACTGATGAACCGTGCTTACCATGAATTAGATGAAGACAAAAGAAACACTTACTTTAAAGAAGCGCAACAAATTTTAGTAGATAATGCAGTAGCAGTATATTTAGGCGATAGAGGTGAACAAGTGGCCTTATCTAAGGGCTATGTAGGTTATGAACAATACCCATTCCCTTTTATTGATGTATCTATTATAAAAATAGAGAGATAATATGAAAAAAATAAGTATAAAGCTAATACAATATATTATAATTTTACTGACAGTTCAAACAATACTCTTTTTTATGTTCCAAGTGTTACCAGGAAATCCTGCCATTCTACGCCTAGGAATAGAAAATGCAGATAACGAAGCACTGAAAGCAGTTTTAGAAAAAAATTATAATCTCAATGATAATATTGCATTATCATATTATAACTGGATAAAAAATTTACTATTTGGTGATTTAGGCAATTCTTTTACTTTCGAAAATTATACAGTAAAGGAATTAATTTTACCTAGGTTGTTGGAAACATTAAAACTTAGTATACCAACTATTGTCTTTTCAACAGCTGTCGGTTTTACTATTACAATCCTTCTATTAATTAAGGATAATAAATTTACTGCCATTATTAAAAATCTTGTAGTAGTCGGTATTTCACTACCTAGCTTTTGGATTGGAATAATTTTATTAAATATATTTGGAATTAACTTGGGTCTATTTAGAAATAACTCACTTATGCTACCCATACTTTCTTTAGGTATTCCATCAACATCTTTAATTGTAAAGTATTTTTACCTATCATGCTTAGAGGAGAGTAAAAAAGAGTATATAGAATTCTTAAGAATAAACGAAATAAGTTTATTTAATATAACTAGACATATATTTAAGAACTCCATAATATCCTTTTTAGGTGTTTTTCTTTCAATATTTCTTAGCATACTTACTGGAAGCGTTCTAATTGAGAATATTTTTGCTATTAATGGTATAGGCAAACTTATGGTAAGTTCCATAAAAACTTACGATTATCCTGTAGTGCAAGGAATAGTTTTATGCTACACCTTAATTATTTTATTATGTTCATGGATAATTGATTTAATTTCAATTATAATTGATAAGCGTTTAAAAATATAAACTAGAAAGAGTAGGATAAATGAATACAAATTCTTTTTTAAATAAAAAATTTATTATCGCCATTACAACTATTTTTATATTTATTACTGTAGGTATAATAAGTTTTTTTTGGACACCAAATAATCCATATAAAATATACGACAATATATTAGGAAATAAGCTTATTTCATCTCCGTCCTCCATTTTCATCTTGGGAACAGATGAAAATGGAAGATGTATTTTATCTAGATTAATGATATCTCTTAGACGACTTTTTCTTATTTCTTTTTTTTCAGTAAGTATTGCTATTTTTTTAGGAATTATAATGGGCTTTATTTCCGGATACTCAAAAGGCAAATTAGGATATTTAACTTATGGAATAATAAATATTATGAATTCAATACCAGATATTATATTTATACTTGTAATAATGTCCTTGGTTGGTGCTAGCAACATATCTTTAATATTAACAATTGGCTTTGTTTCTTTTGCTTATCCAGCTAGAGTAATTAGGAGTAATGTTCACAATATTAAAACTAGCGATTATATCTTTTGGGCAGGGAGTATTGGAGCTTCACATTTTAGGATTATATTTTTTCATATTTTTCCTAACCTATTATCTCTATTTTTTTTATGTGTAGTTAATCTATTTGCCACATCTATTCTAATTGATTCGGCTATTAGTTTTTTAGGTTTTGTAAGCCCAGATGTAGCCAGCATAGGTAGTATGTTGTCAAAATCAAGTATTTATTTAACATCATATCCCTTATATTGTATAGTTCCTGGAGTTGTAATTATACTTATAGTACTCTCTTTAAACATAATATCAGAATCATTAAACTTATATTTAGAAGAAAAAAAGATAATTTAACAGATTCAAAGAAAGGTTAGAATATGCTATCAGTCGAAAATTTATATGTTAAATCTTTAGATATTGAGCTTTTATCTAATATTAATTTTAATGTAGCAAAAAGTACTGCTTGCGGAATAATAGGAGAAAGTGGATCAGGTAAAACATTATTAGTAAAAACTATATTAAACAATAATAATTTAAAAACAAATGGTAATATATGTTATGATAATAAAATAATTAGCAAAAATATCTTCGGATATATTCCCCAAAATCCCGCTTTAGCCTTAGACCCATTATATACAATCGGACAACAAATATTAGAATTATCAAAAAGCAAAAATAAAGCGGAAATAGTTGATATATGTAAAGAAGTAAACTTAGATAAGAAATATCTTAACTACTATCCACACCAACTAAGCGGAGGAATTAAACAGAGAGTTCTTATTGCCATGGCACTTATTAATAACCCCAAAATAATAATAGCTGACGAACCAACGACATCTTTAGATGTTACAGTTCAACTAGATATACTAAATTTAATTAAAAAAATTCAAAAAAAACATGGCTTAATGCTACTATTTATATCCCATGATATAAAAGTGATAAAATATATATGTAGCGATGTTATTGTAATGTATGGAGGAAGAATTGTAGAAAAAGGGCAAATTGATGTATTAGAAAAGCCTTTGCATCCCTATACAAAAGCTTTGGTCGAGTCTGTTCCTAAAGGCAAGTATAATGACTGTGTAGTAAAAGGGTTATTAGGTAATCCAATTAAGTTAAAAGAAAATATTACTGGATGCAACTTTTATAATAGGTGTGTTTATAAAAAAGATGCTTGTAAAAGTCATAATAAAAATAATAATATAGACGGAAGAATAGTAAATTGTATTTTATATAATGAGGTGTAAAATGAGATTAGATAAATTTTTAAAAGTTTCTAGAATAATAAAACGTCGTACAGTAGCTAACGATGCTTGTTCAGCCGGAAGAGTTACAATAAATGGATTAACTGCAAAAGCTGGAGCCAATATTAAAATAGGCGATATTATAGAAATAAAATTTGGTGATAAACAAAACCAATATGAAGTACTAAATATAAAAGAAACTGTAAAAAAAGATGAAGCAAACGACTTATATAAGCAACTGTAGGTGATAATTATGAAGAGAAGTAAAATATTTGTATTAGTCTTTACAGCAATATCAATCTTCGGTTGTATATATGTTTTTCGTTCAGTTAATGAGTACAATAAGTTAGTAAAGGTCAATGAAGAATTGGTCAATGAATTAGAAAAATCAGATAAAAAAATAGTTGATATAAAAAATGATATAGTTTACCAAGATAGTATCGAATTTGTAAAAAAAGTTGCACGTGACCAACTAGGGTATGTAAACGGAGATGAATTTATTTTTAAGGTTAAATAATTTTTAGGGGGAATTATGAAAGAAAAAGTTATAATGAAGGATATTGCAAAAGACTTAAACATTAGCATTGTTTCGGTTTCTAAGGCGTTATCTGGTAAAGATGGCATTAGTGATGAATTAAGGGTTAAAATAATAAATAAAGCTAATGCATTAGGATATAGAACATCTTTAACACAAAAAAACAACTTACTCAATAACCCGATAATTGGCATAATTGCCCCTGAATATTTTTTTAAAGGAAATCAATATTATTGTGACTGTTTTGCAGAAATTGTCCAATTACTTGAAGAAAATCAATATAGTGCAATCCTAAAAATTATAAGCCATGATGAAATTAATAATAAAGATATACCTAGAATGATTGAAAATAAATTGGTTGATGGAATTATTTTCTTAGCAGAGATACCTAGCGGGTATATTGAAAATATTTCTAAAATAGCCATCCCTTTTCTGCTATTTGATTTTTATTGTACTGATATAAATACAACATCTATTGTTGCCAATAATTTTTTAGGCACTTATGAGATAACTAATTTTTTAATTAATAATGGACATAGTAAAATCGGGTTTGTAGGAACGATTAATGCAACAAAAAGTATAAGTGACCGTTTTTTAGGCTATCAAAAAAGTTTGTTGGAACATAGTATTGGGTTCAACTCCGATTTAATCATAAAAGATCGAGATGATATAAACACTATTTCCAATAAACTATTTAAATTGCCAGATAATATGCCCACAGCCTTTGTTTGTAACAACGATTCATCTGCCTTTACATTTATAACTTTCCTAGAAAAAAATGGTTATAGCGTACCAAAAGACGTTAGTATAATAAGTTTTGACAACACAAAATATAGCAGAATAACCTCCCCTAGCATTACAACTTATGATACCAATATTAAAAACATGTCACAAGCTGCTGTTAATAAAATAATTGGATTTATAAAAGGTGAAAATGATATTAAAGAACAAATAGTTGTAACTGGCGACATAATTCTTAGAAATAGTCATAGAAGCTTATTGCTAAAATAATGGAAACAGGAGGAACTCAATGAATAAAAAAAATTTGATTAATATTATTTTCTTTATTATTATTTTTGCGTATTTAATTTTTTTGTTTAAATTGCTTTTCTTTAAAAATTTTTCCCCCATAGAAATATTAGATACTTCAAGAGCAATGTCAAGACGCACTAACCTAAATCCCTTCGAGACAATAACTAATTACTATATATATAGTTCTAAAAATTTTTTTGTATCGGGTACAAATTTATTTGGCAATATTATTATATTTATACCTATTGGATTTTTATTAAAATTATTTAATACCAGATTTACATCTATTTTTATATTTTTTATAACTTGCTTTGTAGAATTAATACAATATATTCTTGCTATTGGTGTTGCTGATATTGATGACATTATTTTGAATTATATTGGTGGTTTAATTGGTATTGCTTTATATATAATTTGCAATCGTTGTTTTAAAGATAACCATAAAATAAAAACCATAGTAGTATATTCTAGTATAGCTATTTTAACATTGTATTTTATTTTTTATTTACTTTTTGTGTAATAAAATCAGCTATTTAAAAATAATACTCCTATGGTTATAAAGTTTCATCTTCATTAAATAAATCTAACTGTATGTGTCAGTTTGAGCTGAGTTTTGCTTTTACAGAGATTTCTGCACACCATACCAAGAGCATAAATACTTCATTATACAAGTATATTAAAATATTTTGTATCCTCCAACGCCATGATGCCATATAGTGTACTTTCTTCAATAACAAACATCTCCCCAGCATTAAGTGTTATTTCATCTTTCTCTTTAAATGTTATTTTTAATTTTCCTTCTAAGCAAAAGAATAATGTTTCTTCAGGATATATTTCTTTATCAATGTCTTCCCCTTTTGATGCTGAAAAAAAACGCATTTCTATGTTCTCAGTGTTTAAAATTGCTTTACTTGATATTTTATTCTTTGAATGGCTTACATATTCTTTCGAGTCTATAACAGTAAATGGTTCGATATTTTTATATTTTTTCATCTACTTCTCCTTTATAACTACCAAAAGCATTGTCATATTTTCTTTTGCTGTTACTTGATGTGAAATATTAGCAGGCATAACAATAACTTGTCCTTGTTTGACTTCTGTTGTTTCCTCTGCAATTTTAACTGTTGCTATGCCTTTATGAATGTATAATAGCGCATCGCCGGTGGCAGCATGAGGTCCAACACCTTCACCTTTTCCAAAGGATAAAAAAGTTATAGAAGAACCATTTTTTTGTGCCAAAGACAAACTATCTATTTGTCCATCAGATGGAAAAACTAAATCATCTACACTTATACTCTTACCAATTTCAATATTTTTGATAAATTCACTCATAATAATCTCCTTTTTTCTATAAAAAATTCTTTTCGACTTCTGTTATATCTAGTTAACATCATAGCATAACCCCCCTATATTTGCATTGCATAAGCAACCATTATATGAAGACATTGAATTTAAAATTATAGATTTAGTTTAGTTTATATCAAAGAATTAGATTACTGCTTATTTGAGATGAAACTTATTTTAAGTATTTTTGAAATAATAGTTTCAAATACACCTGATAATATTATTGTGATAATTGCCCATGCAAGAACACCGGCTGTGTTTAAAGCTACTCGTTCCATTTGAAAGCCGGTTCCCATGGCATATTTAGGCTGGCTAAGTACTTCTGCTGCGATGCACACTTTAAATGTCAATGAAAATCCAGTTGGTAATATTGCTGCAAGTGATGCAACTATAGATGGTAAATATAAATGAAATAGCTTTTTCATTTTTGTAAATCTGTAAATATTTACCATCTCCAGCAGCTTTTTATCAATGTTGATTATACCGCTTACAACTGTACTGTAAATAATAGGAAAACATACTAGAAAGCATACAAGTATAGGTGATGATTCTCTTCCTAACCAAATAAGAGCCAATAAGATTACTGCCATTGTCGGCATTGATTTTAAAACTAAAATAATAGGTTCTAACAAATCACGAATAAATCCATAAAAACCACTAATCATACCCAATACTATGCCTAAGGTAAATGATAATAAAAAACTAAAAATAACCCTTTTACAAGTAGAAACTAGGTTAAGCAAAAAATTTTTATCTAATACAATAACAATCAGCTCTTCAATAACTCTAATTGGTGAAGGTATTTTGATTTCATTACTTATATATGTGGCAAATAAAAACCATATACTAACTAACACTATAATTATAAAAATTTTATACTTATTATTCAAAATAAAATCCTTCATCTACCATAACTCCACCTAATAATTTTGGATTAAACTCAAAAAGTATTTTTAAATATTTCTGAATAGAACTTTTTGCCTCTGTAGCCGTTATAAAATCTAAAGAGCAATTTGGTATAGCAGGTTCAAGTATTTTAGTATTCAGCCCTATGCCTAATTTCTCGTAGTTGACTCCAGCCACAAGGGGATTATCATTAACCCAACTTACGGATTCATCATAATTATTAATAAATTTAGAAACAAACTCAGGGTTGCTTTCTATTAGACTTGTATTAACTATTAACGAAGCTTGTGGATAACTCTCAAAGCCTGTTAGCTTTTCCCATTCGTCTTGTAAATTTATTGCTACAAATGCCTCTTTACGTTTCATTAACATACTAGTTAAAAGTGGTTCTGGTGCTATAACTGTGTCTATTTCACCAGCAATAAAATTAGATGCAAGTTCTGGAGCACCAGAAAAATATTCCAGCGTTAAGTCATCCTCAGTATCAATATTATTGCCATTTAAAATGTATCTAAATAATGCGTCTGGTGTTAAATCTCTACCTATAGCCCCTACTCTTTTGCCTTTTAAATCTTCTAAGGTTGATATATCTTCTGTTGTAGCAATATATAAAATTCCCCATACACTTGTTCCAACCAATTTATAATTAGTGCCCTTGTTATATAAAGTGGCGGCTAAATTAGTAGGAACTATTGCAATGTCTGCATCATTATTAATCAATGTAGTACTTAAAACATCTGTAGATTCTACTAACTCATATGTTACACTTATCCCTTCTGATATAGTTGGAGTTTCTGTAATCATCTTTACCATACTTAATGCGGGCGTACCATTAGGAATTATAACTTTTACCTCCGCATTCTCCATTGTGGTATCTGATTCTTCTTCTGCTAAATTCTCTCTTGTTCTATTTGCTTGTTCAACTGTTTGTGATGAAGTTGCAATATCTCCACCTCCTCTACTACAACCAACTAGTGCAAAAAAAACTAAAGTTAATGATATTATTTTTTTCATAATTAAAATCCCTTCTTAGTTAATAAATTTATAATTTCTTTTCTTATTTCATTATGTTCGGCTGTGTTTATATTCCTTATCTCTATAGATGTATTTACAAAAAATTCTTTTAAAATCCTTGTTGGCCTTTTGGATAAAACTACAATTTTATTACCAAGTAATAGAGCTTCATCTATATCATGGGTCACAAATATAATGGTATTTTTATTTTTCTTCCATAAATTGGTCAAATAGTTTATAAGACTAATTTTCAAATCGTAATCTAAAGATTTATAGGGCTCATCCATTAATAAAACCTTTGGATTAAAATAAAACCCTCTAGCTAAAGAACAACGTTGACGTAATCCACCGCTTAATTCATGTGGATATTTATCTTTAAATTCATAAAGTTCAAGGTCTTTTAGTATTTCCATTATTTTCTTTTTATTATTGCTTTTTACAATGGAAACATTGTTATAAACTGTTTCCCACGGCAATAGCCTATCTTCTTGAAAAATATATCCTACATCCATACTATTTATATTAACTTCACCTTTATAATTCTTATTTAAGCCAGAAACAACATTAAGTATGCTTGTTTTACCACAGCCTGATGGTCCAATAATACAAGTGATTTCATTTAAACCTATTTCTAATGTAAAATCTTTATATACTTCAATATCGTTAAAATTCAAATATATATTTTCTATAATCTTTTTTGTTTCTATGACTACACCTCCACAAAAAAACAATATTTTTAAATTAATAAGTCATTATAAGTTAACAAACTTTGTAAGTGGATTATAACACAATTCTTAAAAAATAAAACCTGAGTTTTACAGCAAAGCGACTGGTGAAATACCCAAATTCTTTATTTCATAAAGGTTTTCGGGTATATAAACATTACAGAAAGGAATAGCTATAAATAGTTGTCCTTAATTTTCGTTTTTAGCTTAATTTTAAATATTTTTTGTTTAAATTTATATTAGTTTTTTCTTCAATTTTTTTGACAGTTCACTTTGCTTATTTAAAATATAAATTCCGTCTTCTAATTCTCTACAAGCAAGAGATAATAGCTATTTTTGTAACCTCTCTACGGAATTGTTCTAAATAATTTTCTAATACTCGTAATGTAACTAATACTATATTACATATTAAAAATATCCTTTTATATGTCCATCAATCTTTACATATACTGGTCTTCCTTGTAAGTCAGATTTTATTGCTTTAAAGCTTCCTTTCATTTGTCATAATCTCTATATTATTCAACTATGTCTAAATAGTTTTTTTCTAAATCACTTGTGACTATTCCATCTAAATTTTTATCTTGTTCATATTTTTGTGACAAAAAAACTACAATTTTTTCATTTCCGGTTTCACTCTTTACAATACGTACCCTTTTGAAAAACTTAATTTAAAATGTTTTAGACTCATTATAAATGTATCAGTCTTTATTTAATATTTCCGTTCGAGACGCTTTACTGCTACCTGTAATTTTTTGAGAAACTACATATACGTTGTTATTTTCTACCATATACAGTAAGTTTTAACCGCTATTTAAACCCCTATCTACCGTTAACTTAATATTGTCAATGTGCAAAGTTTTTTGCATTTTCTAAAAAAGGTTTTACTGATGATATATCAGCTGTATTCCTTTAAATAAATCATACGATATAGGAATGCCATTTTTATCTATTAATATAGCCATCTGTACTAGTAGATTTTTCCTATTTTCCTTAGAAATTCTCTTTTTCTTTAGTCCTTCTTCTTTTTTTGTACATAGTTATTTTTTCCTCCTTCGGTTAAAAATACTTTACACGTATTTTTACTATTTTTTAAGGCATTCTTACTTTGACGTTTACGTTATTTCAGATGTAAAACTCAGGATAAATATTAAATATTAAAAAGGGGCATTTGCGAAATGCCATAAATAACAAAAGGAGTAAAAATAAGCAAGGACGCACTATACAGATTCACAAAAAATATATTAATAAAAGAAATTTCAGAAGACATACATTACCAGTTTATCGGTAAGAATTAGACCCCCACCTCAATGTATAATAGTTGCGGAACTGTCTAAGTCGCCGTTCAGTGGGGGTACTAGCCCCCACTGACAGATAGGTCGATTGACTGAAATATTAAAAGAAGAAAATGATTATATAAATGAATATGGAATGGAAAAGAAAAGTGCAATAAGCATAAAAGGAATAGAAAAGACATAAAAGAAAATAGCAGAAAATAGAAAAAAACTTTCAAACAAGCAAATACTAGAAATAGACGGAATATATGTGTGTTAAATGATAACAACGCAAAGGAAACTTGAAACAATAATGGAAGTTGAAGGTATAGAGAAAGTAGCAGTAAAAGGGCAAAGAAAAAGTGAACACCAGAAATTAGCATCAAGATTTCATGCTATAGGAAAAAGATTAGAAGAATACAAGAAAAATTTTGAAATAATGAGAACAGATAGAAATAGCTACAGGAAAACGGATACAGATGTAATATTTATGAGGACAAAAGACGATCATATGATGAATGATCAATTGAAGCCGTGTTACAATCTTCAGTTTGCAGTTGAAAACTATTTTATAATACATACATATATTTCAAATAATAGAACAGACTACAATACACTAACTCCAGTAGTTGAAAAACATAAAGCTATGGAAGAAATGTGGCATAAATGTATAGGCAAACATAAAACTAAGATAACCCTATAGTTGATAAAAATATACAATCTCAGGGTGGCTTCTCTGTGCTATTTTTTAAATTAAAAAAACTTAACTCAATATTATAAAATTTACAGAGCCCTTTAAAATCAATTAATAAAAAAAGGCCTTGCGATTTAGCAAAAAACGCTATTTCGCAAATGACCCTTTTTTTATATTGCTAAAAATATTCTACTCCACTATTTCGTATTCATCACCAAAATTTCCTTCATAATGACCTTTATGACTATTTAATGATTCTAATATATGATAATAAGCCCAATGTGCTTGGTTTAAATCATTTGGTATTTCGAATTGTGATAAATACTTTCTATTTGGAATTCTATTTGTCCCATTGTTTATCATAACTATTACTTCTGCTCTTGTTGCTAGTGCATTAAAGTCATAGTCATTTAAGCTAAATCCGTTATATAAGCCATTTGAATAAGCTTTTATAATAAAAGGCGTCGCCCAATTATTCGGATCTAACGGCAATGCATTTACCTCGCTATTATTAACTGTACCAAATACATTTGATAATATTGTAGCCAATTCAGCTCTAGTAATATTTTTGTCTGGCTTGAATGTTTCATCTTCATAGCCATTTACATATCTCTTTATTGTCATATAATTTACTGCTTCTGCATACCATTTGTCTTGGTCTATATCCCTTAAAGTTGTGGCAGCGTAAATATTTTTATCAGTTTTTTCATCATATAAAATATTGTATAGCATAACAACAACTTCTGCACGTGTAATCTCAAAGTCCGGTTTTACACTTCCATCAGGATATCCATTTACATATTTTTCGTGTTCATATGCTGTTCCAGAATAATCCACTCCTCTAGGAACATCAACATAAACTGTTTTAGTGCGATCAGTATTTACATGTATAACTTCTTTTTCTATTTCTTTTTCTACCTTACTATATTTAAATTCATATGTTGCCTCTACTTCAGTTCCAATTGTTATTGACTCATTAGTTGGTTTGTAGCCATCTCTATATGGTGCAAAAACAACTTGACCTGGGTAAACATCAACGGAAGTATTACCAATAGACGTTCCATTATATGTCATGTTAATAGTAGTAGGTACTGTAGGCTGTACTAATGTTACCGGTTCATAGTAGAAACCTACTTTTGTATCATCATTAACGACTTCATTGTAATAAACCTTCTGTGAGTTTTGTCCATTTATAGAAGAACTCATAAAATTATAGTTTTGAACATTTAATGCATATTCAGAAAAATATTCACCTTTAATAATTCTTCCTTTTACTGGGTTGAATTTTATACCAAGTAAATTTGGACTTAGTAATACTCCAGATTTGTCAAAGTAACTTATTTCAACGTCTTTATAATCAGCAGTAAACTCATACGTAATAGTATGGTCCTCGTAAGTATCACCACTACCCATTGTAAAATCTTCACTTCCGGATATCAAACCACTATATATATATGGTGGTGATATTAAGCCTTCTAATTCGCCTTTAACTTTATTTGCCTCTGCTGATGTGTATTTTCCGCCAGCGTCAACTGCATCATCTAATTGCGCCAATAATGTATATTTTTTTCCATTAATTACTTCTGTACCATCTTTATCTTCTACAACTGCTCTTATTAAAACATTCCCTGTAATGTTTCTGTAGTAATAATTTACAGTTTGATTATGCTCTACTTTTATAATCTGCCTTAATTTTTCAGTGTTTTTATTAGTATTTATTACATAATTATTTTCAAAAGGAGCTATTACTGTTGTAAATTCACCATTCGAAACAGTATATTCTGAATTCAACAAATTTGGTGCTAAACTAGCCTTTTCTGTTTCAGACATAGTACTAAGGAGAGTTGTGTTGTCTTTATCATAAATTTCTACATTATGATTAATATTCAACTTAGACATAATACGATTGTACAAGAATGTAAATCCGCTATCTATACCATAAGTTAACTTTTTATTAAGGTTATAGTTTTCATTAATTTCGTATCCCATTTCCAAAGCTTCACTTGGTTTAATAGGAGAAATGGTAATTACTTCACCAACATTTCCCTTTAGTACTTCTGTTTTTACTACAACTTGATATCCATTTACATAGGATATATGTTTAATATTCAGTGTACTTGGTACTGCTATTTTATTAAAGTAAAATATATACTCTTGAGAATTTGTTACGTTCTCGAATGTTTTATAAGACAATCCATCAACTTCATATTCCGCAATATGAGGGGCATGAACAGTAACAGTTCCACCTTCTATAACAGGTATAACAGATTCTTCTGTAAAGTTTAAAACTTCATTAGTAGTTTTATCTTTCGCTACTATAGTTATTGCTAAGTTAGACATTTCGTATAAAAATACAACTTCCACATATCCAGAAACAAAAGTTGCCTCTTTATATGGCTCATCTTTTAGCTTATATCCAGTAAATTCGCCAAGCTCTTCTGCTGCACCTATTCTAACGGTTTCGCCTATTGTTCCATTTTTAGATTTAAAATCAAGTATTTTATATCCGCCTTTTCCGTCAGATACTTTAGCTATAATATTTACTACTCCATCAGTCACAATTGTATAATCAACAAGCTGGTATTCAAATACAATATTATACTCTGGCTCAGATACTGTTTCACTATAGGAGCTTTTAGTTGATGTTAAATTGTAATAGTCAATATTTACAGCATACTCATTAAACGCTTCACCATATTGCATTGTGTATGTAGATGTTGGAAAAACTTCTACGCCAAACTGGTCTACGTATTTTACAGTAATTACAGAATCAACATCTTTATATTTCAATTCTATAATATTTTTACTTAAATCAGAACTTACATTATCAAGAGTTGTAGTACTTGTTAAATCATATAAATAACCTGGGGCTAACGCACTTGATATCTCATTGATTTTATCTTGAGTTACTGTATAAGGGCTATTTGTTGTTGCTTCAACACCTCTTACTAATAAAGTATTTCCTTTGCTGTCAACTGCATGTAAAAAAACGTTACCTTCTATTGGTATGTATCTATATTCAACTGCTATGTCAGTTGTTCCCACTTCAGTAACTTTTCTAAAAGTTTCGCTACTCTTTAACTGATAGTCATCTATTAACATAGCGCTAGAAGTAAATTTAGAATTTGTGTTAACATCAACAGTCGATGTAGATTCAATAACATCACCACTTGCAGTTTCTTTAATATGGTTTACTGTTAGCTTCACTTTATTTCTTTTAAAAGTAAATACCACTTCTTTGTCATTACCAAATATTGCTTCTTGAACACCATCTCCTACAAGAGTCCAATCATCTGGATTATAAATTTCATTTTCATAATTGCTTATAATCACAGATGCTAATTCTTTCCTTTGGCCAGTTAAAACTTTTGAGCCTATAATATATTTACCATCGTCCGATATACCTTTAATAACTAGATTTTCGTCCATATCAATATTCTCGTAAACAAAAGTAAATTCTGTATTAGCCACTATTCCTGTACCCTCAGCGTTATTTTCCGCTACATAAGGCGCTTTTATTTCATATCCTACTACAGGTGGTGCATAAATTAAATATTTACCACCTTTATTGTAAGTAAAAACTTTACTTGTTTCACCATCATAAAAACTTAATGGATTCCCATCTAAATCTTCAGCTTTTATAGTTACAGTATAAGTGTCTCTTTCATACAAGAAAACTATCTCCTTATGTTTATTTCCATAAGGCATTGTTTGTATATTATCGCCACTTAGACTATAGTAACCTATAAAGTTTTCCGCCGAGAACTCCTCGGAAGCGTTAATTGTTAAAGTGCTTCCTTGATCAGCTGTATAAACTTTGTAATAAAGGATGTCTTGTGTATCTTTATCCTTAGCCATAACAGTAATTGATCCACCAGCTATTTTGTAATAAAAAGTATGGTTATAGCTACTTTGGCTAGCACCTTCTACATTATATAAAGCAGAGGATTTACTTGTATCCAAATAATAATCATCTACACTTTTTGCAGATTCACTAATTGCCGTTCCATATGGTACAGTATAAGTTTTTTGTGCAGAAATAGATTCATTTGCACTATCCACATAATTAATTGTTACTGTACTTAGCTGCTCTTTGTATATAAAAACTACCACAGAATCTTTTTCTACGAGAGATAAAGTATAAGGTGATTGACTACTAGGCTCTAACACATATCTTGGGCTCAACATTGCATTTAAGTCATCAGCCGTTACCTTTACATTTTTATCACCAATTGGATAGTCTGTAGATGAACGTACCAGCACTTTACCTGTTGGACTGTCTAGCCTAGCTTCTATAACAACACCCTCTTGTAATTTAATATATGTAAAGGATTGAGTCTTACTACTATCATTAGCAGTTATTGTCTTCTTATAACTATCTGCATTTTTATCTTTTAATTCGTATCCATCCACAACTTTAGCAGTTATAGTAAGTTTATCATTTAAAGGTACATTAAATACATCTGTTCCTAATACTAATCCTGTTCCGTCTTCAACATAATTCACTGTTATATCAATCATTTTTCGTGTATATGCAAAAGTTACTTCTTCATCTATTCCATAAACTACATCTTTACTTGTTATATCTTTACTTATATCTCCGTCTGCTGTATATAATCCAACTAAAGTCCAGTTTGGAAGGTTCGTCTTTGCATTTATCTTTGTTGTTGTTGATTCATTCCCGTTGTGAATTTGTGAATAAACAGTATTGCCTGTTGCTTTACCACTGCTATCTACTTCTATACCCTTTGAAACAACTAATTTACCAATAGGCTCATAATAGAAAGTTGCTGTTTCAGCAGACATTACATTAGTGTAATTTATAAAATCATCACTGTTTTGGTCGTCTTTATCAATCCCTATAACACTATAGTTTTCAATATGAGGAGCATTTATCATTATACTATCGCCCTCTTTTATTGGAACAATATTATCTGTAATTGGTAAATTCTTACCATCCTTATCTTTCGCTACAATTGTTACATTTAAGCTTGTAGGCTCGTACAAAAATTCAATGTTTACAAAACCATTAGTATACACAGCTGACTTTTCTTCATTATCCTTTAGTTTATATCCTACAACATCACCAAATATGGCAGTAGCATTAACAATTTGTTGTTCACCTATTGTTCCAGAAATCGATTTAAGAGCTAAAGTATTGCCATCTGTTCCCTTAGCGATTATATTTATTACACCATCTGTTACAATTTCATAATTAACTCTCTCGTAAGTAAAAGTAATTGTATGTGGCGACTCACTTACTTTTGATATTTCTTGATGATTAACCGATGTTAAATTATGAAAGTCAACATTAATTGCATATTCTTCAACAGGTTGGTCAAATTGAGCCTTGTAAGTTTTTGGTGGTATTATATCTATTCCACCTTCATCTACATATTTTACTATTATGTCAGACATTACCTTTGTATAATAAAGATTAACAATATTATCTGCTGGTGTTGCTGTCACAGTTAAACTTGTTTCACTAGCTTCATCATATTTATAGGCTGCCGAACTGTTTGTCTTTAAGTCTGATGGCATAGCAGTATATGTATCTCCAATATTTCCGCTATAATATTTTCCTTCGAGTATCTCTCCTGTTTCCTTATCTTTTGCTACTACTAGAATGTTACCAGATGCAGAAACATAATTTATTTCTACAGTTAAATTACTTGTTCCAACTGCAATTACTTCATATGGCTGTTGGTCTGTAGCGTACTCATAGTTATTAATAAATTTAGCATTTACGTTATAGTTGCTTTTTGTTGGTACTGAAATAATTTCGCTATCTGCAATTTCAGCGCCACTACTATTAACATATTTCACCGTTAAATCAACCATTTTACGTTTAAATTTAAATTTAACTTCCTTATCTGTACCAAATATTGCTTTTTTACTTGCTACATCAACTAATTCCCATTTATCTAAATCTATATATGCGTAATAATCACTTACATTTATTTGTTTTTCTATTCCTCTATCACCGCTTATTACACCGGTATTTATAATTATCGTTTCATCATCTGATATAGCTTTAATTGATAAATTTACAGTTCTATCAATTTTTTTGTATTTAAATGTATGTGTAACATTCGCATTAATATTACTTCCACTTAAAAAAGGTGGATCCGATATTACTTCATAACCAGTTACTGGAGGAGCATAAATACTATAATTACTTCCTTTTTTATAAGTAAATACCTTACTTGATGCTCCATCGAAAAAATTGATATCTGCATCCTCTTCATCCTTGGCTGTTAAAGTAACTGTGTATTTAACACTATCATATAAAAACACTAATTCTTGATGATTAATATCAAATGTAACACTAGCAGGTAAAGTTGTATCTGCTTTCAATGTGTAATTAGTTAAGAAGCTTTCTCTTTCAAAATATGTGTCGGGGCTATCTATTGTTAAACTTTCTCCTGGAACACCATTTTCCACTTTATAGCCTAATATAGCTCCTGTTATACTATCTTTTGCTAAAACGGATATAGCTCCATTTGCAGGTTTATAAATAAAGTTAAGTGTCACTGTATCACTATTAGCTACTTGATGATAGCTAGCTTCAGTAGCATTACCTGAGGCACTATCAAAAAAGTAATTTTTAATACTCTTTGCATCTTCGCTAATTAAATCACCATAAAAAACTTCGTATTCTTTTTTAGTAGCTAAAGAGTTGTCCGTTAAGTCAAGATAGTTAACAGTTACCTTCGTTTTCTTCTCTTTAAATACAAAATCGACTACTGTATTCTCACCTACTTTGGAAACCACCCTTGGTGAAGTTGTATCAAGGATATACCTAGGGCTTAGCATATTTTCTAAATTAGATGCACTTACACTAACATTTATAGCTCCTAGGTCTGCATCAACTGAATCACCTGCAAGTATTTTACCTATTTCACTTTCTAGCCTTGCATTAATTTTAATAGCGTCTTTTATTGGTTCATAAGTAAAGGATATTGTATTTAAACTATCCGTAACCATCTCGCTATCTAAGTAAGTACTAACTAATTTATATCCGTCTATATGTTTAGCAACAAAAATTTCCTCTGTATTTATAGGTAAATTAAATGTATCTGATGTTCCTATTTCAGCACCAACTTTATCAACATATGTTACCTTTACTTCTTTTGTCTTTCTTTTATACGCAAAAGTTACTTCTTTATCTGTGCCGAATATTATGTCTTTAGAATTTGCTCCTACTGAAACATTCGAAAAAACTCCTTGGTCATCATAATTTACCAAGCCAACTAATTCCCAATTTTCTAAATCATTTTTGGCACTTATACTTTTAGATTCAGTTTCACCGCCTGGAACTAGTTCGGTGTATACTAAATTTCCTGTTGGTTTGGTATCACCATCAACTTCGATACCTGTAGTTAGAATATTGCTTTCGCTTAATACATATTCAAACTCAACTACTGTTCTACCAAAATTTTCTAATGTTCCCCCATTTGTAGAAGGTAATTTAACAGTTTTAGTTGCCTCTGTTGGATCAACTAAAGCATAATTTTCCATGTGTGGTGCATCAATTACAGCCGTATATTGATCTGCCTCTGGTGTACCTTCTTTACTTACAAGTAAGTAATTCCCAGTAGATATTTCATCACCTATATATTTTTTAGTACCTGCGCCATCTAGGTAATATGGTTTTTTAATTACTTCTGTCCATTTTTTCTTGTATTTTGTTACAGTAAAGTTAATTTCTTGAGATTCACTATTTAATGTAATGTCTTTAGAATTTGCATCTTTAAGTTGGTATCCCATTTCTTCAAGGTCACTTAAAAATTTATCTGCTTTAACAGTTACTTTACTTCCTGCCGCATTACTCTCATCCATATTTTGTAAAACTGTTTCCCCATTAACATCGTCAATAAAATTAATATATAACCTTGCCATTTGTTGGTAGTTATCTACATAAACAGTTTCTATATATGGCCTATATTCTTCGTTTACCATATACAAAGTATAGTATCCATTTTTCTTTGGATATGTTTTAAAACTGAAATTAAAAGAACCATCTCCATTTACCGTTGGTAAATCTGCTTTATCAAAGGAAAAATAAGAACCTGTCTTGCCAGCATATCCATCCCAATCATCTTTTATAGTATCATCGTCTACATAATTACCTAAGTCAGCAAAAAATTCGCTATCTCTTGTTTTTGCTGTATTCATATCCTCATCTAGTGTCCATGCAGCATAGACTATATCCGATGTAGAGTAACCTTTGTCTTTTAACTTTATATCAACGTAGTTTGGTAATGTAGTATCTTTATCATCTACATACACAGCTGTTGATGGATCCAAGCTTGGGCTACTAGAAAAATACTTTTCTAAGTTTGAGTTTTTCGCCTCCGTACCAAAGTATAAATCTATTAAATGGCCAATTACATTCACTCTACCTTGAGTATACTGCCAATGCCATAAATATTTACCATCATATACACCAATTGCATTGTTTTGTGTTTCATTATAATTATTATCTTTTATTTGCCACCTATTAGACGGTATTTCAACATTTTTTCCAGTTTTAGTATCGTATCTATATCTATTTGCTTCAGCTACACTATACGTATTAACCCATATATTTCTACCATCATAAGTTATATCTTCTTTGTTCCCATCTGCTGGGATCATATCAGTGTAAACTTTTGTATAACTACCGTCAGATTTTTTAAAACGTGCAAGGTCTGTGTTAGCATATAGTGCTTGTGTACTAATCGCATAGATGTAGTCATTTCCATCATATACTAATCTGGATACATATCCATCTGTTAATGGATGTGTTGTAGTTGTATTAGTTGAAATGTTATATTTTAAAATCGAATTTTGATTTCGTGCAATCCATATATTTTCTCCGTCAAAAATCATGTCATTACCATGAGAAGAACTTCCGTATACTCCATTTGTAAATGTAGTAAGCTCTGTACTATCTACAACATAACCGCCTGTTATTTCATTTCGAGTAGCTTTATATAAATATCCAGTTGAGCCATAACGACCTAATAAATATAAAGTGTTATGATCAAAGGTTAAAGCACAAATATTGCCATATAAACGATTATTGTTTTTATAGCCAGAAATAATACCTTCGTTAACTGTTGTATATGATGTAACAACTTTTCTGGTGCTAGCTTCTACAAAAGCAAGATAACCATAGTTGTCCTTTACAATAATATATCTACCATCAAATACTGCACTAGCACTTATTTCATCAAAATACCTACCAAGTGAACCTGTAAACACAGGGTTAATATCGATTGATGTATTAAAGTATTCATCAATATCATCCATGCTATAGACTTGAAAACCGCCATAATTTGTAAAAATCCACACTTCATCGTCAGCAATAACTAAAGGACCGTTATCCCCACCTGACATATCATCCATTTTATCACTGTATAAAGTTTCCATATTTGTATCATCATTTAAGGGATTCTTAGGAAATAACGAAAAAGTACCACTACCACTATTGTAAACCCTCTCTCCCTTTAGTTCGTAATTATTGTAAATAGTACTTACATTTCCTGTATCGGAATCTTTTAAAATTACCATTACGGATACATACCTATATACATTGTCTAATGAAAAAGTGAATGTGCCTACTTTTTCTTCATGGCCGTATATCCTTTTGCTTTTTGGTGTTGCAGTTTTATTGTACCCTCTTTCGTAGGTAATACCCGCAACCTCTTTTCCTTTTGTGTTTACTGTTACATCAACTGTCCTTTGAGTTTTTGTTCCTCCAGCAGTAAAAGTAATGTCATCACTTGCTCCCAATACTCTAATTGAACTGGGTGTACTTATGTTTTCTTTGTAGAAATTGTTTCTTCCTTTATTTGATGCCGACACTTCCACCATATTTGAATTTAAACCTATAGAGGTAAAAAGCATAATGGTAGCTAATAAAATAGATAAAGCCTTCTTCATTTTTCAAATCCTTTCGCAAATATAATTTGTAATACGTAAAAAAATTCAAATGGCATTTGATACAAAGCTTAAGCCACTTTGTTAATTATATAGTAATTATCTTAAGCTTTCAACTAAAGTTCTATTAACAATAGTAATAAAAGTGGAAAAAAAAAATGATTATGTTAAAATAAAACATCTGCATTAAATTATAAATTTAAAATGCAAGTTTGTGTTCAAATAAGCTGAAGGGAGGTAAAAATGAGAATAAATGAATTTATAGAAAATGAAATGAGAACTTCACCGATTGCATATTCAATAATCTATTTATATATTTTAAGTGAATGGCAAAATAATAAAACTGTTACGGTACAAAGTATTTCAGAAAATATTATAAATCTAACTGAAATAGATATAAGAAATTCATTAAATTTTTGGAGAGATAAAAATTATTTAGGATTTAATCAAGACAATATTTATCCTTATAAAAGTGTCGAAGCTAATGAAATCGAAATTAGCAAAACTAATGAGATTAATAAAACTCATGAACATAAAAATGAAACAACTAAGGTTTCCACAATAGTCGTGGATCATAAACCAACTTATTCAATGGAAGAACTAGAATTATTTAAAAAAGATAATTCAGATGTAAATAAAATTTTCCAAATCGCTGAAAGTACTTTCGGCAAATATTTATCGTCTAATGATTTAAACACGATGTTTAGTTTTTATGATTGGTTAAGACTGCCTGTTGATGTTATAGAAATGTTAGTTGTCCATTGTGCTTCCAACGGACATAATAGCATCCACTATATGGAAAAAGTGGCCGTTGACTGGCACGATAAAAATTTAAACACAATAGAAAAGGTAAATGACCATCTGAAAATGTATAACAAAGAATTTAGAGAAATTTTAAAATCTCTAGGCGTATACAGCAGGGATCTAACTGCTATAGAAATTGAATTTATTGAAAAATGGAGAAATGAATATAATTTTTCCCATGAATTAATTTTAGAGGCCTGCGATAAAACAATATTAACAGCACAAAAACCATCTCTGGCATACGTTGATGGAATAATAAAAAACTGGCTTAATGCCGGAGTAAAAACAAAAGAGGATGCAGTAGCATATGAAGAAAAACATTATGCTACTATAAACAATGTCAAGGAAGAAAAAAAGAAAAAAGTCACAAAAAATAAATTTTCTAATTTCACACAAGAATCAATTGATTTCTCTGAAATAGAAAAATTAGAAAATGAAAGATTAAAAAGAAAAATAAAGGAGTAAAAAATGATAAGAACAAGGTTTGCACCAAGCCCAACAGGATATATGCACATAGGGAACTTAAGAACAGCTCTTTATGAATATTTAATTGCTAAACATGATAATGGTAAATTTATACTAAGAATTGAAGACACTGATCAAGGGCGTTTAGTGGAAGGCTCTGTCGATGTAATATACAACACCCTTAAAATAGCCGGTTTAGAACATGATGAAGGTCCAGATATTGGCGGTGAATACGGTCCCTATACTCAAAGCGAAAGAAAAAACAATTATTTGAAATTTGCAAAAAAACTAATAGAAACAGGGAATGCGTACTATTGTTTTTGTACTAAAGAACGACTAGAGGAAATAGATAGTAATGCACCATATGATAGGCATTGCAAGAGCCTTACCAAAGAAGAAATAAATGAAAAACTTGAAGCGAATACACCTTATGTTATTAGGCAATTTATACCCGAAGGTAAAACTTCCTTTGATGATTTAGTATATGGTAAAATAGAAGTAGATAATAAAGAACTGGAAGACCAAATTTTAATTAAATCTGATGGTTTACCAACGTATAACTTCGCAAATGTAGTTGATGATCACTTAATGAATATAACTCATGTAGTTCGTGGAAGTGAATACCTGTCCTCTACTCCAAAGTATAACTTACTATATGATGCATTTGGCTTTGAAAAGCCGATATATGTTCATCTTCCTCTTATTCTTAACGAAAGCGGTGAAAAGCTTTCCAAAAGAAAAGGCGATGCGTCTTTTGAAGATTTAATAACTCAGGGATTTTTACCAGAGGCTATTATTAATTATATAGCTCTTTTAGGCTGGGCTCCTAGAGATAACCAAGAATTTTTCACCTTGGACGAATTAGTGAAATCTTTTGACATTAAGGGATTAAGTAAGTCTCCTTCATCTTTCGACACAAATAAATTAAAATGGATGAATGCTGAATACTTTAAAAAAATGAGCGATAGTGAATTCTACAACATAAGCAAAGACATACTTAAAAGCAGTATAATAAAAGATGTAGATTTATCTTATATTTCTACATTGGTTAAAAGTAGAATAACATTTTTAAACGATATTCCACAATTAGTTGATTTTATTGATAATTTCGATAAATACGATACTGAACTATTTGTACATAAAAAAATGAAAACAACTACGGAATTATCGAAAGATAGTTTAAGTGCATTACTACCTCTGTTAGAAGATATCATCGAAAACGATTGGACACTAGATTATTTACACGATAAAATTATGGAAAAAATAAGTCAACTAGAAATCAAAAATGGTCAAATGCTTTGGCCTTTACGTACTGCCCTTTCAGGTAAACCAACTTCACCTTGTGGAGGTATAGACATTTTAGTTATTCTAGGTAAGGAAGAAAGTATAAAGAGAATTGAATTTAGCATAGATTTGCTAAATAAATAATTCTATTAGTTTAATCATATAATAGACATAAAGGGCTACAGTTAATAGGTTTTGAAATCACATAACTGTATCCCTTTTAATTTTCATATTAATCTTTTGGTCTTACATTTCCATCTTTGTCTATTTCAACATCAAAAGATATGTTTTGTAAATATCTATAAAATTTTTCTTTTTTCACATTATTTGTTATTAATGTTGTTTTTGAATTGTAAGCCTTACAAGGTAAAATTTTTATTTTAGTTTCATTGTTTTCATTTATTACTACTCTTAAAATTGCTGTTTGACTTATTGAATTGTAAAAAATAAGATTTCCTAAACTATATACTATTGGTTTTCCCTTATAATATTCTATCCCTTGCAAAACATGAGGATGGCTTCCAACAACTAAATCAGCTCCTGCATCAATATACTTCTTTGCCAAATCTCTTTGGTACCGCTCTGGTCTTTCGGCTTTCTCTACGCCCCAATGTATATACGCAACAACATATTTATTTTTCTTCTTTGCTTTTGTGATTTCAGTAACTAATTTGCTAGGATCATAAGTTGTAAGCACTCCAGATTTTTTATTTGTTGCATTCCAACCATAAACAGGTATAACTCTTGTTGCTCCCAACATAGCTATATTTTTATTGTTTATTTTAAAATCCACTGGAGCTTTAGCTTCATCTAAGTTCTTTCCTGCACCAACATATTTAATATCCAAGTTATTTAGTGTTGTAAAAGAATCATCTAGTGCAATTGGTCCAAAGTCTAAAGTGTGGTTATTAGCTAAAGATACAACGTCAACATTCATCTCATTAAAAATTTTTCCATAAGAAGGATTTACTCTAAAAGTATACTTTTTATCTGGGGCTTTTTTACCACGTTGACTAAAGGCAAATTCTTGATTTATCATTGTAATATCATCATTTAAAAATAAATTTTGTATATTTTTATCAAGTATTCCATCGATTCCGTGGGAGTTATATTTATTTAGAACATATTCCGATAGATAAACATCCCCACCGAACAAAATCGTGTATTCTTTTGCAGAATTATCTCTTTCTATATGTATATGATCTTCAGTTGAGTTAATATCCTCGGCATAAATATTTATATAAAGTAAATTATATAATATCAAGGTTAATATAAAATATTTAAATACCTTCATAATTAGCCCTCTTTTCTATATATTAATTATCGTATTCCATTTTTATATTCATTGGGCGAAATGCCTGTTTCAGTTTTAAAAGCTTTAGTAAAATATCTATAATTATTATACCCTACTTTATCACATACCTCTGAAATTTTCATACCTTGCAGTAAAAATTTTTTAGCTTTATCTATACGTAACTTTTTCAAATACTTTGTGAAATTCTCCCCTACTTCATCTTTAAATAAAGTACTTAAATAAGCGGGATTCACATCATATTTATAAGCATACTCTGCTAGTCCCATGTCCTTATAAAAATCCAATCTCAAATCCTCTAAAACATTTTGGATAATTATATGTTTTCCTGTGTTATTGAATAAATCTATTGTTCTAAAAATATTTTTCAAATACTCTTTTATTTGCAGATTTATCTCTTCACTATTTTTTAATTTCTCTATAATTCTATAGCTTGGAAAGAAATCTAAATTATCAATTAAATTGTATTCTTCAATAAAAACCCCGTAAATAAGGCAAGTAAGGTTAAATGCATAGAATTTATATTCATCTATACTTTTACTTATTTTATCATACTTTAAAAGTATTTGATTTATGCTCATATCAACATAATCAATCTCTTTATTTCTTATTTGATTAATTAATACTTTTATATCATTATTCAAAATACTTTGTGTATCTGAATAAATATCTATAAAATCACCTTCTTTAATATCATCTATAAAATAATTTTTAAAGTTCTAAAAACTATTTTTTTAAAATAAATACATCACGGGGTAAAATTTCTACCCTGCCTGTTAAAGTTTCATTTGTTAATAAATTTCTAACTTTGTCTTCACCAAAATCTATCCAGCTTTTTTCATGGTTATGGTTTAATACAAAATAAATTATATTCTCATTAATTCTTTTTGTCACTTCTACATTTTCACCTGTATAATATTCAGGAGAAAAAGTAAAATTATAATTAATAAAATCTATTAGAAAATCTTCTTTTACATCTGTACCTATATAGTACGCATTGCCATCACCATATTTATTTTTTGTTACGGCTGGTAATCCTTTATAAAAATCATATTCGTATACACCTAACGCCATTGCACTATCTAGATTTATTAAATCACATAACATATTGGATTTATAAATTTTATTATTGTATTGTACTCCATTATTTTCATCTGGTAGTAATGCATCTGTTTCTTCTACTCTTATTCCTAATAGCTCTTTAAGAGGTCCTGGGTATTCTCCAAATACACATTTATCATTATCATCAACTAATCCCGTCATGGTTGTTGCTATGAAATTCCCACCTTTTTTAACATAGTCTATTATTTTTTTATCTATGTCATCTTTAATCATATACATCATTGGGGAGATAATAAGCTCGTAGGAACTCAAATCCCTATTAAAATGTAAAATATCCACAGGTATATTTAAATCATAAAAAACTTTATAATACTTTGCAACAAATTCTAAATAATTAATATCTACACTTGGGCCACTAGATTGTTCAAGTGCCCACCAGTTTTCCCAATCAAAAAGAATACCAACTTTAGCGTCTATGGTACCACCAATAAATGCATCTCCTATTTTTTCAAGTTCTTTACCTAAGTTTGCACATTCCTTAAAAATTCTGGTATCGTTGCGTCCACTATGAGATATCATTGCACCGTGGAACTTTTCTTGTCCTCCGGTAGATTGCCTTAGTTGGAAATAAAGACAAGTGTCTGCACCATGAGCCATAGCTTGGTAAGCTAGCATTCTTACTTCTCCTGGTTTTTTTAGCTTATTATAGGGTTGCCAGTTTTGTTGATTTGGTGATTGCTCTGCTAATATATATGGCTGTCCATCTTTTAATCCTCGCATAATATCATGTTTAAAGGCAACTAAACTTTTATCGTGAGTTGGCCACGGGTAGTTATCCCAACCAATTACATCCATATGCTTTGCCATTTCAAATTGATTCAACTTCTTTATATAGCCTGATATATTCGTTTGGACAGGAATATTTGGGGTATATTTTTTTAATATATTATATTCATTATTAAAACATTCAACTGTAGAATCAGTAACAAATTTTAAATAATCCAACTGTATTATTGGGTTAAATCTGTAATCATCATTTAGTTCCGTTGGTAAAGTAACTTCATCAAACTCATAAACTTGCCTACCCCAAAAAGTTGTATTCCATTTTTCATTTAAATTATTTATTGTTTTATATTTATTTTGTAACCATTCTCTGAATAGTTTTTGACAATTTTCGCAATAACAGTATGTACCATATTCATTAGCTACATGCCATATAGCAAGAGCAGGATGGCTACTATATCTTTTTGCCATTTCCTCTGCTATAGCGCCAGCCCTTTCCCTATATTTTTCACTATTGTAACAAAAAAACACACGCATGCCATGAGTTCTTTTTCTGCCACTTATATCCACTGGTAAAACCTCGGGATATTTTGTAGAAAGCCAAGACGGTTGTGCCACTGTTGGCGTTGCCAAACAAACAGAAATATTATTCTCACTAAATTTATTCATTAATTTATCTAGCCAATCAAAGTCGTATATCCCCTCTGATGGTTCTAACTTAGCCCAAGCAAATACTGGTAACGTAACTAAGTTAACACCTAATTCCTTAAAATATTTCATGTCTATATCGATTGTTTCATCGTCCCATTGGTCTGGGTTATAGTCTCCACCAAAAAAAATTTTATTTGATATTTTAAACATAAATACTCCTTTTATAATTATTTTGTTGAACCAACCATACCTTCTACAAAAGCTCTTTGTAAAAGGAAAAATACAATTAAGGTAGGTAGTGTTGAAACAAGAATGCCTACCATTATCATTCCATAATCAGGATTAAAATCTGATGCTAAATTTGAAACCACTAGAGGCAAAGTAAACTTATTGCTAGTTTGTAATGCAACCAGTGGCCACATATAATTGTTCCAGCTTGCCATAAATGAAAATATACCAGCAGCTGCATATGTAGATTTCATCATAGGCATATATATTCTAAAAAATATTTGTAATTCATTTAATCCATCCACCCTGGCGGCTTGAATTGTTTCTCTTGGAAATGAATGTGTGTTTTGCTTAAAAAAGAAAACCAAAAAAGGTGTGCCAACTGCCGGTAAAATGATTGCTAAATAAGAATTTAATAGCCCAATATTCGCAAACATTCTAAACATAGGAATAATTTTAGATGCAAAGGGAACCATCATGGATGCAATTAAAACTATTAGCACTATTTCTTTTGCCTTGGAACTAAAAATTACAAAAGCATATCCCGCCATTGAACAAATAATTAATGAAAGTGAAGTAATAATTATTGCCAACTGTGCCGAATTTATAAAAGCAGACCAAATATCTGAGTGTTCAAAAGCATTTCGTACATTTTCAAAAAAGTAATTTCCAAAAGAAAGCTTACCAAGAGTAATATCCTTTGAGATGTTTGTAGAACTAACTATCATCCAGTAAAAGGGAAAAACACAAAGAAATGATGCACTTAACATAAAAATTTGTTTTAAAATATTTTTAACTTTTTCCATAATATTCTCCTACTCCTCTTTCATAAATTTTTTTTGAACAATTGTTAGCAATATAACGATTACTAAAACTATATAGGATACAGCCGCAGCATATCCATAATTCGGTACATATACAAAAGATAAATTATAAATATATTGAGAAATACTCATTGTAGCATTACCAGGTCCGCCATTAGTAAGGTTGACCACTTCATCAAAAATTTGTAATGTAGAATTTAATGCCATTATACTTGTTAAAAAAATAATTGGTTTCAATAATGGCATTGTTATACTTGTAAATATCCTTGCACTGTTAGCTCCATCGATTTTTCCAGCCTCATAAACTGACTTATCAATATTCTGTAATGCAGATAAATAAAATATCATATAGTATCCTGTGCTTTTCCAAACTAAAGCAATTATAATAAGTATTTTACCCCAAAATGCATCTAATACAAAGGGAATACCAGTTTCGATTAAGCCAAAGGTAATTAATAGTTTATTTACTAGTCCATCTACAGCGAAAAGATTTTTAAATAAAATGGCATAGGAAACAGGGGCTGTAACACAAGGTAAAAAAATACAGGTCCTATATATACCCCTAAATTTTAGAGTATTATCATTTAATATAACCGCAAAAATTAAAGAAAATAAAAGCATTATTGGTATATGAACTGTATATATAATAGTATTTTTTAAAGTTTCAATAAAAACTGCATCCGTAAATAGTCTTTTGTAATTTTCTATTCCGGCATAACTTAAATTAACACCTTTACCAGTTTTAAGAGACAATATAAAAGCTTGAATCATAGGAATATAAGCAAAAATTAAAATCATTAATGTAGCAATTAAAATCATTGACCAACCTGAAAATTTATATTTTTTTGACAAAAAATCACAACCTTCTCTCATATTTATAAAAGACACTAATTTAATTTTTTTGAAATTAGTGTCTTTAAATTATTTGCTATTGAACCATTTGACTGTATTGAATTGTGGCATCTTCTAGTGCTTTTTGTAAATCTCCATTTTGTAAATACGTTGGCATAACAGCCTTAAGGGCTTCTTGTGCTTCTGCAGAATATGCCCCTGTATATACGGCAGGAATTTTACTTAACCAATTAGCTAAATCTGCATTTAATTTTTGACCTCCATAAAATTCCATTTCAATATTAAAGGCATCTACATCTCCAGCAGGTAAATATGTTCCCATAATATTCTTTTCACCTAACAAAGTATTGTACAGTTCTGTACTACTGGCAAAGGTATTGGCAAGAAAATCCAAAGCTACATCTGCATTAGTACTATTTTCTAAAATAAACCAACTAGAACCACCTTGGTTAGAATAATTTGTTGCCAACTCAACATTTAAAGAAGGAACCGGTGCTACTGACCAAAGACCACTTTGGCTTGGTTCCTGCATAATTGTAGGTGATATCCATGAACCTCTAATTACACATGCTACATCACCACTATTTATTGCCCCTGTAAATTCTGTCCAGTCACTAACAAGTTTAACATTGTCAGAATCATTAAAAGTTTTAAATATTTCAAAACATTGTTTCAATGCCTCGTTATTTTCAAAGTTAGCATTTCCAGCTTCGTCAGTAAACCAAGTTCCAGCAGACTGAAGCATTATTTGAAATTCAGACACATCATTAGGATTATAAGTTTGTAAGTAATGTCCTTTTTCTTTTAATAGCTCGCCTAGGGCTATATACTTATCCCAAGTTAAGTTTTGCATATCCTCCTCTGTATATCCAACTTCTTCAATATAATCCTTACGATAAAATAATCCAGCCACACCTGTATCAAAAGGAACACCATAACCAACGCCATCAAATGAAAGCATTGGCTCTTTATAAGCAGCAAAGTCATTATAATTAATTTTTTCATCTACAGCTTTAAAAGAACCTGGATAAGACATTAAATATCCTTGTGCATTTAAATCGCTTATTGCTACTACCTCTGGTAATTCATCTGTTACACCCGAAGCTAATACTGTATGTAATTTTTGTAAAACATCTGCCTTGCCCATTTCAACAAAATTTATATCTGCATCATTATAAATCTTATCAGCTTCTTCCATAGCAAAACCATTAAAAGTTTTATCCCATGCCCAAACAGTAACTTCTTCCTCGCTGCTTTCATCTGGTGAGTTTTTTGCCTCGTTTTTTGTATCACTTATAGAAGACTCATTTTCTTCATAATTAGAACTACATCCAACTCCAAAAACCGTCGCCATACAAAGTACAATTAAAAATTTATTTTTTCTTTTCATATAAACCTCCATTTTTTATAAACACTTTAACTTTTGTTTATATATAGGTTATCATATAAATGTGGCTTTATATTGTGATGTTTTTTTGTAAAATGTGCACTTTTTTTATAATGGCATCTAAAAATTACTTTTTTATCCTATTATGAATATAACCTTAAGAATAAAAAGAAAGGAAAAACCATGAATATAAATGAATTATATAGAAATAAATTAAAATCCTTTAATAAAAAAATAATTGTACTTGATGATGACCCTACAGGAACACAAACCGTACAAGATATAACCGTTTATACCAAATCTACCTATAAATATATAAAAGAAGGTTTTTTAGAAAATTCCCCTATGTTTTTTATTCTTACAAATTCTAGAAGCTTTTCTGAAGATGAAACAAAATATTACCATGAAGAAATAGCGCAAAAAATAGAACAAGTATCCATTGAATTATCCATGGATTATATAATAATTTCCAGAAGTGATTCAACGCTTCGAGGCCACTATCCTATAGAAACTGAAATTATAAATGAAACCTTAGGTGGCTTCCATGGGGAAATAATTTGCCCTTTTTTTTACGAGGGTAAAAGATTTACTTTTAACAATACTCATTACTTGGAGCAAAATGGAAATTTACTGCAAGTAAGTGAAACAGAATTTGCAAAGGATAAAACATTTGGTTATAAAAATTCACACTTAGGCAAATTCATAGAAGAAAAATCCAATGGTAGCTATTTAGAAAAAGACACCATTTATATTGAACTTGATGAAATACGCAAATACAATTTATATTCCATTAAAGAAAAACTTTTTTCTGCCGAAAAATTTACGAAGATAGTTGTAAATGCAATGTGCTATGAAGATTTAAAAGTATTTACTATTGCCCTAATTGATGTAATAAATACAGGGAAATCATTTTTATTTAGAACAGCAGCATCTTTTCCGAAAATAATTGGCGGTGTAATAGACGTGCCTTTACTAAATGGTTTTGACTTAACAAAAGATAACAAAGGAGGGATAATAATAATAGGTTCATATGTTCAAAAAACTACAGAACAATTAAATGAGCTTATAAATAATTATAATTTAGACTTTCAAGAATTTAATGTTTACAAAATATCAGAAACCAACGGACTACAAAAAGAAACTTCAAGAATTGTGTCTATTTGTAATGCAAATATAATAAAAGGCAAAACCACAGTTATTTATACTAGTCGTAAATTAATAAACACAAAAGAAATGAGTAAAGAAGAAGCCCTTAAAATGTCCGTTGATATATCAAGTTCATTTACAAAAATCATAGGACAACTAGAATCGAGACCCAAATATATACTAGCTAAAGGTGGTATGACAGCAAGCGATGTGGCAACAATAGCCCTAAAAGTAACAAAGGGCAAAATATTAGGACAAATCGAAAAAGGTATACCCGTATGGTTAACTGATAATAATAGCAAATTCCCATGTATTCCCTATATAATTTTTCCAGGTAATGTTGGAGAAGTTGAAACATTAAATAATATTGTAAAAGGGTTGGAAGAATACGACTATAAAAGTGTAATTATATCCGTTGCACCTATTAGTACTTCAACCCATTTAAATATAAAAACTCTATGTGAAGATGTAAGGAAATGTTCAGAGCTTGGAGCTTCAATTTGTCATCTATCTTCAAAAAATATAATATACACAAATAAAGTTCTTCAATACATTTACAACAACGACATTATTATACAAACTTCTCTAGAAAAAGGGTTAACATCACTTACTTATGAAAAAGTTATAAGTTCTTCAGTAATAGGAGGCTCAATTAACCTTGATGGAGAAGTTTACATAAATTCTACAAATGATATAAAACTTTTTCTAGAAACAATAACAGAGAAAAATATAACACCAGAAATAGATATTTATGACATTTCCATGATATACAACATAGTTGATTTACAAAAAGAACTGAATTTTAAAAGACCTATAATCTATAATCTTGTTTTTGGCCGTGAAGGTGGACTACCAGCTACAATTGAATGTCTTACTACTTTAAAATCTTTTGTACCAGATAACTGCATATGGGGTGTAACTCATTATGAACGCAAAGACTGGTCTTTTATTACCACCGCTCTTGGAATGGGAGCAAAACTCATAAGAGTTGGCTTTGAAAATAGCTCCTATCTTTCTAATAATATAAAAGCAAAATATAATTATGAAATATTAAAAGAACTAGCTCAAATAATTAAGGCAATAGGGCTGAAAACATCTACCGATAATACCACGAAAAAAATAATACAGGCTAAATTTTAATATATTTTAAAAGGAACAAGTTACATCTATATAATAATAAAATAGTTAATTTGTTCCTTTTATTTAAGTAAGTAATAGACCTATCCTCCAGCGGGAGTTTATACCCCACTGAGCAATAAATTAGACATACCCATAGTGTTAAGAATTAGGGTCTAATTCTAAGGATTAAATCTATTTATTTTTTAAATACTCTTCTATTTGACGAATTACCTCAGTTTTTATTTTAGGTAGACCCGCAATTTCCGCTTTAGAGTTAAGCTCTATTAAAGTTTCCTCTACATTGTCCACCAATCCTAAATCTAATAGTGGTACGTACTGAGTATATACGCTTTGTAAATTTGCTAACTCGTTTTTTACATTTGTATCGTCAAATGAAAATGCATCTGTAGGTAAACTTAAGGCTTTATCTGTCCAAATTTCACCTAGTGTAACTTGATCGGAAAATGTACCTTCTCGTGTCATATCATACATAGTATTTTTGAACCCCCAAGAAAACGCATTGCCATAAGGGTATCTTTCCATTTCTTCACTTGGTTTCCATGTTGTTTCATTTACTATTTCGTAGTGTTTTCCTTCAATGCCATGACGAACTAACCTATATAAGCTCTCATCAAACTTTAATATATCTAATGCCATAAAAGCACGCTCTTGGTTTTTAGAATTTGCCACAACAGCAATTCCATCTCCTGTATAGCTTGATAAAAATCTGTTGGTATTTGGAAATAAGTCATATATTTCTGGTTTCCACTCTGGATGAGCAATCTCTACTTCTGATGCTAAAGCGCCTACAGTACCTAAATTTTGCACATAGCTTGCACTAGTTCCATTTAAAAATGATTCTTTTGGATCTGTAGCATTAGCTATTGCGCTTTTAGACCAATATCCTTCGTCTGCCCATTTTTTCATTTGTTTCGCATAATCCATATAATTCTCTGATTTAAATAGCCAAAATACATCATCTTGTGTAAAATCTTCTGAATATTCATAAGTAAAGTAATTTATTAATGAACCCTCCATAAGAGCCCAATCATTTTTTAGATTAATTAATACTTTTCTTAAATTATCATTGTGCTGTGATGCATTATAAGGAAATGAAACTCCTGAATCCTTATCCGTTGCTACTTCCTTAAAATATCTTGCTAAATCATCTTCCGATACAAGCCTTTCCATACCATATTTTTCTCTTAGATCTCCACGTATTAATACGGCATTTGCATTTACCTTTGCCATATTACATGGAACAAAGTAAACTTTTCCATCTATTTTTGATTGTCCCCAAGATGCTTCTGCTTGATTTTTTTTATGAAGCGGCATATAGCTATTTAAAACAGTATCTGTTATTTCCGTAAACGCACCTTTGTTAGCCTCGGATTGGTAAAATGCCCAAGTTGAAGAATAAATTAAATCAAAATCTTCACCCCCAGCTATGGTTAAGGCGTATTTTGTTGAATAATCGCTTAAAGACATACTTTTAAGAGAGAGAGTTGCATTTATTTTTTCTTTAAGGGTTTTATTTATTTCATCTAAAACTAAATCCTCGTCTTCTGTTTTATCTCCTATATAGTACATAGCCAGCTCAACAGGTTCTGATATATCTTGATCATTGTATACTGCTGCTATTTTTTCGCTATTTGTTTTGGTTTCCTGAATAATTTCAGAACTCTCATTGTTTTTAGCACAACTTACCATAATACTAATTATTACCAGTATTGTCAGAAAATGTTTAATAATTTTTACAGTTTTTTTCATAAAATCCTCCTATTTTATCCTTTTACAGATCCAAGTGTTAGCCCTTTTACAAAGTATCTTTGTACAAATGGGTACAGAAAAATAATAGGGCCTGTTACCACAACAGTTAATGCCATTTTCATTGATTCAATTGGCACTGTTTCAACAACTAAGCCTGACTCTGACGCTAGTTCACGTAGAACCTTAGCGTCATTAATTAACTTGTAAAGCTGATATTGTAAGCTATATAAATTGCTTTCATTTATAAATAACATGGAATTATACCAATCATTCCAATATGTTAATGCTGTAAAAAGCCCAATAGTAGCAATAACTGGTTTAGAAAGAGGTAATATTAGTTTTATAAATATTTTAAAGTCACCTGCTCCATCAATTTTAGCCGCCTCTGTCATTTCATAAGGCACACTTGCCATAAATCCTTTTACTAAAAGTATGTTCCACACAGATACAATACCTGGTAAAATCATAGCCCAAACACTATCTTTTAAATTTAAATATTTTACGCACAATATATACCACGGCATTAACCCACCACTAAAAAGAGTAGTGAAGAAATAAAAAAATGATATTTTGTTCCTCCATTCAAAGTCTTTTCTTTGTAAAACATAACCTGCCATTGTGTTTAAAAATATGCCAAGTGTCGTGCCAATAGAAGTAACAAATATTGTAACACCATAGGCCCTTAGTATTGTTTTAGGGCTACTAAAAATAGTCATATAGCTCTCTAAAGAAAAATCATAAGGTATAATACTATATCCATTTCTAATGATATAATTCTCTGAATTAAAGGAAGATCCAATAACAATTAAAAAAGGTATTAAACAAACTAAAGCAAAAGTAAATACTATAGGGTATCCTATTAATTTAAAAACGAAAATATCTTTTCCATTATTCATCTTCATATAATTAAAGCCTTTCTTAAAATAATGCATAGTTTTCATCTTTTCTTTTAACTATGTAATTTACAATTAATATTGTTATAAAACAAAGTATGGATTGATATAATCCAATAGCAACGGTTTGGCCTATATCTGTTGATGCAATTGTCATCCTAAATACATATGTATCAATCACATCAGTTTTATCAAACAAAGCTCCATTTTGTCCTACAAGCTGATAAAATAAGTCTAAATTACCCTTAAATATTTTGCCTATAGCCAAAAGTGTTAATGTAATTATAGTAGGTGTTATACTTGGTAAGGTTATATTTTTTATTCTATGAAAAATATTAGCTCCATCAATTTCTGCAGCTTCATACAGTGCTCCATCTACACCTAAAATAGATGCTAAATAAATAACTACACCATATCCAACACCTTTCCATGCTGAAAATGCTACAATTATATAGGGCCACCAATTTGGTTCGCCATAGAAATTTATGGGGCTTATTCCTAAAGTTTCCAAAAAATTGTTAATTGTTCCTGTTTCAAAAGAAAATAAACTATAACAAATAGCGCCAACTGTTACCCACGAAATAAAATAGGGTAAAAAAATTATGGATTGTGTTCCTTTTTTTAACTTTATTCTTCTCATTTCACTTAAAATAATAGCTATAAAAATTTCTAAAATTGTATTAACGAATATAAAAATAAAATTATAAAACAAAGTATTTTTTGTAACTAAAAGAGCTTTGCCAGATTGAAAAAAAAACTTAAAATTATCTAAGCCAACCCAAGGACTCCTAAATAATCCATCTGTGTAATTAAATCTCTTAAAAGCTAATACTAGTCCGCCAATAGGTAGGTATGCAAAAATAAATAATAAAACTATAGACGGTAACAACATAAGTAGCAAAGTTCTATAGTCGTAAACCTTCTTCAAAAATTTTTTTCCCTTTGTCATAATTACTCCTTTCTAGGCTAATATAAATGGTAATTTTACAGTTACACAGGTTCCTTTTCCTAATTGACTTTCATAAATCAGCCCATAACTTTCACCAAACATCAATTTAATTCTTTCATTAACATTCTTCACCCCATAACTTCCGTCGCCATTTAAATTAGCTTCATCTTTAAGTATATTCAACAACATATTACTACTCATACCAACGCCGTCATCAATTATCTTAATAAAAATGCTATTACTCTCCCTATAACCAATAATACTAATTATTCCTGATTTACTATTTTTTTCACAAATTCCATGAATGATAGCATTTTCCACCAATGGTTGAAGTATTATTTTAGGAACAACACAGTAGTAAATATTTTCATCAACTTCTTCAATATAGGTAATTTTATTTTCAAATCTAAGTTTTTGTATTTTGATGTAGCAATTTACATGCATTATTTCTTTTTTTAGTGTTAAATTTTCTTCACCACCATTTAATATAAGCCTATAATATTTTGATAGAGCTACAACAGCTATATGTATATCATTTTTTCTATCATTAAAAGTTAACCAATTCAACATATCCAAGGTATTATACAAAAAATGCGGATTTATTTGAGATTGTAAGGCTTTTAGCTCAGCACTTTTTAGTTCTATACCTATGTTGTATTTTTCGTCTATTAAATTCTTTGTGTTTCTAATCATTTCATTATAATTTTCATATAAAATTCCTAACTCATCCTTTGTGTCGCAGGGTAAATACACGTCTATATCACCATCTTTAACTTGGTTAAAACTTTCATTCAGCAATGTTATTTTTCCTACCACCCAAGAAACAATAAGTGCACCTATAATTACTGTTAAAATGCCAAAAAACATTAAAAGTCCCGCTACCTTGTACTGTAAGCCTGATATTCCTTGTGTTAAATCGCTTCGCGGAATTATAGTTACCATTTCCCAGTTTGTATTTTTGATTTTATCTCGCAAAAAATAGATTTGCTTTCCAGCTAACTTACCTTCCGTAAGTTTTCCAGTAAAATCATATTTTGAATATCCAAATTTATT
Source organism: Lachnospirales bacterium (assembly GCA_047974375.1). Taxonomy (GTDB): domain Bacteria; phylum Bacillota; class Clostridia; order Lachnospirales; family CAMZNU01; genus JBKECF01. The sequence continues at coordinate 110,039 of JBKECF010000015.1, forward strand.
TAGTGAAATAGGCAGGCTTTCGTAATTTGAGGCTGCTATTATTGTATTTTCTTCGTTAACTATAAAGGTAACAGAATTTTCCGTAGGTGTGGCATTGCATAGGATACTAACAATATTCTCTACATCTATATCCATCCTAAGCACAAAACTTCTCATTTTATAATTATCAATTTTTGTTATATCTCTAACTAAAGCAACGCATCCATCAGTATTTTCTAAATATATATTAGGTGCAAAATATATTTTTCTATTTCCTTTATTTTTATACCATAGCGAATTAATAGCATCCGATAGATGATAGACATACTTACCATCCTTAAGTAAAGTAAATTTATCATCTACATAAATTTTTATGTTAATACCTTGTGCCCCACTTTCCACACTTTGTATATAACTTATTATCTCTTTGTTTAAAAGCATTTGCCTATGTGGATCAGCAGATTTTATTAATTCATCTTGTATTATATTTTTCAAATTATTATTTGTTGCAATAACATCTGTCCGCTGAATTAATTCAAATATCTTATAGTTCAAATATTCTTTAGATTGTTCATAACCTTGAACTGCTGAATATTGAATTTTCTCTAGCATATGCTTAGAAACCTCAACATAAATAATCATGCTGACAAATATAAGCGGAATAATAAATAGAGTACTATAAAAAATAGCAAACTTTTGTTTTAATTTAAAATTTCTAAAGCTTTGTTTTAATCTTTTCATTATTGCATTTCCTTAGATAGTCAGCCGGAGTTATACCTTCGTGTCTTTTGTATATTTTTATAAAATAGCTACAGTCTGAAAATCCAGATTTAATAGCAACTTTTTTAACTTTCACATATGGATTGCGTGACATATATTCATTCGCCCATTTTAATCTAGTTTTTGTAATATACCTATTGATGGTTTCTTTTTTTTCTTTTTTAAAAAGCCAACACATATATTGTTTTGCTAAATTAAATTCCTCAGCTAAAACCGTAAGTGATAAGTCAGCATTAAAAAAATTCTCTTTTATGTAAATTTCTATTCTATCTGCAATTTTCATTGTAGCTTGCCAGTTATCTTCATCTAGCATTTCTATTCCAACCTTAAAATGTTCTTTATATTCCTTTTCTATTGCTGCTCTTCTATGTTCCTTTTCCAACTGGATAATGGATTTTTTTACAGCATTAATTACTTCTAATATTTCAATAGGTTTTTCAATATAATCAACAGCAGAAAGATGAATAGCAGACTTTAAATACGCTTTGTCACAATAACCACTAATAAATATAAAACGACATTTTTTCCATTTTTTAGAAATTTCAAAAGCCATTGTAATGCCGTCCATTCTTGCCATTCTTACATCTGTTAATATAATATCTGGTTTAAGTTCCATTGCCATATTTAACCCTTGCTCACCATCTTCAGCTGTATATACTTCTGATACGCCAAGGGTATTCCATGGTATATTATTTTTCATTCCTAATCTAGTTAATTCCTCGTCGTCAACTAACAAAACTCTCACCATAACGCCACCACTCCCCATTGTGTACTTGCACAATAAATTATATCAGTTAACTATTAGTATATTCATTATATCACTTTAATCATTTGCACAATATAGTATATTATTAATATTACATATTAAATATTTAAGATTTATGCAATATTTATACATATTTAACTCAAGTAACATTATGAATTTAATTTACTACCTGAAAAATTTATGTACTTTTCTGAAAAATTTATATATTACATAGAAAAAAATTTATATTAAAATACTAATAAGTGTTTTAAAAAATTATAGTTAGGATGGTGAATTATGTTAGTAAATACAAAAAACTCTCCCATGGCAAAAGTAATTCCATTGGAGTGGGATAAAGTTAATTGGAACTCTGGGTTATGGAAAGAAGTTCACAATACTTTACGTGATACAACTGTTCCACATTTACAAACCATGTTTGAAAGCAAAGATATAAGCCATGTTTTAGAAAATTTTCGTATTTGTGCAGGTATTACTGAAGGTGAACATGAGGGTACTGTATTTGGTGATGGAGATTTTTATAAGTGGATGGAAAGTGCAATTTACATAGCAGGAAAAGAAAATAACAATGCTATGTTAAACAAAATTGATGAATATATTGATTTAATAAGACGAACACAATTGGAAGATGGTTACATTTCCACAAAACAAATAATAGGAGAAAAAACTGGTAAAAGTAAAAGACTAGGCGATATAAATGAATTTGAAGTTTATAATATGGGACATCTTTTTACTTCTGCTGCCTTGCACTTTAATATTACTGGAAAAAGAAACTTCCTAGACATAGCTGAAAAAGCTGCCATGTATCTTAAAAAAATGTACGAAGAAGCAAAAAAAGTTGGAGAAGCTCAAACAGCTGTTTGTCCTTCCCACTATATGGGATTAATGGAACTTTATAGAGCTACGGAAAATAAAATTTACCTAGAGCTTGCAAAACTTGCAATAGAAGTTAGAGATATGGTAAAAAAAGGGTTAGATGATAATCAAGATAAAATCCCTTTAAAAGATCATAGAGAAATTGTAGGTCACGCTGTTCGTGCTAATTATTTATACGGTGGTCTATCAGACTTATTACTAGAAATCGAAGATGAAGAATATGCTAAAGTAATCGAAAGTGTGTATAAGGATCTTATATCAAGTAAGATATATATAACAGGTGGATGCGGCGCTTTGTATAATGGAACATCACCCTATGGTAATTTTTTTCATGATGATAAAGTACATCAGGCTTACGGGTACCATTATCAATTACCAAATGTTACTGCATACAACGAAACTTGTGCCAACATTGGTCTTGTAATGTGGTGCTATAGAATGTTTCTGAAAGATCCAAAAAGTCAGTATATGGATTTAATAGAAAAAGTTATGCTTAATGTAAATTTAGCAGCTATAAACTTTGATGGAAATAAATACTTTTATCAAAATGCTCTAAGACGTACCAAAGATTTACCCTATGAACTTATATGGCCTCTAACACGAAGTGAATATATTTTGAGTTATTGTTGTCCTCCGAATTTAGCAAGAAATTTATCTCAATCAAGTGAATACATATACACGAAATCCGAGGATACATTGTATACTGGCTTATATGGAAGTAGTACAGGTGAGATACATCTTGATTCTACTTCATTTAATATTGAGCAAGTTACTAATTACCCGTACGATGGTAAAATATTATTTAATATTAATAATATAAGGAGAGATGGTAATTTCTCTATTAAATTCCGTATACCAAACTGGGTTACTCAAGGTTATATAGAATATGAGAATAAAAAAATAGATATTTCCAACTCCCACGGATATGTTAACATCGACTTTAAAACAAAAGATGATTTTCAATTAGAGCTTAATTTTAAATTTATGCCTCAAATTATTGTTAGTCATCCCTATGTTGAAGAAACAACTTTTCAAGGTGCAATAGAATACGGTCCGTTAATTTATTGTTTAGAAGGATTAGACTCCAAAATAGAAACAATAGATAAACTTATGATTCCTAATAACCTAAAATTTAAGTCAATTGAAATAGAAATTGCTAATAAAAAAATAACAGCATTAGAAGGCGATATGGTAGTGCTTGAAACAGAAAAAAATAATTCACTATATAAACCTCTTGGATTACACAAATTGAACACAACTACTGTTAAAATGATTCCATATTTCGCTTGGGATAATCGAGAATTTTCTGAAATGAAAATTTGGTTTCCTATATATTTTAATATTTAAAGCTACAATAAATAGAGCTACGGTAAATGAAAAATTCCATACCTTACCATAGCTCATCATACTTAGCCATTTAATCGGTAAGAGTTAGACACTCGCCTCAATGTATAATAGTGACGGGACAGTCTAATTCGCCGTTTAGCTGGGGTACAATCCCACACTAACGGATAGGTCTATCGACTTATTCCTTAATAACACTCTCTATTTCTTCTTTGGAATATTTTTTGTATTTTCTTCAACATTATCATCGTCATTCATTTGTTCAAAATACTCTTCTAAACTTATCGTCTATTTTTTTATTCTATCTTTTATCTTAATCTATTAATAATTTGATTTTGTTATGTTATAATACCTAAAAAGTTTTGAAAAAGGGGATAAAATGTTATCTATTAAAAGTGAAAAATTAATATATGATTATAAATATTATGAAACAGAAAATAAAATAGGCTCTCTTAGGGCTGTGGACGGCGTAGACTTAATGATAGAGGAAGGTAGTTTCGTTGCAATCTTAGGTCATAATGGGTCTGGTAAATCTACAATTGCAAAAACTTTAAATGCTCTTATTACCCCTACAGAAGGCGAACTAAAAATATATGGATACGATGCTAAAGATAAAAAAAATATTTGGAATATTAGGAGCAATGTAGGTATGGTTTTTCAAAATCCAGACAATCAAATTGTTTCGGCAATAGTAGAAGATGATGTTGCTTTTGGATTGGAAAATTTAGGAGTTGAGAGTAATGAAATTAGAAAACGCGTAGATGATGCACTGCAATGGACGGGTCTAACGAATTTCAAGGAAAATGATCCTAGCAATTTATCTGGCGGTCAAAAACAACGGGTTGCAATTGCAGGTATTTTAGCTATGAAACCTAAATGCATAATTTTAGATGAGCCAACTGCAATGCTTGACCCTATTGGCAGAAGAGATATAATTAATGCCGTTTTAAAATTAAACAAAGATGAAAATATAACCATTGTACTAATTACACATTTTATGGAAGAGGCTGTTTTAGCGGATAAAGTATATGTTATGGAAGATGGAAAAATAATAATGGAAGATAACCCGAGAAATATTTTTAAACAAGTTGATAAAATGAAAAATATAGGTTTAGATGTGCCAGAAGTAACTGAATTAGCTTATATTCTAAATAAAAATGGATTAAGTATTAAACCAGATGTATTAACGATAGATGAAATGGTAGGTGAGTTATGTCAATTGAGGTAATAGATGTAAATTATACATACAATGCAGGTACACCGTTGGAAAACGTAGTACTTAAAAATATTAGTTTTACTATAAATACTGGAGATTTCATTGGAATTATTGGTCATACTGGTTCAGGTAAGTCTACGCTAATGCAAATGATGAATTCATTAATAGTCCCAACAAAAGGAAAAATAATAGTCGATAATATTGATATTAACACCTCTAAGGAAAATCAACGAAATAACAGGAAAAATGTCGGCTTGGTTTTTCAGTATCCAGAACAACAACTTTTTGAAATGACTGTGGAAGATGATGTTGCTTTTGGTCCTAAAAATTTAGGAATACCTAAAGAGGACATAAATAAGTATGTGGACGAAGCCCTTACTTTAGTAGGGATAGATAAATATATATATAAAAAATCTCCATTTGATTTATCTGGAGGACAAAAAAGGAAGGTTGCCATAGCAGGTGTATTAGCAACAAAACCTAATATTTTAATATTAGATGAACCTACTGCAGGGTTAGATCCTAGATCGAGAGATGATTTATTGGGCAAGATTAAAGAAATGCATAACTCACTAGGTATTACAATTATATTCGTATCTCATTCTATGGAAGATGTTTCTAGGATTGCAGATAAAATTTTAGTATTAAATCAAGGCGATTTATTTTTACAAGGAACTCCTTTAGAGGTTTTTAAAAACGAAGAAGAATTAGAAAAGATTGGTTTAAGTATTCCGCAGATTAGTAAACTAATAAAAGCTTTACGATATAAAGGGTTTAATATTAATGAAAATATTTTTGATATTAAAGATGTAGCTACAGAAATATTAAAAATAATAAAGGAGGCGTAGTATGAATGTAACTATTGGACAATATTATCCAGTTAAATCATTAATCCATAATATAGATCCACGAGTTAAACTAATTGGAATTATAGATTTTATTTGCCTATTATTTTTTATAGATAAACATGTACCCTATATATTTGCCACACTAATAATGTATATAATTATAAAATTATCCAATGTACCTTTTAAGCTATTACTAAGAGGCTTACGGGGAATTTTATTTATTATTATATTTACATTTATTTTAAACTTACTATTTACTAGTGGAAGTACATTGTTGATTCATTTTGGTTTTATAAAAATATATTTGGAGGGCGTTTTATTCGCTTTTATTATGTCTTATAGATTGGTTCTAATAATAATGATGTCATCTATATTAACACTAACAACACCACCTATTAAGCTAACCGATGCAATAGAAAAAATGCTAAATCCCTTTAAAAAAATAAAATTACCTGCACATGAAATTGCAATGATAATGACCATAGCTTTAAGGTTTATACCTGTCTTAGTTGAAGAAATGCAGCTAATTATGAAGGCTCAAAAAGCTAGAGGTGCGAATTTCGATGAAGGAAATATAATAACAAGAGTTAGAAATCTAATTCCTATTTTAATCCCACTATTCATTTCAGCTTTTAGACGTGCAGATGATTTGGCAATGGCAATGGAATCACGTTGTTATAGAGGAGATAATAACCGTACAAGAATGAAGGAACTTAAATTAAATAAATTTGATGTATATACAATTGCAGTAATAGTTCTAGTAACTATTATATTTGTACTAATAGGATAAAAAAATGAAAATAATTTTGACAATGTCATATAATGGTAAAAGGTATCATGGATGGCAAAAACAAAAAGACACACTAACTATTCAGGGTGAATTAGAAAAAGCTTTAAAAAATATTTATGAATACGATGTATCTACAATTGGTGCCAGTAGAACTGATTCGGGAGTGCATGCCCTTGACCAAAAAGCAGTCTACGTAGTAGATAATTCTAAAATTCCAGCAAATAAAATATATCTCGCATTAAATAAATACTTAGATGATGATATTAGAGTTTTAAATTCGTCATTGATATACGATGAATTCCATCCATTGCTGCATGTTTTAAATAAAACATATAAATATTATATATACAATAATAATATTTCAAATCCTTTATTTTATCATACTTATACATATGGAAAGGAATTAGACATTGATAAAATGAACAAGGCGTGTAAATACTTTCTAGGAGAAAATGATTTTGCTGCCTTTTGCAGTTCGGGTAATAGCAGTAAAACTACTATAAGGAAAATAAATTATTTGTTCATAAAAAAAACTGATAACATCATAGAAGTAGAAATTAATGGTGATGGATTTCTTTATAATATGGTTCGTATAATAGTAGGTACGTTAATAATGGTTGGGCTGGGAAAAATAGAACCAGAGGATATAAAAAATATAATTACATCCAAAAATAGAGAATTATGTGGAAAGACTGTGCCTGCATCGGGTCTAGTTTTAGAGCGTGTTAATTTAATAAATTTAACCGATAATTTTCATTAAAATATTTTTATATGGAGCTGTCTTAAAATAAAAAATATTACCAAGTCAATAGACCTATCCGTCAATAGGAGCTTTGTGCCTCCATTGATCGGTCAATGTCGTCAACTTAAGAAAAATGTATGAAAATCAAAACGAATATTAGTAAAAATATCAACTGACAAATGAAAAACACGCCTAAATTAATAGTATACATTTATAAATGTATACTATTAATTTAGGCGTGTTATATGTATACTGTTTCACGTATTGAAAATTTTATTAAAAAAATTAGAAAAATTATTTCTAGTGATGAATATAAAGCCAAATATAAAAAAGGCAATTCATTCACAAGAAAAAGAATACTGTCATTTGATAATGTTATTAATTTAATACTACCTTTATCTTTCCTGTTCCGTAATTGTTTTTGCTATCTCTAAATATCTTTATTACTGCATTTTCTAAATCTGTATTTACTACTCTTGTCTTTTTCTTATAATAAACTAAACTTCTTGATATTTTTAACAATCTGCACATGGCACTGATATTGTACTTGCCTTTATTGGCTATAATAATTTCTATTTTCGTGCCATTATCAGTGCCGCTTGCTTTAAAATATCATTTTCCATTTGTAATTGCTTGTTTTCTTTGCGTAATTCT
>JBKECF010000086.1:0-124671 GCA_047974375.1 Lachnospirales bacterium
TTTTCATGGTATAAATTAGAAGGGGGAGTAAATGTCCACAACGGTAAAAGATGTTGCAAAACTTGCAGGTGTAGGACAAGCAACAATATCCTCCTATTTAAATGGGGGAAATGTAAGAGAAAAGAATAAAATTAAAATTGAGGCAGCAATTAAGGAATTAGATTTCCATGTAAATGAAATAGCCAGAGGTTTAAAGACTAACAAGACAAAAACCATAGGAGTTATTATTCCTGAATTAAATAGTAATTTTTATGGCGAAATCTGTATGAAGTTGGAAGATAAGTTTAGGAAAGAAGGCTATGCCATAATAATAGCTGACAGTCGTTCAAACAAACATCGTGAAAATGAAGCTATTGATTTTTTACAAAAAAAACGAGTTGATGGTTTAATAATAGTGCCTGCTACTAATGAAAGTAGTAATATAAAAAAATTTATATCAACGGGAAAACCAGTTGTCCTTTTAGATAGGCTTCTTGTAAGTGTGGGGAATTGCGGTAGTGTAATTATTAATAATATGTCTGCTGCATATATTGCAACAGAAAAATTAATTAATGCAGGTCACAAAAACATTGGTATAATTTTTGGACCAGAAGAAGTATATACATCAGTGGAAAGAAAAAAAGGATATATTTATGCCTTAAAAAAGGCTAATATACCCGTAAATAATGATTTAATAATTCATGGGGATTATACATTAACCCATGGAATAACTGCCATGAAGTCTTTAATAGAAAGAAACTCATATATGACGGCAGTAATTTTTACAAATTATGATTTAACTGTAGGAGCTATTATTGCACTAAATGAGCTTGCTATAAACATACCAAAAGATTTAGCTGTTGTAAGTTTTGATAGCTACGATTTCGCCAAGGCTGTAACGCCAAATTTAAATACCATAGTACAACCTCTAGAGGAAATAGCCGAAAATGCAACAGGGCAAATGTTAAAAAGATTAGCCCAAGCTCCGCATGAATGGAAGTCTGAAATAATTCAATTAAATTCAGACTATATTCATGGTCAAAGTTTGTAGTTATTCTTCACTTAGAACATAAGAAAATTGAATGGCTTTTTGAGTATCTGTCATCATTGCACTTAAAATTATATTGTATCCATCTAAATACCATACTGCTCCTTGGTTGGAGGAAACATCTGGCGAGTAGTGGCTTTCGCCGTATTTAGAAATGACCATGGTTTCAATAGAGTCATACACGTTTTCTAAATCTTCTAAGGTAGGGGCACTATAGCTCCATGCCATGGATTTAATATTATTTTGGTCATCATACATATACTTAATAGTACCATTTAAATTCATGTAGTCTTTTTTGTAAGAATAAGTTGTGCCATTGTAAACAGAAGGGTAGGTACTGTAATTATTACCTTCAATTTCTAACATTTTATCCATGGTATTTCTCCATGGTACATCTGTAAAGTGGCAAGGAATATTTTTTTTAACATTGCTTAATAGAAAAACAACAGATATTAATATAATAACAATCAATGCAATTGACGGTATAAAAAAATTAATTTTAAATTTCATAGGAACCTTTCTTGAAAATTTTTTAAAGTTTTTATTTGCAGGCATTTTGCCTCAAGGGCAAAAACATAAAAATATTGTGTTTACGCAACTTTGTTGCTTTAACGGCTGTAATTTCATTATATCCTCCAAATACTAATATTTTTATTTGCATTTTATGTGCTTTAAATATAACTGTCAAGTCAAATAGTCAATGAAACATTTGCTAAGGAGGAGTTGAGTTTTGAACAAGATTAAAGAAAACGCTTTTATTAAAAAAGTGGGGCTAAACAAAATTGTTTTATGTATTGTTCTATGTCTTATGTATTTGTATTTTTGCATAGCAACAGATGGCAATTTTTTTGGTTATAGTCGAATATTAAGTGCACTAAATTATGTGTATTTTCTAGGCTTTTTAGCATTAGGAGTAACATTTGTAATTGCAACTGGGGGGATTGATTTTTCCATTGGACCTGTTATGTTTTGTTGTGCTTTAATTTCTGGCTATACATTAACATCTTATGGTGTTCCTATGGTTTTTTCCTTGGTTATAAGTGTAATGGTAGGCCTTATGTTTGGCATATTCAATGGCTATTTAGTTGCCTATTGGTCCATACCGCCCTTTATTATTTCCATGGGTAGTATGAATATTGCAAAAGGTGTTGCCTCAGTTTTTACAAATTCCCAATCTGTAAGTTGGCCTCAATCATCGTCAGCAGATGGCTGGTACAGGAATTTTATAAAAATAAGAAATATTCCTGTTGGTTTAATTATATTTATTGGAGTTGCTATTATATGCGCCATTATTTTAAATAAAACGAAACTAGGTCGATACATTCTCTGTTTAGGTAGTAACAAGGAGGCTGTTAGGCTTTCGGGTGTTAATGTTAAAAAGTACGAAATGTGTGCCTACGTAATATGCGGTATTTTAGTTGGCATAGCTGCTATTTTTTTCGTTGCTGCATATACAACAGTGCAACCAGGTTACGGTGACCAGTATAATAACGAAGCTATTGCCGCAGCGGTAATGGGAGGAACTTCCATGGCAGGTGGATTTGCTTCTATTAGCGGTACTGTTATTGGTACATTTATAATCGCACTTCTTCAAGAAGGTATATTAGCCCTTGGATTTACAAAGAATTATCAACTTATTTTAACAGGACTAATTGTTATATGTGCCGTTTTTGCTGACGTTGTTTCTAGACGTCGTCGTAAATAGAGGGAGGGTTACTATGAATGAATCTGTTTTAATTATGAAAGGCATAGATAAATCTTTCCCAGGAGTCCACGCCTTGGATCATGTGGATTTAGATTTAAAAGCTGGGGAAGTCCATGCCCTTATGGGAGAAAATGGCGCTGGTAAATCTACATTAATGAAAGTATTAACTGGAATCTATAAAAAAGATTCTGGCACAATTATATATGAAGGTAAAGAAGTAGAATATCACAATACAAAAGAGGCTCAAGAGGCAGGGGTTATTATAGTGCATCAAGAGTTAAATATGTTAAACCACTTAACCGTTGCCCAAAATATTTTTATAGGCAGAGAGTTTAAAAAAGGTTTTGCCATAGATGATAAAAAAATGGTAGAGGAATCAAGAAGGCTTTTTAAGAAGTTAGATATAAATGTAGATCCAGAAGAAATAATGGGAAATTTAACAGTTGGTAAGCAACAAATGTGCGAAATTGCAAAAGCTATATCCCACGATGCCAAAGTAATAGTCTTTGACGAACCATCGGCGGCTCTTACGGAAACAGAAATAGAAGAATTATTTAAAATAATATTGGATTTACGGAATAAAGGCCTTGGGGTAATTTATATATCCCACCGTATGGACGAAATAAAAAAAATAACTGACCGTATTACAGTAATGCGTGACGGTACTTATGTAGGTACATTAATTACAAAGGACTGCACAAAAGAAGAAATAATAGACATGATGGTAGGTAGGGTAATTTATGAAGACCCTAAGTCTGTAAGTGCTGTGCCTAAAGACGCCGAAGTTGTATTAAAAGTGGAAAATTTATGTGCTGGCAGATTAGTTAAAAATGTAAGTTTTGAACTTCGCAAAGGTGAAATTTTAGGATTTTCCGGCTTAATGGGTGCAGGACGTACAGAAACAGCCCGAGTTATTTTTGGGGCAGACCCATTAAATAGCGGTAATATTTATATAAAAGGTGAAAAAGTAACTATAGAAAGTCCAGAAGATGCAGTTAATAAAGGCATTGGTTATTTATCGGAAGACCGTAAAAGATATGGTGTTGCTGTGGAAAAAACTGTTACTGAAAATACAAGTATGGCAGCTCTTGGGGATTTTATAAAAGGAATTTTTATTGATGAAAACAAAGAGAAAGAAGTTGCTGAAAAATATGTAGACATGCTTGCTACAAAAACACCAGACGTCCACCAATTTGTAGTAAACCTATCAGGAGGCAATCAACAAAAAGTAGTTATAGCCAAATGGCTTGCTAAAGATTGCGACATACTAATATTTGACGAGCCGACAAGAGGTATTGACATTGGCGCGAAAAACGAGATTTACAAATTAATGAATAAACTAGCCAGCAATGGCAAATCCATTATTATGATTTCCTCGGAAATGACAGAAATACTTCGTATGAGCGATAGGATTGTTGTAATGCAAGAGGGTGAAAAAACTGGGGAACTAGACATTGCTGAAGCAACTCAAGAAAAAATAATGAATCTTGCCACTAGAGAAATTAGTTAGGGAGGTCGGAAATGTCAAATAATAATAAAAAGTCATCTATATTAGAAAAATTAGGAGGACAAAAATTTGTAGTTTTTGCCGTTTTAGTGGCTTTATTTATACTCTTTTGTTTTTTAAGTCCTAATTTTAGAAAGTATACAACTTTTATAAGTATATTAGATTATTCCTATTATATAGTTTTATTGGCTATTGGTGTAACTTTTCCTTTAATAACAGGGGGTGTGGATTTATCTATTGGTACAGGCTTGGTCTGTTATTCATTAATTGGAGGGTATTTAATTTCCTTTCATAATATGCCTGTTGCCCTTGGGTTAGTTGTTACTATATCCATTGGTATTTTGTTCGGCTTAATGAATGGATTCCTCGTTGTATTAATGGAATTGCCACCATTTTTAGCCACACTATGTACTTGTATGATAACTCGAGGTCTTGGCTCTATTGTTGTAGGTGGCTTTGGTATTTCCTGGCCTATGGCAGGAGCTGCAGGTGGTTGGTTTAGAACAATATTTAAAATTAAAACAGAGTCGGGCACAATTATTCCCCTAGGTATAATTTGGATTTTAATAATTGTATTTATAATGTCCTCTGTTTTAAACCACACCAAAGTTGGTAGATATACCTTTGCTATTGGAAGTAATAAAGAGGCTACTAGATTGTCTGGGGTAAATGTAAAACTTTACCACATAATGGCATATGTTATTTCTGGCCTTTTTGCAGGCCTTGCCGCTATTGCTTATTCAGCAGTATTTTCAACGGTTCAGCCAGGAACAGGAGCAGGTTTCGAATTAGAAGCAATAGGTGGTGCTATAATAGGCGGCGTAGCGGCAACAGGCGGAGCCGGCAGTATAGCAGGTGCTTTATTAGGCGTTTATGTAATTTGCCTATTAAAAACAGGACTGCCATTTATTGGACTACAAGCCAATTGGCAACAAATTATAACAGGTGTTATTTTAATTGGTGCCGTGCTTATTGATGTAATAAAAAAACGAAAGGACTGCAAATAAAAATATTAGAGTTTGGAGGATGTAATGAAATTACAGCCGAAAGAGCTACGAAGTAGTGAAAACTCAATATTTTATGTTTTTGCCCGCAGGGCAAAATGCTAAAGTACACAAATAAAAATACTACAAATGAGTTACAACAGTTTATCTGTTTAACTATATAGAACAGCGGTGTTGGTTGCTTACTCGAGCAATAGAGCGGAGCTTTATGACCAGAGCAGTTTACGGAGTAAACGACCAGTGAACAGCTGGCAAACACAAAGTGTTTGATTTTGCCTAAGCAAAATTCAGAAGATTTAGAAACAAACAAAAAAATTTAAATAATTAAATGGAGGAAAAAATGAAAAAGAGAATTTTAGCGTCAACAATAGCAACATTATTAATGGTAGGTACCTTAAGCGGTTGTGGTTCAAAACCTAGTGAAAGTGCAGAACCTACTAATGAAGGTACACAAGTAGAAGAAAGTGGCGAAACAGATTCAGAAACAAGTGGCGAGGAAACAGGAAGTGGCGACTATACTTTTGAAGTAATAGTAAAAAGCTACCAATCATCATACTGGCAAGCAGCTGTAAAAGGCATTGATGCAAAGGCAGAAGAGCTTGGAGTAAAAGTAAATACAACAGGTCCAAATGCCGAGTCGGACATTGCCGACCAAGTAAATATGCTTAATAATGCCATTAATAATAATCCAGATGGTATAGGTCTTGCAGCCTGCGACCAAGACTCTGTATTAGACTCACTTCAAGTGGCTATGGATAAACAAATTCCTGTAGTATGTTTTGACGCAGGTGTGCCAAATGCGCCAGAAGGTTCAGTATATTCTACAATAGCAACAGACAACTATGCAGCAGGTGCAACAGCAGCAGAGCATATTTATGAAGCTGTAAAAGATAAAATAGCAAACGCAACTGAGCCTGTAAGAATAGGTGAAGTTAATCAAGATGCTACTTCAGAATCTATTATATCTCGTGGCCTTGGCTTTATAGACAAAATAATTGAATTAGCTGAGGCAGATGGTAAAACAGTTGCTGTAGTTGGTAATGATTATTACAAAAATAATTGTTCAAATGCAGGTGACGAGGCAACAGCAAATGTAATAATTGATGTAGCTGTTCCAGCTCAAACAACAGTTGAATTATGTGCAACAGAAGCATCAAATATTTTAAATAAAGCAGATACTATTGCAATATTTGGCTCTAACCAAGTTTCTGCAGAAGGTTTATTAACAGCAAACCAAAACTTAAGTGTTTTAGGTAGCGACCCAGAAACTAACATTATAGCTGCTGGTTTCGACGCTGGTGCAACAATTAAAGCTGCCGTAACTGACCGTACTTTATTTGGTGCTGTAACACAATCTCCATTAAAAATGGGTGAAACTACTGTAGAGGTATTAACAGCAATAGCTAATGGCGAAACTGTGGAAGATGTTAAAACAGATGGTTATTGGTATGATGATACAAATATTGCCGATCCATCAATTGCACCTAACCTTTACGACTAATCCTAAAAATTTTTAAAAATAGGCTGCCGGAAAACCGGCAGCCTATTACAAAATAATATAGCCAATGGAAAGGAAATAATTTATGAAAACTAATGCAACATATTTCCAAAATGATCCAAATGAACCTCTTAAATATGGGGAAATAGAATTAATTAACCCTACAAGGCAAAGACTTAGGGGCGAAGAAAAAAAAGAAGGTATACTAGCTGAAACAGTAATAGCAGGTTTTTGCGGTACTGATTATTCCCTAATGAAAATGGGACGTGAAGGCCAATTAAATTCAAAATTTCCAGCAGGAGAAAAACGTCTAATTAATGGTCACGAAGGCGTAGTTTATATTCCTTCAGAGGACAGATACGCTATTGTATTAATTCGTGGTGGTGACAGTTACGACCCTACTAGATATTCCGAAGATGAAACCTATTTCGAATATGGTTGTGACGGTGCAGATGGTTTATTCTCCGATTGCAATTACTATAACGAAGACATGCTTTTAAAAATACCAGATGGCCATGTAGTAGATGGTAAAATTGATTTGAATTTCGCTAAAAAAATGGTTTTCCCAGATCCATATGCCTGTATGGTATTTCAATTAGAAAGAATGGAGGACTTAGGCATTGCTCAAAACTTTAGAGTTGAAATGGCAAAAAATAAATGTAGTGAAGAAGAAGGGAAAAAAATTGCAAAGGAAAATTTATTCCGTAGAGTAGTTATTTTTGGACTAGGTACAACAGGTATGTTTATGGGTGAACTTATAAAAAGAAGTTACCCAGATTCTAAAATTGTATTTGTGGCCAGAAGTAGCAAAGATTCACCAAAAGTAAAATTTGCTTTGGAACAAACAGGGGCTACCTATGTTAAAAGTGATTTTTCTACAAATGAGGAGTTAGGTCAGGCGATTTGCAAGGAACTAGGTGGCACAGCAGACTTTTTTATGGGCTCAAGTGGTGCAGCTATAGAAAGCGAAATAGCTTTTAAACATGGCGTATTAGGGTGCAACGGCATTTACAACAGTTTCTCCCTAGGTCCTGTATTAAAGCTAGACACTATGCCTTTTGGTTTTAAAAATCAAATAGTTTTCGGTTCAATAAATTTCAGACAAGACCACATGGAAAAAGCAATAGAAATTTTGGCAGAAAGTAGATATGACGAAATAGTAGAGTTAATTAACAAGGAAGAATTTATATCAGACCCTATTGATGCTTACGAAAATAAAATATATAGCAAAGAATCACCATTAAAAACAGCTGTAGTATGGAATGAAAAGTATGTATGGAGAGGATAATATGAAAACAGTTTTAATTAAAGAACCTAATGCAATAGAAGTAGCTACATTGGAAAAACCTGTAAGAAAAAAAGGCGAGGCTTTGTTAAAGGTATTATTTTGTGGAATTTGTGGGGCAGACGTTGCCAGCTACACAGGTAACCAGCCTTTTACTTCATACCCAAGAATTCCAGGTCATGAGTTTAGTGCAGAAATAGTTGAAATTGATGAAAATTCCAAAGGATTAAAAGTAGGGGATGTAATAACAGCTAACCCATATTTTAATTGTGGCACTTGCTACTCTTGCGAAAGAGGATTTGTAAACTGCTGTACAGACAACCAAACTATGGGAGTTCAAAGAGATGGTAGTTTTAGCGAATACATTACCATGCCTGTAGAAAGAATATACAGTGGAAAAGGCTTAAGCCCACAGCAACTGGCACTAGTTGAACCTTTTACAATAAGTTATCATGCAATTTCCAGAACTATAATAAAGGCAACAGACAATGTTTTAGTAATTGGGGCAGGTCCTATTGGTCTTTTTGCTCTTATATCAGCTAAGTTAAAAGGTGCTAAGGTATATGTTGCCGATATTTTAGACGGTCGTTTAAATATGGCGAAAGATTTCGGTGCAGATGGGATTATTAATTCCAAGGAAAAAAATATAAAAGAAGAAGCTGATAAAATTACGTCTGGCAATGGCTTTGATGTTTGTATAGAGGCCTGTGGCCTGTCAGATACATTTTTAGCTTGTATTGATTGTGCTGCCTTTGCTGGAAACATTATTCTTATAGGAAATGGGAAGAAAGAAACAACTTTCTTACATTCTATATTACTTAAAAAAGAACTAAATGTATTTGGCAGTAGAAATTCTTATGCTAAAGATTTTGAAGATGTAATAGACATAATTGGGTCAGGTAAAGTAGATGTATTAAAAATGGTAAGTACTGTGTACCCTATGGAAAAAGCAGATACAGCCTTTAAAGCACTGGCAGACAATGACGGTTCTTTAGCAAAAGTTTTAGTGGAGATGTAAATTTGAGTGATAAAATGATTATTGATGCCCATTTGCATTTATGGGATGAACAAAAAGGGCGAGTAAATGGCAAGGCAGTTTATGGAATTGGTAACGGAAAAAGTGACTTTGGTGGAGAAGTAAAACAAATGCTACCGCCTTTTATGATTGACGGAAAAAATACAGTGGAAATATTAATTTCCAATATGGATTTTGCTAGAGTAAGTGGAGCTGTAGTTACTCAAGAATATATTGATGGTAATCAAGACGATTATTTATTTAAGGCGAAAGAAAAATTCCCCAATAGAATAAAAATATGTAGCCTTTATGAGGAGCATGAAGATTACAAAATAAATAATTATGATGGAATTAAAATATGTGCTGGCAGATTAAAAAATAAAGATTTAAAGGATTTGCTATCACTTTTTAAGGAAGCAGAAGAAAAAAATAAATTTATTTCCATAGATTTAGCTGATGGAGCAGAACAAGTTAAGGAGATGGAATATTTAATTAAAAATGTGCCTAATGTGAAAATCGCCATAGGACATTTTGGAATGGTCACAATAGATGGCTGGCTTAAGCAAATTAAACTTGCTCAAAATAAAAATGTGTATATTGAAAGTGGTGGCATAACTTGGCTATTTCACAAGGAATTTTATCCATACCCATCAGCAATAGATGCAATACTTCAGGCTAGGGATATCTGTGGAATAGACAAACTAATGTGGGGCAGTGACTACCCTCGAACTATGTCTGCTATTACCTATAAAATGTCTTACGATTTTATTTTAAAAAGTCATAGTCTAACAGAAGAAGAAAAAGACTTGTTTTTAGGCATTAATGCAAAAAAATTCTATGGTTTTGAAGAAATGGAAATACCTAAATATATTTCCTCAATGGTGGATTAATGGAAAATATTATGAGCATATATAACAATATGCCTAAAATGATGAAAAAACTAAAAAAAGATAAATTTGAAAATTTTTTCAATTTATTTGAAAAGGAAAATCTATACTTTTTTGAAAAATTTATTTATGAAATAGAAAATTCTACAGACGTAGAAAAAAAGATAGAAGAAATTAGTGGTGACTTTGTATTACAAGTTAAAAATACATTTAGTAATAATAAAGGTAAAATATCTGGTGCTAAACAGGCCGATTTAAATTTATTTATGATTTATTATGTATTTCCGTTAATTTTAAAAATAGACAACCCAAATTCAGTTTTATTAGTGGAAAGACTTTGTAAGGATTGGTCTATTTATTTTGCAAACAATATATCTTATGGAACATATGAAAAAATATATGGATCATTTAGAGAAAAGATATTTGGTATATTTTAGAATTTTGGAATTCAATATTTATATTTTATTTAAGGAGAATTTATGAAAAACAGGTACATAGGAGATTATCCAGTAATAGGTATTAGACCTACAATTGACGGCAGACGTGGAACTTTAAAGGTTCGTGAGTCTTTAGAAGCTCAAACAATGAACATGGCAAAGGCGGCGGCAAAATTATTTGAAGACAACTTAAAGTACTCTAATGGAGAAAAGGTAAAGGTAATAATTGCAGATACAACTATAGGTAGAGTTGCTGAGGCTGCTGCTTGTGCAGACAAATTCAGAAAAAATGGAGTAGACATTACAGTTACTGTTACCCCTTGTTGGTGCTATGGTTCTGAAACAATGGACATGGATCCACAAACAATAAAAGCTGTATGGGGCTTTAATGGTACAGAAAGGCCGGGGGCTGTTTACTTAGCTGCAGTTTTAGCAGGTCACAACCAAAAAGGACTACCTGCCTTTGGCGTATATGGTAAAGATGTGCAAGATGCTGATGATACAAGTATACCTGAGGACGTAACAGAAAAATTATTACGCTTTGGTCGTTCTGCTGTAGCGGCTGCAACAATGCGCGGCAAGTCCTATTTACAAATTGGTTCTATATGTATGGGCATTGCAGGTTCTATAATAGACCCGAATTTTATAGAAGAATATTTAGGAATGCGCGTAGAATCTGTAGACGAAGTTGAAATTATTCGCCGTATGACAGAGGGCATATACGATGAAAAAGAATATCAAAAAGCTTTAGCATGGACTAAGGAAAAATGCAAAGTAGGATTTGATAAAAACCCTCCAGAGGCACAGAAGTCCCAAGAAGAGAAAGAAAAAGATTGGGAATTCGTTGTAAAACTTATGTGTATAATAAAAGATTTAATGAATGGTAATGAAAATCTTCCAGTAGGTAGCGAGGAAGAAATGGTTGGACATAATGCAATTGCTGCAGGTTTCCAAGGCCAAAGGCAATGGACAGATTTCTATCCGAATTGCGATTTCCCTGAGTCTATGTTAAATACATCTTTCGACTGGAATGGCACAAGAGAGCCTTATGTTTTAGCAACAGAAAATGACGTGCTAAACGGCATTGGTATGCTTTTTGGTAAATTACTTACAAATAGAGCACAAATATTTGCAGACGTTCGTACTTATTGGAGTCCTGACGCTGTTAAAAAGGCCACTAATGGTTATGAATTAGAAGGATATGCAAAAGAGGCGAAAGGTTTTATACATTTAATAAACTCAGGTGCTGCTTGCCTAGATGGCAATGGTCAAGCTAAGGACAATAAAGGCTTAAATTGCATGAAGCCATGGTACGACGTTACAGAAGCAGATAAAGATGCAATTTTAAATGCTACATCATGGAACTATGCCGATACAGGATATTTTAGAGGTGGCGGTTATTCCTCAAGATTTATTACAGAGGCAGAAATGCCTGTAACTATGGTACGTTTAAATTTAGTGAAGAATCTTGGCCCTGTAATTCAAATTGCTGAAGGCTGGACAGTAAAATTACCAAATGAAGTTTCGGAAATATTGTGGAAAAGAACAGACTATACATGGCCTTGTACATGGTTTGCTCCAAGAGTAACAGGTAAAGGTGCTTTTAAAACTGCCTATGACGTTATGAACAATTGGGGTGCAAATCACGGTGCAATTAGTTACGGACATATTGGAGCTGACATTATAACTCTTTGTTCAATGCTGAGAATTCCTGTATCTATGCACAATGTAGATGAAGATGAAATATTTAGGCCATCTGCGTGGAATGCATTCGGTCAAGATAAAGAAGGTCAAGACTTTAGAGCTTGTGCAGCTTACGGACCATTATATAATTAGGAGGGACTATGTTAAAAGGTATACCGAAAATTTTATCACCAGAATTATTAATGGTGCTGTGCGAAATGGGTCATAGTGATAGAATAGTTATTGCCGATGGTAACTTTCCCTCTGAGTCCATGGGTCAAATTGTAATAAGATGTGATGGCCACGGCGTGCCGGAAATTTTAGACGCAATATTACAAGTATTTCCCTTAGATACTTATGTGGAAAAGCCTGTAAATTTAATGGAAGTAGTAAAAGGCGATAAGGTGGAAACACCTATATGGAATGAATATGAAAAAATAGTTGAAAAACATGATAATAGAGGTTCTCAAATAATAGGAAATATAGAAAGGTTCGATTTTTACGAAGAAGCAAAAACAGCCTACGCTATAATAGCTACTGGGGAGTCTGCTCTTTACGCAAATGTTATGTTGCAAAAGGGTGTTGTTTTATAAACTAAGCATGGCAGCATACATAGGACTATCGGGAAAAGAAAAACCAACCCCTCGGTCGTAAAGCCTTGCTTTACTGCTCAGGGCAAGCAACCAGCCCCACAAGCTTTTGAAAAAGCTTGACCAAAACTTTAATTTAAAAAAGAGCGAAAATCCATCGCTCTTTTTGTGTTTTTATGTAAATTTTTTAAAATCGTCTTTTTACTACTGTAATTGTTCTTCAGTATAATATCCTGTATCAACTAATAATTCTTTATAGTTATTAATATCTACTACAATTGGTTCACAAAGATATGACGGTACTACTTTTACGCCGTTGTCGTAAGTTTCTGTGTCATTTACTTCTGCTTCGCCACCTGTTAAAACGGCATCTACCATGCCTACAGCTTTTTCAGCTAATATGCGAGTGTCTTTGAATATAGTCATAGTTTGATCGCCGGCTATTATAGATTTTACTGCGTTTAAGTCCGCATCTTGACCTGTAACTACAGGCATTGGCTTATCGCCTGTTCCGAAGCCAGCACTTTTAAGGGCAGAAATAATACCTGTGGACAATATATCTGCTGGAGCAAGTACAGCGTGTAAAGGCTCTGTTGCGTAGTTTGCTACTATTAAGTTATCCATACGAGATTGAGCTGTTGCACTATCCCATCTTAGTATAGAAATATTATCCATACCCATTTGACCGCTTTGTACAACTAACTTGCCTTCGTCAATATATTGCTGCAGAATGCTCATAGCTCCGTCATAAAAATAGTATGCGTTGTTGTCGTCTGGTGAACCGCCGAATAATTCAATATTAAAAGGTCCTGGCTCATTTTTTAAATCTAAAGCTTCTTCTATATATGTACCTTGTTGTACACCAACTAAAAAGTTGTCGAAAGTTGCATAATAAGAAACGTCGCCACTATTTCTAATTAAACGATCGTAGGAAATAACTGGGATGCTTTCCTCTGCTGCCTTAGCTAAAACGCCTGTTAATGCCTCGCCGTCTATAGATGCAATTATCAATGCGTCTACACCCTTTGTAATCATATTGTCTAATTGGCTTACTTGCAATTCAACTTGGTCTTCGCCATATTGTAAATCTACTTCATAGCCTGCATCTTCCAAAAGTTGTTTTGTATAATCTCCATCTTGTATCCAACGTTGAGAAGTTTTTGTAGGCATTGCAACACCAACTAACATTGGATCTGCAGAAGCTTCATTTTCTGCAGTACTTTCGGCTGATGTTTCCGACTTTGGTTCATCGGCAGTCTCTGTTTTTGCTCCACAAGCTGTGGAAAATAACATAGTTCCTGTTAATAATAATGATAAAAACTTTTTCATAATTTCCTCCTAAATTCTAAATTTTTATAAGTAGAGTATTTGGCCTAATTCACTATTGGGGGCAAGCCCCTGCTGACGTATGGCCCTATTAATTTGCGTTGCTCGCTTTAGATTTTGATTTGATATCAAAAAGCACAGCTATAACTAAAACCACACCTTTTATTATTTGTTGCCAATCTGTACCAATACCTTCTATAGACATACCATTATTTAATACTGCCATTACAAAACCACCAATAACAGCACCTACAACAGTACCAATACCACCAGATGCAGAAGCTCCACCAATGAAACAAGATGCAATGGCATCTAATTCATAGCCGTTACCAGCCTTTGGTGTTGCCGCATTTAAACGGCCTGCAACTACTATGCCAGCGATAGCAGCTAAAAGACCCATGTTAGCATATACCCAGAACATAACTTTTTGGGTTTTTACACCGGAAAGCCTTGCTGCTTTTTCATTCCCACCTATGGCATAAACATGTCTGCCAGGAATGGTTTTTACAGCAATAAATGAATATATTAAAACTAAAACAATTAGTAACAATAATATAAATGGAATACCCTTATATAATGAAAGCTTAAATGTAATAAAGTTAAAAGCTACTACAACTAAAGCTATACGACCATAGAAATTCAAATCACTACCAGTTTCAAAGCCGTATTTTATTTTAGCTTTTCTATTTTTAAGCTCAAATAGTATATAGGCTACGCAAAATAAAATGCCAAATATTAAAGCGAATATATTAGATTCTTGGCCAAATAAACTTAGTGTTTGGTTAGGTAAAATAAATCCAGCTGCCACAAATTGAAAGCTTTCTGGAAAAGGTGCAATAGTTGCACCAGATAAAATTACCATGGTAATGCCTCTAAAAATTAACATACCAGCAAGAGTTACAATAAAGGCAGGTATTTTTAAATAGGCTATAAAGTAACCTTGCAAAGCCCCTATTAAAGTTCCCATTATTAAAGAAATAATAATTCCTAGGGCTACAGGCAATTGTAGTGTAATAATTGTATATCCAGCAATTGCACCAACTACAGCAACTATTGAACCAACTGAAAGGTCAATGTTTCCAGTTAAAATACAAAATAGCATACCTATTGCTAATATTAATATATAACCATTTTGCTGAATAATATTTGTTATGTTTGCAGGTAAAAGCATTGTGCCTTCTGTTACAAAATAGAAAAATACTATTAATACAAATAACGCTATAAGCATCCCGTATTTTTTAATAGAGCCTAAATTCAGACTATGAAGTTTCATTTTACTTATCCCCCTTTTTGTGATTAATAATTAAACGCATTATTTTTTCTTGTGATGCTTCTTCTTTATCCAAAGAGCCTAATATTTCCCCCTGGTCTAAAACATATATACGGTCGCTCATGCCTAGTAATTCTGGCAGTTCCGAGGATATAAGTATAATTGCTTTGCCTTGTTTTGCTAATTCATTTATTACTTGATAAATTTCATATTTAGCACCTACGTCTATGCCGCGAGTAGGCTCATCTAAAATAAGTATATCGGGCTGAGACATAAGCCACTTACTTAATACAACTTTTTGCTGATTTCCACCACTTAAATTTCCGACGTGTTGCTCTATGCTACTTGCCTTTATATTCATAGTTTCTTTATATTCTTCTGAAAGTTTTATGGCTTCGTTTTCATTTACTACGCTATTTTTGCTTATTCTTTTAAGGTTGGGCAAGCAAGTATTATCTTTAATGCTATTTATTAGTACAAGGCCGTATTGCTTTCTGTCTTCGGATGCATATACAATTTTATTGTTTATGGCGTCGCTTACAGTCTTACATTTTATTTCTTTTCCGTCCTTATATATCTCCCCAGTAATATTCAAACCATAGGAATGACCGAAAATACTCATAAATAATTCTGTTCGTCCTGCTCCCATTAATCCTGCAAAACCAACAATTTCTCCACGTTTTACTTCAAAGTTTACATTGTCTATGGCTTTTTTATCTGGGATGTATGGGTTGTATACATTCCAATTTTTTACTTCTAAAATAGTTTCGTTGCTTATGTTTTTTTCGCATTTAGGGTATCTGTCAGATATTTCACGTCCTACCATGCCTTTTACAATTTTATCCTCCACATTTTTGTGGGTACTATTGGAAAAAGTTTCTATGGTTTTTCCGTCACGAAGTATTGTAATATCGTCGGCAATGGCGCAAACCTCATTAAGTTTATGGGAAATTAAAATAGAAGTTATTCCGTGGTCACGTAATTCCCCTAAAAGTTCTATTAGTTTGTCGCTTTCTTCTTCGTTTAAGGCGGCTGTAGGCTCGTCTAAAATTAATAATTTTACTTCTTTAGACAGTGCTTTTGCTATTTCAATAAGTTGCTGTTTACCTATACCTAAAGTGGAAACAACGGTTTCTGTTTTTTCATTTAGACCGACTTTTTTTAGTAATTTTTTAGTTTCGTCGGCAGTTTTATGCCAATCGATTACTTGGTTCTTATGAATTTCATTACCCATGTATATATTTTCTGCTATGGATAAATAGGGGCTAAGGGCTAACTCTTGATGTATAATAACTATTCCTTTTTTTTCGCTTTCTTTTATATTTTTAAAAGAACAAGTTTCATCTTCAAAAAGGATTTCCCCGTCAAAGGTATCGTGGGGGTAAATTCCACTTAAAACATTCATTAAAGTTGACTTGCCTGCGCCGTTTTCACCACATATGGCATGAATAGTTTTAGGTCGAACGTCTATATTTACATCGCTTAAAGCTTTTACAGGTCCAAAACATTTCGTTATGTTTTGCATTTTTAAAATATAGTTATTCAAAATCACCAACTCCTTTCGTTTGCTTTCGATTAATTGTATTTTACTTCCTAAATTTTAATGTGTCAACAATTTTACTATAAAAATATATTTTATATTAGTTTTGTTATACAATTTATTTTTTTATAATGCATTTTATACAATTAAAATTATCTTAACCTATATATAAATTACTAAATAAGGTTTTCATTGACGTATCCTACAAAAATATTATATATTTTTTAAGGAAGATTACTTTGGGACTATTTGCTAGTGATTGATAAATTGAATAAAAAAAGTTATGATCAAGTAAAAATAAAAAAAGGTGGGATAATGTGTTCGCAATTGAAAGGCAAAAAATTATAAATAAATTAATAAAAGAACACGGTCAAGTAGAAGTAACGACATTAAGCCAAATGCTAAACGTATCGGAAGTTACAATACGTAAGGACTTGGAGAAACTTCAAAAAGATTTAGTGTTAGTAAGAACCCACGGCGGAGCTATTTTACAAGATGAAACAATTATTGAGCCAACAAAAACTAGCAATTTAGAGGAGTTAGCTGTAGTCGGTACTATGCTAATAAATGATAACGATACAATTATGCTTGTAAATGGAGAAATTAATAGATTAATAGCCCCTATGTTGGAACAGAAAAATAATATTACAGTTATTACTAATGATGTTGAAGTGGCATATGAAATAAAAATAAATAGCAATTCGAAAGTAATCGTAATGGGTGGGGACTTGAATATTTACGAAAACGCTTTATACGGCCATTTTACAATTAATAACGTAAATAATTTTTATGTAGACAAATGTTTTGCTGAAATAGATGGCATAAATGAAAATTTAAATATAACTTGTCAAAATCCAGATAAAGCCATACTAATTGAAAATTGTTTTAACAATGCCAATGAAAAAATATTAATGTTTAATTCCGCAGCCTATATGAAAAACTCTTTGTACAGAGCCAGTAATATAAATAATATTAATTCTGTTATAACCTCGGCAGATGTTAAAGAAGAGTTGAAAAATAAATTTTTCAAGGTAAATATTAAACTCTATACGCCAATGAATATATTGGAAAGGGGGTATAAAATTTGAATTTACTAGAAGTAAAAAAGTTGAGTAAATATTATAGCGAGGAATTCGCTTTAAAAAATATAAATTTGAATTTAAAAAAAGGCGAAGTACATGGAATTATTGGTGAAAATGGAAGTGGCAAAACTTGCTTTATGAAAAATATAAGTGGTTTCGAAAAACCGGACTTAGGGCTTATTTCTATTAATGGAAAAGAAGTTAAAGATGTTAATTATCTTGCTAAAAATATTTTATTTATAATGCAAGAGCCTAATTTATTTGCCAATTTAACAGTGGCAGAAAATATTTATTTTGATGAATTCATTATAAACAAATCCCCGATTTTTAACTATATGGATGTGGTTTTTAGAAGCAAAGAAGTTTTGCAAGAGCTTTCCATTGGAATTAATCCCTTGGAAAAAGTTTCTAATTTAACTTTGGCACAAAAACAATTGATAGAAGTAGCAAAGGCATATGTATCTAATTGCTCTATGATTATTTTTGACGAGCCTACAACTACTTTTACGGATATTGAGAGCAATATTTTATTTAATGTAATAGACTATTTAAAAGAAAAAGGCTTGGGGATTATTTTTATATCTCATAAACTGAAAGAAATACGAAAAATATGTACATCTCTAAGTATTTTCACCAATGGTAGTGCTGTTACATATTATGATTTAAAATCTCTTTCCGATGATGAAATACTTAAAACCATGGCAAGCAGGCCTTTTTTAGACAGCTATCCCAAAGTAAATATAAAGAAGGGAAATGTAGTTTTAGAAATTAAAAATCTTTCTTCGGGAAATGTGTTGCATAATATTTCTTTAACTTTAAAACAAGGGGAAGTTCTTGGTATAACGGGACTAGTTGGCTCTGGGCGAACTTATTTATCCAACTACCTTTTTGGTTCTATTTGCAAAAATAAAATAGATACTCTCTTTAAAGAAAAAAATGTATCTATGAAAAATACAAAAGATGCCATAGAAAATAATATGATTATGCTGCCAGAGAACAGAGAAACAGCGGTTTTTGGAAAGCATAACGCTCTTTTTAATACAACAATTGCCAGCTTAAAAAGATTTATCTCCAACAACACTATTCAAGATGATTTATTGGAACGTCAAACAAATATCTACTTCGAAAAATTCCATGTGTTTCCAAATAAAACAGAAAATGATATTGAAACCTTTAGCAGTGGAAATCAGCAAAAAATTATTTTTTTACGATTAATAATGACTAACTCCCTTATTTATATTTTAGACGAGCCTACAAGGGGCATAGACATACCTACTAAAATTGATATTTATAATTGTATAAATGATATTGTGGCAAAGGGTGGTTCTGTTATGATATTATCTTCAGATATTGATGAACTTTTAGGCATGGCAGATAGAATATTAATTATGGAAGAAGGAAGAATTGTAAAGGAGTCTATTCCAGATTGTACTGATAAAGAAGAGATTTTAATGTATGCTACAGGTAGGAAGTAGGATTTATAGAAGTATAATAATAAAATATCTAAAGTTATTAACTTATAAGTCTGAAATTATTAAAATGTGATTGTTTTCGGTGCACAATATAAGAAAGATATTTAAGAGGTGATTTTTTAAGAGAACTTATATATGGAGGCTTAGAGTATGAAGAAAATCGAATCAAGAAAAAATAATTTATTTAATTATGCAACAAGTGAACTGTCATGGCAATCAAATTAATAGATATAAAGAATCTTTGTTAGACGAAGGTGTTGAAGATGAAAAGATTATTTGTGTTTTCTATAAGATAATTGAGCAATCAGATAAAGAAGATGCTGATTGTGAATTTGATAGAGAAAAACTTTTAAATATATTCAAAAAATACAAAGAAAAAATAAGTAATCAAATATTTTTAGACTATTATGAGTATTTACAGCGGATTGATGCTGAAGTTAATAGTTTTGAAGAAACCCCAATTCAAGATTGGACAGATAAAATGTTTATTGGATTCTTTAAACATCTGAGAAAAACTGTTCTGGAAGGAGATACAACACACTGGGGTTATATAAGTAATCCTAAAGGTGGCTTTATGGGGTTGTGGATAACCAGTGTTTTAGGTAACGAAGATTTAATAAGAATTGGATTTCATAAGAAATGCATAAAAGATTTATATTTACAGTTAGAATATAATTATGAAATAAATAAGTGTGTTATTTGCATAAAATACTTAATTGATGATAAAGAAACTGTATATGGTAATTGTAAAGCTAAAATTTTTAATTATAAAAATAAAATTTCATATTATTTTCAAGAACAAGTTGGTAAAGTATATACTAAAACTCGAAATTATTTTGGGGAACATATGACAGTTGGGTATGTTACATACAATAAAAGCGATTATGTAACAAAATTGCTTCTTATGAAAAATACTTTGAAGAATTTAAAAATATAAAATTATGTATAGGAGGAATAGATATAGGAATAAATATTATGTTAGGAGATATTACAAAATCATATGATGACGCTATAGTAAATGCAGCAAACAAAACTTTACTTGGTGGAGGTGGAGTTGATGGTGCAATACATAGAGCGGTTGGGGTAAAACTATTAGGAGAGTGTAATGAATTATGAGGTTGTGAAACAGGAGAAGCAAAAATAACAAAAGCATATAATTTATTAGCGAAATATGTTATTCACACAGTTGGCCCTAGGTATAAAAATGGTAAATTTAATGAGGAAAAATTATTAGCAAATTGCTATAGAAACTCACTTGAATTGGCATCTAATTATAATATAAAGACTATTTCTTTTCCTCCTATAAGCACAGGTATATATGGCTATCCCGTAAAGGAAGCCTCTCTTGTAGCGATGAAAGTTGTTTGCTCTTATGAAGATGATTTTGAAGAAATTAATATTGTATGTTTTGATGAGAATACTTTAAAAGTATATGAACATGCACTTGAGTTAGTGAAGAAAGGTATTAATTTATAATAAAAAGAATTTTACAACTTTTATATGCGGTGGACTACATATTCGTCACTTACTGGGGATTTAAGGCAACACTAACAGATAGGACGTTTGACTTTAGGTAAAGTATAGCTGAATTCTTTTGCCTACTTTTGGTCAAACGTCCTAAATATTTTAAAGGGCTACCAGTGCTTAATTTTAGATAAATCTAACAAAGATGTAGACTCATGATCGAAATATATAAACCAACGTTTATGTTCTATCAATGCAGTCCCTGGTATATTTATATTTTCTTTTTGAGATTCCATTACTTTTTTTACAGCAGAAGCCTTAGCACTATAAGGAATAAGACTAACTATATTTTCGAAAGATTTTATAAATGGAACTGAAGCACTAATGGCCTGTTTTGGTACTTCATCTATAGAGGAAAACCAGCCTTCGTTAACCTGCTGTTGCCTACATTTTTCATCTAAGTTAACTAAATGATAAGAATCTTTACAATTAAAATCAGCAGGTGGGTCGTTAAATGCTATATGTGCATTTTCTCCAAAACCAATCATGCCTAAATCTATTTTATCTTTATGGGCTTCTTTATTTAGGGTCGCTAAAGTTTCATCGATATTTTTGGTTCCATCTATAAAGTGAACCTTCATAGGGTTGATATTAGAGATAAAACGTTCTTTAATATATTTTTGGAAGCTAGCAGTATGAGTCGATGGTAATCCGCAATATTCATCTAAATGAAAAATTTCAATTTTATCCCAAGGAATATTTTGGGATAAGAGGCTTTCATAAAAATATAATTGTGACTGACCTGTTGCAGCCATGAACCTTGCTTTGCCTTGTTTTTGAACAGACTCTATTAATATTTGACCTGCTTTTTCTCCTGCAAATTTTCCGGTTTCTTTAGCATCTTGCAAAATTCTAATTTCCATAATATTTTCTCCTAATGCTTGTTTATACCTACAGTATTATTTATTTTTATTAAGATAAGTAGTTTTTCCGCCTACTAATACCCTTTCAATAACTATATTTTCATCAAAAATTATTAAATCAGCATCTTTTCCACAATCTATACTTCCTTTCTCTCTCTCAACTCCAATTATTCTTGACGGTGTAAGACACATCATTTTAATGCAATCTACTAATGGAATTTTAGCACTGTGATACATTGTCCTTACTAATCTATCATCTGTAGCAATACTGCCACCAAATCCGCTTTTATCTAATAATTTTGCAACG
Organism: Lachnospirales bacterium; assembly: GCA_047974375.1. Classification (GTDB taxonomy): domain Bacteria; phylum Bacillota; class Clostridia; order Lachnospirales; family CAMZNU01; genus JBKECF01. The sequence continues at coordinate 22,023 of JBKECF010000086.1, forward strand.
TCGTCTTCAATAATTACAGGAATTCCATACCCTTTACTTCCTAGGAAAGACTCTTTTTCATCAGTACCTGCGCATCTCATTGAATCACATGTAAGGGCAATATTTTCAGGACCTTTATATCTCCAAACTGTATTTAATAATTCGATAGGTATATGGCATCCATCAGCAATAAGTTCAACTGTAAGTCCATTTATAATAAGTGCGCTTTCTTGAACTCCTGAAAAACGAAATCCACCTCGTCGTGTTATAGTTGACATCGCTGAATAGAGATGTGTTATATGGGTAAAGCCGTTATAGAAAGCTTCTTTTACAGTCTCATATTCAGCTGCAGAATGTCCAATTGAGACACAAATACCGTGTTTCTTTAAATATCTGCCCATTTCCATAGCTCCAGGCAATTCTGGTGCAATGGTCCAACGCAAAATGGTATTAGGGTATTTTTCAATTAAAAATTTGTACTCTGCAGGATCTGGGTTGCGTAAGCTTTTTTCATCCATAGCTCCCTTATAAGTAGGATTAAGATAAGGTCCTTCCATATGTAAACCCAACAAATTCGGACCGTTTTTAATGATTTTTTTTGCCTCGATATAATTTTTAATACATAATAAAGTGCACTCTTTATTTGCCGCTAAAGTAGTTGGTAACAACGATGTTGTTCCGTGTTTCATGTGGGTGTTAGCTGCTGTCAAAAAAGATGTTACGTCTCCGTCCATAAAATCAGCACCACCAGCCCCATGAGTATGTAATTCTACAAAGCCGGGCGATAAATATTTTCCTCTGGCATTAATCATATTATTAGATTTTTTATCTTGGGGTAAATAACCTTTTCCAATTTCACAAATCTTATCACTTTCTATAATTAGATATCCGTATGCGATTTCGTATTGTAAAACTACATTAGCATTATAAATTATTGTAGTCATCTATATCATCTCCCACATTGCAATGCTCTACGCAATAAGTTAAATGCTTGTCAAGTGTTGCCAGTGCAAGTTTTTCATCACGTGCCTTAATTGCATCCAAAAGTACAATATGTTCATTATGCGCTATAGTCATGTTTACTTCTTTTAAATTCATTATTCTAACTCGATTAAAGTGAATCATTACATCACCAAATAATTGATACACTTGTTCTTTTCCACAAGCCTTAAAAATTAAATTATGAAATTCATCATCTTGTAAAAACCACTTGCCGATTTCCCCTTTAGATACATAATATGAACCCATAAAAAGATTTTCTTCCAGCAAATTTATGTAGTCCTTGCTAATTCCTTCACAGGCTAAGGCGATTATTGCGTGCTCTATTGTTAAACGAATGAAGCAAGCATTGGACACTAGTTGCTTATTTATTTTTGACACAAAAGTTCCTCTTTGTGGTTCTATATTCACTATATTAGATTTTTCTAAATCTTTTAGTGCTTCACGTATAGGTGTGCGACTCATATTAAGTTGCTTGCTAATCTCAACTTCGCTTATTAACTGACCAGGCGCTAATTTTAAATATAATATATTATGACGTAAAATACGAAAAGCATATTGTCTGGCAGTTTCGTTAACATCACGAGGGGTAATTTCTAATTGATACATCTTTCCTCCACTTTCTAAATAAATCATTAATGCATAAAGTTTAAGTATTCTATATATATTATTTATTTTCGGTTCACACAATAAATAATATTACTTCCTAATACGCATACTAGCATACTAGATTTATCATGTCAAATATTTAATAAATTCAGTTTAATTTGTAAAAAATATATTCAGTATTGACAATACTAAAATTTAAATATATGCTAATATACAAGAACACAAGTTAGGCTATAGTTCTAATTTTTATTTACAATGAAATCTATTAAAGTTGATTTTTATATACATTTTAAATCCATTTAACTTATAAATGAAAAAAATATATAAAAAATTATCTACATAAATACTTATATATCATAAAAATAACTTTGGGGGTAAATATGCTAACAAATAATAATAAATTTAGACTTCTTGGATTTTACGAAAATGAATTAACTAATAACTTATTGCACTTTTGGTTAGAACGATGTGTGGACGAAAAAAATGGTGGTTTCTTTAATTGTTTTGATAACACAGGCTGCAATCTAATCAGCACTGACAAATATATATGGTCACAAGGGAGGTTTGTTTGGGTATTTGCATCTTTAGCAACAATGAAATCAGATACATTTACTAGTTCGCAAAGAGAAAAATTTAAAAAATTAGCTCGACATGGAATTAAATTTCTAAGGGAATTTGCACTAATATCTCCTAATGACTTGAGATGTTTATACCTTGTAGATGAAAAAGGTTCTTCAAAAAAACCAAAAAATTACAATTTTTTTGATGCCAGCATTTATGCAGACTGTTTTGTAGCTTTAGCTTTCGCAAAAGTAGCCCATATGGATACGGATCTTAGTTTATGGAATTTTGCTAAATCTTTATATAATTCTGTAAATTTACGTTTGAAAAATGATAATTATCATACATTTCCATATCCCATGGGACATGAATATAGGGCGCATGGAATACCCATGATAATGACTAATGTAGAAACAGAATTATTTAAAACAGCAAAAGAACTAGATAAAGATTTTGCACTAGTATTAAAAAAATCTTTGAAAAAAAATGTTTCAGATACTTTAGACAATTTTGTTGACGAAAATAATTTAATAAGAGAAGTAATAAATAGTGACAATACTTTTATAGAGAATTTATTGGGAGAACACCTAAATCCAGGCCATACAATTGAAAATATTTGGTTTATTTTGGATGCTATGGAAATAGAAGATGAGTTGAACACAGTGGAAACATTAAAGAGGCTAAGTACCATTACTTTAAATACTTTAGAAATAGGATGGGATAGAGAGTGTGGCGGCATATTTCATTATGTTAATAAAGAAGGAGGTATGATAACAAAAAATAATATTCCCATAGAAAATGAACCTGTACTACAATATGCACTTGAAAACAGTGGCGGTAAAATTTGGTGGGTGCACTCTGAAGCATTATATACATTGTTACGACTTTATATTATCACGGATAATACGGAGTTTTTATCCTGGTATGATAAAATTGAGGATTATACATTCAATCACTTTCCTAATCCAAATAGAGAAATACGAGAATGGGTGCAATCATTAGATCGATTCGGTAATGCAAAAAAAGAAGCAGTTGGCCTTCCTGTAAAAGATCCGTATCATATTACTAGAAATGTACTATTAATTATTGAATTATTATATAAAAATTTACGAAAGAAGGATAGTTATGAAAATAAATTCAATGTCAAAATCTAGCAAAATTGAAATGATTAAAGGTGTTTTATTTATTGCACCAAGTTTTATGGGTTTTATATTCCTTTCTTTTTTACCGTTATTTATAACATTAATACTTAGCCTTTCTGAATGGGATCTGGTTTCAGGACTACAAGGAATAGATTTTATTGGTTTTGACAATTTTTTAAAATTATTTAGTGACAATACTTTCAAAGGATCTTTCATTAATAATATTAAATTTGCTATTTGGTCAATGCCGGTATTATTAATTATGGGTTTTATAGGTGCTGTAATGATTAATAATTTACTTAAAACAGGTACTTATTTTAAAATTATATATTTTTTGCCATATATATCTAGTTCTGTGGCTGTAGCTGCAGTATGGAGAGTTATATTTCAGCCTACATATGGGCCTATAAATACTTCGTTACATAACATAGGAATAGATAATCCGCCTCAATGGTTAGTTTCTCCAGACTGGGCACTTTTCGTTATAACGCTTATGTTTGTATGGCAACAATTAGGATATTATATTCTTTTATATACAACTGCCTTAGCAGGGGTTTCTAAAGAGCTATATGAAGCAGCAGAAATCGATGGTGCAAATAAACGTCAAACATTAATGTATATAACAGTTCCAATGGTTACGCCGACTACATTTTTTCTTTCTGTTACAGGAATAATAGCTTCATTCAAAGTATTTGATGCCATACAAGTATTAACTCAAGGCGGTCCTGGTAATTCCACATCTGTGCTTGTGTACTATTTATATAAAGTTTCATTTGAACAATATAAATTTGGATATGGAGCCGCAATTTCTATGATTTTATTTTTTGCAGTATTTATAATAACGGCATTTCAATGGAAGGGGCAAAAATCTTGGGTGAACTACTAAAATAACAAGGAGAATCATATGAATATATTAAAAACAAATAGTTTAAGTAAAATTATAATTTTTTTCATCATTAGTATAATAGGTATAATCATGATATTTCCTTTGGCTTGGATGATAAGTGCTTCGTTCAAATTTGAATCCGATGTGTTTACATTTCCCATTGAATGGATTCCGTCTAGAAGTAGAGGATTAGAAAACTATAAAGAAGTTTGGCTAGGACGTATGCCATTTGCTTTATACTATTGGAATTCAATTAAAACAACGTGCGTATCGGTTTTCTTTTCGATAATTATTGGTTGTCTAGGCGCATATGGATTTTCTAAAATTGAGTTTCCAGGTAGAGACAAACTTTTTCTGCTGTACTTAACAACAATGTCCTTACCTGAGCAAGTTACACTAATTCCACGATTTATGCTTTTTACTGAAATAGGGCTTATAGATACCCATTGGTCCATAATATTAAATAGTACTTTTAGTGTAATGAGTGTATTTATACTTAGACAAGCGATGATTGCTATTCCCAATGAATTATCGCAAGCCTCAAAAATAGATGGAGCTGGTCATTTGAAGACTTTATTTTCGATAATTATGCCAGTTATAAAGCCATCTATAGCAACTTTTGTAATACTAAAATTCGTTTGGACTTGGAATGATTATCAAAACCCGCTAGTATTTTTAACAAATTCAAAATTATATACAATTCAACTTGGGGTAAAAATGTTTAGCGATGCTTTTGGCAGCTTTTATGCCCTTACTATGGCTGCGGCAGTATCTGCAATTGTCCCTTTAATAATTCTTTTTATAATCGGGCAAAAGTACATTATATCGGGAATAACAGACGGTGGTATAAAGGGTTAAATTTAGTAGTTGGAAATTTATTTTAATATGTAGGATTGAAATATTTTACAAATAAAAATGTAAGCTAAAAATATAAGCGTAAGCTCTATTATTTTATGTTTTTACTCATAAGAGTGAAATGTAACCAAATATATAATAATAAATTTTAAAGGAGATGTTTTTATGAAAAGAAATATTAGTAAAATTTTAGCTTTATCAATTGGATTTGTGGTGATCGCAACTTTACCTGCCTGTACTAAAAATGATACAACTACAGAAATAGCTGGTAATAATGATTCACCTTCATTAGATAACTCGGGTGAGAAAATAAAATTAAAATGGTATACAGATACCGATGAAATTGCTAATGAAACTCTATACAAAACACAAGAAATTGCTGATGTATTTACGGAACAAAACCCGAATATTACCATTGATATACAACCACTAGTCGCAGCTACAAATACGACTAGCTATCTTCAAAAAGTTGACCTGATGTTGGCTTCAGGAGAGCAAATTGATGTTATATATTTTAGTGGAGGAAATCAAGCTAGTCAAAAAATTAAATCAAATTCTATTATTCCATTGAATGAATTAGCTGAAAATAAAGGTATAGATTTAACAACTGAATATACAAATTCATTAGATTTTAACGGCAATTATTATACTTTAGCAAGAGAAGATTCAGTGTATATTACATTTATAAATAAAGATATGTTGGATGCAGCTGGATTACCTATTCCGCCGCTTGATTGGAACTGGGAAGATTATGCGGAATATGCAAAAATCCTTACAAAGGGCGATGGAATAGATAAAATTTATGGTTCTTATTTTCACACTTGGGATACAATGCACCAAATGGGGTACTTTCCGGATACTTTGTTCTTTAAAGAAGATGGTAGTTCCAATTTTGACAACACGTCTTTTGGTGATTTTTTGCAAATTCGTTACGATATGGAACAAAGTGGAATTTCTACTCCTTTTGCAGAAATTAAATCGCAGGGTCTTGCCTATAGAGATATGTTTTTTAATGGTAAAGTAGCGATGATGCCTCAAGGAACATGGCTTTTAGGGGATATAAAAGACATTGAAAAATATCCTCATAAGTTTAAAACAACCTTTGCATCATTACCACGTCTAGCAGACTCTCAGACACCTAATGCAACAATAGGTTCTGGAGGAAGTGGGTATTCAGTAGCAGCTTCTTCTGAACATCCACAAGAAGCTTTTGATTTAATTTATTTTATAACTACTTGGGGCGCTGATTACAATAAATCACGTATTTCGGCATGGTCTAAATCTGATTCAGAAGGAATAGCAAAGGCAGTAATGGGAGATGACGAATCTCTTTATGATTATGAAGCTTTTCAAAATGTTATGGATTCTTTGAATCAAATTCAATTGTCGCAATTTCCAGAGTATAACATAGAAGTGATGCAAGTCTTTACAGAAGAATGTGAACTAGGGATGACAGGTGTTCAGACAATAGATCAAACTATAGAAAATCTTGTGAGTCGTTCTAATGAAATAATAGATTCCTATAAGAATTAATTCTATAAATAAATATGTTTATAAGGAGATTTAAATGTTAATAAATGAGAATACAATTATTATTTTACCGAAAAAACCATCGCCTGTAGAAGAATTTTCCGCTAAAGAGTTGCAAAAGTACATAAAAAAAATTACCAATATTTCTCTACCTATAGGTACTACTATAGATAGCACTAAATCGACAAAAATAATTATAGGAAACCCAAAAAGTAATAAAATAATGACCGAATATATTTCGGAAGAAAATTTTGTTAATGAGATACCTGGACCAGAAGGTATATTTATTAAATCTTTTAACAATTCTTTAGTGTTGGCTGGCAGCATAGGTGGCGCTTTAGAAAGAGATAGAGGAACTTTATATGCGGTATATGAGTTTTTAGAGAGATATTGCAATTGTTCTTTTGTTGCATATGGAGATGTAAATTCAAATATAGGAGAATATATACCTAAACTTAAAAATATTGAAATAGATAATATCAGCTATAAGAAGGAAAAATCTGACTTGCCATATAGAGGAACAGTAGTTCAATTTGATGCCTTTGAGGTTAATTCATTACCACATCATAAATTAACACCATTATTAATTGATTGGTTTGGCAAGAACCGAATAAATCGTGTAATGCTAATGCTAACATCATACGAGCATATTAAAAAAAGTAAATTGTATGATGAGTTTAAAAAACGTGGAATATCAATGACGGTAGGACATCATGATTCAGGTATGTTTTTTCTACCTCCTCATGGTAATGATTTTTTTTCAAAGAAATATTATGAAACTAATCCTGAATATTATAGGAAAGAAGTTGATGGAACTCGTTTTGATCCGCCAAGTAAATGGCACGGCCAACTAATTTTTGATATGAGAAACAGTAAATGTATTGAAGAAATAGCTACTAATATTATAGATTGGATAAATGTAAATCCTTATGTTGATATAATAAATTTTTGGCCAAATGATGATGTTTCTCCATGTTGCTCTTGCGAACTTTGTAGAAATTATAGTAAAAACGAAAACTATGTATGGATGACAAACGAAATAGCTAAACTTATTGCGTTAATTCATCCGAATGTACAAATAGATCTTCTTGTCTATCAGGATATTTGGACCGCTCCAGAAAATATGGAACTTAGTAAAAATTTATTAATTGATATAGCGACTTGGGGGCCGAATATGATTCGTAAGTTCGGTTGCAATGATGGTAGTGGGTTAATTGGAAGTCCTACAGAAAAAAATGCATTGAAATGGGCACGCTACACCAATAATTTGGTCTATTATGATTATTACATGACTAATTTTGGCAGTAATCAAGTATATTGTCCTATGTCAGATGAAATAGTAAAGATATATGAGCATTTTGTAGAAACAAAGTATGCTAAAGGAACTGCCACACAAATGGAACCATATAATATTTGGAATTATTTATTTAATTTTTATGTTCATGGCAGAAAAAGTTACGATATTTCCTTAACTTTTGATGCTTTGATTTCAAATTTTGTAAAAATATTTGGTAATGCTAGCAGGCATATTAAAGAATATATTGAATACATTGAAGATTTTAGTAACGGGCAAGGTGTAAATGGAAATGAATGTGCGGCTTATTTTGCCACTCATGTTGATAAAGAGAAGGTTTATGAGCTTTTTGAGAATGCATATTTATCCCTAGATGAAGGAGTTTTGAAAGATAATTTGAGACTTTTAAGAATGGCATTTCGTTATTCTGATTTACAAACTAATGATCCGGACTCTGAAGAAATTATATATATAACAAATAATTTTGGTAGTTTTTGGGGTGAACTAGGTCAAGTTGGATACGGGATATCAGCATATGCTAAGCCTAACATTACAACTTTTAAACCTGATAAATGGTATAATTTTACAGCAAACATGCATTAATAGTTAAATAAAAGGGGCTGTCTTGAAATAGCCTAAAAAAAAGATAAGAACCTAGAAAAAAACATTGACTAGGGACTTATCTTTTTTAGTGTAAAACATTATAATTAATGTATGAAAAAAACAAATAATGCTTACGAGAAAGATTATAACGAATTTTTTAAATAGGGCAACAAACATTTTTTTCAAAAACAATAGAAGTGAGCATACCACAAGATGATGATATTTTTACATTAAAAAATATACTACAGGAAGCGTTAGAAGATATGAATTACCAAATAATAAAGAGGCTAAAAGAGGGCTATATAGGTCTCGATGAAATATATAAAGATTACAACAAATTTATAGAAGAAAAAGATTACCTACAAAAATATAAATTAGAAAAATTAATCATGTTCATATTAGATGGAATGGATAAAATCAAAGATAAAGTTGAAAAAAATAGAGTGTGAAAAAAACAAGGAGAAGATAAATTATCAAACAACACCTTAATAAAAATAGATGGAATATATGTAGATATATTAATTGAAAAGGCTAAAGAATTAAAGAAGATAATGAGCAATGAGCATATCGAAGAAGTAAGTGGCAAGAGACAAAGACGAAGTTTTATACAGAAATTATAAAGCAGATTTTTGGCATTAAGCAAAAGGTTGAATAAGTATAAATCTAATTTTGAGATAATGGGTGAAGACAGAAATAGCTTTTCAAAAACAGACACAGATGCAACATTTATGAGAACGAAAAATGACCATATGATGAACGGTCAACTAAAGGTAGGTTATAATATTCAGTATGCAGTAGAAAACTATTTTATAATACATACATATGTATCAAATGATCGAACGGACTACAATACACTAATAGCAATAGTCGAAAAATATAAAGAAATAGGAGCAAAACTAAAGAATGTAACGGCAGATAGCGGCTATTGTAGTGAGAAAAATTTGATATATTTAGAAGAAAATAAAATAAAATCATATATTAAACTACAAGAACACGAAAAACAGAAGACGAGGAAATGCAATCAAGACATATCAAAGCATTACAATTTAGAAAAAATAACAACGGGGGAAGAAGTTTATTACATATGTGGGAACAATCGTGAGATAAGATATAAATATACAGAAAAGAGAAATGCAAAAGGCTATGAACAAGAATATGATGTATATGAATATCCGAGTTGTGATGGATGCCATATAAAATAAAAATGTTTGTACAAATATAATCCTGAAAACCATGAATATAAAAACAAAGTAATGAAAATAAATCATAAATGGGAACACTTAAAGAGAGAAAACAACGAGAGAATTCAAAGCAATGAAGGGATATTAAAAAGAGAAATAAGATCAATACAAACAGAAGGATCTTTTGGGGACATGAAAGAAAACGACAAGTTCAGAAGATTTAACTACAGAAGTTAAGAAAAAGTTAATAAAGAATTAAGTACATATGTTATCGGCAGAAATGTAAAAAAATATCATAAATTTACAACTGGCAAGATAAAGAAATACGCATAAATTTAGTCATAATACTTATAAAATTCAAGAAATCAAAAGCAGCTTGTTGTTAAAAAAATATCAATTAAATAGGCTTATTAAGTACACTCTTTTTTACATATGTTTGAAATTCCAAATATACAAAAGTGAAACATCAATTCCCATAAACTCAATATTATTAAAAATGAGCTGCCCTGAAATAGAATTGCTCTATTTCAAGACAGCCCCTTATAAAATCCTTTCACAAAATAAAGAGAACCCATTGTTTGTGTTTTTAGTCTATTTTAATATTGCTTAAGAATTACATAGGGAACAGCTTCTCCCTTTGGCGTATTATCCTCCAGTATTTTTTTTGCTTCATCTATAGAGGAAACTTGAGTGGCATTATATTTACTTTTCTCTTCTACAACTACATAGGAGTATCCGCTATCAAATTCCATGTAATACAAATTGCCAATGCCTGCGCCGTACATTAAATTTGATTCGTCTACGGTTTTAGAAAAAACTGATAAATTTGAAACAGTATTTTGCTGTACCCAATAATAGTCAATGTCTGGGAAGATTTCAGGGTTTAAATTAGGGAAAGTTTTTGCTAAAGTTTCTTTATAGTCTGCAAAGTCTTGGAAGTCTGTGGCTACTATATTGTATTCCGTGCCGTTGGTATCGTATAAGTATCCATGAAGTTTGTCGCTTAAACCTTTTTTAGAAGTTACAATTATTCCATAATTTCCGTCACCTGCACAATATCTTGTGTCTATGCCAGCCTCAAGGCTATCTAATTCATAGGCTGCTTGATATTCCATGTCCATAAAAGCTGTTGAATCACGGCTAAAAACTTCAATTTCCCTTGGCTCGTAATTCTCCATTACAGTGTCCAGCTCCTCATAGGAAATAATCCCGCCTAAGCTGTCGTCATTACCTACTAAATAACCATTGCCATAGTCATAGAAAAATACCCATTCTCCAGCTCGCATATCGTTCATGGAAACATTTTTTAAGCCCTTAAAATCATTTGGTACTATAAAACGCATTAATATTTTATCTTTTTTTAATTCATCAAATTTAGGGTCTGAAAAAATTTCTTCGGGGCTTAACTCCTTCTTATTCTCTGTATAGTAGCCTATGCCCTTTTCTATATAGATTTCATCTTTTTCTTGCTTTCCAGTTGTAAAATTTTCCAATGTGCCTACGGCATTGTCTAGCATTGCCCATACTGAAGTAGAACCATCACCTAATTGTATATTTTCTTCTTTCAATAAATTATCCATATACTCTTGCGGTTTTTCTGTAGTGCTTAAGGTTTCTTCTGCATTTGTATCTGCTTCATTTTCTCCTTGAGTTTCTGTTGGTATAGTTGTTTCTGTATTTACTTGGGTATTGTCTGTTGGTTCACTATTGCTTCCACAGCTTGATAAAATCCCTACACAGCCTAATGCTATTATATATTTTTTTAAATTTGCTTTCATTATACACTCCCTATGCTTTTGCTTATTATTATTTCAATTGCTATTTCTGCTTTAATTTGACCTGTTTTTATTTTGTAATCTAGTTCCCCTATTTCCTTGAACATATTATAAAGGAATAGTTTTTTGAAATTTTTCCCCTGAGTTATGTAAGAATCAACGAAATATGGGCTTATTTTAGCTTTACTTGCTATTTCTCTTTTGGAGTTTCTTTTTTCGAGTAAATCCTTACAAATTAGAATTAATTTCATTTGTCTTGCTATTAAAGGTATCATTGCAATTGGGTGAACTCCTTGAAGCAATAAATTCCTGTAAATCTCCTGTGCTTTGTCACCTTCTTTATTGCCTAAGGCTAATACTAAGTCGAAGACGTTGGAGGCAATAGACTTTGTACAAACTAAATCTATATCTTCTTTTAAAATTTCCCCATTAATTTTGTAACTACTTAGTTTATTAACTTCGCCATAAATGTTTAAAAGGGAAGTGTCTACTAATTGAAGAAAGTAGTGAAGGTTATTATTATTTATTGTATTTCCTTTTTCTTTAAAAAAACTTAAAGCGTACTTAAGTATATCCTTTTCTTTAAGGGTTTCAAATTCGAAAACCTTTCCATTTTTTTTAAAATACTTATAAAGGGATAGTTTTTTATCAACTTTTTTTTCTACAAAAACAATATTGCATTCTGGTAGATCGCCAAAAAGATTTTTCATTTCCTCGCTTTGTGCCTTTCTACCACTATAAAAAAAGCCAGAGTCTATAACCTTTATGTATCTCTTGGCTGTGGAAAAAGATACTGTGGAGGCGGCATTATAAATATCCATGGGGTCAACTTTTGGGTCGGAAAAAACATCGTTGTTTCCAAAACCGTTATTGTCTATAAGTGCGCTGTCTATTTTTTCTACATATTTATTAACTAAATAGGTTTCATCGCCAAAAAGTAAATAAACATTTAAAGGCATGCCCTTTTTTATTTCGTCATCTAATTCTTTCATCGTAGTACCTCATAAAAATTTGACTAGAATGTGAATATTTTAGCACTTAAGTAAAATAAAAGCAAAGTTTTATGGACGAGTTTAATTTGATCAGTTTAAAAAACTAATGCGAAACAACATTACTAGGCTCTATTGAAAAATAGTAATCACTTGTATATAATATACCTATAAGGAAGGTGTTCATGGATAGCATAAAAAAAGATTTAGGGAGAAGTTACAAAGATAAGTTTTTTAAGTACACGTTTTCAGATGAAAAGGCATTTAAAGAGCTTTACAAATATTTAAGCAAAAAAGAATTAGATAGTGAAATAGAGATTTACAATATAACTGACCAGATTAAAAATATATTTGAAAGAGATAGCTTTGAAAATGATATAGCATTTAAAACGGCAGATGATAGGCTAATAATAATGGTTGAGCATCAAACCACAAAGGATAGCCGACTACCTATAAGAATGTTGTTGTATTACGCTGATGCATTAAACAAATACTTTTCAGAAAGCCAGTCAACCGTACATAATTATAAACAGTTTCCAAAGCCGGAGTTTTACATGGCATATAATGGTATACCCAAATTAAAGGATACGGAATTAAACCTAACTAATGAATTTCTTCAAGTAAAAGTAAAAGCTATAGATATAAATTATAATGCTCTGGAGGAGAGTACAAAAGATAATAAAGAAAATTTATTAACTTTTTACTCATGCTTTATTAAGGAAACAAGAGAAAAAAGCAACTTAAATGAAGTAATAGAAGGTTGTAGAAAAGAAGGGTTTGATTTTGACTTTTTAAGTAAAGGAGAGTGGAAAAATATGGCAAGTTTAGCATATGATTATGAAACATTAAGAAAAATTGAAATACAAGAGGCTGTGGAAGAGGCTGTGGAAGAGGCTGTAGAAGAAAAAAACAAAGAAATAGAATTTCTAAAAAAGGAATTAGCTAAGGCTAAAGCAATAAAAAAGTTTTAAGAGTGCAGAGCGACGGTTTTATAAAAAAGGACTAGGTAGAATAATTTTCTCTCTAGTTCTTTTTTTGAGGCAATATTTAATAATATTAGAAATTCTTAAGGCTCTTTGCAGTTTTACTTATACTAGCTATAGTTTTTTTTGATACACTAAATATTTTATATATTATATAATGGTTTTATATTGGCTTGTAAGTTATATTAGAACCGTGGTGATCAGCGGATACATAAGCGGTTTTACTAGAAGTAAAATTTAGACAGTGATGGTACAAGCCCTTGCTGATGGATAGGTCAATTGACTTGCTATTTATTACTAAAGAGAAAAGGAAGGTAGAAATGAAATTTAAAAAATTATTTAGTATGTGTATAGTATTAACTTTATTACTGTGCACACCTGTTTTTGCAAGTGAGGTAACTGGCGAAACTTTAGGGGTTATAACTCTTATACCGCCAATTGTTGCAATCTCTCTTGCGTTTATAACAAAAAATGTTATTTTATCACTTTTTTTAGGGGTTATATCAGGAACTTTTATTTTATCCATAGTTCACAATAACCTTTTTACGGCTATTGTGAATTCATATTTAGATTTAATAAGTAGAATACTTAGTTCTTTGGCGGACCCGTGGAATGCAGGTATTATTTTACAAGTCCTTGCCATTGGTGGAGTTGTTCATCTTGTAGGTAAAATGGGCGGAGCTAGAGCCGTTGCCGAAAAACTTATTAAACACGCAAAAACTCCTGTTAGTGCACATGTTATTACCTGGTTTATGGGACTATTGGTATTTTTCGATGATTATGCCAATGCATTAATAGTTGGCCCTATTATGAAGCCTGTTTTCGACAAAATGAAAATTTCTAGAGAAAAATTAGCCTTTATAGTAGATGCAACAGCTGCACCTATTGCAGGTATTGCCATTATATCAACATGGATTGGCTTTGAAATTGGAGTTATTCAAGATGCCTTTATGGCAGAAAATTTAGAAATAACTAACGGATTTAATATTTTCCTTCAAACTATACCTTATAGATTTTATAACATATTTATGCTTGGATTTGTTTTAATTCTAGGTTTTACTTTAAAGGACTTTGGCCCTATGAAGACTGCTGGAGATAGAACTTTAGCTGGAGATATTGGTGAGGAAAATTTAAAAGTTTCTCAAGAAGACCATTCTGGCGAAACTTTAGAAGAAGACGAAAGGGTAGAACCAAATATATGGAATGCCATTATTCCTATTGGAACATTGATTTTCTGTTCATTTCTAAGTTTTTATTTTAGTGGTTATGCAGCTGTAATGTCTGGTGATGATATTGCTTCTCAAAATATATTAACAGCATCGCCTCTTTCTATTTCCAGCTTGCAAGTGACTTTTGGTAATGCTGATGCCTCTGTGGCATTGTTCCAATCTGCATTGTTTGCTTGTATAGTTGCCATGGCTATGGGCGTGGCAAAAAAAATATTTACTGTTGAAACAGCTATTAATACTTGGGTAAACGGTATGAAATCATTAATTGTTACTTGCGTAATACTTTTATTAGCATGGTCTTTAGGTTCAGTAATTGGAGATTTAGGAACATCGGCATATTTAGCTAACCTTGTTTATAAAGTTGGTGTGCCAGCCTTTTTACTTCCAAGTATTATTTTTGTTATATCATCTCTGGTATCTTTTTCCACAGGTACAGCCTATGGTACCATGGGTGTAATTATGCCTTTGGCAGTTTCAATTGCTGTTTTATCTGGTAACTCAGACTACAATTTAACTATTGTATGTACATCTGCAGTTTTAACAGGTGCAATATTTGGTGACCACTGTTCACCAATTTCAGATACAACTATTTTATCCTCTATGGGCTCAAGTACAAACCATATAAATCACGTTCGTACACAAATGCCTTATTCATTATTTATAGCGGGAGTTACTATTTTAGTTGGTTATATACCGGCAGGTCTTGGGGTTTCGCCTCTTATTATTATACCTGCAGGACTTTTAGTTACGTTTATATTATTAAATATATTTGGGGAAAAATATGAATAGCTGAGTAATTGGGTGTTGCGTTAAATTTGCAATGCCCAATTTTTTTATTTCAAAGAATTAGGTTTAATTTAAGATGATTGCATTTGGGTGTTTAAGTAATAATTGAAAAATAAGGATGGTATATTATAATAAAGTTAACAAAGGAGATAGTTATGAGCGATATAAATTAGTAACATAAAGATGATATTTTCAAACAAATATTTAGAGAAGAAGAAAACTTTAGAGCATTATACCAGTATATAACAAAAAAAGAATTAACAGATGAAATTGAACTTTTTAATTTAGATAATAGTAAAAATGTTTTATTCAAGGAAAAACTGTTAAATGATGTATCATTCAAAACAAAAGATAATAAACTAATAATAATGGCAGAACATCAAAGTACAAATAACCCTAACATGGTACTTAGACTTAGTTTGTACTACTTCAATTGTATGTATAATTATGTAAAGAGCAATGACCTAAATGTATTTAGCGAAACTCTTATAAAAGTGCTAAAGCCAGAATTATATGTTGTTTACAACGGATTACCAAAAATGAAAGAAGAAATAATAACCATAGACAACAACTTCATCGAAAAAAGCGATACGCTATCAGTTACAGTAAAATCAACTGGTATAAAGTATCTAAATATTGATGAAATAACAAAAACTGATAAAAATAATATTGTAAATTTCTATTCGTTTTTTATAGACGATTTAAGGGAAACAGGCGATGTAAATAAAACAGTAGATAATTGTAAGAATCTAGGGTTTACTTTCGATTTTTTAGAAAAAAAGGAGTGGATTTACATGGCTTTAATGGAATATTCAAAAGAAAGAGAAATGTTAGCAGGTGTTACAGAGTACGCTATAGAGTGCGCTCTAGAACGTGCTTTAGAAGTAGCAAAAGAACAAGTTGAAGAAGAATATTGTAAAATAATCTAATTTAAAGACAGAGCATTAGAAGACAGCAATAAAGCACCGGTAGATAAAGATAAAGCAATAGAAGGATTAAGAGTAAAGTTGGCTATTTTTGAAGAAAAAGCGAAACAATAAAATTTAATAAAAATACATAAAATGACCTATCTGTTAGTAGGAAGGATTATCCTTCATTGACGATAGGTCATTTGTATGAAGTTATTCACCGCCGTGAACTATATAGAAAGGGAAAAAATGGGTAAAATGACAGTATATCATGGTAGTTATAGAAAAATTGAAAAGCCAATAATTATTAAATCTAGAAACAATAAGGATTTTGGTGGAGGTTTTTATTGCACCATTATAAGAGAACAAGCAAAACGTTGGGCTAGTAGGTATAGTACACCTACTATTAATACCTATACAGTTAAAATGGATACTAATTTAAAAATTATGGAGTTCAAAGAAATGACAGAGGAAGGTTAGATTTTATAATAAATTGCAGAGCAGGAAAAGGGTATAATTTTGATATAGTTATAGGTGCTATGGCAGATGATCAAATTTATAATTTTATTTCTGACTATATCGAAGGCATTATAACTAGAGAACAATTTTGGGTAAGGGAAATAGGCTCAGTTTGTAAAGAGTTTTGTATCTAATATGTTTTTTGCAGTAGCAGTTTGGGCTATTTCCCCACAAAAGACTGGCTACCTGTTTCATATTTTAAAATCATGTTTGTTTTTACATATAATATTGGCATAATAATTCCTTTCTATACTTAGGCTAATGTAACATTTTCTATTACGGTTTCATTTAGTGTGGCAGACACTTTAATTGATGGAACGTCTACTCTATTTCTTAAAATGCCTATTGTTAATAACTCTTCCATTACAGCTGCAATATTTAAGGCAATAGCATCTTTGCCTGGACGTGATATTTTTAGCTCGTAATCTTCGTTTACATTGTCTAAAAATGTTAATTCAAAATAATCTTTCATAGTTCCTCCTTTAAGGTTCATAATTGAGTTGGTTAAATCTTGTACTTTTATCTTACTCAGCAATTGTATAAATTGCTATTTTTTCATAGCCTGTTACTTCCGCATCTAAAAGCTTACCCATTTTTGAGGCGAATTCCCCATATTTTTCTGCTGTTAAATCGGACTTAACATTGCTAATTGTTTTGTATCCGCTATTTTGACAGATAATTACCGTTACATCTTCTAATGTTTCTGTTGCCATAATTGACTCCTTCCTAAAAATGTGAATTTTTTGACTGGCTGTAGCTACATCCATGAACATAGTATATAGCCAGTGGAAGACAAATATAATTGCAAAAATACAAAAAAATATGCATAAAATAAAAAGACACTGCCAAATAACATTTTTGCTATTTCAGTGCCTTTTAACTACTACTAGATAGCCCCTTTTTACCATAAACATAATATTAAGCTTTTATATAATTTTCACTACATTTTAATCGGTAAGAATTAGACCAACACCTCAATGTATACATCTGGTCCTTTACTACGTAAACTGCTCTGGTCATAAAGCTTTGCTTTATTGCTCGAGTCTGGTCGAAAGCTTTGCTTTCTGCTCGACTATGCAACCAAGTATGCAACCAACTCGGTTATGCAGTCGAATTCGCCGTTCAGTGGGGATACAAGCCCCCACTGACGGATAGATCTATTGACTTTTTCGGATACAAGTAAAGATTCTATACTAATCCAAGTAAATAGGATTAGTGTAGGCTTTTTTACTACAAACATCATAAATTTGAGCTTTTATATAATTTTCATTACCTTTTAATTGGAATTTACATTTTACAATTCCTTTTTTACCACTACAGTCTTCCCAATAAAATGTATTTAAAAAATCCCCTTGTTTATAGCCGTGTAAATTAACTCTTGCTACTTCGGAACACTCTAAATAGCAATAGCCATCTTCTACATAGAAGTCATATATTTCTGGTCCTTGGCTAGCATAAAAACTACCATTTAACATTGCCTCAACAATGTCTTTTTCATTTAAAGATTTAGCCTTTACCATTACCCAACCACCGAAGGAATCGGAGTTTTTACTATATAAAGGGTGGATGTTATGGTTGTCGTCTGTTGCCATTGCCCATAGCTTTTTGCCTTTTTTAAGGCAGGCATCCCAATGAGTAATAGATTCGCTTGTATCCTCCCCTATTTCACAGCCATAGTTATATACTTCTACTGCAAAAATATTTTCTAGTTTCATTATGTCATCATATTCTATAGCTGACCAGTATGGGTGATTTATCATTGCTGCATAGCCTCTACTACATATGTTTTTTACATATTCATTAACGGATTTATGTGTGCCATGGGCTTCAATTTCTTCATTACTTACACTAGGTATTGCCTCTAAATGTCCGAAGGGTTCATTTGCAGTTGTAGGAAAAAAAATAAAATGGAAATTATTAACATTCCCTTCAAAACCTTGTATAGTAATAAAATTTTCTTCGTTATACTCGTTATAATTAGAATATAAATTATGGTCTGTTACCATTAAGAAATTGTAGCCTTTATCTTTGTAAGCGGGAATTATAATATTAGGCTCTAATCGCCCATCGGAATTAGTAGTGTGGCAGTGGCAGTTCCCTTTGTAAAAGTTTCCTTTTTCGTTAAAATTAGTTTTTCTCATTTTTTATCTCCCTTCCAATAAAATATATTTTTGCCTAGTTTAACTGGTTTATATTCTTTTTTTATTCTACGAACAACATTGTATCTATCATTTTTTTCTATAAAAACATCACCTTCATTGGGTATATGACTATAAACTATGGATTTTTCCATATTTAAAATGTTCTTTAAGTGAACCAACATATTTTTACTAGTTGCATTTTTGTTGTAAATCCTTACCATGGTAAAGCCTTCATATTCCGACTTTTCCTTTTTAATTAAAAATCGTTTTCCAAATAATTCACATAGCTTTATATAATTATTTTCAACTTTATAACTTCTGCCTATAAACATAAAGTATAAAACGTCGTCGTGGTCCGACTTGGCTCGATTTATATAATTTCTATAGGGGGAAGTTTTCATTCTGTTGTATAAGTCTTTTTCGGCGAAGTTTTCTAAATTGCTATAGTAAATAACTAAAGTATTTTCTATTACTACTGTAGTAAAATAGTTTATTCCTATTTCCTCCAAAGCTTTTATAATATCTACAGAATCTTTATATTTTATGGGAATGGTTTCTAAATATTCGTTTTTGCCCATGTCGTATATAGCTCCACCATCCATTACTATACAGGGTAGGGTAATATTTAGTTCTTGCAAATTTTCCCTAAGGTTTGCAGGGGTTCTGTATGTGGAAATGGAAAACTTCATGCCTTCATCTAGCATTCTATTTAACTCAATTTTATTAAAATCCGATAATCCGCCATTTTCATCTAAAATAAGATTATCTAAATCTGTAACAAAAAGTATATCGTTTCTTGTGCCTCTTGGCAGATGGATGGAGTCTACAAAAAGTGCCACCATTACACCTATTAAAGTATCAATAACTCGACTGGCAACGTGCAAATAGGGTGCACCATTATCGGCGTGCATAATGGCAATACTTAAAAAGACTGTACAAGCGAAATAGGCTAAATCCTTTAAACCTATTAAAACCGTGCTATAAATAACTATGCCTGTAAAAATAGAAATAAAGGTATAACTAATAATATTGTTGGACAATATAGCCGGGAAAAAATTAACTCCCATTATAATTAATAACAAACCCCAAAAAGCACCTATTAATGTGCCTTGCATTCTTGTTACTCCTACTTCTATTGTATTTCTTCTATAATTTTGCACACAAAGAAGTGCAGCTAAAATAGAATAAAACTGTGTGCCATCTTCTCCTCGAACTTCGTACATAAGCAGGCATATAAAAACAGCTAAAACACTTCTAATTAATCTTTGGCCAATTGGCAGGAATTTAAATTGTTCAATCATTTTACACCTCAGCAAAATTTTATTACTATTATAATAATAACACAAAAAAAGAGCGGAAAATCGCTCTTTTTTAAATCAATAGACCTATCCGTCAGTGGGGGCTTGCACCCCCACTGAACGGCGAATTTGGTCGCATAACCGAGTTGGTTGCATAGTCGAGCAGAAAGCAAAGCTTTCGACCAGACTTGGTTCACTGGTCGGTAACTTTATTCCCTGCTCCTAAATACAATCCTGCATCACGGTTTTGCAATATAAATTTAGTGCTTATCTCTTTGCTCAACACGCCTTGCTACTATTTTTATATGTGAATTTTCATAAGTAATAGTTGCATCATCAATCATTATGCCCGTAAGGGAAAGTTCGTCGCCAAAGCTATCATCTCCATTAAGGAGCCAATAACATTCTTCTACTTCATGTTGCCTATCAGCGTTTAAGGCTTCTGTTAAGGTTTCCAATGAATTTTCATCAATGGCATCAACATCGGCTTCTACAGTTAAAAAGGAGGTATGCAAACCAAATTTAATATTAATATCTATATCTCTTGCCCCTCGACGGCACATAAAGCCCACTAATTCATCAAGAATACGCATATTCTTCTCAAGTCTATGACTCAATTAAAGTCCCCCTCTCGGAAATTTGTAATAATTGGAACTAATATCATGGCAACAAAGCCAGCGGCAAAGCCATTATTGTATAAATTAAGACCACCGTGAACTGTGCCTACATTAGTTACAACAAAAATATGTAGCATTCCTGCTATAATACCATCATTGAAAGGAATTTTCCATATCTTTGTGGAAAATGTACCAGCAATAGGGGCTAGACCAGCGGAAAATATAATTGCCAATATAATATTTGGCGATGATACTTCCCATTGACATAAAAATCCAGCTAATATTGCCCCCGTCATTACAGGGAAAACATTTTTCAGATGCTTACCAAAACAACCAAAGCCTATAACTGTAAAAATACCACCCAAAGTAGGGCCATTAATATCTCCGCCCAATAAAATAACTAAAA
This sequence comes from Lachnospirales bacterium, assembly GCA_047974375.1. GTDB lineage: Bacteria > Bacillota > Clostridia > Lachnospirales > CAMZNU01 > JBKECF01. The sequence goes on from JBKECF010000086.1 coordinate 43,313, forward strand.
TAGTTACAAATAATCCTAATAACCCCATATTTATATATACAGATTCTTTGTGTGCTAAGTAATAATCACTAACAAGTCTACCAGAACTTTTATATATTTTTTTTAAATGAAGTCTAGGATCTTTGGCCATAAACAAGCCCATGGTTATTAAAAACAAACAAATAATAATAATATATGTAGCCATTAAAATGGTTTTGTCGTCGCTCCAATAAATTTGTTGTTCTACTTGGTCTAAACCAAGGCCACGTATTATGCCCATTATTAATAGACCTAATATACCAGCTGCAAAGCCTACATTATATAGGTTGAAACCACTATGGGCTTTCATTGCATTAATGGAAATAGGTATCATTATAAAACCTATACATATACCAATTACAATTGCAAAAATAAAATTTAAAACAGGTGCTTTAAAAACTCCGATATAGTAAAATTCATTTACAGCTGGAGCAAGAGAAGTTGATAGAACAGAAGTAAGTGTATACCACATAAAATCTTCTTTTTTATACCTTGAATATAAATAGCCACCAAAAATAATAGGCATCATATTAAAAACATTTTTTCCGAAAAATGAAAACCCAAAACACAGCCAAAATGCCATTATTAATGAACCTGTGGCCTTAAGTTGAACTTTTCTATATATAGTTAGTATTAAAGCACAAGACAGAGAAACGTTTAAAAGAGTTGCTCCAACACCACCGACGGCAATATAGTCTGTAATAAGCATGCCACGAATACTAATTATTTTTATAAAACCTGTAATTATATTGGGTATAGAGTCTGAAATCAGACCAAAAACTAAAGTGTAAATAGCTATTATCCAAAGTATATTATAGGGGTTTCTTAAAATTTCCTTGCATTTGTTTTTCATAAATCATCTCCTTATGTGAATTTTTGTGGTTATAGTATATTATAAAAAAAACACATTGTATACATTATTTTGCATACAATGTGTTTTTTCTTGTTTACTTTTCTAGTGTAAAAGTAAATAAGTCGGTATATTTAGCATAAATTTATTTTCATAAAACATATATCCTACCCCTGTGATTTTTTATTTTATCTGAACTCCCTTAGCATAAACTTCTATAATATCTTCATTTTTTCCATCAAAAATAAATTTTTCCAGACGTTTTTCTAAAGGTAGAGTTGAATTATCATCTATTACTAAGGCATCAAATTCATAGCCTACTTCAAAGCTGCCTACATTGCCAAATATTTTGCCTCCGCCCTTTGTACCTAGGTAAAAAGCTTCGCACATACTTAGGGGTTTGGATTTTTCTACATAGGTATCGTAAAGGTTGGAAGTTTCCACAGCAGCGACTATACATTGCCTCATACTTAAAGTGTAGCCGCCAGAAACATCTGTGCCTATACCTACATTTATATTATTATCTAAAAATCTACGAATACCAGCCAAACCACTTTTTAAAGCGAAGTTAGATGTAGGGCAATGAGCTACATAAAAGTTTTCATTTTGCATAAGAGGTAGTTCCGCGTCGCTTATGTGAACACAATGAGCCATTATGGAAATATTTTTTTCCCCTAGCATATTGTATTTTTGGTATGCTCCAGTGTAGCTAGTATCTGGTTGTAATTCTTTTACCCATTTTATTTCATCTTTATTTTCCGATAAATGGGACTGAACCAACAATTTTTTTTCTTCTGCAAGCTTTCCTAATTTTTCCATTAACTCATTGGTGCAAGAGGGTATAAATCTTGGAGTAATAATAGGCTTTACCATGTCCGATTTATTAATTGTATAGTCCAAAAAATTCAAAGTTTCTTCATAGGAATTTTTTTCTTGTAAATATTCAGGGCAATTTCTATTCATATTTACTTTACCAATATAGCCCCCTATGCCATATTCTATAAACTTATCAAATAAAATTTTACTACTTTCATGTATTGTTCCAAAAACACAGGCACGAGTGGTGCCGTGGTAAATTAAATCTTTTACAAATTTATCATAAACTTTTTCAGCATAGTCATTGCTTGCAAATTTATTTTCCTCTGGAAATGTATAAGTTTCTAACCATGGCAAAAGCGGCAAATCCATGCCAAGACCAATATTTTCGAATTGTGCTCCGTGTAAATGAATGTCCATAAAGCTTGGAATTATCATTTTGTCCTTATACTCAATTAACTCCCAATTCTTGTACTTAATAGGTAAAAATTTAAAAAAATCAACTATTTTACCATTTTCAATTGCTAAATAAAAATCTCTGTAAATTTCATACTCTCCAAAAATTCTAGTAAATATAAAATTCCCCTTTAATACTTTTCTCATATAATCACCTCAATATTTTCATTCAGGGCGTTAATACCCAAGTTGGTAAAATTTTTAATACCTTATAAAAATCCTTTATAATTACTAAACCCAAGTATATATATAGCCATGGCTATAGACATTTCTTTGTTTCTATCATTATATTGTAAGGATATCTTTTTAAGCTCATCTACGACTGTATCCTTAGGTAGAACTGTATTATCCATTAAGGTAACAGCTTTTTGTATTGTTTCTGGAAGAGTCATACACATTTGATAAAAGGCATCTTCTTCTCCTGTGACAATGTGATAGAACTGGTCTAGGTTTACTCTTCTAATAAGTTTATGCCCAACTTTTTGTTTGTCTACAGTAGTTTCCCATTTAATATTTTGAGTTTTTTCTGCTATTGCTTCAACAAGAAAACAAGCGCAGTTATCATCTTGCAAAAGTTGATTTTGCATTTTTATAAATGTTTTACCAGCTGAAGCAGAGTTCATAGTATTATGTTTGTTTTTCATTTCTACATATATAGTTTTCACAATACTTCCATCTGGCATTTTAATTCCATTATTATTTTTATAAACAACATCCCAACCAGTATTAGGTACTTCACAGTTTTTAATATACTGAAAAATCATTTGATGGAAATATCCTATATCATTATTGTTGGACTTATCTCGTTGTCTGAACACTTCATTATTTACAATTTCTTCCCATGACAACCCATAAACAGTTTTGTCGAATATTAATTTAATAGGATCTATGGTATTTTTATTAAACTTTTTCAAGTCAAAAGCTTGTAGTTTCTCATCATATTTTTTTATAATTAGTTGTACATGATTTCATATAGGCTTTTGCTATGTCCTCGGGAATATCCTTCTTGCTCAAATATATCTAATATAGTTTTGAAAGTTTGGCCTTTGTCATGTGTTAGCAATCCTCTTACATTTTCAAAAAGAAACATTTTTGGTTGTAACTTTTCTAAGAAAATAGCATAGTGATAAAATAATGTCCCTCTTGCATCCTCCAAGCCTAAACGCTTACCCGCATATGAAAAGTGCCTGACAAGGTGCTCCACCTGATAATAAATCTAATTCGCCATTTTTTATGGCGAAGTAATTTTCTAAATCAAGGCTTGTAATATTTGCGATATCATCATGAATAACATTCCATTTAGGACGGTTACGTTTAAGTGTACTGGCAGCATTTTTATCTAATTCTACAAGACCTATGGTATCAAATCCTGCTTTTTCAATACCGAGAGCCATGCCGCCAGCTCCAGCAAATAATTCAATACTCTTGGGTAAATGGTTACTTTTTTGAAACTTATTATATATTACCAATTTTTACACCATTCTAACAGTTTGCAATTGTGTTCTTTTGAGTTAAGTTTTAATATTTTATGTTTTTCCCTGTAAAGAAATGTAACACTCTAGGGCGTTAATACCCAAGTTGGTAAAATTTTTAATACATCTGCATAACTCTTGTTTACAGGTAACCCGACAAGAACGGGATAATATATAAAAAATACAATTCCAACTATACCTACAAAAATAACAGCATACCTTTTTTTAACTAAGTCCTCCACATTAAACATATTTTTAAATACAAAAGCCAACAAAAGCATTACAAAAGGTGTTGATGGGAAATAATGGTATAAATAAGTTGTTCTTGTAATGGTAATCCAAGGCAAATATTGTGCAGAGTATGCAATTAAAATAAAAAATAAAATTCTTCTTTCTATTTTTTTATAACTTTTAAAATTAAATAAAACATAAATAGTAGCACCTAGACCACTCCACCATAACACAGGGTTACCAAAGCCACTAATGCCGGCAACAATATTCTCTGTAAAAGTTTTAGAATAATAATAAACAGGTCGAATATTTAAAGGCCACATCCACCAACTAGATTCAAAGGGGTGAGTCGTTTCTAAATTGCTGTGGTAGCTTAGCATACTATTTTGGTTTTTTATAATATCCCCTATGCCACTCCATGAATCTGTAGCCAATATAGGTATATAGGAAACTCCATATATTATTAAAGGAATAAAAACAAAGACTAAAAAACAAAAGCCAATAGTTTTCAGTATTTTCCCTTGTCCCTCGTGGCATTGACCATTTTCATTATACAAATATAAATATTCCTTATATCTAGTGCCTAACGTATAAAAGAAAATAATGGCTAAACCTAAAGCCGAATAAACCCCTGTCCATTTAGAGGCAATACTTAGACCCATAAAAATTCCACACCAAAAAAGTGGTTTCAAGGTATCCTTAAATTTATCTTTATAAAAATTCATTTCATAATATTGATACATAAATATATAAGAAATAATAATAAACAAAGTAACATAGGTGTCTATTGTTCCAATTCTAGTTTGAGAAAAATGCATAAAGTCAAATAAAAATAATAGAGCTGGAAACAAAGCCCAAAATCTATTTTTAAAAATTTTATAGGCAAGTAAATACAAGGCAGGAATCATTAAAATGCCACAAATAACCCCAGGTAGCCTATAGGCAAAGGGGCTCATGTTCAATAAATATATACTAAGAGCCATAAAATCTTTCCCCAGTGGTGGGTGAGTTGTTTCATATATTGTTAAATTATTTACTATTTCGTATCCTGTACGAGGGTGGTATATTTCGTCGAAATAAGTAGAGTTTGTATAATTATAATTATTATTTACTTCTGCCATTTCTAAGGTATATATTCCCCCTATGTTTATTTTACCTTGAGGCACTGTATTTTGTTCATCATGAATATAATTGTTTCCGTTGGAACTAATGGCGTATTCTATAGGTATAATATTATTTAATTCGTCAATAAATGCCAGTTCCATTATACGAGTGTCACCATCTAAAATATTTAAACGCAGCTTCTTGGTTTTGCCATTTACTTCTAAATCATTCCATTTAAAAACGCTACTTAAATTACTATCTATGGTGATTTCTTTTTCATCTGCTTTGTATGAGTATTGTAAATTTTTATTATTTTTACTTTCTAAAAATGTACGTATGTATTTGATTTCCTCTTCCTCTTGAAAATTAAAATCTATGTAATCCCCTTTGTTGCCTATATATGGTTTTTGTGGATTTACATTGCTACCTAAAAAGGAAAATCCTAATACTGTTGCAAGAGTTGTTAGTGCTGTGGCTATTAGTAAGTCTTTTTTAGAAAAAAATACTTTTTCATAAATGGTTATTGCCTTTATTGCCACCGTAAATTTTTCAACGTGTTCCTCTTTTTCTTCTAAGGTAATATCCTTAAAATTAAAGCTAATAAAATAATAATAAACCATAAAAAAAGTAAGAATTATATTTATAAAAGATATAACAAACATGGAATACTTTAGTATCTCCGTATTATTATCTAACATCATCATCCGCACAACGTCCGTACAATTTATGTAGAGAGTAATGGAAAAGCTAATGAAAAGTATAATTATTTCCTTCCGTCTGTTAAACATATAAGCAAGTAAAAACATTAAAAGGCTTGGGTATAAATATCTTTCGTGCATTTTTATGGAAAACATAAATGTCCAAGCGTTCAAAAATCCGCCTATAAAAAACAGCCCGCTAAGAGTTCTATTTTTATATAAATAAAATAAAGCTAGAACAGTTACAACAACTAACATAAAGTGGCCAAATGTTTTATATGAAATAAAAAATAATTTTTCATTAATATCTATAAAGTTCCCACCTAAAAAGCCATGGAAGTTAAAAGCGTTTAATGTAGCGTAGGAGTAGGAGTCTATAGTGCCAATATAGGTGTCTAAAATTATTTTAAAATCCCAATTTTTTACAAAGGGAAAACATACTATAAAGACTATGGCGATGGAAACGCAAAAATGTTTAAAGAAAAACTTCACGTTGTTTTTTATATCATTCTCCTTAAAATAATTCAATATAGAAAATAGATATATAGGTCCAAATATTAGAGATTGTTGCTTGGTTAATATGGCGATTACGTAAAGGATATAGGCCATAGTATATTTTTTGTAGTAAAGCAAAAAAAGAGAAATTCCTATAATCATGGTATGAAAAATATCTACTTGTCCCCAAATGCTAGAGTCATAAATAATAGCAGGGTTAAAGGCGTATATTAAAGCAAAAATTGAAGCTTTGTTCGCAGAAAAATTAAGGCTTTTTCTACCAATAAAATATATAAGAACAGAAATTATGCCATCAAAGAAAATAGGCGCAAACTTTATAAAATAAGTATAACCAGATGAATAAATTTCCAAATTTAAAATTTTGGCAATAGTACCCATTATGTATAAAACATACATGTAAACAGGGGCGTAATCCTTAAAAAAGTCGCCGTAATAAAAGTTATTCAAGCCATTTTCTGCTAGTTCATTTGCCCAAAACATAAATAACCTTAAGTCGCCTTTATAGCCTGTTACATCTCTAGCGATTACCAGCCTAAACAAAACTGTGGCAATAAAGATATACACAGCTGGTGGTAGGGACGTGGGTATTGTACCTTTGTCCCCTTTAACGCTTTGGGGGATTAATTTAAAAAACATTTTAACTCCTTATTACAACGGTTCTTTTTTTATTTTTTTATAACTTCGAGGATATACTTCACTCATGGTTTCTTTTTTTTCTATAATTACTATAAATCTTTTTATGTCACTACAAGGTACTTCTACTTCTTTTATGTCCACTATTTCGCTAGACAATTTTTTTATTGCATCCTTGGAAGTTGCTACTTCCTCCATTACATTTATACCTTTTAGGGCAATTAACCTACCACCAGTTTTTACAAAGGGCAAAGTGTATTCACAAAGGATATTTAAACTAGCAACGGCACGAGATATGCTATAGTCAAATTTTTCTCTATAGCCCTCATTTCGCCCTAGGTCCTCGCTTCTGCTGTGAATTGTACATATATTTTCCAGACTAAGAGCATCTATTACATCATTTAAATAATTTATGCGTTTTTGCAAAGAGTCCAGAAGTGTTATGTTAAGGTCATCTCTTACTAGTTTTATAGGAATACCAGGGAAGCCGCCACCAGTCCCTACATCTATAATAGATGCATTTTTTTCTATATTAATTACTTCAAAAAAACTAAGGGAGTCTAAAAAATGTTTAATAATTACTTCATCTTTTTTTGTAATTGCCGTTAAATTTATTTTTTCATTATATTCTAAAAGCATGGTCATGAATTTCTTGAATTTATAAATATTACCATCTAAGGCAAGGCTCTTTAAACCTTCCTTTAATTTATCCATTTTCTTCCTCGCTTATTTCTTCAAAATTTACTAATCCTAAATCTATTAGGCTCATCGATAAAAGGCTAAGTAATTTATAACCAGTATTGGCCAATAAATAATCTTCTTGGAAATTAAATATGTCTTCATTAGTTTTTGCAAAGTCGTCTATGTTGTAATCCGATATGCCCATTTCATTTAACATGGTATGCATTCTATACATTGCCTTAGTAAGGGTTTTAACTGTTATACTTTTTATGTCTAGGTGTCTAGACCTTAAATGATGCTTTAGGGTACAACCCAAGTCGAAATCGTGACGGAAATATTTAGTTAGAAGATTTTCACTTAAAAATGCCTCTATGGCTGGATAACTTAGTAGTAATAGGCCTTGCATATTGTAGCCAAAGCCTTCTCGTGAGTTGCCGTACATTTCAATTAGTTCTTTAACAACATGGTTCTCATTGGACTTAAAATCTCTGTCAAATAAATAAAATATAGCAGCATTTTCTAAAGAAAAATCCTTGTCGTAGTTATTCACAATAAAGTTATTAACCTCGTCAAATAGTTCTACACTATCTAATAAAGAAGAAATATTTGAATTTTTCGAATTTAAAACATAGACTACTGAATACTTGTCATCATCTTTTAAAAACTTCATTTCATAGCCATCTCTATTAGAAGACACATAGTTGTAGCCAAGAAGTTCATGGTATATTTTTTTTAGCAAATCTACTTCTGTACGGTTACCTTCCACAATATAAATAACCCTACCGATTCGCTTTTTTTTGTTAAAGGTTATATTACTCCTTAGTATACTTTGGTAATCCACCGAAAACACCACCTAAATACATTTTTTCTAAATTTTGACCCTTACGTGGATTTTCTTTAGAAAACCTTTCAGCAATGGTACTGCTGTCTATGAAGTCTAAGGAATATATTTGGTCTGCACGTAAAAGTGAATTAGATAGTAAATTTGTGGAATGACTAACCATGAATATTTGTGCCATTTTACTATTGGTCATAAAATACCTAACTAATAATTGTTCCAATTCATTATGCATACAACTACCAAATTCATCTAGTATAAGCATGCCATTATTTTGCATTACCTCTTTAAATATAGGTAAAATATATATTAAATTTCTATTGCCTATGGATTCCATTTTAAAAGGAATTTTTACATCGCAGCCAATTCTTAAAAAATATACGTCGTCTATTATTCCTGTTTCTTTATCCATGGCTATTCTATACTCGAAGTTATAGGTCTTTAAAAAATCGTTTATTAAATCTACTTCTTTAGAAGTGTAGTTAATGCGAGGGTTGTAATGTTTGTATTTAGACCCGTTAATTGCATTGTTGTATAAATCTATTACAGCAGAATTATTTAAAAAGTCGTAAAGCTTAGACAACTTTCCCGTAGCTTTTTCCAGCACATTTCTTATGGCGGGCACTTCTTTTTCTATAGTAATATTTTTTATTGTATGAGAAGTAAAGGCTAGGTCCTGTCTATGAAATACAATTTGTGAATCAATGTATAAAAATTCTTCCATAGTTTCTAAACTTGTGTAGTAATTTAACTTATAGTCAATTATAGAGTTGTCTATATTAAATCTATATTCCATAGAAATATCTTTCCTTGTAAATATATTCACGTAGTTTTTCATTTGGAAATCATCGAAATATAAAATCTCTAAAAGTAGCTCCAAAACAGAAATAGAATTTGTTTTTCCTGATGCGTTAGCACCTACAAATAATAAACCTTTTAGAAGGTTGTTGTTTATATTTTCCTTTAAATTAGTTATGGATGGTTCAGGTATTAAAGAAAAATTTACTTCATTTTTAAAAGATTTAAAATTATTACAGCTATAGTTTACTATCATAATATCATCCCTTTTTATTTTATTTTTATTTTATATAGTCTTCTATTATTTTGGCAACTGCATTTTCATTGTTTGTATATGGAGAAACAATATCGGCGGCATTTTTAAGTGAATCTAAGGAATTGGCAACGGCTATACCAAGGCCGGCTTTTTGCAAAAGCTCTATATCGTTTTGGCTGTCACCTATGGCAATGGTATCTTCTATATCAATGCCATAATGGTTGCAAATGTATTCTAGGCTTGCCCCTTTGTTACAATGGGGATTAATAAATTCCAATATATGGCTAGAACCCATCATCATTTTTACTTTATTCCCTTGGTATAAATATTCAAATCGCTTTACTACCTCTCGTAAAACTTCTACAGATTGGCACCATATAAGGACTTCTTTAAAATCTCCTTCTACTTCTGCAAAATCTTTTACTATATTAACTTCTAAATTTATATTTGAGGCGTAGTATTTTACAAACTCATTTAAGTTTTTTGTATAAAGCCTGTTCATGGTTTTATATAATACAATTCCTAAATTTTCCTCAGGAATTTTACTTAATATATCTAGGGCTATATCTCTGTCTAAAAATTTTTCGGAAACTATATTTTTATTTGAATCAAATATCATACTACCACTAAATGCCGACATATAAGCATCAATTTTATTAAGACCTAAAGGCTCTATATAGGGGAACATAGAAAGAGGACTTCTGCCTGAAGTTAAAAATACATGAACACCTTTGTTTATGCATTTTTCTATGGCTTTTTTATTTATTTCAGATATTTCCTTATTATTATTTAAAAGTGTGCCATCTAAGTCAATGGCTATTAATTTATACATGGCGTCACCCTATATATTTTTCAATAACTTCTGCCACGGCATTATTATCATTAGTTTTTTCAGTAATGTAGTCGGCAACTTCTTTTAAACCATCAACAGCGTTGTTTACAGCAACGCCTACTTTAGCAGCTGCAACAAGGGAAATATCATTTTCGTTGTCTCCGATACCTATAGTTTCTTCCATATTTATTTTAGATGCCTTGGCGATATACTCTAGGGCTGTACCTTTACTAGCTATATGGCTCATAAACTCTAAAAGATTTGTATTGCTGTAGAAAGTTCTTGCATCATTTGTTGTGTTTAAATATTTAAATTCATTATATACTTCTTTTAAATTTGCACTATGGCCAATAACAACTATTTTTAAAACATCGGTTTTTATATTTCTATAATCTTTTATTTCTATAATTGGTATCTTTACTTTGTTTTCGTAAATTTTAACATTTTTGTTATGGTCCTCTGTTAATGCTTCATTATTGCCTTTATAAACCACAATACCGATTTCCTTATTTTTCTTTAGGTTACTAAGAATACCCAAAGCGTTTATTCTATTGAAGGAGGTTTCTTTTATTGGCTCCATGGTATCAGTTTTAAATATGTAAGCTCCATGAAAGGCTGATGCATAAAAAGGATATTGGTTTAAATTTAGCTCTTCAATAAAAGGTTTCATTGAATCAGCGCTACGTCCTGAGCTTAAAACAATTTGAATATCTTTTTCTAAACAGTGGGCTATGGCTTTTTTGTTAGCACTACTTATTTTTAGATTATCATTTAATAATGTTCCGTCTAAATCTATAGATAATATTTTATACATGGCTACTCCTTTTTTTATACTTAAGCATTGCAAATAAAAATAAAAATTCATAAGCGTATAAACGCTACTTCTCTTTAAAGTTATTATACTAAAAAAAACAAGGCTTTAGCAAATCTAAATTTTATGAATACTTGAAAAAATCAATGACGTTGCTTATAATATATACATAAGGAAGGTGCTAATGGATAATATAAAAATTTAAGTAAAAAAAATCATAAAGATAAATTTTTCAAATACACATAAAGAACTAAAAAAAGAATTGGTAAAAGCGATGAGTCAAACAAAGTAGTTAAAAGCATCATAGACATTGGCGCTTTTTTATTAAACGAGGGGAAAATGGAAATAATAAGATTGCCTTTAGAAGGAACAAGCAACACACGAGATTTAGGGGGATATATAGGAAATGGAAAAGTTTTTAAATGGGGTAAAGTTTACAGAAGTGATTGTCTTTCCAAATTAACAGAAGCGGATAAGGATTTTTTAGTAAATAGAGGCATAAAAAAAGTTATAGATTTACGTTCCTTAGGGGAAACAAAAAAAGGAAATAATAAATTTGAAAATGACAAAAGAGTGGAGTATATTAATATATCCTTAGCCGGTGACTTGGACCCGAACAATCCAAAGGATTTTGTAAAAATGTCGGCAATTTCTCTTATAGGATTATATAAAGATATATTGACCAATAAAAAGGAAGAAGTAAGAGATGTTTTAAAAGAAATTTGCCAACTAAAGGACGGGGAGTCTGTAATTTTTCATTGCACTGCTGGAAAAGACAGAACAGGCGTAATAGCCATGCTCCTTTTAGGAATAGTTGGAGTAACGAAACAAGATATAGCTACAAATTATATGCAAACAGCAACAAATTTAAAGTATGATAAAGCTTTAGGAGGCAACGAATTTAAAATCGCCTCATTGTTGCCTAAAGGTGTAGACTTGGACGCTGTAATGAATATGTTGGCATCTCCTGCCGAAAATATAGAAACAACTTACGATTTTTTAATTAATGAATTTAATTCTTTTAAAGATTATTTTTTACGTATTGGACTAAGCTTAGAGGAAGTAGAAAAGTTAATTACAAGCTTAACTTCAGATTACAACTAAAATTCAAGGGGTATAATTTACTAAGTATTTTGTAAATTATACCCCTTATTTCTATTTTTTTACCTCTCGTACCAAAGTGGCCTCGTCATGCCTATCTTTAATTTTAAAAAAATAAGTAAGCAATAAAGGTGTAATTAATGTAGTGCCAATAACCATAATAATAATGGCTGGAAAGTATTCAGAGCTTAGTATGCCAGCGTCTAATCCCTTATTTGCCATTATTAAAGTAACCTCACCTCTAGACATCATACCAATACCTATAAGTAATGCGTCCATTGAGGCAAATTTTACCATTCTAGCACCGACATAGTTTCCAACAACTTTTGTAAAACAAGCAATAACAATATATAAGACGGCAAATATTAAAATTGAACTAGTTAATTGATGTAAATCTGTTTTCAAGCCAATGCTAGCAAAGAAAATAGGTGAGAACAATACATAGGATAAAATACTAGATTTACCCTCAACATATTTGGAACTCCTAGTTTTTGACAGTGCAAGACCAGCTAAATAAGCGCCTGTTATGTCAGCAAGGCCAAACCATTCCGCTGCCCATGCCATGGCAAAACAAAAGGCAATGGCTAAAATAGAAAGTCTGTGTTTGTTTCCAGAAACAGCATATATTTTTTCGAATATTTTATTTACTATGATACCTGCCACAAATGCAAAAATGAAAAACAGCATTATTTTTCCAATTATAAGGCAGAATGCCATAGGTGATAAAGAGCTTCCGCTACCTAAATTTAAAGCAAGAGTAAGTACAATTATACCTAAAATATCATCGACTACAGCAATGCCTAAAATAGATAGACCTGCAACGGTTTTTATTTTTCCCATTTCAGATAAAGCTTCCACAGTAATACCTAAAGATGTAGCTGTTAGCAATACCCCTATAAATATACTATGCATTAAGTCCATGGCGAAAAACTTGGCAAATATAAATCCTACAATTAGTGAAAAAACCACTTCTATAACACCTATTATTAAATAAGCTTTTAGGGATCTTTTCATTACACTTATATCTGTTTCTAAACCTGCATTAAAAAGTAGTATAATAACGCCCATTTCAGAAAGTAAAATTATTTCGTCACTTTGGGGAACAATGCCTAATAGGGACGGCCCTAATACTATACCCGCAATTAAAGCCCCAACTACCTGAGGCAAATGTACTCTTTTTGTCATTAATCCAAAACATTTTGTAAATATTAATATAATGGCAATATCTAAAAAAACACGTTCCACATCAACATCTCCTAACTTTGAAAATAATTTATATAAATAATATTAACATAAAGTGAATAAAAATAAAAATTTATGAGCGTAAGAGCAACGGTGTTGCAGTCAATAGACCTATCCGTCAGTTGGGGCTTGCACCCCCCACTAAACGGCGAATTTGTCGCAGACTTGGTTGCATAGTCGAGCAGAAAGCACAGCTTTCGACCAGACTTGGGCAATAAAGCACAGCTTTATGACCAGAGCAGTTTACGTAGTAAACGACCAGATGTATACATTGAGATGGGGGTCTAATTCTTACGGATTAAATTTTTTGTTTTTATGTTTTTCCCCCTAGGGAAAAATATTACTATACTATACCCCTTTTTTTATACAATATAGTACATGACAGCACTAGACCTATTAATTCCGCAACAGGAACAGCGAGCCACACTCCTAAAGGTCCAAATATAGTAGGCAGAACTATTAAAGATATAACTAACAATAAAAAAGTTCTGCTAAAGGAAATAAATCCTGAAGTTCTACCATCGGACAGAGCCGTATACCAACCTGAGGCAAATATACCTATTCCCATAAATAAAAAACTAACAGCAAAAATAGGTAGACCATAAATAGATATTTTGTACACATTTGAACTTGTATCGGCAAAAACTTGGAAAACAAACTTAGCTGAAATTAAAGATATACCGTACAAAGCAACAGACATAAGGGAAATAAAAATAAGGGATAACTTCATAATACGCTTTAATTGGGGCAGATTTTTTTCCCCATATTTATAACTAACAATGGGGGCAATGCCTGCGGAGTACCCGAATTGTATAGCTGAAAATATAAATTGGTAATAAAGTATAATAGTTATAGAAGCAACTCCATCTTCACCATAGTAACGCAAAAATATAATATTAAATAAAAATGTAGTAACGGATATAGCTGCGTTTGTTATCATTTCAGATGCACCATTGGAACAAGTTTTTAATAATACTTTTGGTTCAATGGAAAATTTACTAAAATGCAATAAATTTTCTTTATTAAGAAAAATGTATATGCCCAAAACGGCAGCTACGGTGTATCCTAGGCCTGTGGCAATGGCTGCCCCTAGTATGCCCATTTTAAATGGTACTATAAATACATAGTCCAAAACTATATTAGTAATGCCAGCCCAGGCTGTTAGTATTAGACCCTTAGTAGGGAGTCCACTAGTTACAGTAAAACTTTGAAAACAAGCTTGTAAAAATATAGCTGGTGAAAACAATAACAATACAGATAAATAAGTTTTACCTAACTCATATTGGGTTTCTGTTACACCCATTATATGTAATATTTTATCAATATAAATATTTCCAACAATGGCAAAAATAATGCCCAGTATAACAGCAATAAAAACAATCATTGTAAATCTACGTCTTGCTAACTTCTTTTTTTCCTCGCCTAAATTTTTCCCAACTATGGCACTACCGCCACTACCAAGCATAAGGGCAATAGCCAGTACTATGCTTATAAATGGATAAACCATATTTGTTGCCGACAAAGCAGTAGTACTAACGAAATTTGAAATAAAAATCCCGTCTATAATTGTGTATATAGATAAGAAAAACATCATGAGTATGCTAGGTATGGCAAATTTAATTAGGGAGTGAATTTTAAATTCAATATCAAAGGGGTTCATTTTGTCCTCGTTTTGTAATTTTATTTTTTAGTTATAAATCTGTGCATTGCCATAGTCTAGTAGCTTTTTTGTTAATTGTCAATCTAGCAAATAAAATAATAAGAGTTTGGAGGATGTAATGAAATTACAGCCGTAGAAGTGGCGGAATCACAAAAACTATGGTCGGAAGCTTCGCTTTCTGCTTGAGTATGTGATCAATTCTATTAACTTAATATCATACCTAGGGTCTTAAATATCTTCATGCTTAATTATAACAAATTTGTATATGAAAGGAAATTAAAGAATATATTGATAATTTCGAATATATCCTTAGTTCATCTAAAAAATTACACTCAAAATATTAATGCATTAAAATTATACAATAATCGTAAAATGATACCTTAAAATAGTCACCCATATCTTAAATTTATTAATTTACCAAAATTTTTATTTGAGATACAGTATATCTATAAACAGAACTTTACACAGAAAGCTTATAAAAGAAAGGTTTAAAAGGGTGTTTTATGAAACGTATATTAAAAAAATGTTTAGCAACAATGTGTGCCTTATCATTATCAACAAGTACTTTAAGTGGCTGTAGTGGAAGTGAGCAACTAGAAGAATCTACAGAACTGGCAAAAATATCGGAAACAACAATTGATAACACTGCTTCGGGAGGAGAAGTAGAAATAGAATTTTGGCATTATTTCAATGCTGAGAGTCAACCAATTATTGAAGCCTTAGTAGATGACTTTAATAAATCTCAAGATGAAATAAAAGTTGTACAAACTTATATATCTAGAGCGGACTTAATGAAACAATATACAATGGGGGCATTGTCAGGAGAGCTTCCTGATGTTGGTATGGTGGATAACCCTGACATGGCATCATTTGTAGAAATGGGTGTTTTCCAAGATATTACAGATCTTTTAAACCAATGGGGAGAAGTAGATCAATTTTATGAAGGACCATTAGCAAGCTGTACAGTTGATGGGAAATATTATGGTTTACCTCAAAATACAAGCTGTATAGGTATTTATTATAATAAAGATTTATTTGCGGCAGCAGGACTTACAGAAGATGATGTACCTACTAGTTGGGATGAATTATATGAAGTTTCTAAAAAATTAACTAAGGAAGATACATTTGGTTTTGCATTCAGTGCAAAAGGAACTGAAGAGGGTACATTCTCTTATTTACCATGGTTATATTCAACTGGTGCTGATATATCTACTCTAGACTCTCCGGAAGCAGTAA
The DNA here is from genome assembly GCA_047974375.1 of Lachnospirales bacterium. Lineage (GTDB taxonomy): Bacteria > Bacillota > Clostridia > Lachnospirales > CAMZNU01 > JBKECF01. The sequence continues at coordinate 59,562 of JBKECF010000086.1, forward strand.
AATCTATGGAATATTTAACAAAATTTGCACAAGAAGGATTAACAAGTAAAGAAGTGGTAAATTGGTCACAAAGTGACGTTAAAGATGCATTTATAGCAGGAAAAGCTGCAATAATGCAAAATGGTTCTTGGCAAATGGCTGCTCTTGATGCTATGGTGGCCGACGATTCATTAGCCTTTGATTACGGAATTGCTTATATTCCAAAAGACAAAAAAAACACATCCGTAATAGGTGGTGAAAATGTTGGTATTTGTGCAGGGGCAAATACAGAAGTAGCATTTGAATTTTTAAAATACTTAGAAAGTAAAGAAGTTAATGCTAGGTTTTGTTTAGAAGCAGGAAAATTCCCACCTAGAAAAGATTCTATGGCATCAGAAGAAATTTGGGAAACAGATGAAAATTACAAAGTTTTTGCTAGTACAATGGAGTTCGCATTAACACGTGGACCACACCCCCAATGGCCAACTATTTCAGAAGGTATATACACAGCGTTACAAGCATCTCTATTAGGTGAGCAAACGCCGGAAACAGCTATGCAGGAAGCGGCAGAAAAAGCTAGGTCGGTATTGCAATAGGATAAACTGTCCCGCTACCTATTATACATTGAGATGGGGGTCCAATTCTTAAGGATTAAGCTTTGCTTTATTATATTTACATAGCGTTATGTAAAATGGTATTACCATAGGGGTATTGTCACAGGATAATATCCCTAATTTACTTAATGAGGAAGTGATAATATGAATATAAAAAAATTAACGAAAAATAGAGAAATGGTAGGTTTCTGGTTTATAGTACCAGCTTTAGTATATATGATTGCGCTTATAGGATATCCGCTTTTATATAATATCGTATTAGGTTTTAAAAATCTTGATATAAAAACGTTCAAAGGGAATACAGCTAAATTTATAGGTTTTGATAATTATATGGCATTATTTTCTGACAATGTTTTCGTGGACTCAATAATTCATACATTACAATATACAGTATTTTGTCTTATTATTCAGTTTACAATTGGTTTTGCTTTTGCTATGTTTTTTAGAAAAAAGTTTCCATTATCTGGATTTATAAGAGGGCTACTGTTAGTTGCTTATATGATGCCCATGTCTGTAACAGCGTTACTTGGCAGAAATATGTTTGGCGTTACAGAAGGTGTTATAAATCAAATATTATTAAATATTGGCTTAATAGCACAACCTATTGACTGGCTTGTAAGTAGTAATACAGCAATGATTGCTGTTATAATAACAAATTGTTGGGTTGGAATACCCTTCAATATGTTATTACTTACAACAGGACTTTCTAATATTCCAGAAGATATTTATGAAAGTGCCTCAATAGACGGTGCAAATATTGTCCAAAAGTTTTTCTTTATGACACTACCACTTTTACGTTCTGCTATGCTTGCTGTTATTATGTTAGGACTTATTTATACTTTTAAAGTTTTTGATCTTATTTACATTATGACAAGTGGCGGGCCAAATCATTCTACAGAAGTGTTATCAACATATTCTTACAATCTATCTTTTGTGCAATACAAATTCTCTGCGGGTTCTGCAGCAGCAGTTGTGTTATTTTTATTTTTACTCTGTGTTGGATTTTTTTATTTAAGATTAACTATGAAAGAGGAGGTGAATTAGAATGAATACAAGTTTTTTTAATAGCGAAGGAAACAGAAAAATAACTCTTACAATAATAGCTATAATAATAGGTATGATTTTCTTATTTCCTCTTTATTGGATGATAATAACTTCTTTCAAATCAAATAAAGAAATTATGGCAGCTACATTAACTTTTTTTCCAAAAGACATTACTCTAGATGCATGGGCAGCACAGTTCAAAGACTCTATGTTTTTAAACTCGCTTAAAAATAGTATTATTATTGCAACGATAGCCATGACAATTTCTCTAACAATAGGGATTCCAGCAGCTTATGCAATAGGTCGTTTTAATTTACCGGGTAAAAATATAATATTACTCATATTTTTAGTAACTCAGATGATGCCGTCATCATTATTATTAACACCGTTATATTTAACTTACGCAAAAATGAATATATTAAATTCATATTTAGCACCTGCTATGTCGGTTGCATCAGGTTCTATACCCTTTATTATAGTCACATTAAGGCCGTACTTTATGAACTTGCCAAAATCTCTTGATGAGGCGGCAAGAATAGATGGCTGTAATGTATTTAAATCTTTTTTATTTATAATGATTCCTACTATAAAATCAGGTGTAATTACTGTAATAACAATAAGTTTTTTACATGGTTGGAATGATTTAGTTTATTCTATGACATTTAATACAGAAGCAGATATGAAACCGCTTACTGCTAATATTTATAAATTTATGGATAAATATGGAATGTTATGGAACTGCATCATGGCTTATGGTTTAGTTTTAGTAGTACCTGTGGTTATAGCCTTTGTATTTTTACAAAAGCATATTGTTGGTGGTATGACTGCTGGAGCTGTAAAAGAATAGTATAGGAGGTAGTTTATGAAATTTACTAATGGTTATTGGAGAATGCAAGATAATATAGAATCTTGTTTTGCAGTAGAGTTTATTGAGGCAGATTGTTTTGAAGATTATATGCTTATTTATGTAACAACAAAACATATTGCACATAGAGGAGATACATTAAATATACCAATATTTACGATAAAAATAGAAAGCCCTATGGAAAATATAATAAAAGTTTCAGAGATACATTATAAAGGAGCATTAGACAAAGGGCCACATTTTGGTATAACGAAGAAAAAAGGTGACTTTGTAATAATTAATGAAGAACAAGATTTTATTATGTTTAAATCAGGTGATACAGCTGTCAAAATTGATAAAAAACCTAGCTCTTGGAAAATGGAATTTATAGACCTTAAAACTAATAAAATCCTTACGGAGTCAAGCTATAGAAATTTAGGATATATGAAAAATAAAGAAACTAACAGAAATTATATGGTGGAACAATTAGCACTTGATGTTGGTGAGTATGTTTATGGTTTAGGGGAAAGATATACACCTTTTATAAAAAATGGCCAAAGTGTAGAAATTTGGAATGAAGACGGTGGAACAGCATCAGAACAAACCTATAAAAATATACCATTTTATATTTCAAATAAAGGATATGGTGTTTTTGTTAATGATGCAGGAGACGTGAATTTTGAGGTAGGTAGCGAAAAAGTTGAACGTGTACAATTTAGTGTAGAATCTGAAAAATTAGAATACTTTGTAATAAATGGCGGAGGCCCAAGAGGGACAATAAAATTATATACTGATTTAACAGGTAAGCCTGCGTTACCACCGGCATGGTCATTTGGATTATGGCTTACAACATCATTTACAACTAGCTATGGTGAGGATACTGTAAAGTCATTTATACAAGGTATGGAGAACCGTGATATACCATTACATACATTCCATTTTGATTGTTTTTGGATGAAGGAATATGAATGGTGTAATTTTAAATGGGATAATAGAACTTTTCCTGACCCTATAAGTATGCTAGAAAGGTATAAAAAAAGAGGGTTACATATATGCCTTTGGATAAATAGTTATATTGGCCAAAAATCATATATGTTTGATGAAGGTATGAAAAAAGGTTATCTTGTTAAAAATTTTGATGGTTCAGTATGGCAATGTGATAGATGGCAAGCAGGAATGGCTCTTGTAGATTTTACAAACCCAGAGGCTTGTAAATGGTATCAAGACAAGCTAGAAGTATTAATTGATATGGGTGTTGATTGCTTTAAAACAGATTTTGGCGAAAGAATACCGGTTACAGGAGTTAAGTACTTTGATGGCTCTGACACTGTAAAAATGCATAACTATTATACATATTTATATAACAAAACAGTTTTTGAGCTTTTGGAGAGAAAACTTGGAAAAAATAAAGCTTTAGTTTTTGCTCGTTCAACAGCAGCAGGCGGACAGAAATTCCCTGTGCATTGGGGTGGAGATTGTACGGCAACGTATACATCTATGGCAGAAGATTTACGTGGAGGATTATCACTTGCACTTAGTGGATATGGGTTTTGGAGCCACGATATAGGTGGTTTTGAAAAAACAGCTACAAGTGACCTTTATAAGCGTTGGTGTGCTTTTGGATTACTTAGCTCACATAGCCGTTTACATGGTTCTGATTCTTATAGAGTGCCATGGTTATTTGATGATGAAGCCTCAGACGTTTTACGAAAATTTGTAAAGCTAAAAGCTACACTAATGCCCTATTTATTTAGACAAGCGATATTTGCACATAAAGAGGGTATACCAACAATGAGACCTATGTTTGTTGAGTTTCCAGAAGATTTATCATGCGAAACCTTAGATAGACAATATATGCTTGGAGATTCACTACTTGTCGCACCAATATTTAATGAAGATGGGAAGGCTATATATTATTTACCAAAAGGTAAATGGACGAATTATTTAGATAATAAAAAATACGTCGGCGAAAGATGGTATACAGAAAATCATGATTACTTATCAGTCCCACTTATGGTAAAAGAAAATACAATATTAGCAATAGGTAATAATAAGGATAAACCTGATTATGATTATGCCGATGGAGTTATATTTAAGTTATATGAATTATTAGAAGATATAACAGCAAAAGTAGAAGTAACAAATATTGATAGTGAAATTGTATGTACAGCTACAGCGTTAAAAAATGGTAATAAAATAACAATTCAAGTAGATGGACAAAACGATAATTGGTCTGTAGAGGCTGTAAATTACACAGTCAGTAACATCGAAAAGGAAAATGATAAAGCAATAATAACACTAGCATATATTTAAAGGAGTACACCATGAAAGCTATTATGATTATGTATGACTCACTTAATTTAAAAATGCTTGAGCCATACGGCTGTGACTTTATAAAAATGCCAAACTTTAAAAGATTACAAGAAAAAGCTATTACCTTTGACAAAAATTATGTGGGCAGTCTACCATGTATGCCTGCTAGAAGAGAATTACACACAGGTAGATATAACTTCTTACATAGAAGTTGGGGACCAATAGAGCCTTTTGATGATTCTATGCCAGAAATACTTAGAAATAATGGTATACATTCACATTTAATATCTGACCATCAACATTATTGGGAGGATGGCGGAGCGACATATCATACTAGATATTCATCATGGGAGATTAGTAGGGGCCAAGAGGGTGACCCATGGAAAAATTATCTCGAAGATAATCAAAAAAAGGATTATACTGATATGCATATTAGAGATGAAATGAATAGGAGATATATTGGCAAAGATGAGTCTAAAATGCCACAGTCCGTTACTTTTAATTTAGGATTAGAGTTTTTAGAAAATAATCATGACCAAGATAATTGGTTTTTACAAATTGAGACTTTTGACCCCCATGAGCCATTCTTTAGTCAAGATGAGTATAAAAAAATATTTAAACATGAATATAATGGGACAATGAAAGATTGGCCGCCATACTATTTTGTTACAGAAGGTGACGATGCTGTAGAGCATATTAGGTATGAATACGCTGCACTACTTATTATGTGCGATAGATATATAGGTAAAGTACTTGACGTGATGGATAAGTATAATCTTTGGGAAGATACCATGCTTATTGTAAATACTGACCATGGTTATTTAATAGGCGAGCATGATTGGTGGAGTAAGGGCATTATGCCGACATATAATGAAATGGCAAACACACCGTTATTTATATATGATCCTGTGTCTAAAATTAAGGCGGAGCGTAGAAATTTTCTTACTCAAACAATAGATATACCAGCAACATTATTAGATTTTTTTGGACTTGCAAAACCGAGGGATATGCTAGGGATGTCAATGTTACCGCTTATAAGAGAAAATAAAGTGACAAGGGATTATGCGCTTTTTGGCTATCATGAAGGACATGTTAATATTACTGATGGTAAATACGTGTATATGCTAGCGCCTAGTGATAATGTAAAAATCTATAATTATACATTAATGCCAACACATATGAGATGTTTATTTTCTATAGAAGAATTAAAGCAATTGGAGCTTCAAGAGCCATTTAAGTTTACAAAGGGTGTGAAAACTATGAAAATACCTGCTGCTGCGGATAAAGTAGACGCGGGTAACTATGGCACCAGATTATATAATCTTGAGAAAGATCCATTACAAAAAAATTTAATCATTGACTATGAGAAAGAAGCAGAGCTTGTTAATGAAACAATAAAGATATTTATAGAAAATGATGCTCCTAAAGAAAAATATGATAGGTATAGATTAGAAAGATCACCTTGTGTGGACAGTAAAAAAGCTCGTGAAATGCGTGAAAAAGAGGAAGTTGGAAGAATACCTGATATATTAACAAATAACAAGTGGCAAAAAAGTGCTGTTAATATGTATCATGCATTAATGAGATATGTTCCGTCGGGTAGTATCCATAGTATAAAAACTACACTTGTAAATAATGTAAAAGATAAAGAGGTAAGTGAGATAGATGTACTAGATGCAATACAAGAGTGTGTACCACAGAAAAGTTTAGAAATTGTAAAATATAAGGTTATTCTTAATAGTAAAACTAACTAGAAGGCAAGGTTCTATAATGCAATTCCAATTATTATTGTCAAATAACAGAGGAGAGTATTTATTTGAAAAAAATAGAAAAAATATACCTTTATATTAAAAGTCATATAACTGTTTTGTTATTGGCGATATTTATTCTGTTTTCATTATTAATGGTATTTTCTATTAAGGTATATACAGAAAAAGAATATAAAGAATATTTGATAAAAAAAACCTATGAGGCTGAAAATATTATAGCGACATCTCTTGCAGCAAACTTAAAATACGCTTTTTTTGACATAATAAATATTGGAGCGAATATAGCAACTGATAGTGAAATATATACTAGCTCTAAACAAATACATACAGGGATAAGTACTAATAAAAATGAACTTATGCTAGAAGACAAGTTGAGAAGTTATGCACATAGCTCAAAGTGGATAACGGCTATTAATATATATGGTTTTGATAAGGTTATATTTCAATATGACAAGATAAAAAGAAGATATGAGGTAGGTGGGTTTGAACTTAACGAAATACAAAAAGAAATTTTTGATAAAATTTATAATAGAAAAGCTAATGTGCCGAAATTTTATGTTTCATTTATACAGGGGAATGATGCAAATAGCATAGAACAAGGGAACCTGTCTATTAGTTTTCCCTTTGTACAAACAATTGATGATGCAAATGTGTTAGTAACAACAATTTCTTTTAATACCGAATTAATAAGTCAATATTTATTTCCGGTTTATGTGAATTCTGATAATTCTGCTACGGGCATGCTTACAAATGATGATGGTCACATATTAGTTTCCAATGACGAAAAATGGATTGGCAAAAGACATAGCGAATATATAAAAGAAAAATATAGAGGTGATGTAATAACTATTACAGAACCGATAGAAATAGAAGATATAATTTTGAACATTGATATAGATAAATCTAAGTTATTAGAAGACGTAGAAGGAATTTACAGTAGGAGCTTTATAATTTTTACAATAATAATTTTTGTTCTTTTATTATCTTTATTTTTCATAATAAAAAAGGTAATTATTCTACCTATACAAACGATAATTTATGAAATTGAAAAAGTAGAAATAAATAAAGAGCTAGAACCTATTAAAATAAAAGGTGAAAATGAGATGTGGCAGTTAGCGCAATCATTTAATGAGATGCAACTCACCCTTAAAAGAAATTATGATATAATTGAACAAGAGTATGCTGATAAAATGAACGCACTATCTAAACAAAGAGAAGCAGAGATAGAAGCATTAGAGTCTCAAATAAATGCTCATTTTATATGTAATACAATTAATGTTATAAATTATGAAGCTATAGAAAGCGGAAATTTAAAGGTGTCATACTTACTTAAAAAATTATCAAATATCCTAAGATATACTTTTAATAATAATGAATACGTTTTATTTATTCAAGAAATTGCATGGCTGGAGCAATATTTATTTTTACAGCAATATCGTTTTGAAAATTTATTTGATTTTGAAATTGATTTTCCAGAAATGTTATTAGAGTGGCCATGCGGGAAACTAATATTGCAACCATTTGTAGAAAATTCGATTATGCACGGATTTAAAGAAATAGATAGAAAAGGTTATATAAAAATAACAGCAAGACTTTGTTCGGAAAATATATTAAAAGTTGTGATAGAGGATAATGGCTTTGGTGTTGATAAAAATACTGAAGAAATAATAAAAAGTGCAATAAAAAATCCATATAAAAAATATACAAAAGGGATTGGTATTTCTAACGCTGTTGCCAGAATATATGCCTATTATGGAAAAACTGTAGCAATAGAATTTACTAATAAAATTGGTTGTGGGTGTTCATTTACATTTAAACTTCCTAAACCAAGAAAAATTAAGGAGTGGTTATGAGAGTAATTGTTGTGGAAGATGAGGGGAGAGCGTTACGTGGATTGCAAAACTTAATTGAGTCAATTAGTGAAGAATATGAAGTCATTGCTTCTGTTTTGGATGCGAGAAAGGCTTTAGAATTAATAGTGACATTAAAACCTGATGCTGTTTTTACAGATATTCAAATGCCATATATGACAGGGTTGCAATTAATAGAAGCTGTCAGAAAATATAATACTAATACAAAATTTGTTATAACAAGTGCATATACAGAGTTTGAATATGCAAAGAAAGCTCTATCTTTAGAAGTTGTTGATTATTTGCTAAAACCTGTAACATACGACGAAGTAGAAATAATTATGGATAAACTATCGAAGGATGACATAGGCAAGACGATTAATAAAAGAAATGAAGATGTAAAGCGATATCCTGATGCGCATTTATTAATTCAAAAAGCAATTTCAATGATAGAAGTAAGCTATGCTACAAAACTAAGTCAAGAGGATTTAGCAAATCAACTTGGTATGACACAGGAGTACTTTAGTTATCTCTTTCATAAAGAAATTGGCATAAAATTTTCAGACTATATTAGAAATTGTAGAATTAATGTTGCAAAAAAATTACTTATTGAACAAAATATGAAGATTAATGAAGTTGCCAGTGCAGTAGGCTATTCGGATACAAAATACTTTTCAAAAATATTTAGGAAAGTGGAAAATAAAACGCCAACTGAATATGTTAGAAAATTTAAATATTGAAGATATGCTTAATCGGTAAGAATTAGCCCCATATCCTCAGCATTATGGTTGCATAGTCGAGCAGAAAGCACAGCTTTCGACCAGAGCAGTTTACGTAGTAAAGGACCAGATGTATACATTGAGGTGGGGGTCTAATTCTTACCGATAAAAAATCGGCATTGACATAACCACCACTTCATTTTATACTTGTATTAAGTAAATAAACAAGGCTTGAGTCTAAGAGAACGCCAAAAGAATCCAAACAGGGTTTTTTTGGCGTTCTCTTTTTATAAAAAGTTCTATTAAAATAAGGGGTGATTATATTGTTAGATGTAATAATAATTGGTGCTGGCATAGTGGGAACAGCTGCAGCACTAGAACTAAGTAAGTTTAAACTAAATACTATTGTAATAGACAAGAGGTCCGATGTTTCTGAAGGTACATCGAAAGCAAATAGTGGGCTTGTCCATTCAGGCCACGACTGCGAGCCTAACACACTTAAGGCTAAATTAAATGTAAGAGGTAATTTTTTATTCACTGAACTTTGTAAAGATTTAGAAATTCCCTTTAGAAGAAACGGGGCTTTTGTACTTTGTTTCCAGAAGGAAAAACACAATGAAATAGAAAAACTTTATAACAAAGCAATGGAAAATAAAGTTCCAGATGTATCCATAATTTATCATGATGAAATATTAAAATTAGAGCCAAATATAAATGATATCGTGTATTCAGCTTTATACGCGAAAACTGCAGGAATCATTTCGCCGTATGAAGCAACTATTGCCTTTGCTGAAAATTCTCGGGAAAATGGTGTAGAGTACAAATTAAACACAAAAGTTACTAATATTAAAAAGATAGAAAATGGTTATAAAGTAGAAACTAATAATGGAAACTTTGAAACGAAAGTTGTAATAAATTCCGCTGGGGTTTATAGCGATGAAATAAACAATATGGTTTCAGAAAATAAATATAAATTAAAACCTCGTAAAGGTGAGTATATTCTTTTTGACAGAACGGCAAAACACCTTTTAGACAAAACAATTTTTCAACTTCCTACGGAGCTGGGCAAGGGGATTTTAGTATCTCCTACGGTTCATAATAATGTGTTTATTGGTCCAAGTTCCATAGATATAGAAGATAAAGACTCCCTAACAACTAATAGTGATGTTATGAATAGCGTTTTTGAATCGGCTAGTAAAGTTGTAAATGGCATATCTAGGCGTGAAATTATAACTTCTTTTGCAGGCCTTAGGGCGAATTTTGAAGACGGTTACGGCGATTTTATTGTAGAAGAGGCAAATGACTTAAAAGGCTTTATAAATGCTCTAGGTATAAATTCTCCAGGATTAAGTGCTGCACCGGCCATTGGTGAAATGTTATGTCAAATGGCAATAGATATTTTAAAGCCTGAAAAAAATCCGAATTTTAAAAATAAAAGAAAGAGGATTACAGTTTTTAACGACCTTAGTGACGAAGAAAAAAATAACTTAATAAAAGAAAATAAATCCTATGGCAAAATTGTTTGTAGGTGTGAAAGTGTAACGGAAGGCGAAATTTTAGACAGCATACATAGGCCTTTAGGGGCTACAACTATCGATGGTGTAAAACGGAGAACAAGACTAGGCATGGGCAGGTGTCAAGGCGGTTTTTGTACATCAAAAATAATAGAAATACTAGGAAAAGAATTAAATACAGATAGGGAAAATATAACGAAGTTTGGTAGTAAATCATTTATACTTAGCAAAGATTAGAGGTGCATTATGAGAGAGGTAGATTTATTAATTATAGGCGGTGGCCCTGCTGGTCTTTCTGCTAGTATAGGAGCTTACAACGCTGGACTTAAAAACATTCTTATTTTAGAAAGAAATAAAGAATTAGGTGGCATACTTAATCAATGTATACACAATGGCTTTGGGTTACACATTTTTAAAGAAGAACTAACAGGACCGGAATATTCCAATAGATTAATAGAAGAAGTAGAAAATAATAAAATCCCTATTCTTCTTAATACTATAGTTACAGAAATAAGAGAAAATAAAATTGTTGTTACATTGTCCGAAAATGGTTTAGAACATATAAAAGCAAAGGCTATTATTTTGGCAATGGGTTGCCGTGAGCGTCCACGTGGGGCAATTAATATTGCTGGAGAAAGATGTTCGGGAATATTTTCAGCAGGAACAGCCCAAGAATTTATAAACATCCATGGCTATAAAGTAGGGAAAAAAGCTGTAATTTTAGGTTCAGGGGATATAGGGTTAATAATGGCAAGGCGTTTAACTTTTGAAGGTACAAAAGTTGAGGCTGTTGTTGAGTTAATGCCTTATTCTAGTGGATTGTCACGTAATGTAGTTCAATGTGTGCAAGACTTTGACATACCTTTAATGTTTAACAGTACTGTAACTAAAATAGTGGGAAAAGAGCGTCTGGAAGGCGTGTATATTTGCCAAGTAGATGAAAATAAAAAACCTATTAAAGAAACAGAAAAGTTTATTGAATGCGATACACTTTTATTATCTGTTGGATTATTGCCAGAAAATGAACTTAGCCAAATGGCAGGTGTGGATCTTTCCAATATAACAAGTGGCGCTATTGTAGACGATTCCTTAGAAACTAATGTAGATGGTATTTTCGCCTGTGGAAATGTTTTGCATGTACATGATCTTGTAGATAATGTTTCCATTGAGGCTATGGAAGCAGGAAAAAGTGCTGTTAAATATATAAAAAATGGAGAAAGCAAAAAAACTTTAGTTAGAATAAATACAGATGAAAAAGTAAGATATGTTGTACCACAATATATTAATGTGGAAAATTCAATTAATGACATAGAAATAAAATTTAGAAGTAGTGATGTTTATAAAAAATGTAAATTAAAAATTTCTGTTAATGACACAAATATAATTAGTAAAAATTTAAGAGTTATCACGCCGGGGGAAATGGAAAAAATAAAAATTGAGGGAAAATACTTGCAAAATTTTGATAAAATTAGTAATATTAATGTAAGCATAGAGGTGGTTTAATATGAAGAATACAGAATTTATTTGCACAAAATGTCCAATGGGTTGCATGTTGACCTTAACAATTAATGGCGACGACATAAAAGTTTCTGGCAACAGCTGTAAAATAGGGGAAAAGTACGGCATCACCGAATATACTAACCCTGTAAGAATTATTACAACTTCCCTAAGGTTAAACACCAAAGATGGTTTAAAAATGATTTCCGTTAAAACCAATGACGATGTACCTAAAAGTATGCTGGATGAATGTCTAAGAGAAATAAAAAAAGTGGATTTAAAAAAGGAAAATATTAAAATAGGCGATGTTATTATACCAAACTTGTTGGGTCTAAATGTGGATGTGGTAGCGACAAGGGCAAGTCGATAGACCTATCCGTCAGTGGGGGTCTAATTCTTACCGATAAAATAATGCATCCCCAATAATACAAACCAAAAAAGGAGTAATATGAACGATTTCAAAGAACTACTACTAGATAACCCAATAATCGGGAGTGTTAAAAACAAAGACAACCTTAGGGATGTTTTGAAAACCGATGTTAAAGTTGTGTTTGTATTATTCGGTAACCTAACTAATATTCAAGAAATAACAAATTTACTAAAGCAACACAATAAAATATTTTTCATACATGTAGATATGATAGACGGCTTAAAAAGTGATAATGCTGGAATTATGTTTCTAAAAAAAACAGTAAATCCCTATGGCATTATAAGTACAAAGCAGCATCACCTTAAAATAGCCAGTAAGTGCGATTTAAAAACAATAATGCGTATGTTTATTATAGATTCTATGTCTTTGGGTACTTGTATAAAAACTTGCAACGAGTATAGACCATCAGCCATAGAAGTTTTACCAGGTATATCAGATAAAATAATAAAAAAAGTAAATTCAAATATTAATATTCCACTAATTGCTGGGGGCTTAATAGAAGATAAAGCGGACGTTCTAAATGCGTTAAATTCTGGGGCGTTAGCTATTTCTACTACAAATAAAGAAATATGGAACATGTAAATAATATTATGGGAGGAATTTATGAGTAAATATTTAATGGCGTTTGACCAAGGTACAACAAGTTCAAGAACTATCATTTTTAATGAGTTTGGGGAAACAATAAGCTCTGCTCAAAGGGAGTTTAAGCAAATTTTCCCTAAAGCTGGCTGGGTAGAGCATGACGCAATGGAAATTTGGTCGTCACAAATTTCTGTTACAACGGAATGTTTGGCAAAACAAGGCATATCTCCAGAAGAAATTGCAGCCATAGGAATTACAAATCAACGTGAAACTACTGTTGTTTGGGATAAGAATACTGGCAAACCAGTATACAATGCCATAGTATGGCAATGTCGCCGAACTTCAAATTATTGCGACACTTTAAAGGCTAAAGGCTTTGATGTAAAAATAAAAGAGAAAACAGGCCTTATAATTGATGCATATTTTTCAGGAACAAAAGTAAAATGGATACTAGACAATGTTGAGGGTGCAAGAGAGAAAGCCGAAAAAGGTGATTTACTATTTGGTACAATTGATACATGGCTAGTTTGGAACTTAACAAAGGGACAAGTATATGTAACAGACTATACAAACGCATCAAGAACTATGCTTTTTAACATAAGAACATTGGAATGGGACGATGAAATTTTAGCAGAGTTGAGTATACCAAAATCTATGTTGCCAGAAGTTAAGCCTTCAAGCCATTTATTTGGTCATACAGACAAAAACCTACTTGGGGCACGTATACCAATTGCAGGAATAGCTGGGGATCAGCAGTCTGCTTTATTTGGCCAATGTTGTTATGAAAAAGGTATGGTTAAAAATACCTATGGTACAGGTTGCTTTATTCTAATGAATACAGGAGAAAAGGCAGTTGAATCTAAAAATGGTTTACTTACAACTATAGCATGGGGCGTAGATGGTAAAGTTGAATACGCTCTGGAAGGTAGTGTTTTTGTAGCTGGTGCAGCAATTCAATGGTTGAGAGATGGTCTAAGAATGATTGACCAAGCTCCATTTTCTGAGCAATATGCAAAGAAAGTTGAAGATAGCAACGGGGTTTATATAGTTCCTGCCTTTACGGGTCTAGGGGCTCCATATTGGGATCAGTACGCAAGAGGTACAATTGTTGGTATTACTCGTGGCGTTGAAAAGGAACATTTTATTAGAGCGACTTTAGAATCTTTAGCCTACCAAAGTAATGATGTAATAAAGGCCATGGTTTTAGATAGTGGTGTTGATGTTAAAGAGCTTAGAGTAGATGGCGGTGCCAGCGACAATGATTTCTTAATGCAATTCCAAGCAGACATTATGGATGTAGATGTTTGTAGACCAACTATAATAGAAAGTACTGCTTTAGGTGCTATTTACCTTGCTGGCCTTGCTATTGGATATTATAAAAGCAAAGATGAAATTAAAGAAAAAGTTTCAATTTCTAAAGTATTTAAACCTGAAATAACTAAAGAAAAGAGAGAGGCACTTGTTAAAGAATGGAATAGAGCTGTTCGCTGTGCTTTAGCTTGGGCTAAAGATGAATAAATAATATAGACTGTTAAAAAATTGTAAAGTTTAAGCGATTTTTTAACAGTCTTTTTATATTTTTCTAGATAAAATTTTTCTATCCATAGTATTCATAGTTTTGATAATATAGTTATACAAATTTATTGTGTAAATTAAAAACTATATGGTAATATTAAATAAGTAAACAACGGTAGTTTGGAGGATGAAATTTATGAACATTATAAACACAATTGAAAAAGCCTACGAATTTTTAGATTCAAGAAATTTTTTCCAAAAAGATTTAACAACAGAATTTAATTTAAAGAACATAAATTATATATTAGAAAAATTAGGAAACCCTCATAAAGATTTAAAATACATTCATGTAGGCGGTACAAATGGCAAAGGTTCTACGGTAAATTACTTGCAGGAATTATTTACTTCTGCAGGTTTAAGGGTGGGGACTTATACATCTCCCTCCTTAGACTCTGTATTAGATAATATTAAATTTGAAAATAAAAGTATACCTAGAGTAAAGTTTTTAGAATATATAAATCTTATTAATTCTATTATGGAAAAAGATGAATTGTTAAAAAATATTTCTGAATTTGAAATTGTAACGGCTATTATGTTTTTATATTTTAGGGAGCTAAGTCCGGATGTGGTTATTTTGGAAGTAGGCATGGGAGGTATTTCCGATGCAACCAATGTTATTACTCCAGAAATTTCCATAATTACCTCTATAGCTTTAGACCATACAACTTTTTTAGGCAACACTCTTGAGGAAATTGCAAGGCAAAAAGGTGGCATTATTAAAGACAATACCATTGTAGTATTAGGTGATTTAGAAAAAGAAGCTGAGGATGTTTTATTAAATTTATCATGTAGTCATGGTTGCCAAACTTATATTTCCTATAAAGATTTTAAAGTGGCATATAAAGATTTAAATGTAAATAATACAGCTTTCCATTATTCGGGGTTGGAATGGGATATTAAAAATATTCCTATTACTATGGTGGGTGAACATCAAATTAAAAATGCTGGTTTAGCCATTACAGCCTTTATATTATATTGCAACAGTAATTCCATAGCCTTTACTGATGATTTAATAAAAAGTGCCATTAAAAAAGCCAAATGGAAGGGACGTTTTGAAATTCTTAGTGAAAAACCTTTGGTTATTTTAGACGGTGCTCATAACGTTGAAAGTATGTCAGTTCTTTTAAATACTTTGTCGAAATATTTTAAAGGATATACAACTAAATTTTTATATACTTCATTAAAAGATAAAGATGTGCAAAAAATAATTAGTATGATAAATGAAAATCCGAATATTGAGTTAATAGTAACTGAAATGGATATTCCAAGGGGCGATACAGCAGAGAACATTGCCCAGCATTCCCATAAACCTATAAAAATAGTCTATGATTATTGGAATGTTATAAATGATTTTATTGAATTTGGAAAAGAAGAGGAGTTGTTGTTAATTGGTGGTTCTCTATATTTCATAGGGCTAATAGACGACCAATTACGTGTGAGATTAAGTTAATGGAAAAAAATTTTATTTGTAGATCATGCATTTTTCTTAAATTGACGATGTTGGAGAGGTGACCAGTACTTACATAAGGTAGACCACGCCATAGCCAGTAGCGAAATAGCAAAAGTAATTCTAGAATATATAGGATATAAGGAAGATATACCCGAGATTATAGAGGCTATAGGTCAACATAGAGTAGACTTAAAGGAGCGTTCTAATTTAAGTCGCATTATATACACAGCCGATAAAGCCTCACGCAGCTGCTTATTTTGCAAAGCATTGGAAACTTGTAAAAAACCCAAAAATTTTTCCTAGAAGAGGTAAAAATGATTTTAACGCAAAGAATAGCAAACAAAATAATAAGAGAAGTTAATTCTGTTATTTCAAATAAAATAAATATTATGAATGATTTAGGCATTATTATTGCCAGCTCGGATGTAGAAAGAGCTAATAACTTCCACGAGGCAGCGTACAAAATAGTAAAGGAAAAAATTCCAGAAGTAATTGTAAACTATGATGGGGAGTTTCACGGGGCTTTATCCGGCGTTAATTACCCATTAAAAATACAGGATTACATTGTAGGTGTTATTGGAGTAACAGGCAAATACGATGAAATTAAAGAAAGTGCCTTAATTATAAAAAAAATGACGGAACTTATATTGGAAAATTCTTATTCCGTAGAACAAAGGCAACTTAGGGATAATATAAGAAATGAATTTTTAAAAGAGTGGTTCACCAAAGAGGCTGGATATATGACTAAAGATTTCATAGATAGAGGTGCCTTGCTAGGTTGTGACATTACACTACCTAGAAGAATAATTGCCTGTAGTTTTTCCGAGGATATAAAAAAAGATAGTGTTAAATCTTTGCATTTAATGAAAGATGCTGAGAATGATTTGAAAAAAAAGATAATGGAAATAGACCTATGTAATATTTATTATAATTACAATTCCATATTAATTTGTGGAATTGTAGGAGAAAGTGATGAAAAAGTTAAGGCTTTGTGTGACTACATAATAAATCATATGGTGGTAAAATATAGGATTAAATTAATTATTGGCATAGGCATGGATGAGGAATTTAAAAATGTAAATGTTGCATTTAATACAGCTCTTAAGGCTAATAAGGTAGGTAGGCGGTATAATAAATCTGGTTGTGTTTTTTATAAAGATTTAAGTATGGAAATTTTTAGTTATGAATTAAGCAATAGTACAAAGTTAAAATATATATATAAACTTTTTAAAAATTTAGGAAAAGATGAAATAAATTCCATAATTGGTTTACTAGAAGTATATTATGAAATGGAGGGCTCTATAAATAAGGTTTCAGAGAGGCTGTTCATGCATAAAAATACTTTGCAAAATAAGTTGAAAGCTATAAAAGAAATTACTGGTCACGACCCTCGTTCCTTAAAAGATTCTGTATATTTTTTAAATGCTATTTATTTTTATAATGAAATTTATTAATAAATCTGAATTTTTCCTCTGGAAAGGGGATGTCGGGAAAAGATAAAATCTTGGTGCTTTGCCTCAAGCCAAAGCAGCCTATTGTTAAAAAAATATTAATCAAATAGGCTTATTAAGTGCACTCTTTTTTACATATGTTTGAAATTTCAAATATACAAAAGTGAAACATCAATTCCCATAAACTTAATATTATTAAAAAGGAGCTGCCATGAAATAGAATTGATCTATTTCATGACAGCTCCTTTTTGTATTTTTATATAAAATATTTAAATATTACCCATAACATATTTACCTTTGGTTTTGTGTTATGGGTAATATTGTTTATGTTGACTATTTGAAGTAGTATTAAAATATGATTATATCTATTTTTATTTGTTAGGAGGGTTTATATGACTGGAATACCTTTATTTGTATTTTTTATTTTTGCTATTTTTTTGATGATTTTTTCCATTTCTAAATTAGGAATTCATCCATTTATTGCGATTATGACTATTGCATTATTTTTAGCAATTTTTGCAGGAATACCCCTTGTGGATATTCCTGGAGTAATCGGTACTGGTTTTAGTAACACTTTTAAAAGTATAGGAATTGTAATTATTTTAGGAACAATAATTGGTACACTTTTAGAGCGTACAGGAGCAGCTTTAAAAATGGCCGATTGTGTGGTAAAAGTTGTTGGTGAAAAAAATCCAGAATTAGCAATGCTTATTATGGGGTGGATTATTTCTATTCCTGTGTTTTGCGATAGTGGATTTGTTATGTTAAATCCCATAAGAAAAGCTATGGTTAAACGCACAGGCAAATCATCTGTGGCAACTACTGTAACTCTATCTATGGGGCTATATATTGCCCATTGCTTTATTCCACCTACACCAGGGCCAATTGCTGCGGCCAATACCCTATACGAAGGCATTGGTATGGAAAGCAATATATTGCTAGTAATAGCTATGGGGGCTGTATGTTCTATACTTCCTCTTATGGCTGCTTATTTTTTTGCTAAATACATTGGCACAAAAGTAAAGTCTAAAGATGAAAAAGATGGGAACGAAGAAGTTGTAAAAAGTTATGAAGAGTTAGTTGCAAGTTATGGAAGATTGCCAAGTACATTTTTATCTTTCGCACCAATTGTTGCACCTATTTTATTAATGGGGATTTCTTCAGCTTTCTCTATGGCTGGAACTAAAATTGCTATAATTACATTTTTAGGTACACCAATAATAGCCATAGCAATTGGTGTTATATTTGCAGTATTTTTATTAGTTGACCAAAATAAGTTAAAAGACTTTTATGAAATAACAAACGATTCCTTAAAAGTTGCTGGGCCAATTTTATTTATAACGGCCTCTGGTGGAGTTTTAGGAACAGTAATTGCAAATACAACTATGATTGACTACATAAAAGAAAATGCAACAGTTTTGGCAGCTTTAGGACTGTTGTTCCCTTATTTACTGTCTGCCATTTTAAAAACGGCACAAGGCTCATCAACAGTAGCCATTACAACTACAGCGGGAATAATAGCGCCTATGCTTACTTCTATAGGTTTAGGCACATCTTCTTTAGCAGCTTTAACAGTAATCGCCATTGGTGCAGGAGCTATGACAGTTTCTCATGCTAATGATAGTTATTTCTGGGTTGTAACAAATTTTGGGGAATTAGAAGTTGAAGACGGATATAAAACTCAAACCTTAGGTACTTTTATTATTGGAATTGCTGCTTTAATTAGTACATTTATTGTATATTTTATTATTAGGTAATCGCTGAAGAAGCTTTGTTTTTATCGGTAAGAATTAGATCACCACCTCAATGCATACATCTGGTCGTTTACTACGTAAACTGCTCTGGTCATAAAGCTCCGCTTTATTGCTCGAGTCTGGTCGAAAGCTATGCTTTCTGCTCGACTATGTGACCAACTCGGTTATGCGATCGAATTCGCCGTTCAGTGTGGGTACAAGCTCCCACTGATGGAAAGGTCTATTGGCTTGTGTAGGAGGGTATATGAATTTAAAAGACGATGCATATAGAATTATTAATTCAGCTATAGAGGCAGCTTTACCTTACACAGCTGTTCAAAAGGCATTAGAAGAAGAAAATTTCGATTCTGGACGAATATTTTTAGTATCTATTGGTAAAGCAGCATGGTCCATGGCAAGAGCGACATCGGATATTTTAAAGGATAAAATAGAAAAAGGAATAGTCATTACTAAGTATGAACATTCTAAAGGAGCCATTCCAAATTTAGATATTTATGAGGCTGGTCATCCTATATCCGATGAAAATTCTTACAAAGCTACTAAAAAAGCGTTGGATTTAGTTAGGGGTTTAAAAGAAGATGATACAGTTGTATTTTTAATTTCAGGAGGTGGGTCTGCTTTATTTGAAGCACCATTATTAGACCTTGAAGAAATGGAAGATATAAATAACCAACTTTTAGGTTGTGGTGCTAGTATTGTAGAGATTAACACTATTAGAAAAAGGTTGTCCAGCGTTAAAGGTGGGAAATTCGCACAGACGTGTAAGCCTGCTAAAATTTTTTCTATAGTTTTATCGGACATAATTAACAACCCCTTGGATATGATAGCCTCGGGGCCAGCATTCCCCGACAGTTCTACTACTGAAGATGCATTAAAAATAATTGATAAATATAACCTTAGATTATCAGTTAAAGCCATAGAATTAATGCACATGGATACGCCCAAGGAAATAAGTAATACAACAACAAAAATTACTGGCAGTGTTGAGCAACTTTGCTATAGTGCGCAAAAGACTTGTATGGAACTAGGCTACGAGCCTATTATTTTAACAACTAGTTTAGAATGCGAGGCAAAGGAGGCAGGGAAATTTTTAGGGTCCATAGGTAAATATAATAAAGATACTAAAAAGCCTTTAGCCTTTATAGTTGGGGGCGAAACCGTTGTAAGGCTAACAGGTAAAGGCTTAGGGGGGCGAAACCAAGAGCTAGCCTTGGCAGCGGCTGAAGAAATAAGAGGTTTAAATAATATAGGTTTGTTCTCCATTGGTTCAGATGGCACCGACGGTCCTACAGATGCCGCCGGCGGGTATGTAGATGGTGAAAGTGGGCTGAAGCTTATGGATATGGGTGTTAATATTCATAGTGTATTAGCTAATAATGATTCTTATAATGCTTTGAAAAATATAGACGGTTTGATTTTAACAGGTCCTACGGGGACTAATGTTAATGATTTGGCTGTTTTGTTGGTTGGGTGAAAACAGGTCGTTTTTATGACTTAATGAAAATAGCTATAATAATTTATAATTTTATCGGTAAGAATTAGACTCCTACCTCAATGTATAATAGTGGCGGGACCGTCTAATCTGGTCGAAAGCTTTGCTTTCTGCTCGACTATGCAACCAAGTATGCGGCCAAATCGCCGTTCAGTGGGGGTACAAGCCCCCACTGACGGATAGGTCAAATGACTGTAAATTATTATAGCTTGTCTAATATATAAGAGCTAACTTTTTAAACATCCTAATATATTTAATATCATGGTTTTATGCCCAAAAATTAGTTTTTGACTTATATTAATTCGCAAATAGCATTGTATAAATCATCTGTCATATTTTCAATTGTACGTAAACTTGTAAGCACAGAAACTCTGTCATCGCTTATAAGTTCATAAATTTTATTTTTAAGATTATATTCAATCTGGCAACTCATTAAAATGTCGTAAATGCGATTTTTGCTTGGGACTTCTACATCAACATAATTAATTAATTTTATAGAAATTTTTTTATTTTTATTAGCTCTTACTTTTATCTCAAAAAAATCCAAATGATTTTCTATGGTGTAGTTATGATTACATTCCACACATTGGCAGTTCATATTTCTAAATCTTAAAGTCCAATTTCTATATTCTCTTAAAATCTCTAAATCATCTTTTATATCTATTTCAAATTCTAGTTTTTCAAAATCCCAAGATAAAGTTGTTATAGCAAAATCATTTTCACCTTCGACAATTTCAAATTCACCATTCCCGTAGGGGAAAACATTTACAAGAATATTACTTGGTAATTCTACTCCATTAGCAAAACCTGAATTGTCTAGAGGAATTATGCTTCCTGCTCTTACTAAAAGTGGCAATTCTTCTATTTTTCTATATAAGTATAGAGTTCTATTTCCCGTGTAACTTTTACCTGTGAAAAAATCAAACCATTTGCCATTGGGGATCCAGCCCTTTGTTTTGCCCATTTGTAGGTTCTTGCAATTTCCTTCAGTTATTGGCATTACTAGAAATTCACTGCCAAAAAAATATTGATTTTTGTTTTCATAAGCTTCATCGATATCTGGATAATTATAGTACATAGGCTCAATTAATGATTCTCCATTTAAACTTAACTTCACATTCATTGTATAAATATATGGTATTAAACTTTTTCTTAAATTCATCATAGATTTTATGGCATTTTTATGCTGAGGGGTATAAGTCCATGGCTCTTTGGCGTTGAATAGACCGTCAGAGCTATGTATACGGCATATAGGAGAAAATACACCAAGTTGTAACCAACGCACCATTAACTCCTCATCTCTATAGCCAAACATATGTCCGCCGATGTCATGACTCCACCAACAGTACCCTATATTTGATGCTGTTGCTGTAAAATATGGTTGGAAGTCTAAAGATGCCCAAGATATTATAGTATCTCCTGAAAATCCCAAAGGGTACCTATGACTTCCAAGTCCACCATACCTAGATAATATTAAGGCGGAATTGTTATTTTTACAGTTATCTAGGTAATGTAAATGATTTAAGAGCCACAGGGGATCAAGTCCAGTTAAATTGGTTTTTCTGCCTTGTTGCCAATCTATCCACCAAAAGTCTACTCCCATTTGCTCCATTGGATGATGTAAATGTTTAAAATAGGCATTTGCAAATCTTTTATCGGTTATATTAAATTCAATAGGTACTTCATTTTCAAAATCAATATCAAGTTCTTCACACATTTCAATGTATGCTTCTTCAAAACCACGCACTCCGTCAGCTGGATGTAGATTTAATGTTATTTTTAAATCTCGTGATTTTAGTGAACTAAGAAATTCTTTAGGGTTAGGAAATAATTTCTTATTCCATGTATAGCCTGTCCAACCACTTCCGTATTTAGCATCAACATCATCAACTATATGCCAATCCATGTCTAATACTGCAACAGATAAAGGAATTTCTTCCTCATAAAATTTATTCAAAAGTTCTATATAATCTTTTTCACTATAAGGATAATAGCGACTCCACCAATTACCTAAAGCAAAACGTGGTACTATAGGTGTACTTCCACTTAATTTGTAAAAATCTTTCAAGCATGCTTTAAAATCTAAACCATATCCAAAAAAGTAAATATCAATCTTATTTTCTCTACAAGGTTCAAACCACCCATCGTTACATAAAATTAAGGATTTTGAGTCATCAATAATTGCAAAGCCGTCTTTAGAAATTACACCATCTTCTAACTCTATTTCCCCGTCTATAGCATCTAATGTTCTTTGGGTTCCTTTTAGGGTGCTAGTATCATCGCCAAAGTGCCATGTCTTAGACTTATATCCAAAAAAATCACTTTTTACTTTTATGGAAAGACCGCTGCTAGAAAACTCTTTTTTATTGTAAACTATATTGATATCTTTTGTTTCAATTATTAATTTCTCATTTTCATTTATTTTAAATTCACAATCATTAAAGAATCTATTAATTGCAAATTGTGTTGGTCTATCTTCGAATATATTTTTTTCGCAGTATTCAAGCCTAACAAGCCTTGATGTTAAAATAGTAATTCTAAAATTTTGACCACTAATTATAGAGTTTTTATTTCCCAATGGATTTCCATTTACCTTTTTACTATACATAATCTCTCCTAGAAATTCTAATATTACTTTTGGCTGTAATATTAATAACCATTTCTTCAATTTTCTCTTTGTATAAATGGCCGATTTCTAATTCGACCGTAATGTCTCTATTTGCGAGATTTTTTATTTCAAAATATTCTGAGTTATATTCATACTCAATTTCGTAGCTTTCTAATTTTACCCTACCGTAATCTATTAGTTGGGGTTTGATTTTTAGGTCGTATTTAATTGATGGAGATATTCCTAGATACTCATGTATTAAGACCCATGAAAATACACAAGGATATTCATAATAATAAGGTGCTCCATGCCAATTTTTATCATCAATATAATACACGTGATTCATATCATATCTTTCACCCATTTTAAAACTATCTATTTCGCCTTGTTTTGCCACTGCAATAAGCTGGGATTTTAATACTTTACCGTTATTATAATACGACCAATATGCAGCATCCCAACACCAATATCTACCTGCTGCACACAAGTCATAAGGGGAATTTCCTATTTCTGAATCTGTATAATCTTCTATATTAGGAGATAGAAAAGTTGGAAATCTTTGTAGTTCGGCGTAGTTTTCTTCAATCATTTCAGCTACAGCTATTTCTTGTTCTTTACTGGCATAGTCAAAAATAACAGGCAAGCAGTTTGCTAATAAATGTATATGGTCATGTACAACGCCATTTCTATCAACCCAATCTACGTAACGTTTATTTTCTGTATCCCAAAATCCATCTGGTAAATCCTTAGACATAGTGCTGCCAATTAATTTAGATAATTTTAAATATTTTTCTTCTTCAGCGCTTCTTCCTAAAAGATTTTCTAATTCAGATAATAGTTTAAGAGCATTTGTTGCCATGGCAGCAGACATACACTCTCTACCATCTTTTATAACCTGATCCTCATAATATACGTCGGACCACAATTTACCTTTGTTATCTGTTAAATGTATTAATAAGTTTGCTGAATTTTCTAAATGAACTATATTTTTTGAAATCCATTCTCTATCCTTAGTTAAACTGAAATATAGCCATGCTGTTTCTAATATTTCTACATTTCCTGTTATTAAAAACATTTCTGCATTTTCACTATTATCAAAGCTATTTCTTCTTACGTGGTATTCCCTATCGCCATTGGGTTGAACTGCACAGGGGTTTCTATATAATCCTGTAGGGTCTTCTTCCATTAATTTAAATTGCAAGTCCATCATTCTTTTAACAATTGCGAGATCATAATCGCTTTTAATTGCTAATCGACCCTTTGTTTGAAATTCATGGTCAACATCGGGATAAGTTCCTGCATACTCCCCTTCTTGTAATGTGCTTACGACGTAGCCTAGGGTTAATGGATAAGTAGTTGCATCTGATTTTTCAATAATTGATGGCAACATTGTGTCCCAATAAAAGTAAGACCATGCTTTTGATAAGATTTCACCACTTACAAAATCTAATACTATTTCGTTTCTTGCAATATCAACATTTGGCCTTTCTCCATATCTTTGAAAGCTTAGATTAGTATTAACTAAAATTTCCACATTGTTATTAATAAAATTAACTTCCTTTTCGCAATTACCACTTAAGAAAAATGAGTTTTCACCTTTAACTAAAGGTAATAACCAAATGTCACCATTGCATTTTATTTTTGTTGTTTTTTTAGTTAATGGTATAATGTATTTATCATTCTCTGTATGTGTACATATAACTTTGTAGTTATTAAAACGTATATTTGTTTCGCCTTTTGCAATTATCATTTCATTTTTTATTTCTCCATTTATTAAATTAAAATTACACATAGTTTTCTCCTTCTCCTTTATGCTAATTCACAAGTGGGATTGTAAAGAAAATTTGCATTTTTTTACAATCCCACTTAATTCAACATGTAATTAATCGGTAAGAATTAGATCCCAACCTCAATGCTTGCATATAAATTTTGCTTTCGGCAAAACCAAACACCGTGTGTTTGGCAGCTGTTCATTGCTGTTTTACTCTGAATTTTTGTTTCACAAAAACCAAATGCTACGCATTTGTCTGGTCAGAAGGTACACTTTCTGCTCTGGTTATAAAGCTTTGCTTTCTGATGGGTTATGCGGCCTAATTCGCCGCTCAGTGGGGGTAAAAGTCCCTGCAACGGATGGGTCTATTGACTTTCGCTTAATGATAATTTTTCTTTATATAAATTATCATAATATGCTTCCAATGACTTTAGTCCTAAATTTTCTGCCTCGGTTATAAAATCTTTATATTCCGACTCCCAATCGTCTGAGAATACAATGGTTATAATTGAATTTTGTAATAGAGAATGAACTTTTTGTGAGATAATTCCCTCTTCACTACTAGGTGTTGGCGCTAAAATATCTAGTTTCGGTATATATTCAACAAGTGGTGCATAAACCTCATTAAATTTTACCATTTTTTCATCGCTATTGTTCCACCATGGTAAGTTCCATAACAATTCATTACAAGCTAACCAATATTCGCCCAAACCATTTTTAGCAGCAGTTCCTGCCCAGTCTGCATTTTTATCAACCAAGTAATCATCCAAATGAAGTGGTTTTCCGTCAACTAAATTCCAATGTGCTCCCTCTATCACATCGCCACTATATGTACTACCTTGCAACCCCCAGGAAACGTCTTTGTGACCTTCGACTGATGCCATATATTCTAAAAATTTAATAGCACGTTCTGGTTCTTTACAGGTTTTTGGTATAACGGTTGCTAACCAACCTGCACCCGTTCTTATTTGATGATATGTATCAAAAGGTGCTATTGGAATATATTGTGTATCTGGATTATCGGCTGGAATTTTTTCTGCATCTGCAATTACTCCGGTATAAGCTATGACATCACCTCTTTCGATTTTTGAAATAGCTATGTCATTTGTATCAATAAATGGGTCTTTTGTTAATAATCCTTTTTTATATGCTTCATTTAAAAATTCTACTGAACTTTTAAATTCATCACTTCTTACTGACCAGATTATGTTTCCATCGATTTCGCTCATATTCATACTCAAGCCAAATTGAACACCATAGTTACCCATGGCTGCACTTGTTAAAAAATTTGCTGAAGATAGGGCGTTATTAGCTGGATAAAATGCGATTTTTTCGGGGTGATTTTTATGCATTTTTTCCAAAGCTGACATAAAGTCTTTTTTCGTGTCAATTTTTGGCGAACCTATCTCTTCGTAGTAATCCTTTCTTATAGACCAAACTGGTTGGTTTGTGCCAATTAATTGATTATACTCTGTCGCAACTTTCTGCCATGCTTCATGTTGCACCCATGTAGTCAATCTATAGGTCTTACCATCTGCCGATTTATAATTATTCAAAATTTCAGGTGCTAAAACATCTTTCATCTTTGGTGCGTATTCTTTAATTAATTCATCAAATGAGTATAGTTTGCCTGAGTCTATCATAGTTTGCAAAGCAGGATCATTTCTATCTAGTGTAATAATATCAGGCAATGTATCTCCTGCTATCATCATATTTAATTTTTGGCCATCGTCGGAAACTGGTTTTGTCAAATTTAAATTAACTCCGGTTTTTTCTGTAATTCTTTTAGCTGCGTCATCAGTCCAGTCAAGCCCAAACCATGAAAAGTTTACATAATAGTCAAGTTCTATTGGCGAAATATCTTCACGCCATTCAAGATTATTAGGATCTTTATGCCATGATAATCTTTCCCAATCCATTTCATTTTGATAAGTTCCATCTTCAGGAACAGCAATAACGGTTTCTGTACTGCTTGTATTTGGAGCTGCTTTAGAATTTGCATCTGTTTCTAATTTTGTTCCTGAACTTGTGTCGTTATTTACACAACTTGACATTAAAAACACTATGCATATTAATGACACTAAAATACTTTTTTTCTTCATAAACTTGCCTCCTAGTTTTTTATTCTTTTACTGAGCCTATCATCATTCCTTTTACAAAATATTTTTGTATAAAAGGATACACTAATGTTATTGGAGTTACAGCTACGATAAGCATAGCATAACGTATTGATTCAGGCGTAACAACATTTGCTTGACTTGATACAGACATAACTTTTTGAAGTTCTTGCTGAGCTTGTGTTAGTGACATAGTGCGCATTAATACTGCTGGCATAGTCATTAAGCTTTCATCAGTTATGAAAAATGCTGGACTAAACCAGTCATTCCAATGCCATACTCCGATAAATAATGCTAAAGTTGCAATTATTGGTTTCGAGATTGGCATTATTATTTTAAACAAGACCGTAAATTCACTTGAACCGTCTATTCTTGCTGATTCAATTAAGCCATTTGGCAATTCCTTTACAAATGAAATAAACAGTATCATATAATAAAATTGAAATAAATTTGGTAAAATATATACTGAAAAGTTATCTAATAATCCTATTTGGGCATATAATAAATACGAATATACAACATTAACCGGAAAATAAAGAGTTATTAAACCAACTATCATATAAAATTTTTTACCAATTAAATTTTTTTGTGCTAAAGCATAACCAGCCATTGACGTGCAAATTATTGCTAAAAAAGTGCCAATACTAGTGCGTAAAACTGTCATTAATAAAGAATTAAATAAATTTTTTGCACTAAATACAAATTCAAAATTTTTTAAAGTAAAGCCTTTTGGTAAAAAATAAATCCCACCTATCAATGCTTCTTTCCCTTCGCTTAAAGCATTTATTAAACAATAAAAAATTGGATATATAGTGAATATAGCAAACACACTTACAAAAATAACGGTCACAGCGTTAATGATTATGTCCTCCAAATTGCTTTTTTTAACTACCATAATATTTACCTCTTCATATTAAATTATTCCACCATCAAATACTTTTTTAGATGTTTTGTTAGCCAACAATAATATAACTATTGACATAATAGCCAATATAATATTTGCTGCTGCTGCAAAGGAATATCTACTTTGATTTAAGCCAGTTTCAACTACGAAAGTCTGTAAAACATATGATGTTTCATGATTAAATGGGTTTCCCAATAGATAGGATTGATTGAAGTTAGAACCAACTGGGCCTCCATTTAGTAGATTTCCCATATTTAAAATAAAAAGAGCACCTATTGTTCCGGATATTGACGGTAATGTGATAGAAAAAATCCTTCTTATTCTGCCCGCTCCATCAACTTGTGCTGCTTCATATATTTCTTCACTTACACCGGCTATTGCTGCTAAATATATAATTGCATTCCAACCAGTTTCTTGCCAACAATCTACAAAAACTCCAATCCACCAAAACATTTTTGGATCTGTTAGAAATTCTATAGGCATATCAACAAGTCCTAAATACATTAACAACTTATTAATGGGGCCGGTTCTGTCCAGAAACACCATAACTAGTGTAGCTACAACGACATAAGATAAAAAATGTGGCAAATAACTTCCTGTTTGTGCTGATTTTTTTAATTTTCTAAATGGAATTTCATTAAGCATAAGTGCAAATATTATTGGGATTGTAAATGTGAATGCAAATTTCAAAATACTCATTCCAAATGTATTTTTTAACACTAGATAAAACTCTTTGTCTGAAAAAAGCTCTTTGAAATATTTAAAACCTGTAAAACTATGACCCCAAAAACCATCTATTAAGTCATATTCTAAAAAGGCGTTAAGCAAACTGAAGATTGGTACATAAGCAAATATAAAAAAGAAGATTAGAGATGGTATAATCATGATTTGCAACTGCCATTGATTAGTGTACCTTTTGAAAAAAGGTTTATCTTTATTCATTTTTAGCCTCCATTTGTTTTATTTCCCAAATTATAACATCACAATAATTAAATTTAAGTGGAAATTCTTACGTTTTAGTAGAGAAATTTCACAATATATATAGATACTAAGAAATTTCTGTTATAATCCTAATAATGTTTACAGCTATAAAAAACTATATTTCAATAATTTAAAGATATAAGTATAGGAGTAAGTTTTGTTATGATTATAATTGGTAAGAATTAGACCACCACCTCAATGCTGGCATAGGTGGCGGGATTATCTGATTCGCCGCTCAGTGGGGGTACAAGCCCTCACTGACGGATAGGTCTATTGACTGAGGAGGCTAAATGTGGATTTTAAATTCAAAAAAAGTAAAGATTAAGTATAAAACTAAATTAATGCTAGCGTATTTATTAGCTATTGCCATCCCTTTGGCTATAGGTTTAACATATATTTATAATAATCTTATTGCTAATGCAAATAAAACTCTTAATAACACTTTATTGCTTCAGTTAGAAGAGAAAGAAAATATTATTTTAGATCAAGTAAATAATGCTAACAATTCTGCATATATCCTTTCCACTCAAAAGAATATTGTGGAATTTTTTACACCTTCCTTTTATGAAACAAAGGAAATTATACATACTATGAATAACGATATAACTCCAACCTTAGCTTGGTTTGAAGATATTGAAACTTCTATAGATGAATTTTATTTTTTAACAGAAAATAGGAGCATTCCAGAAAGTGAATTTTTAGTACAAGCTTATCCTTATTTAGATAAAGATTGGTATAAAAATTATAATAAAAATAGAGAGGAATCCGATAACTTTTATGGTATTCATAAAAATAGAAATTATAAATTTACAGATCAAAATTCAGATTTATTATACAGTTGGATATATCCTGTTTTGTTACCCAGTACCTCAGCTAAAACTATTTTACAAATTTCTATATCTGCAAAAAATCTGTTACCTGTACCAAAGAGCTCTAAGGAAATTTTCCTTTTATATTCCGATGACAATATTATAAAAACGAGCACTTCTTCCTTTATTGACAACTGGGCTAGCAAAGAAAATATAGAAAAGATAATCTATAATATCGAATCAATTGGAGGAAAAATAGAAATAAATAGTAGCACTTACTCTGTTTCTAATATTTTTATTGAAGAAATTGATGCTTATTTAGTTTCTCTGGTACTTTACGAGGAAATATCGCCGCCGCTAGATGTTGCAAAATCCACTTTTATAACAATAACTATATTAATAGTTACAATCGTTATTGTTGCTTCTTATATAATATCAACATTACTTGTTAAGAGGATTTACACTATTATTGATACTGTAAAAGAAATTCAAAAGGGATGTTATACTAAGAAAATACCCATTACTAGTACAGATGAGGTTGGCGAATTGTCAGAAGAAATAAATATAATGGCACAAAAAATAGATACACTTATTAATACAGTTTTTGAAGCCGAGAAGCTTGAAAAGCAAAGTGAACTAGCAGCGTTACAGTCGCAGATTAACCCGCATTTTCTTTTTAACACTCTAGAAACAATAAAAATGTCTGCCGAAATAAAAGAATATGAAAAAACTATTCTTGGGCTTTCATCCCTTGGTGGACTAATGCGCTATACATTATTTTTTTCAGGAGCTCCAGTTTTGCTGAATCTAGAATTAAAACACCTAATAAATTATTTAAATATTCAACAAATGTTGCTTGATAATCGGCTAGTCTTCAAAATTTTGATTCCTCAAGATGTTCAAGACTCAGTAACCATTTTACCCCTAACTATTCAACCTGTTGTAGAAAATAGCATTAAACATGGTTTTAAAAATCCCTTTGGCATTTTAGAAATAACTATATATTATGAACAACTAGATTCTGGTATAAATTTATGTATAAAAGACAACGGGGTAGGTATTTCAGAAGATGAGTTTCGGGAACTTACGGAAATGTTAAATAATAAAGTTCAAACACAGAATTCAACCACAAGCAGCATAGGTTTATGGAATATTAATAAACGCTTATTTTTATCTTTTGGTGCTGAAAGTCGTTTACAAATGTATTCTGAAAAAAGAGGACTTTTAACTAAAATATACTTACCAAGGAGGGAAAATGATGTATAAACTACTTGTTGTCGAAGACGATTACACTATTAGAAATGGTATAATTTCTATAATTAAAAATATGAATTTATCCATAGATGAAATAGCTGAAGCTCAAAATGGTCAAGAGGCTATTGCTATTTACGAAGATTTTTACCCTCATATTGTTATAACAGATATTCGTATGCCGATTCTCGATGGCCTTTCTTTTATTAAATGGGTACATGAAAATATTAATGAAAAACATCATAGTTTTTTTATTATTTTAAGTGGATTTAATGATTTTACTTATGCTAAGGAGGCAATTTATTATGGAGTAAGTGAGTATTTATTAAAACCAATAGATTCCAAAGATTTAAATAAATCTCTTGTGAATCTAATAGAAAAAATCAATGAAAAAATTAATATTGAAAATAATAATCTTAGTCTTTATACAACAATTGAAGAACTTAGAAAGAATGTATTACTTGATATACTTATAGGTCATAATAATAAGCTTGATTTAACAAGGAAAATAAATCTATTGAAAGAAATTTTTTTAGAAGGTAATTATACTGTTATAGTGAGCTATAACGTAAATGCTTTAGAATTTAATAATTCATTAGGATTTTATTCGCTTTTTCAAATGAAATCTTTATTTGGTTATGAATATACTTTACTGTACAGTAAAAAAATAATAAAGTATGATTTTTTAGAGGCCTTAAATTTACTTACTGGTTATTTAGCCTATGGTAATGCCGATAGTATTGACAATATATCTAATGTAGCGAAAAAATGCCGCAGTCTTGTTGACAAAAGAGTACTTTTTCCGGACATAAATAGAATTCAGGTTTATGATAAAAGGAGTGAAGTGAATATACCTAATACCCCAATTAGAATTCCCACTTATGATATAAATCGTGCTATTGAAGAGGATAACTATGATAAAATCGAAAAAATTATTAGAAATTATTTTCATAAGTTAATGAACTCAAAAAGTTATACTTCTGAATTTCTCATAGAAACGGCAAAAATATTTGAAACTTCGGTATTAGCTTATACATTAAACCAAATGATGTTTTATAAGAATCAGTTAAATCAGCTTAGAAGTATTGAATTTTTACTAAGTTCCTCAAAAGATATAGAAGATTTCATTGATGCAATTGTTTCGCGTATAATTACAATTTGTAGAAATATCTATCCCTATGAAATGATTACGCCAGTTGATCAAGTAATTCAATATATAAATCTTTATTACGCTAAAGATATAAATCTTGTTTATGCAGCTAATTTAGCAAATATGAATACAAATTACTTTAGTTCAATTTTTAAAAAACAGACGGGAAAAAGTTTTATTTCTTATTTGCAGAATATCCGTATACAAAATTCTAAAAAATTACTTTTAGATAATACATTGAAAATTCAAGAAATTGCTTATACAGTTGGTTATAAAGATGAAAAATATTTTATGAAAGTTTTTAAATCAATCGTTGGCGTTACACCTTCCAACTTTCGTGAAAATAAGTTTTAACTAGAGCATTTAAAAATAGGTTTGGTATCACCCCTGATAAATATAGACATAAGTTTAAACAATAAACTGCATTTGCATATATTTTGCTAGTTAGGCAAAATGGGTTGTTGGGAACGAAAAATTCCCAACAGCCCATTGCGTTTTAAGCTACTAACCCTTTCAAACACATAAAAGAGCCATTACCCTCAATTCTAAACCCAATATTATTATCATTACAAAACAATTCTACTTCATTAAAATATTTAAAACTTTTAACAACTTGACCAGTAACTACAACTAAGTCTGTATTAAAATTTAAGATTATATCCTTTAGGGAATCTCTTATATGAGTGCCGAATATTTTATATACTTCTAAAGCTTGTTCGTTACCCTCGTTGCATAAATCGAAAAGCATTTTGCCGTCACATTCGTAGCCTACTATATTTTTGCTTATTTTTTTCAAATTATTAGTAGAAACATAATCCTCTATTAAACCATTTTTGTAGGGTACATTGTGAACATAGCCATCCTTTGGCACGTTTACATGAGATATTTGTTTTTCGCTTATAAAGGCAGAGCCTACTCCTGTACCTAGTGCTAAGCAAAATATATTTTTATAGCTACTGTATTCTTGTGAATTTGCTATACCTAGGGCAAAACTTTTCACGTCATGTATAAATTTTATAGGGCAATTATTTATAAAATATTTTTCAAGGCTTGATGTTGTAATTTTTTTAATTAACTCATATTTTATATTTACTCCGTAAATATTTTCGTATTTATTTAGGCCTTTAATTAATGATATACCATTTTCGTAGTCGAAAGGTCCAGGGAAGCCTAAGCCTAAGCCTATTATTGTTTTATCGCCATTTATTTTATTTATTAATATTTCTATTATTTCTATAAAATTATTTAAAATTTCATCTTTAGAACCATTAGCCTTAGCGGGGAAATGGTATATTTCAGATACTTCTTCTAAAGTATTTATATAGCCACATTTTATTTCCGTTCCACCTACATCAAAACATAAATAATAATTCATAGTCACCTGTCTTTTATTTGCGCTACCAAAAATTTACAATTACCCCTTGGTGTTAAATAAACTTCCTTTATATTTGCTGGAACTATAAAGGTTTCGCCGAAGTGTATTTCTACGGTTTCGAAATCATTTTTTTTGCTTTCTAAATATGCCGACTCCCCTTCTACTAAATTTAAAACGGCAACAGAGTCATTTAATGCTAATAAATATTTTTCATTAATATTATATCTATTAGTTTCTATAAATTCTAAATCATGCAAACCTGTTTTTTGGACTTTTAAGTCTTCATTGTGTTTACTTATTAAGTTTTTATTAACCCATTTAGTATCTCTATCAAACTGAATATTTTCAAAGCCATGGTCCAAATGTACAGGCCTTGGCAGTCCGTCTAAGCCTAGTTTGCCCCAATCCCATAATTTAAAAGTAAAAATATATGGTGTGGCGCTTATTTCTAGCACTAGAGTATTTTTTCCAGAACAATGTACGGTTCCAGAAGGAATTGACACATGGTCGTGCTTACTTACTTTTATTTTATTTACATATTTTTCAGTATTAAAAAGAAATTCGCCTTTATTTGCTTTTTCCAAGTCTTCTCGCATTTCATCTTCGTTTACATCTTCTTTTAAGCCTATGTATACAAAGCCTTCATCATTGGTGTCTAATATATAATAGCTTTCATCTTGGGTATATTTCATACCAAATTTTTCTTTTATATAGGACTTTAATGGGTGAACTTGTAAAGAGAGATTTCCCCCTTCAAAAGTATCTAGCAAGTCAAATCTAATGGGAAACTCTGCCCCAAAAACTTCATACACTCTTTTACCTAACAATTCCACAGGAAAATTTTTTACAAGATTCATGGTTTGCATTCCGAAAACTATTCCATCTATTTCAAAGTGAACAGAATTTTCTTCAGCTACACCGTCGAAAGACCAACCATAGTTTTCCATTTCCCTAGGAAGATTGTAGGTGTTTTTCATCCATTGGCCGCCCCATACACTTTTATCGAAATAGGGTTTCATTCTAAAAGGCCTGTTGCACAAAGTTTTTAAACAATTAAAATAAGTTTCATTATTAACTATTTTGTATTCACTTGTATCTGTATCAATGAAGTAATCATATTTATTTATGTTGGAATATTTATGGTCGTCAACTAATCGCCACTCTATAAAATAACCAATTTTAAATTTTTCTAGATTTGGCGCATTTGAATTATTATAAAGCCAATTACTTTCGCCTTGTCTGTACCTTAGTTGGATTTCCCATCTTGTTATTTCTAGAAAAAATTTTATATCGCCCTCTATAAAATTTAAAGCATTTACCCCTACTACAAATATAGGTTCTTGGGAATTTTCAATACTTTTTTCTACTTCCTTTTTTATTTCCTCTTTACTATTTTCTTTAAAACAATCTTCTAGGCTATGTTTAGTCATGTGGCCAAAAACTCTATCCGTTGTTATTTCAGGGAAGAATTCTTTAGATAATTCTTCGTCTGGTAATTTATAGTCAGAGGTTGCAATTACTTTGCCATAGCCTTTTAAAAAATCTTTTATTTCGTCTTCTGTATTTACATAGCAATCAAAAACAAATAGTCTACTTCCTTTTTTTGTTTCCTCTTGAATTATTTTTTCTAGTTCATTTTTACCTTTTTTTATAAATCCTGATTCCATAGTAACTTTCGGATTTAATTCATAGTTATTATAAGATTTATAGTTCATAGTGTCCTCCACAAGTCAATAGACCTATCCGTCAGTTGGGGGTTGTACCCCATTGAACGGCGAGTTCGGTAGCATAACCGAGTTGGTTGCATAGTCGAGCAGAAAGCACAGCTTTCGACCAGAGTTGGTTGCATAGTCGAGCAGAAAGCACAGCTTTCGACCAGACTCGAGCAATAAAGCAAAGCTTTATGACCAGAGCAGTTTACGTAGTAAACGACCAGATGTATACATTGAGGTGGGGGTCTAATTCTTACCGATAAAAATACAACTTTACAATTTAATCATATAACTGTATTTATCTCCAGCGTAAAGAACAACGCTGTATTCCACAATTTTACCTGTTAGGTCATAACCTTTTCTTGTTCTTTTAAATAGGGGGAAACCCTCGGGAACTTCCAACAAACTAGCTATTTTCCCTTTAGATAACGTAGCCTCTAGTAAATCTTCTGTGCTGGAAATTACTACATTGCATTTATCTCTAAGTAAATTGTAAAGAGATTGCTTATACTCCTCCAAGTCTATTGATTTATCAATATTTTTTAAATAAGTTATAGAATGTACAAAGGGTTTGCCTTTATAGCATCTTACTCTCTCTAGCTCATAAACTTTGTCCATGGCTTTTGCATCTAACATACTTAGAATTTTTTTTGTTGGACTAATTTCTTTTAAAAGGCAAAGAGATGTGGATATTTCTTTGCCTTGTTTTTTCATTTCATCTGTTAAACTAATTGCTTTGTGGTAATTTTCTTTCAGTTTGCCATAGGTTACTACTGTGCCTATACCTCGCATAGGTTCAAGATATCCTATATTACTTAGCTCCATTAAAGCTTGCCTTACGGTTATACGACTTACTTCAAAGTCCTCACGCAGTTGCTTTTCGCTGGGGATAATATCGCCTGTATTATATTCACCGCATTCAATAAGATTTTTAAGTATGTTTGATAATTGCATATACAAAGGTATAGCACCTTTTTGCCTGTCTAGTTTCATAATTTCCTCCTTGCAAGTGATTTCGTTTACTTACATCATACAAGGAAAAAAAGATATAATACAATAGATTTTAAATTTTATTTCTAAATTTTGCTTTCAGCAAAACCAAAGGCTTCACCTCTGTCCGCCGGTCACCACGGTTCTATTCTAAATTTTGCTTCCAGCAAAACCGAAAGTTTTATTTTTGTCCGCTGGTCATCACGGTTCTATTTCGTATAAAATCCAACTATACCTTCATTTAAGCTTTCGACATACTTTATTTGTTCTTCTACATCATCCTTGTCTTTTAAAGCTACTGTATAGAAAAATTCATAAAAACCACCTAAGTCAGCTTTAAAATTTGTTTCCCAGAAATTATTCATAACCCAAGAATACATGGTATCCCTATTTAATGTAGTGTTATTTTCGTTGTGCAAGTCAATCATTTTGTACTTAACTTCCCCTAATTTAATTAGTGGAGTATCTTTTATAGCTATACAAAGGTCAAAATTTTTACCACGGCGTACAATTCCATTTTGTATTGAGTAGAATTCTTGGCATGTGCCTGCCAATTGGTCAATTCCTGGGCGTATTATACAACCTGTTTTATCTACGAAAGTTTCATTTTGTCCATCTGTAATAAATGGTAGCGATACATATAAATTCTCTGCATCCCAAATGCTTTTTTTATGTAAACAAACTCTAGCTTCTATAACTCTTGTATTTTTATAGATTTTTAAATACACATCATAAAAATTAGTGCCTTCTAAGTCGTAGCTTAATTTTAAAGTAATACATAAATCGCCATTTTCAAAAATTTCTGAATTTTTCAATTTACCTTCATATAATTTAGTTGCCATGGCTATTCTGTTTCTGCCCATATCCCTTCTGGCTATACATTGGTTTACTGTTGGTTCAGTGTGGGTATAAATGCCGTTAAATGCACTCTTTGAATTTTCTATAATATCTGTATTTGTCAATTTGTCAACTATTGATGTAACACCTTTTTTAGTCTCTACAGTAATTTTAAAGAACTTTGTTTCTATAAAGCTCTCATGTTCTGCAAAGTCATTTTTTGTAAGAATGTCTTTTTTTCGGTCTGCTCCAACACAGGCATAATTACTTATCATGTGCTCATTTTTTTTAGAAAACTTCAAATAAACATCTATTTCTTCCTTTGGCTCAAGTTCTACATAGGCTTCAAGCTCGTAGGCTCTTGGGATTAACCTTGTTTGGCAAAGGTATATATCATTGGTTTTAATATTGTATAGTACTGGTTTTGCATTTAAATTTATTAGTTCTCCATCTATTCGTTCCCAATGCTCTACATACAATTTTACATATCCACAATATTTTATATTGTGGGGATTAATAATTTTGTAGCTTTGTTTTTTATTGGCATAAATAGATACTTCTCCGAGGTTTCTTAATATAAGGTCGAAATTTTTAGAAATTTCTACATTCCCATTAATCGCATAGGCATCCTTTTTCTTTTCTAAATTGGCAACTAAAGTATCCCATGGTTCAGAAATAGAAGAAGCATAGCCCCAGGTGTGTTCTGCATAGAGCATAAGATTTTCCGATGCACTTTCAACTAAATTTTCATCGCCTATATTATTAATATCCAGCTTTTTACATAAATCGTATTTTCTAATGGCATCTCTATAAATCTTTGTTGTATGTGGCGTTGAGCTTACGCCATCTGCCCACCAGTCTGCCATGTCCCCAGAATACTCTGGAAGTTCTACACCGGACTTTTGTACTGTTTCAAAAAACTCATCTAGGGTCACCATTTTTATATTTACATTTTCAAAATCATTATTTAATTTATTTATTCTCTGCGCCATTCTTGGGTTAGGTGGTCCGTTGTCTGTAATAGCTCCAGAAATTAAAATTGGAACAAAATTAAATCTGTATTCTTCTTCTTCTAGTTTACATAAAAATCTATTAAGCCTAGTTTTACAAATTTGGTATTCTTCATCTTCTGCTGTTTCTGCGTCGGTTAATAATCTACCTTTTTCAATTTCTGTTCTAATGTCGTCAAAAAGAGTATAGGAAGTTCCAGCACTAGGACATAAAAATAATTCATTGCCAAAGTGATAATGCTCCCCAACCCAGGTTAAAACTTTATTTCCCCTTGGTGTTACCCAATAAAATGGACGGTGTTTTTCTCTTAAAGGAAACATGCCGTGATGGCTATGTAATGCACAATATAAATTTTCCACACCATTTTCGTATAATGCGTCGGGGTAACCCCAAGCGTAGCCATTAATATCTGCACTCATTCCGCTATTTATTTTAACGCCTATTTTTTCCCCGTATGCTTTAGCTTTTTTTGTACGACTACTTAATATGTCATAGCTTATAAGCTCTGTCATGTTTAAATAATTTCCAGACAAACCTATTGAACCAGCTTTAACGTGCTTTTCGAACTTTTCAAGCTCCTCTAGTGTTGCATTTTCGTAAAAATTTTCAATCTGCCATTGATTTTCACATTGCCATTTAAATCCATGAGCATTATCAATTTCGCCGGTTTCAATTTTTTCTAGTATTTCAACAGCTTGGTTAATAAAGTCAACATGATACCTTTTTAACTTCTCTTGTCTTTCTGTATAACCTATGTCCGTATGTGAGTGATGTACTACTAAAATTTCCCATTTTTTCACTCTAGAGTTTTTCATAATATGTTTCTACCTCCGAATTCTATTTTTTATTTAGTTTGATAAGATAGACCTTTGTCTATATTCTTATTTAATAATGTGTATAAAACTATTGTAGGTATGGATACCATAATACCTGCAACCATCATTGCAGGTTTATTTGAGCTAAAGACTGAAATAATAGCCATAATAGGCTGTATGCTTTTAGACTTAGCAAAGGTTATACCAAACAATAAATCGTTATAGCAGAAAGCAAATTGTGTTAAAAATAAAACTGCAATAGGTGCTTTTGCCATAGGAGTAAAAATTTTGAACAATATAGTTGAATCTTTTGAACCGTCAATTTTTGCCGATTCCATTATTTCATTTGATATACCTAAAAAGAAGTTTCTTAGTACAAAAAGTGAAAATGGTATGCTTATAGCCATGTAAAAAATCATAAGTCCTAGGCGTGAATCATACAAATTTAAAGTATCATATGCCGAAAAAATTGGAATTAAATAAATTTGAAAAGGGAATATAGTACCGCTGTATATTATAAAAAACCAAATCATTTTACCTTTTATAGGAAGCTTTGCAATGGCAAATGCAGCAATTAAAGCTAAAAAAATAGCTAATGAACTACTAACAACTCCATATAGTATACTGTTTATTATGCCGGGAACTATATCGCTGTATTGAAATATGTATTTTATATTTTCTATAAGGGCAAAGCTATCGGGCATCTTCCAAAAAGAGGTTAAATTATATTCTTGTTTGGTTTTCAGTGCACCTATTACAACAAATATAATGGGAAAAACCCAAAAGAACCCCAACAACCATAAAAAAATATCTGTTAAAACTTTACTTTTTTTAGAAGATATAGTTAAGCCATTTTCCATAATTTTCCTTTCTAATCTTTTTTAAAAGTATTTTTCAAGTTGAAATATGAGGCAAATAGAATAATTACTGTTAATATTATCGCCACTGCCGAGCCTGTTCCATAGCTTGAGTTTATAAAAGATTCTGTATACATTTTTAGTGCCAATGTTTCTGAAGTTCTGTAAGGTCCGCCCTTAGTCATAACCCAAATGGAGTCGAAAACTTTAAAGCTATTTACTATTGCCATAAGTAGAACCACAACTACAGTAGGTTTTAAAGCTGGCAGTACAACTTTTTGGTACAGTTTAAACTTGCTAGCCCCTTCTACTTGAGCTGCTTCTATTGGGGACTTATCTAAACTTCTTAGACCGGATATAAATAATAGTAGGTTTAAGCCTATGCCTTGCCATGTTCCCATAAGAATCATTACCATTGTATTTAAATATGGTATTGCCATTACATCTCTTGCCCATTCACTTTTTCCAACTAGGGTAAAAATTTGGGGTAGGCCATAGGCTGATAACATAGCGGCCATTATTAACCCAGCTACAGTACCGGATATTGTAGCTGGATAATAAAATAAATTTTTAAACAATGATGACCTAGAACTATTTATAATTAAAATAGCCATTATTAAAGGAAAAGCAACATTTACAACTATTGCCGAAAAAACCCAAACAAGAGTATTTCCTAAAGATAGCCAAAAATTTGAATCATTAAAGATTTCTATATAATTGCTTATGCCTACAAATATTTTTTCATTAAATCCGTCCCATTCATAAAAACTTAAATAAAATGTATAAAAAACAGAAGTAATAAAAAATACCGTAACTAAAATAGCCGCTGGCAAAACATATAAATAATTTTTAAGTTCATGTTTATTCATAGACTACTCCCCAAAAATTTCGTCTGCTTTAGTTTGAATAGTATTTAAAGTAGTTTCAATATCTGACTTACCATCCATAAATTTTGCTAATTCAATTAATGCTACATCCCTTACATCGGAGCTTGTATTTTCGTAGTATCTTAATATTGATGTATTATTTTCAGTGTCAGAGGTGAAATCTATTATTTTTTTAAGAGTTGGGTCTTCAGCCTCAACATTACTGTTTAAAAGTATGCCTAAATTTTTTAAAGTTATTTCTTGCACGCTAGTATCATAGTAAGATTTTACAAAAGCCTTTGCCTCTTCAATTTTATCTGACTTAGAAGGGATTGCCATTGGTGCTACCTCGAAGAAAATAATATT
Organism: Lachnospirales bacterium; assembly: GCA_047974375.1. Lineage (GTDB taxonomy): Bacteria > Bacillota > Clostridia > Lachnospirales > CAMZNU01 > JBKECF01. Next base: position 100,859 of record JBKECF010000086.1, read on the forward strand.
TTTATTTTCTTCCTTCATGCTAGGCAACATAAAAGCGTCGCTGTTTTCGCCGGAAACCATACCATAATCTTCTTGAAGACCTGTTATAAAACCTTGAGGCTCTATTACCATAGCTACTTCTCCTACAGCAAATCTTTTGCTATGGTCTATATTTGCAACAGGGTCTGAAAAATATCCAGAGTCTATCATTTCTTTCCATATAGTCAATACTTCTTTCATTTCATCGGAATTGTAAGGTTTTGTTCCATCGCAAATATCTAAGTATAGCTGTGGGTCGTAGGCTGCTACTATTGCCTCGAACCATATAAAACTTGCCCAAGAATCATTTTTTAACCCTATTGGGAAAACTCCTGTTGCTTTTATTTTTTCGCAAGCACTCATAAATTCATCCCAAGTTTTTGGTACTTCATTAATTCCTGCAGCACTAAAAACATCTTTGTTATATAAAACTACATTGTTTAATAAACTAAAAGGTACACCATAAGATTTGCCTTCGTGACTTAGGGCATTCTTAATATCTGGGGAAACTCCCATTTCTATTATTTCGTCCCAAAGGTCGTCTAGGTCAACTATTTTTCCACTACGTGCTAAATCACTTAATTGTTGCCCGCTCCACCATGTAACTAAATCTGGCGCTTCGTTACTGTCGATGGATTGGGACATTGCTGTTTGATAGGATGCCGTATCTACAAATGTATTCATTGTAATTGTGTCATTGGAAGCCGTTTCCCATGCATCGATTAATTCGGCTTCTTTTTCTGGAACAAAACCTAGTTTATCGTTCCAAAATTCAATCTCCACACCACCTGATGCCATTTCTGGCGATGTGTCGTCATCTGTTTTTGGTGCTTCTGAAGTTTCAGATGTTTCTGCTGATGTTTCAGGCTTTTCTGTTTCCGCTGCGCTGTCCTTTGATGAACATGCAGATGTAAATAACATTGTAGAAACTAAAACCATTGATAAAATTTTTCTCTTTAACATAAATTATCTCCTTCATAAATAAAAAATACTATATTTTCGCCCCAAAGGGTAAAAAAGTGCAACTCTTGAAGTAAAAATCGTCTACTGTAAATTTATATTATAATGTTATAACATTCTTGTCAATATATTTTTTATTTACATTTGTATATTATGTATGTTTTTTGTAATGTTATTAAAATAATTAGTGCTATTTATAAGTGAATAATTGTATATTGTTTTTTATTTAATATATAAATGGCATTTTTCATAATACTTTTAAAGGGTTTTAATCGGCAAGAATTAGACAGTACCGCCACCTGTGTATACATTAAGGTGGGGGTCTAATTCTTACCGATGAATTTATGCTGACTATGGAATAAATTTATTAAAAATTTAAAGTGTTTCAGTTTTAAAAAGCACATAAATATACTATAATTCTATTTAATAATAAGAAATTTTAGGCAGGTGAAAATATGTTTAAAAAAATAGATGAGCTTACTAATTATTTGAATATTGTAGAAATAAAAGAACTTTGTGAAAATGAAGTTTATGAAGATTTGGAAATATCTAATGAACTGGAGTTTTAGGTTATTATAAAAGTGTGGTAAAATCCGTTTACTACCTAAACTGTTCTGGTCGTGAAATTTAGTGATGACAAATATATAGTGAATTTATAGGGTTTTTGTTATATTTTTGAAATTGCATATTGGCTGTATGTTCATTTTTGTAGAAAAATCTACAAAAATGAACATAAAAAAAAATTATCTTTGGGAAGACTTATAGGGAGAATGTTGTTATAATAAGACTGTGAAAAGCTCACATATATTTTCACATATTAGATAAGTCCCCCTAAAACACTTATCTAATACCCCATAAAAATACCTTCTCTTTATTCAAAAAAGACCGCCGACCGATGGCGGTCTTTTTTCTTTGGAAATTTATGATATAATTGTAGTGTGAAATATAATTCACATTCTAAACTCTAATTATTTTATTTACAAGGTTAGTATTTTGCCTTAGGTCAAAAACATAAAATAATTGAGTTTTCGCAACAAAGAACCTGAGCGAACGCAATGCGTTCGATTTTGCTGAAAGCAAAATTCAGGCTCCCTTGCTTTTACGGCTGTAATTTCATTACATCCTCCAAACTCTAATTATTTTATTTACAAGGAGAAAATTCATGAAAAAAATATTAAAAAACGCGAAATTCATTTATTCAATGGATGAAAAAGATAATATTTACCAGGATTATGACATTTTGATTGAAGACAACGAAATAACAAAAATCGAAAAAAATATAAAAGATAGTGAAGCCATGGTTATAGATTGTACAAATAAAGTTTTATTACCTGGCTTTGTAAATGTACATCATCACTTATATCAAACTATGTTTAGAGGAATTGACGAAGTGCAGGAAATGCCATTGTTCCCATGGTTAATTGGTTTATATGAATTTTGGAAACATATGAACAAAGACACTGTTTACTATGGTTCAATGATTGGTTTTTCTGAGCTTTTAAGAACAGGCTGTACTACAACAACAGACCATCATTATGTTTTTCCTAAAGGCTCTGAAACTGATTTAATAGAGGCTCAATTTAAAGCCCAGCTCCATAGTGGTATTAGGTTTGTAGCTACAAGAGGTTCTATGTCTCTTGGGAAAAAAGATGGGGGACTTCCTCCAAATGCAGTAGTTCAAACAGAGGAGGAAATATTAGAAGACAGCCTTAGGCTAATTAATAAATTCCATGATACTTCTAAATTTTCCATGCAACAGTTGGCATTAGCCCCATGTTCGCCTTTTAGTGTAACTAAGGAGTTAATGAAAAAATCTGCAGACCTAGCAGAAAAACACAATGTTATGCTGCATACTCATTTGGCTGAAACCATGGATGAAGAAAACTTCTGTCTTGAAAAATACGGAATGCGACCATTGGATTTAATGGAAGATGTGGGATGGTTAAATAATAGAACTTGGTATGCCCATGGTATTTTCTTTAATGACGAAGAGTTAAAAAGAATTAAAAAAGCAGGTGCTGGTATTGCTCATTGCCCATCTTCAAATATGAAGCTAGGTTCAGGAATATGCAGAACTTCAGAAATATATGACCTAGATATAAGAATAGGTATTGCTGTAGATGGCAGCGCATCCAACGACGGCTCAAATATGTGGGAGGAAGTAAGACGTGCTTATTTACTTAACCATTTAAAATATGCAGATAAGGGCTTAAGTGCTTACAAGGTGTTAAAAATGGCCACTAAAGGTGGTGCAAGAGTTATAAATAGGAATGATATTGGAGAGCTTAAAGTAGGTATGGCTGCGGATATTATTGCCTTCGACTTAGACTCCATTGAATATGCTGGATGTCATAACCCTCTTACATCTATTGTATGTCTTGGTAACCACAGCTTTACTGACTTTACTATGGTAAATGGCGAAATCGTTTCTAAAAAAGGTGTACTAAGGGCTGATACAAAATCTATTTTGCGTGAAGGCCATAAACACGCTGAAGAGATTGTTGCTTTTGAGAGGAAGCAAAAGGCTTAGGGATTTATATGTAAAGGCACAGCTATTTTTATTAGAATAGCTGTGCCTTCATTTTTAGAACTTTTTATTTCTATTGAAAATTTATCACCGAAATGTAATTTAAAACGCTCAATCGTATTGTTAATTCCAGTACCTTCACTTTTGCAAGATAGAATTTTTTCAACTACATGTTCATCTATACCCTTTCCATTATCCTTTATTTCAATGACTATACCATTTTTATTAAAAATATTCACAGAAATTTTTCCGCCGCTGTCTAAAGTTTCAAAACCATGGATAAAAATATTTTCTATAAAAGGTTGCAAAGACAGTTTAGGGATAATAAATCCTTTTACATTGTCTAGTGCTTGAATTTTATATTCAAATTTGTCCTTGAACCTAATTTGCATTAGTTCGAAATATTTATTTAACCAAGTTAGTTCTTCTTCAATAGTTACTAGGCTATTTTTATCATTGTATAAATATTGGAGAATATATGAAAGAAGAACTATATACTCACTTATTTCATCTTCGTCATGTTCTATAGCTAGACAATTAATTATATTCAGAGAGTTAAACAGAAAATGGGGATTCATTTGGTTCATTAAAGATTTGTATATAGCCTTTGTTTCTCTCGTTTTCATATTTGTTGTTCTATTTACCAATGTTGTTATTTCTTGATCCAATGAATTAAATTTATTAATAAGTTTATTTACTTCTTCTATTTTTGTATACTTCACTTCATTGAATGAAGTTTTGTTATTATTTAAAGATATTACTAAATCGGTTATAGGTTTAGTTACCTCATTAGAAATAATACAGCTAATTATAATAACAAATAAAATAGACAATATAAGTATAAGTATTGTCGTTTGCACGGCATCTCGTTGTATATCTTTAACTATTTCATTATAGGGATGAAGTTTGTATGAAAAACCGTTGCCATGTTCACCTTTGGTGAGGGGGAAATACTTCCTATGTACAGGGTATAAGAATGAGTGGAAAAGCTCCGCATTTATGCCTTATATTAAATAAAGGTAGTTTATACGGCTATAGCATAAAAAGAGATTTAACTAAACAAAGTAATGATAGGGGCTCTTTTATTTTACACCCGGAAAAAAGGCATTTAAAGCCAGGTGAAAAGTTTATAATTTCTTGGGATCTAATTTGGTTTGAATCTAGTAATGAATTTACAGAAATTTTAACTAGTTATAGTAATTCTATTTCAGTAAAAATGTCATCAATCATTAGTTTTAAAGGGGAAATAAATAAAATTACCGTTGAACAAAAAGATGACTTTCTTGAGAAAAATATTAGAATTTATAAAAATAAAAAAGAGGTTACGTATTCAATAAACAAAAATAAACTTTATATTTATGATACATCCGTTGAAATAGGTGAACAAATATGGGAGTTTTTATATAATAATAAAGGCCGACAGTTTAGAAGTTTTGCTAAATCTCTAGTTATTTCCTCCGTAGAGGAGCTTTCGGCTAAAAGATGCAATTTTATTGTAAATAATCAACAATATATAGATGAAAAAAACTATTTACATGGAGCCTATTTGCCTTATGACAATGAAGAGAATTCTATTTACTATTCTAATGAAAAACCCGACCACAATGCAGCAAGAGAACGTCTTGGCATGGGTGTATTAATAGCTAAATATTTGCAAAAATATAAAAATAAATATATGTCTGAGTCTTTAGAGAGATACACAAAATTTATTTACCGTGAAGTTTATACAAAAGAAACTGGAGAAGTTTTTAATGATGCAAATCGTAATAGTGACCAACATAGGCTATATAATTATCCGTGGATTGCTATATTTTTTATGGAGCGATTTCATCTATATGGATTAAAAGAGGATTTAAAGCAAGTCTATCAAGTTATAAAAAAATACTATGTAGAGGGCGGTTATAAATTTTACGCCATAGATATTCCCATGGAAGAATCCTATAATCTTTCAACAAAAAATGACATGAATGACATGGCAAATGAATTGAAAGATTATTATATAATCCATGCGAATAAAATATTAGATAATGGACTATTGTACCCTGTCCATGAAGTGAAATACGAGCAAAGCATTGTTGCCCCTGCTGTATCCATGCTTTTTCAAGTATATTTAATTACAAAAAATGAAAAATACTTAGAAGAGGGTAAAAAACAATTAGAGGTATTGGAACTATTTAACGGTGAGCAGCCAGACTACCATATGTACGAAGTAGCGATACGCCACTGGGATGGTTATTGGTTTGGTAAAAGAAGATTGTACGGAGATACTTTTCCGCATTACTGGAGTTCTTTAACAGGTAACGCCTACTACCTTTACTATAGAATAACAAAAGATGAAGAATATAAAATTAAAGCAGAAAATAGTTTACGAGGGAGCTTAAGTATGTTTTTTGAAGATGGCAGGGCGACTTGTGCCTATATTTACCCTGAAACCGTAAATGGAATTAAAGGAAATTTTGCTGATCCTTGTGCTAATGATCAAGATTGGGGATTATATTATTTCTGCAAATATTATTTCTATAAGTAAAAGTGACATATATAGAGGGACATAATTTTCGGTTTTTTCGAAAATTATGTCCCTTCTCTACTATATAGTAATTCACCATTCATTCAAACATTAGACTTAAGTATGATTTTTTTGCTATAATTCCTTGTGGGATAATGTAGAGATGGTTTTGTTAATCTATTTAAATCTTTGCCTATGCATTGCAAACAAAACAATTATAGTGTGTTTTTACCTAAGGGTAAAATACACATTTACAACCATCTTGTAGAGCAAAGGTGTTTTTATGGTGAGAGGATAAAAATATGAAAAAAAATCTTTTTAAAATTTTAGTAACAAGTAGTTTAAGTCTATTTTTGTTAGGGAGTTGTGGAAGTTCTAAGGCAGATGAAACATCAGAAAATGTTCCATCAGAAACGCCCACAGAAACTTCCTTGGAAGTTACATCAGAAGATTCTGAAGCTGAAAAAGTTTCTGCAGATACGGTAGAAACTCAAACAGTCTACGTATCTCCTCGATGGGTACAAAGTGTAATTAATGGCGAAGTGGAAGAGTCCAAGGATTACGTAATTTTAGAATGTTCTTGGGGTGAGGAAAGTGACAGTCCTAATTATAAAAGCGGACATATTCAAGGTTCATACCATATGAATACAGATTACATTGAAGAGGAAAAACTTTGGAATGTTCGTACTCCTGAAGAGGTAGAAAAAGTTTTAGTAGACTATGGAATAACAAAGGATACTACATTAATTACTTACGGAAGTAACGCCAGCGACTCTGCAGATGATCGTGTGGCATTCGTGGCTTTATGGGCTGGAGTAGAAAATGTAAAGTCTATTAATGGTGGTCTAGAGGCGTGGACTAATGCAGGGTTTGAGTTAGAAATGGATGGCAATATTCCGGTTGCTACAGAAAGTTTTGGAGTAGATGTGCCTGCACACCCGGAATATATTATGACCATGGAGGAGAGTAAAAATAGATTAGAAAATGATAATAATTTTAAATTAGTCAGTATAAGAAGCGAAAAAGAATTTTTAGGAGAAGCGAGCGGATATAGTTATATAGACAAAGCAGGGGAACCTAAAGGTGCTATATGGGGGCGTGATACTGATGATGGTTCATATACAGATGGCAACGGAAAAATGGCGTCTATAGATGTATTAGAAAATTATTTGAGGGAGTCCGATGCAACGTTTGACAATGATTTGGCGTTTTATTGTGGAACAGGTTGGAGGGCATCTATTCCATTTTTAATGTGTTATGAAAAGGGAATGAAAAATATTAGTCTATATGATGGTGGTTGGTACCAATGGCTAATAGATGCTACAAATCCTGTGCAATTAGGCGACCCATCTAGTGATGAAGTGATTTATACAACTGTAGGTGAACTGGAAGTTCAATAGTTATAAGGACCGTGGGGTGAAATCTAATGGCCCATTTTAATAACAAGGGAGATTTATGAAAAAAATAATATATGTATTATTATCATTGTTACAAGTGCTATCTGTAGTAGGTGCATTTTTAATTCACTATTTTACTTTAACAAAAATGGGAATGGCAAGGTATGTAGTATATTTAAATAATAAGATAATGAATTATCCTGTAGAGGATATAATAAATCTATCAATAGGTTTAATATTAATTTTAACCTTGTATTTTATGATTAAAGTGAAAAATAGACCGAAATTAGACTTAAGCCTTATTTCTTTTTTCAATATGATTTTTCTAGGCCATGCTTTCCTAGGTACCGTAGAAGATATGAGATCTTATTACTTAGTTATGGTCTTATTATTTATTACAGCGATTATTCAAATGGCAAAAATATATTGGGTAGGTGAAAAATTATAAAGTATTCTAATGAAACAAAAAAATCGGCTATGGAAATAGCAAGCAAATGCATAAATTGCAATAAGTGCATAAATGATTGTTCTTTTTTGCAAGAGTATTTTAAGTCTATACTGGAGTTTTTTTATGATTTTTTAGAGGAGGAAGAAATTGATTCCCTGATACCTTATTCCTGTACACTATGTGACCATTGCAAGGAAATATGTCCTGAAAAAATAGAATTGTCTCACTTCTTTTTTTCCATTAGGAAAGATTTTGCTTATAATAATAATGGAAAATCCCCTGTAAAAAGTCGAGGTGGTGTAAACATGCATCAGGAATTAGGATTCTCTAAATTTTTTTGCACAAAGAAAGGAGGAAAAGATGAGTAAATGTTTTATGTCTGGTTGCTCTCTGGCATCCTATTCGCCTAGGTTAGTAGAAAAAACTATATTATATTTAAAAAATATTTATCCGGATTTATCTACGGTTCAAAAATGTTGTGGTAGCCCTACTTTGCTAATGGGGGAAACTAAGAATTTCGAAATGCGTTTTTCTGATCTTCTTTGGGATATAAATTCCTGTAAAACAGATGAGTTAATTGTAGCTTGTCAAAATTGTTATAAATTGTTAAAGGAATCTAAAGATTTTAAAGTAACTTCCTTATGGGAAATTTTAGCTAAATCGGAGTTTCTAGAAGACTTTAAAAACAAAGGGAAAAATAGTGATGTTACCTTTACTATTCATCATTCTTGCTATAGTAAAAAAGAAGCGAGTATTCAAGAAAATATAAAAATTATATTAAATAAATTAGGGTATTCGTACGTTGAGCCTGAGTATATATCTTGCTGTGGTCAAGGTGGCATGGCAGGGGCAACAAATCCAATGATAGCTAAAAAAATAACCGAAAAGCGTATAAATAGTTTTGAAACTCAACATGTTGTAACCTATTGTGCATCTTGTAAAGGCTCTATGAGTAGCAGCGGAGCTAAAGCGTGGCATATATTGGATTTATTTTTTGGAGAACTAATTAATTCTAGATCAGAACCACCGAAAGATGTTTCATTAGCTAAGTCTTGGCTAAATAGATATACTTCGAAAAGTAAAATAGAGGTGATTTATGACAAAAAATCTTAAGAAAACTATTTTTATAATTGTTATAATATTGGGTTTTCTAATAACAAAAACAACTGGTTTTGTAAATTTTATAGGTAATATAAATACTATGCAAGAGTATTTTCAGGGTTTGGGAATAACAGCCTATATTACTTATATTTTAATATATATAATTGTAGCAATTTTTATGTTTCCTGCTTCCTTGGTTACAATAGGTGCAGGAATTATATTTGGACCGATTCTAGGTGGATTACTGTCTTTAGTTGGAGCTACAATTGGAGCTGTTTGCTCATTTTTAATAGCTAAATACATGGCTAGAGATTATATAGTCAAAAAATTTAAAGGCAATATTTTATTTGATAAAATAGAAAAGGGTGTAAAGGAGAATGGAAAGAATTTTCTAATATTAACTAGGTTAGTGCCGGTTTTTCCTTACAATATACAAAATTATGCCTATGGTTTAACAAGTATGAAAGTATTTGAATTTTTTATTGTATCATTTATATGTATGGCTCCTGGAGCATTTATATATGCCTTTATGGCTGGTGAAATTGTAACTAGTGGAGTATCTCTAAAATTACTTTTAGAATTTGCAATAGCTGGGGTCATTTTATTTATTATCTCTTTAATTCCCAAGTATTACGCAAAGAAAAGAGGAATAGAATTAGATACTAATTGAGAGGAATTATGTTAGATACGAAAGCAAGAAAATATATACAACCGATTTTTAATAAAACTGCAGATAAATTTATTAAACATAATATAACAGCTACCCAAGTTACCTTTTTAGCTTTGCTATTGGGAATTTTATCTGTCATAAGTCTTTACTTAGGTGAAAAAGTTGTAGCTATTATACTTTTATGGGTTTCTGGCTATTTAGATGCCCTAGATGGAACTATTGCAAGAAAGTCGAATTGTAAATCTAAGTTAGGGTGCTTTTTGGATATTATTTTTGACCGAGTAGTTGAAATACTTATTATTTTTGTTCTATGCATTAATAATGCGGATTTAGCTATGGATTGCGTTTTTTTATTAGGCTCTATTATTATGTCTATGTGTGTATTTTTAACATCAGGCAATTTAATTGAGAAAGATTCAAAAAAATCTTTTTACTATCAGGCAGGCTTGGCGGAACGTACAGAGGGGTTTATTATGCTTACTCTCGCCATGGCTAGTAATTCAAGTATTTTTATTAATTTATTTACTATTATCGTTTTAATTACTGCAGTACAACGGTTTGTTGAAGCTGTTAGGTACTTTAAGTGATTTAAAATGAAAAACAGCTGATATTGGATTTTTCTATCAGCTGTTTTTCTATGTTAGATTTAAATATAAATATCTTTATTAATTTTTTTTAAAACATTCAAAATTTCCTTAGTTGGCTCTTTATCTGTTATTATCCCCTTTATGTCTTGGAAAGTTGCAAAGGTGCTTAAGGAAAATTTATTGCATTTATCAGAAGAAAACATTACAAAACTTTCTTTGCTTTTCATTACAGCTTTTTTCTTTATTTTAGTTTCGTATGCTGATGAATTAGTAAAGCCGTAATAATGATGAACAGCCGTTGCGGCCATAAAAGCCTTATTAAAGTTATATATTTCCATGGCGTTAAGAGGAAGTTCACCAACAAATGAATTTGTATGCTTTAAAAACTCCCCGCCCGTGGAAATCAAAGAAACATTTTCCATTTTTGCACATCTATTTATTACAGGTACACTGGCAGATATTACATTTATTTTTTTATCACCAATATAATCTAGCAATTTAATTGTTGTTGTTCCCGAGTCAATAAAAATTGTATCACCTTCATTTACTAAAGATGCTGCTATTTCTCCAATTTTGTTTTTTGCTTCTACTGACTCATTTGCGCGGTTTAAAAAAGGTACAGTTTCACTGGATTCTGATGAACCAATATATTTAACTCCGCCATAAACCTTTTCAGAAACACCTAATGAACATAGACTTTCAACATCACGCCTTATAGTAATTTTAGATACATTAAATCTTTCGCTAAGCTCGTCTAAATGACATACCTCTTTTTCTTTAAGATATTTTTCGATATTTTTTAATCTCTGTTCTTTCATTGTCTACACTTCCTTTACCCTTATTATTGAATTTAAAGACATTATACAATAAAGTAAAAGTTATAAACAGCTATCTGATAATTTTTCGTCAATATTATAGCAATCCGCATTGGCATTAACCCTTTTTAAATTACTATTTTTTCTTATTATTTTTTCTCATGTCTATCACTACTGCTATAACTATTATACAACCTTCAATTATTTGTTGCCAGTAAGCATCAACGGACATTAGCGTTAGACCGTTCCTTAATACACCAATTATTAATGCTCCAACTACACAACCACCAATAGTACCAATACCACCTGCATGGCTTGTTCCCCCAATTGTTGTTGCTGCTATTGCTGTTAACTCATACCCTGTTGCAGCTCCTGGATGTACACTTCCTGTTCTGCCAGCAAAAACAATGGCTGCTATTCCTGCTGCTAAGCCACAGTATCCATAAATAAAAACTAAATTTCTTTTTACACTTACGCCTGAAACCTCTGCAGCTTTAATGTTTGCTCCGATAGCATAAACTGATTTACCAAACCTTGTGTAGTTCAATAAAATATAAGATATGACAGCTAATAAGGCAAATACTAAAACAGGTACAGGTATAATTCCTATACCTCCACCAAAAAATAATATACCTGGTTTTAATGAGCTTATAGGTTTACCAGATGTATAAACTAATGCCATACCTCTGGCTACTGTAAGCATGCCAAGAGTTGCAATAAATGCAGGTATACCTGTAAAGGCAATAAGTCCACCATTAACTGCTCCTAGTAAAAAACCAATGAGCAAAGCTGCTATTAGAGGGATTATTATAGGTAAGTTCGGCAAATTTAAGAAAAACTTATGTGCACTAGAAACTTGAGCCAAGCTTGCCATAACTACTCCTGAAAAAGCAAGTACAGATCCAACGGAAATATCAATGCCTTTTGAAATGATAACAAAAGTAACACCTAATGCTAATATGCCATATATACTGGACTGTGTTAGAATATTAAGAATGTTAGTAGATGTTAAAAAAACACTTGGCCTAAAAATAGAAAGAGCTATTACCATTCCTATTAGCACAAATAATATTCCGTATTTGCTCATAATTTCTTTATATTTATTTTTATTTAATTCTTTATTCATAACTCACCTACCAACTTCATTTTCAACTATATTTACAGTGTCTGTTGTATACCTCATAATTTCTTCTTGAGTTAAATTTTCATTGTTATCTAAAATACCTTTTATGTTGCCTTCGTGCATTATTAATACTCTATCACTCATGCCAAGTATTTCGGGTAGCTCGGAAGAAACCATAATAATACTTTTGCCATCCTTTGCTAAATCTAGCATCAACTTATAAATTTCAGATTTAGCCCCTATATCAATTCCTCTAGTGGGCTCATCTAAAAATAAAATATCCGGCTTTGTTAGCAGCCATCTGGCTATTAAAACTTTTTGTTGATTTCCTCCACTTAAATATTCTATTTTTTGGTTATGATGCGGTGTTTTAATTGATATTTTATCAATATAGTTCTCCACATCTTTTGTTACCCTAGGTTTATTAATTAATAATAATTTATTTAAATATTTTTTTATATTAACAATAATAATATTGTCTTTAATACTTAGAGAAGGAAGTATACCATTTAATTTTCTATCTTCTGTTAAATAGGCCATTCTATTATTAATTGCATCTTTTGGGGAGTTAATATAAGCTTTTTTGCCATGTATAAGAATTTCTCCATCTTCTACAGGACTAAGACCAAAAATACTATCTATTAATTCTGTTCTTCCTGAACCTATTAACCCGGAAATTCCTAAAATCTCACCTTTTTTTACATCGAAACTTATATTTTTAAATTTATTCGAAGTGAAATTTTTTATTTCCAGCATTACTTCATTAGTTTTGTAACAGGTTTTTGGATACAGCTCTTTTACTTCCCTACCAACCATCATATTAATTAATTTATCGGCATGTAATTTATTTGTATCCTCAGACCCAATATAATTACCATCACATAAAACGGTAATTCGCTCTGTTATTTCATATATTTCATCTAGCTTATGGGAAATATAAATAATACTTTTCCCCTCTTCTTTTAGTTTATATATTATTTTAAATAACTGATTAATTTCCTTGCTTGTTAGGGCTGAAGTCGGCTCGTCCATAATCAATAGTTTTGCATCATATGAAATTGCCTTAGCTATTTCTATTAATTGGATTTTAGCGACAGAAATATTCTTAATTTCTGTTTTTGGATCTATATCTAAGTCAACTCTTTTAAGAAGTTCTACGCTCATATCATACATTTTTTTATGATTTATAAGGCCTAACTTATTTCTAGGCTCTCTATTTAGCCAAATGTTCTCCATAATTGATCTAGTATGAATAGGACTTAGTTCTTGATGTATCATAGATATTCCAGAAAGCAATGCTTCGCTTGTGTTAAACTTATCTAATTTTTTTCCGTTGAAATATATCTCCCCTGATGTTATAGGCTGAATTCCTATTAAACATTTCATAAGAGTGGATTTGCCTGCACCATTTTCACCCATTAACCCGTGAACTTCACCAATCTTAACTTGTAGATTTACACCAGATAAAGCCTTGACTCCAGGGAATGTTTTTACAATATTTGTCATTTCAAGTAAATATTCTTCTCCCATGCCAATCCTCCTCTTTTATTAAATATAGATATAAGCAAATGTAATTTGCACGTTTTTTTTCTTTTCATCGGCAAGGATTAGACCCCCACTGACAGAAAGGTCTATTGATTATGCTTATATCTAGTCAATAGGCTTTTAGGTTATTTATACTCTGCTATATTATCTTTATTGATTAATACAAATGGAACCCAGGTAATGGCATCTTGTTCCTTACCACTAACAGCGTTCATGGCTGCTTCTATAGCTCCAGAGCCTTGCCCTACTGCATCTTGTAAAACAGTTGCTGCAAGCTTTCCATTTTCAACCTCTAAAAGGGCATCCGTAATTCCATCTACGCCCATTACAATAACATCTGTTCTGCCAGCAGTTTCTAAAGCACGCACTGCACCAAGAGCCATTTCGTCATTATTGGCTAAAACTGCCTTTAGCTCATCTCCATATGCCGTAATCCAATTTTCTGTAATAGTTATACCTTGATCCCTTTGCCAATTGCCGGATTCTTCTGCTAAAATTTTAAAGTTGGAATTATCAGCTAAGGTTTCTATATTTCCTCTTGTCCTTTCAACGGCGCCTTCGTTTGTAAGTATTCCTTGAAGAATCCCAACGCCACCACCTTCGATTAATTCCATTAAATATTCTGCTTGAAACATACCTGCATCGAACTCTTGGGAACCGACATAAAATACATTTTCGGGCATATCGCTTTCAGAGAATGGATTTCTGTTTACATAGATTAAAGGTATTTCTGCAGTGGCTGCAGCTTTAGTAATTGGTTCTATTGCAGAGGTGTCAACAGGTACAACTATTAAAACATCAACCCCTTGAGATATCATTGCTTTTACTTGGTCTTGTTGTCTAATGACATCCTCTTGTGCATCTTGTATTTCAACTTTAGCGCCTACTTCACTAGCTTTTTTCTCCGCTGCATCAATTATATAAGTTTGGAATGTATCATTTAAATTATTGCTTGAATACCCTACAATAACCTCACTACCAGTATCCTCCACCTGTGAACTTTCGCCATTACATGCAGTAAGTACAAAAGCCAACACAAAAATTAAAAATAATATTTTTTTCATAAAAAACCTCCATCTTTTTAATAACTACACCATTTTAATTACTTCTTTATTCTTAAAGGCCTTAGTTGTTGCAAAAGCTATTTCTGTAGATTTAGTTCCATCAGCCACCCCAACACTAGGACTTCTACATTCTAAAATACAGTTTATGAACTCAACTAATTCTAGCAAAAATGCTTCTTTAAACCTTTCTTGAAAGCCTTCAGGACTTTCGTATAATACCCCATGATCATTATATATAGTAACTAAATTTTTCTTTGGATCATTACCTATTCTAAGTACACCTTTTGTTCCGGTTATTTCTGTTTCTATATGATATCCATGAGGGGCATTTCTACCTACATGAAGAAACGCCATTTTTTCCTTCTCCAATTTTAATAAAGCACATCCATTATCACAATCGCCTTCTTGTTCATATTCTTCTTTATGAACATAAGCCCCGCCAATTGCGTATATTTCTTTCACCTCGCTATTTAGTAGCCATCTAATTAAGTCATAATCGTGAACACCCATATCAATAAATATGCCCCCGCTGCTTTTTAAAAAGGGTATAACACTTTTAGCTTTTTTTTCAGGGTCTAAACTAATAAATTTTCCAAGAAAAGGTGTTCCTATAGCCCCTTCATCAATCAGCTTTTTAGCATATGCATAAGATGGGTCAAATCGCCTCATAAATCCCACCATGAAAATTTTATTAGGATGATTTGCAACTAAACTTTCGGCTTTTTTACATTCTTCTATTGTTATGCCTAATGGTTTGTCTACGAATACATGCAAATTTTTTTTTAAGGCAAGTTCTATATGTTCTAAGTGTAGTGATGACGGGGATGCAATTACTACTGCGTCTAAACATTCTAATTCCACCATAGATTTAAAATTAGTAAAGCTATAGGCTATACTCCAATGATTTTTTAACTTTTCGCATAGCTCTTTATCTAAACTACAAATTGCAACAAGTTTAGCATTTGGAATATTAAAGGCAATGTTCCGTGCATGTTCATATCCCAGTCTGCCAAGTCCAACAATTCCTATTTTTACTTCTTTCATTACTGCCCCCTTTTAAAATGTTACCTTAAATTAACCACTCTTCTTTCTTCTAAAGATTTTTTTGCAGCTATAGCTATTTTAATTGGCTCTAGTCCATCAATTATTGATACAGGAACCTTAGTATCATTTACAATAGACTTCACAAATTCTTTAATTTCTAAAGCATAGGCTTCCATATATCTTTCTAGGAAGAATAATAATGGTTTTTCGGCAATAACACCGTCTTTATTACTTAAAATAGCTGTAGAATAGCTGTTATTGTTTATACTTATAGAGCCTTCACTTCCAAAGATTTCGGCCCTTTGGTCATAGCCGTAACTAGCTTCGCGGCAGTTGTCTATTACACACATACAACCATTTTCCATTGTTACAGTTATAATTGCCGTGTCTATATCGCCAGCTTTACCAATTTCTTCGTCGACAAAAACCTTTCCTACTGCGTATATGCTTTTAGCTTCGCTTTTCGACAAGAACCTAATCATGTCAAAGTCGTGGATAGTCATGTCTAAAAACATTCCGCCAGATACTTTTATATAATCAATTGGTGGGGGAGCGGGGTCTCTGGAAGTTATTTTAATAACTCTAGGTTTACCAATTTTATTTGTATCAACAGCCTCTCGCAAAGCCATAAAATTTGAGTCGAATCTTCTATTAAATCCTACTTGATACTTCACACCAGTTTCTTCGATTATATTTATAACTTCTTTTATTTTATTTAAATCTTTATCAACTGGTTTTTCACAAAAAATATGCTTGCCTTTTTTTGCTGCTTCAATTGAAATTTGTGAATGGGTATCTGTAGAAGAACATATTAGTACTGCGTCGATTTCTGGGTCATTTATTATTTCTTTATAATCCTTTAGTACCAATGGTATTTCTAATTCTTTTGCCCAAGTTACTATTTCTTCGTTTAAATATGGGTCTGCTATGGATTTAATAGTTGCTGTGCTTACATATTTTTGTATGCTTTCACCATGGACTCTGCCTATTCTGCCGGCACCAATTATTCCGATTTTTAACATATTAACCTCCTCATAATATTTTACAGAGTAAAAATTACTAAATAGTTCCATCCCATGAATCTACTTTAGATTGTTTAATTTCGCTTTCATTAAACCATTTAGTTGTTATGCATTTTGTTTCGGTATAAAATCTAACTCCGTCTTTGCCCAAACAATGTAAATCCCCGAAGAAAGAACGCTTATGACCAGAAAAAGGGAAATATCCGACAGGAACAGGAATTCCTATATTAATACCGACCATGCCACCGTGGGTTCTCTTTGAGAATTCGCGAGCAAAATATCCGTTTTGAGTATAAATAACAGAGCCATTTGCAAAGGGGTTTTCGTTCATAATTTTTAAGCCCTCTTCAAAGTTTTTAACTCTTTTGATGCATAAAACTGGACCGAAAATTTCTGAACACCCAACGGCCATATTGTTATTTACATTATCTAGAATGGTTGGGCCTATAAAAAATCCGCCTTCATAGTCTTCTACAATACATTGCCTTCCATCTAAAACCATTGTTGCGCCTTCTTCTAATCCTAGATTTATCCATTTAATTATGCTATCTTTATGGGATTGGCTAACAACAGGTCCTAAATCGGAATCTTTATTAAAAGATGGACCTATTTTTAAAGATTCGGCTTGTTCTTTAAGGGTTTTAATAAATTCATCTGCAACAGATTCTTCTACAACAATAACTGGCAGTGCCATACAACGTTGTCCTGCGCAACCAAAAGCAGCGTTTATTATTCCTGCAGCCGTTCTCTGTATTGGAGCATCTCTTAAAACTAATGCATGATTTTTTGCCTCACATAAAGCTTGTACACGCTTGCCATTTTCTGCTCCTCTTTTATATATTTTCGATCCTACTTCTGTTGAACCAACAAAAGAAATACCTTTCACATACTCATGGGTCAAAAATATATCTACTTCATTTCTACTGCAAGTAACAACATTAATTACTCCATCTGGAAGTCCTGCCTCCTTATACAGTTCGGCAATTCTCATTGCAGTCATAGGCGTTTGACTAGAAAGCTTTAACACCATAGTATTGCCTGTTGCAATACAAAGGGGAGCCATCCAACCCATGGGTATCATTGCCGGAAAATTTGATGGAGTTATTCCTGAAAATACTCCTAAGGGTTCTCTATACTGAGCGGTATCCACTCCGCTAGCAACATCCATAAGGCATTCACCCATTAAAAGATTTGGTGAATTAATAGCAACTTCAGTTCCTTCTTTTGCTTTTAATACATCGCCTAAGGCATCGTCGTATGACTTGCCGTGTTCTTTTGTAATTAATAAGGCTAATTCTTCTTGATGTTCAATAATTAAATTTCTAATATTATAAAAAATCTGAATCCTTTTAATAACAGGGGTATTGGACCAAGGAACATAGGCTTTATTTGCACATTCAATAGCATAGGTCACTTCTGCCTCTGTACAGGTGGGGGCTTCTGCTAAAACTTCACCTGTATTGGTATTGTAAACATTGGTATACTTATTTGTCTTGGACTCAATCCACTTTCCACCAGCAAAAAATTTTAATTTCATCTGTTTACCTCCTTATATATTTGTTTTTTCTTTAATAAAGGCTCTAGCCTTTTGAGCGTATTTAAATGGATTTGCTTTAGCTGGGTCTTGTTCGGCCTCAACAACCATATAGCCTTTATAATTATTTTTATCTAAAATTTTAAATGTATTATCAAAATTTATTACGCCATCTCCTGGTACGGTGAAAACCCCCATTTTTACGCCTTCAAGAAAGGATAATTTTTTTTCTTTTATTTCCATTAAAGTGTCTTCTCTAACATCTTTTAGATGTACATGTACAATTCTGCTAATATGTTTCTCAACTAAAGTATCTACAGCCTTTTGGTTACACTGGGAAAAGTATATATGTCCCGTATCAAATAATAAATATACATTTTTATTAGTTTCTTGAAGAAATTTATCTATTTCATTGAGAGTTTGAATGCCTGTTCCCATATGGTGGTGCAAGCAAACTTTCATACCTTTTTCCTCTGCTAAAACAGCTAATTTGTTATATCCGTTACACAGTTTTTTAAATTCATCATCTGTAAAAATTGGCTTTTCATCAAATATACTAAGGTTCTTTCCTTGTATGCTTCGGCCTTGTTCAGAACATCCAATGACTTTTGCACCCATTTCATGTAGAAAATTGCGGTGTTCACAAAAAGCTTTTATGGTTTCTTCTTCATCTTTAGTCGTAAAGTAGGTACTAAACCACGCATTGCAGATTTCTAAAGCTCTAGGTTCTAAAAAGGACTTTAAAATTCCAGGGTCTTTAGGATACTTGTTACCTACTTCACTGCCCTTGTATCCAGCTAATGCCATTTCACTAATACATTGCTCAAAAGGTATAGTTCCACCTAGCTCGGGCAAGTCATCATTAGTCCAACCAATTGGAGCTATTCCCAAAAATACATTTTCTTTATTCATAAATACCTCCTAATACTTTTTCGCTTTTACAAAATTTCTCATTTTATTTGCATATGCTTCTTTTGTATTGCTATTTTTAGAAACCTCGGCAACATTAACATTCCACCAAGCGCTATATCCTGTTGTCATTGTTTTAGGTAATATTTTTATATCTAGCAAAGTAGAAACAGACTCTTGCTTTGAACTTTCAATTGCCTTTCTTAAAGTTTCAATAGAATTAACTTTGTAAGTTTTGCAACCATAACCTTCGGCAACTTTTGCAAAATCTATTGTCATAATGTTGCCTTCTTTTTCATTGCCATACCTGAATTCTGTGCCAAAACTTCCCATACCATTGCTCATTTGTAAATTATTGATACAACCAAAGCCCGAATTGTCAAATAGTAAAATGTTTATCTTCTTATTCATTTGCAAACTTGTTATTAGTTCGGAATGGAGCATTAAAAAACTTCCATCCCCGACCATTGCATATATTTCTTTTTCTGGCTCTGCGATTTTAACACCCAGTGCACCACAAATTTCATAACCCATACAGGAATAGCCGTATTCAAAGTGATATGTATTTTCTTTTTTTGGATTCCAAATTCTCTGCATACATCCTGGCAGGCTGCCAGATGAACCAACTACAATTGCATCTTCGTCAATTAAATTTTGTAGTTCCCCCAGTACTTCCGTTTGAGTCAGTTTGGTATTTAAAGTACTTGAATAGTATGGAATATCTTTCTTTAATTCGTCCTTTACTTCTGGTTCAAAATTATTGTTATATTTAATATTGAATAGTCTGTTTTGTTCCTCTATCCATGTTTTTTTTATTTCTTGGATGTTTGTGTTGTATGTGGTTCTATATCCGGTTTTGTCTAATTCCTTATGTAACTCCTTAATTCCAACTTTTACATCTGCAATAATCTGAATTGCATCAAACTTCATGGCATGATATTTCGACGTACTAATATTTAAAAATCTTGCATCTGAATTAAATAGTTCCTTAGAACCGCTGGTGAAATCTGTAAACCTAGTTCCCAATCCAATTATTAAGTCTGCATCTCTCGCTAAAGTATTAGCAGCCATACCACCTGTTACGCCTATTCCACCCATATTCATTGGATTTTTAAATGATATAGCACTTTTTCCAGCTTGAGTTTCACCTAGAGGGATATTGTATTTTTTAATAAAATCCTCTAAAGTTTTTCCTGCTTCGGAGTATTTAACGCCTCCTCCGCAAATGATAAAAGGCCTTTTGGCTGAAATAATAGCCTTAACACCTTCTGATATCATATCCTTAGTTGGAACCACTCTTTCAATTTTATAAATGCGCTTTTTGAAAAAATATTCTGGGTAGTTGTAAGCCTCGCACTGAACATCTTGAGGTAGGGCAATTACAACAGCACCTGTATCACCTGTATCTGTCAGAACTCTCATAGCGTTTATAAGGGCAGTCATTATTTGCTCAGGCCTTGTTATTCTATCGAAATATTTGCTAACTGGTTTAAAAGCATCATTGGTACTAATAGTTAAATCGCTTGTTTGTTCAATTTGTTGTAACACTGGGTCTGGTTGTCTAGTAGCGTAGGTATCACCGGGGAAAAACAAAACAGGAATATTATTTGCTGTTGCTGTACCTGCTGCTGTAACCATATTTGCAGCACCTGGTCCAACAGACGAAGTTACGGCAAATATTTGTTTTCTTAATTTTTGTTTTGAAAATGCAATTGCAGAATGTGCCATACCTTGTTCGTTTCTTCCCTGATATATTAAAAAGTCTTTAGGATCTTGTTCTAATGCTTGCCCTAACCCTAGAACGTTTCCATGTCCAAATAATGTAAAAAAGCCTTTTACGAATTTTTCTTCCTTACCGTCAAACTCTATGTATTGATTATTTAAAAATTCCACAATCGCTTGTCCAACTGTTAATTTCATACATTACCTCCTAAAAGCCAAGTGTGTTTAGGATCGTTTACTCTCTCTGTCCACGGGTTGCCGTCTATATGCCTAATCATCCATGTATAATACATAGAGTAGCCAGGAGACGTAACTTGAGGATGTGTTTTGCCTCCTGTAATTGTAGCGAAAGAATTATTTGTAATTTTGTATACGTCATCCTCTATAAAGCAAGCGCCAAAACCGTTTTCATGGTCAAATTTATAAAAGTAGACCTCTGGCTGTATGTGGTGGTGTGGAATATAGCTTGACCATTTGCCAGGAAGATTAATAACTTCACCTATTACTAAATTTGAATAAGGTGCATTACTATAGTTAAAAATATCTCTTATTATTCTTTTTGAAGCATTGCCTAAAACTCCATCTCCTAAATAGGCTTCTTTTATATCATCTGGAGTATAAAATACTGCTTCGAAATTTTTGTTGTTATAAGTTTTTTGTAGTAAAATTTCCGACTCCTTGTTAAAGTTAATGCTAACTTTTATTCCTGAAGGCACATGCAATAAAAAAGGTTTTTCTTTAAAAATGTTATTTCTTTTCATATTTTTATTTACTATTGATTTGCTATGGTCGTTACTACTTGTTTTGTGGTAAGTAATATCAACATCCCCTGTTAGAATTAAAAAAGCTGATTCCTTCTCTGTTTCAAAAAAATCCTTAGTTCCGCTGCTTTCTTTAACTATGCCTATATCCATTAACATATCTTTATATCTGCCATCTATTTCAGTTAGAGAATTATATCCCGCGGAAAACTTTTCTTTAGTTATCATATAAAGCCTCCCTGTCTAAACCTGATTTAAGTTGCTCATCTATAAAATTTTGTATATCTTCGAAGGTTGGCATTGCTTCAGAGCAGCTATGTGCTGAAACCAGCATGGATGCAGACGCAGAGGAATAAAACATTATGTCTTTGATATTCATTTTTTCTAAAAGGCCATAAATGAAAAATGATGCATAACCATCTCCGCCGCCAAATGATTTCAATAGTTTAATAGGTATTGGTTTAATTTTAATTCTTTCGCCGCATGCGGTAGATACTACAGAGCCATCTTTTCCATGCTTTATAACAATAATTTTATTACCAAAAGTATGCCATAACTTACTACTTATTTTATCATCGTTGTTGTTAGGGAGTATAAGACTTTCCATTAAAGTAAACTCTTCTCTAGAACCTAATATAATATCGCTTTGTTTACCTACAATTGAGTAATACACAGCCATATCATACTTAGAATTCCAAGTATAATTCCTATGGTCGATATCAAAAATAACAACAACATTATTCTTTTTAGCATATTGGAGAGCTACTAGTGCCGCCTCCCTCGATGGGCTTCTGGCTAACGCTGTTCCGGAAAGGACAAGAATTTTACTATTTTTTATATAGTCCTCATTTACGTCTTCAGGTGACAAATGTAAATCTGATGCATCATTTCTATACATTAGAATACTGCTTTCCTTGGAACTTTTTATTTCTGTAAAGGTAAGGCCTAAGGAACTTTTTCCCTCATCTACAACAATGTTACTTGTGTCTATGTTTCTTTTTTTAAAAAAATCAGTAACAAAATTTCCGAATTGGTCTTTAGAAACCTTGCCTATAAAACCCACTTTTTTATTTAGTTTAGATAACCCCACAGCAATATTTGCAGGTGATCCCCCTAGATACTTTTTAAATGTTGTGCTCTCTTCCAAGGGCTTATTGGTGTCTACAGGATTAAAATCAATTGCAACTCTACCAATCAAAACTACATCGTATTCTTTTTTTGAATTAAATTTAAATGGTTCCATATAATTACACCTTTCATTGATTATATTTAGATTATATTAAGATAATATGTAGAAATTTAATGACTTTATATTATCATGGGTTGTTTAAATATGCAATAAAAAAATCATTTTTGTAGGAATACTGAAATAAATTCAATATTTTTATTTATATTTTTAAATTCATATTAAATTGATGTACAATTTATATATAGTAGTCTTATAATAATAGTGATATTTTTTGTTTGGGATTTATTTACATGATAGTTTGAATGATAATTTTATGATCAAGTTAGTTTAAAATCAAAGGCGAAATAGGTAAAAGGAAAATTGTCTTGACATAGCCTTAAAAAAAACACTTGCAAAAAACAATTGTAAGATTACTACAAGAATATTATAATAAAACTACAGGAGGCGTATATGGAAAAGGATAATAGAAAACATAAGGACGCACTTTTTAGATATTTATTTAAAGAGCCAAAAAACTTTATAGAGCTGTACGAAGATATAACAAATCGAAGAATAAAGGAAGAAGATGTAAGATACTTCGATACGGAAACTTATTTAATGGCAAATGAGTGGAGAAATGATGTATCTTTTTTAGATGAAAACAATAAATTTATAATACTATTATAGCACCAGTCCAGTATTTCGGGAAATATGGTACTAAGAGCTTTAATATACACAGTAGAGTTATTAAAATTATACATAAAAGAAAATAACTTGAATCTATTAAGAAGAAAAGCAGTAAAGATACCAAAACCAGAGATATACATACTATACAATGGAAAAGAAAAAAATAAAGAAACAGAAATAAACTTAAGCAAAAATTTTTATAATG
>JBKECF010000071.1:0-21671 GCA_047974375.1 Lachnospirales bacterium
TACAACGTCTAATTTGTCGTGGTATAGTTGCAATAAATGAGTTCCTGCGCCAAAGGTATATCCGTCTTTTGCTACCACTTTTATGGTTAAAAAACTATTTAATGTTATATTTGTTGCCATGGGTGTAATTAGGATTTGGTCATTGTTTGAAACAGTACCTACGCTGTCCATTACATCAACTGGTGCTGTTAAAGGCACTATAAATGCGTTTCCTGTCGGCATAGTTATTCTAATCTTTGTATATGTGTTTTTTTCCGTTGTTGTAAATCTTGCAGATATATACCCTGTATCTTTTTCAAGGGTAAATACTGTTTTTAACCCCCTATTATAATTATCTAGCATTTCATAGGAATAAGTCCCCTTAGGAAATATTTTTAGTGCCTGACCTGATGTTATCACATAAATATCATTCCCAACATAGGCAGTTGTTTTATCTGGCGATGCATTGTAAACATCGTTGGCATCTGTTATATATGTGGTATTACCAAATACATAAATTGAATTCACTAATATAATAGCAACTAATATAATCGTTAATCTCTTTATCATTTTTTCTCCTTGTTTAACTTACTCTTTACAATTTTTTATTACTTCAAGTATATCACTTGGTTTTACCTATTGCAAAGTTCTATAAAGTCAAAAAGGCGAGATTAAAAAGCCTTTAAACTCTTTAATCTCGCCTAGTCAAGTAAAACTAATCTCATTACTGTGTATTTCGCCAGCATTCAAACATATCTGGCCAATTACAAAATTTATAATGACTAAATTAATTACTTTATCCTTTTCACTGAAAAGCTGGTACTCAACTCCACCACTATTCCACTTTATATTAACTTTTATATTTCCTCTAGCTACTAGGCCCTTAACTTCACCTCTTTCCCATTTCGGTAATAATGCTGGTAGCAATATTATTTCACTGCCATGGCTTTGCAATAACATTTCTGCCATGCCAGCCGTAAAACCGAAATTGCCATCTATTTGAAACGGAGGATGCGCACTAAATAAATTAGAATACATTCCACCTTTTCCATTCTCAGAAGAGCCATCTGGGTTAACCTTATTAAAAAAACAATCCATAATTTCACTAATACGTTTACCATCTTTTAGTCTTGCCCACATGGATATTTTCCATGCTAAACTCCATCCTGTACCAGCATCACCCCGCAACTCCAAAGTTTTTCTTACAGCTTTTTCATCTATTCCTTGGCTATCTGGATGGAATCCATATAAATGGGATAGATGGCGATGATTTATGTCTTCCTCTTCATATTCCTTATCCCATTCTAAAATTTGTCCTTTACTGCCTATTTTACTTTTTACAATTAAAGGTAAATTTTTTTCTGCTAATTCATAAATATTATTCATTCTATTTAGTACTTTACAAGCTGTTATATAATCCTTTAGTTGCCCACGTATTATTGCGTTGCTATTTTCTGTATACAAAGAAATCGAAACCTTTTCACCTTTAAAAATATAATAATTTTCTGGGGAAGTAATCATTGTAATCGTTTTCCCCTCCTCTGTATCTTCCAATAAGTTTATTAGAGCCAAAGTACTATCTTCTAAAATAGGAAAAATATCCTTTAAATACTCTATATCCTCTGTGAATAAATATTGGTCAAATAAGTTCTTGGAAAGCCAGCCTAAGCCAAGTGGCCAATAGCTCCAACTTACACATCCATTTGCTGGTGTTGTTTTCTTCCAAATATCTGAGTTATGAAAACAAATAGAGCCTTTATTTTTATAAATTTTTCTCATAGTTTCTTTACCAGTTTCTACAAGACCCTTGCACATTTCTACTAAAGGATATATTAACTCTGGTAAATTACAATTCCCTGTAAACCAATAAAACATTTGTACATTTATATTTGTTGTGTACTCCGAAAACCAAGGAGGAATTAAATCCCTATTCCATATCCCTTGCAATGTTGGAACTTCAGTACCTACTCTAGATGAAGAAATTAGCAAGTACCTGCCATAGTCAAAAATACATTTATATAATGCTCCATTATACTCTTTACTGTTTAAATATTTTTCAGGGTAAATTTCCTTTACCTCATCCCCTAAAGTTAAATTAACTCTGCTAAAAAAAGAATTGTAGTCTAAAATATGCTCTCTGTACAACTCTGCATAATTTAATTTAATTTTACTTTCATAGCTATACAATGTTTCCTCTATATTTTTCCCACTTAAAAATGGATGATTTTTGTAGCCATTAAAACTAGTTGCCAGCATTATAATTATTATTACTTCACTTGTATTTTTACAATGCATACTATTCTGCGAAAAAGTATTAATACCATTTAAAGATGTAACTAGTATTTTACCACCAAATTTCATTCCCTTCTCTTTATCATCTCCAGAAAATATATGTACAGCATCTTTATTCCCTATTTCACCCACAGTTATGCCACTACGGCCTGGACATTGGCCATAAATCTCTATATCATCACTACCATACTTGGTTTCATTTGGTAGCTGGCTTGATATTAATAACTTTAAATCAAATTTTTCTTCCGAGATAATTTTATAAACTATACACTCCCTAGGGTTGCTTGCAAAAGTTTCGTGTTTATATTTAAATCCATTACTTTTATAAGAAATTTCCACCACAGATTTTTCTAAGTCTAATGATCTTCTGTAATCAGTAATATTTCTATTTCCAATAAAATTCATCTCCAATAAAGCGAAAGGTAGATACATAGCCGTATCTTCTGCAAGTTTCGTATCTTCTTCTAAAATTTCTTCTGCCTTTAGATTGTTACCTGCATGAACTAACTCTTTAGCCCTACTATAATTTTCCTTAGTAAGCCCTACATATTCCTCTACAGGGTAGCCACTCCACAAAGTATCTTCATTTAAATAAAGCTTTTCATTTATTGGGTCGCCGTATACCATTGCACCTATTCTACCATTTCCTATAGGCAGTGCTTCCAGCCAGTTATTTCCTTTATCTTCAAAACAGATTTTCATTTTTCCCCTTCCCTTAACATTTAGCTCGACACTTTAAACCTTATAAAGCCATAGGACTTATCAGTGGGGCTTGAACCCCACCGAGCCTTAAGGAGGAAGTTTAATTCTTAAGGGCTAATTTCCCATGGCAGCATTTACTTCGTCTATTTTACTTTGTAGTCCATCAGCTTCATATTTTTTATAAATATCATTCCACATTTTTTCTACAGGCTCTACACCTGTCATAATATTTATTATATCATCTTCACGTTTTATACCTAAATCAATCCCTAAAACCTTCGCCTTTTCCTCGCATTCAGGATAATATTCAGGTATTTCCACTGTTTTTGCTTGTTCAACTATACTTTTATTTATTTCTTTATATTCTTCTGGGAAGTTAACAGCAAATCTATCTTCGTATGTTGCCGGTGACCATCGCACTAAATTACTTAATACGGAAGTAGATGGATATGTTCCCTCAACATCTGCGCCCTCTTTTAATACAACCTTATTTTCAACTAAATTGTACAAATCATCTTCAGGTCCATATGTACTATAGAGGCTTCCTTCCTCAGATAATAAATAATCGTATAACTCTAAAATTTTATCTAACTTAACATCATCTACTGAGTTGTTTATAAAGCTTTCACTCCATGCATAACTTGTAGCTGGATAGGCTAAATTACCATCCTCATCTGGCATTAAATTAAGAAACTTTACATCTTCTAAATAATCAACACCATGGACTTCTTCCCAGTACCTTGCAACAGTTTCATAATTGTTCGCCCCTGCACCTCCTGCTATAAGCATCGCTGCACTTTTTCCTTGTAAAAATTTTTCATCTGAACTTTGATTATTTGTAAGAGCTACGTCTTTTTCTATTGTACCATTTTCATACATACCTCTCATTAATTTAAAAGAACCTGTTAAATCTTCGCCAAAGTACGCTGGAACATACACCCCAGATTCATTTTTTATCCATTTATTATCGCAAGCTATAG
Source organism: Lachnospirales bacterium (assembly GCA_047974375.1). GTDB lineage: Bacteria > Bacillota > Clostridia > Lachnospirales > CAMZNU01 > JBKECF01. The sequence continues at coordinate 3,954 of JBKECF010000071.1, forward strand.
TTGATGAATATGGCAAAAATAAAGTACTTATTAGTTCACTAGTTGAAGCTGTCATACCTTGTATCCCCGTTTGTTCTGGGTCGGCCTTTATTATCTGTTGAATCATATTATCAAACTCCGCCCATGTAGTCGGCTCTGCTGTTATGCCAGCATCCTGAGCTAAATCCCATCTGTAGGCTATTAACCTATCAATTGCTGTCCACTCCTGAGAACCATAACTTTTCCTTGGAATACAATAAATACTTCCGTCAATTTTTGCACTTTCAACAATTGCCTCATCTGACATATACTCATTTAAATTAGGGTACTTCGTTAAATCTTTTGGTATCTCTTTTACAATTCCCTGTGTTGACCATTGTTGAAATACTTTATCAGTTCTAAAATCGCCTGCAAATAAATCGGGTAAGCTTTCAGATGTTGCCCATAACTGGATTTTCTGCTGATAATCATCCCAACTAATATTTACTGGCTTTAATTCAATATTTAATTTATTTTCTATTTCACTTAAAACATCATCACCAACAAATGCACTTTCTATATCCCAATAAGCTAATGATATTTCTTGTTTTTCTTCACTACCCTTTGGTGCTACATCAGAATTGTCTACTGAATTGCCTGCACCTTGATCGCTATTTCCACACCCTGCAGAAAAAGCAGTTATTACTACCCCTATAATTATCGGTATTAATCTTTTCATAATTTTCTCCTCCAAATTTTAATAAGTAAGAATTAGACCCCCACCTTAATGATGGCATCTAAATTTTGTTTTCGGCAAAACCAAACACTGTGTGTTTGGCAGCTGTTCATTGCTGTTTTACTCTGAATTTTTGTTTCACAAAAACCAAATGCTACGCATTTGTTCAGTGGGGGTACAAGCCCCCAGTGACGGATAGATCTATTGACTTTAACTACTCTTTTATACCTCCAACCATTACTCCATTAACAAAATATTTTTGTAAAAATGGATATATTAACATAATTGGTAACGCTGTTAATACAATGGTTGCCATTTGTATAGATGAGCTAGATACTTTATCACTTGCACCAACCATTTGTTGCGCTTGTGTAGTTAGTTGTGAATTTAAACTAACTAAAATATCTCTCAAATATATTTGCAATGGTATTTTGCTTGTATCACTTATATAAAGAAGTGCATTATACCATTCATTCCATCTATCTACGGCAAAAAATAATATAAAAGTGGCTATTATCGGTTTTGCAAGAGGGACAGCAATACGCCACAACATTGTCCATTCCCCAGCACCATCTATTTTTGCTGCTTCAAAATATCCATCAGGCAAACCCTGAAAATAATTTTTTATAATAATTAAATAATAAGTATTCATCGCCGTCGGTAAAATCATTGACCACAAACTATTAATTAAACCTAAATCCTTTATTACTAAATATGTTGGCACTAAACCACCACTAAATAGCATTGTAAAAATAATAAAAGTTAACATATAATTTCTGCCTTGCAAATACTTTCTAGATAAAACATAGCCTGCTATAACGGCTAAAAACATATTTATTATTACGCCAAAAATTGTTACAAACAAAGAAACTAATAAGGAATTTATAAATTGAAAATCTTGCATTATAGTTTTATATCCTGTTAAATCGAAAGTATATGGCAGGATATATGGCGTATGAGTTGCAACAGCTACTGTATTTGAAATAGATACTATAAAAACATTGTAAAATGGGTATACTGTTATTAAAGATAATATGGTAAAAACTGCAATTATTCCTATGTCGAAACCTCTACTTTTTTTCATCGCTACCTCCTCCTTTAATACAGACCCTTTTCACCCATAGCTTTTACAAATTTATTTGCTGTAACAATCATAACAACACCTATTATGGATTTAAACAGCCCAATAGCTGTAGTATAACCAAAATTAAGGCCGCCTGTTATAAATGATTCACGAAAAATAAAAGTATCTAATGTATCACCTACAGAGTATACTGTTGGTGTATATAAGTTAAATATTTGATCGAAAGATCCATTGGTCATAACAGAACCAACGGCCAATATCAGCATAATCGCTACAGTACTTTTTATGCCGGGTAAAGTAACATGGTAAATTCTTTGTAACCTTGAAGCCCCATCAACCTCTGCAGCCTCATAAAGCCCAGGGTCAATAGATGCTATTGCTGCCATGTAAATTATTGAATCCCATCCCACTTCTTTCCAAATATTGGAAAACCAAATAAAAAGCCTAAAGCTATCTGGATTAACTAATGGCGATACCGCCGGCATGCTAAAAGCCCCTAATATTTGATTTATTATTCCTGTAGAAGAAAATAAATTTATTAGTATCCCTGATAAAACCACCCAAGAAATAAAATGAGGAAAAGTTATGACTGTTTGAAAAAGTTTTCTCATTCTTTTTGAAGTAACCTCATTTAAAAAAATAGCAAGACAAATAGCACTAGGCATTTGTAATACAATTCTTCCTAAACTTATTATTATTGTGTTTCTAGCAGCACTAATAAAATCCACATCAGTAAACATTTTTTTAAAATGGTCGATACCTATGAATGGACTCTTCCATATACCCATGTCAAATCTATATTCCCTAAAGGAAAGAGATAGGCCTCCGGCAATTGGTAAATAACAAAAAACAACATACCAAAGCAAAATCGGTATTATCATAAAATATAATACCCTATTATTAAAAATATTTTTTCTATTCAAAATTTCACCACCCTTTTATATAACTTTATCCCATAACGCCTTTTTTATAAATGAATATACTTATACAGTTTAATGTCTAAATTTATGATATTTTAATTCACAGTAAAAAAAATATGTAAAAAATACAGAAATATTTAATAAATCTGTATTTTTTACATATTTTTTTTGTTAGCTTAATTCCTCACGGTATTGACTAAGAGTTTTGCCAGTATACTTTTTAAAAATCTTCAGGAAATAAAAATAATCATTGTAACCAACATATGAAGATATTTCAGCAATTGTTTTTTTACTAGTTTCTATTAACTTTAAAGCTTCTTCCATTCTAAGTTGAGTTATATATTGTACGAAATTAAATCCTGATTCTTTTTTAAATAGTTGGCTTACATAATTCGGACTCATGTGGCAATTTTCTGCAACTGTCGATAAAGAAATATTATCCCTATAGTTATTTTCAATATAAGTTACTAGTTCCATAAATGCCGTATTGGTATAGGTTTCAAACTTATTTTGAGCAAATGCCTTTTCAATGTCTTCACCTAATTTATAAAACAAATCCTTTATATCTGTATACTCATAAGTCAGCTGTCGTAAACTATATACATAGTAATCATCTTCTTTTTCGAAAAAATAAGAACCGCTGTGTATCATATTACAAAGTTTCAAAGCGGCGCGAATATTAAAATCCTTATAACTCTCCTCCTTAAAAACCTTTAACTTATCTATAATATTTTCCCAATTATTTTGAACTAAACATCTCCTTATATCCTCTATATGCCTAGCGGGCTTTGTTGTATTAATTTTATAACAAATTTTTTCTTCCTCATTAATAAAATATTGAAAAGCCTTAGTTATACAAAAATTTAGACTTTTTGGTAGCTCCTCCAAAGAAATTTCTTCATCAGTAATACCTATACCATATATATTTTTGTTTAATAAAGACTCTTCAGATATAGAATATTTAGGATTATTTTTACATATATATAAAAATTGTTCCCTGCCTAACTCTATTACGATATAATTAGTGTCTAAAAATAATATTTTCTCTTCACCTACTGAAACTACTAAAAAAACATATTCACTACAAAAATTTATTAGCCTTAGTTTTTCTTTCATTACATCTATATCATTACGCTCAATAGATTCTAATATTTCAACTAACTGCGAATCTTTTTTCTTACTTAACTTATTTTCAGCTCGAACTAATAATTTTGTAATCTTTTCATATTCCAAAGGCTTGAGGCAATAACCTAACACTCCATATTGTATTGCTTTTTCTGCATATGAAAATTCTGCATAACCACTTATTATTATTATTTGGGTTTCAAGTTTCATATCTACGATTTTTTGACATAGCTCTAGACCATTAAAGCCAGCCATACGAATGTCTAATATTACTATATCTACATTTTTATTTTTCAATATTTCCAAAGCATCTTTACCATTACTTGCAACCCAAGCTACATAAAGCCCTAGGCTCTCCCAGTCAATAGATATTTTAAGAGAGTCTACTACAGATGGTTCATCATCGGCTACTAACACTTTATACATTTTATATCTCCTTTAGTATAGGTAATTTTATAAATACACTGGTTCCATCTTCTTCTTTACTTTCAATTTTAATTCCATAATCCTTACCAAACATAAGTTGTATTCTTCCATGGGTATTTAAAAGTCCTACACACTCTCTTGTATCATAGGCATTTCCTTGTAAATTCTCTTGCATTTTTTCTAGTCGTTTTTTTTCAATTCCAACGCCATCGTCTTTTATAGTTATTATTAAACACTTCAATTCTTCTCTAGCTCCAATATAAATTGAGCCTTTCCCCGTTTTAGGCTCTAAACCATGATATATTGCATTTTCCACAATTGGTTGCAACAACATTTTAACAACATAAAAATCTCCAATTGATTCAGATATCATGTAAAAAACTTTAATTCTATTTTCAAACCTATTCTCTTGTATCCTTACATAGGACCTTACAATTTGCAACTCCTCCCTTAGTAACACCATAGCTTCACCTTTGGAACTATATCTAAAAATATTTCCCATATCCACTGCCATTTGTGCAAGCTCTGTAACATTTCTAGTTAATGCCTGCTTTCGTAAAACCTCTAAAGTGTTGTACAAAAAATGAGGGTCTACTTGACTTCTTAAGTAGGAAAGTTCTGCCTCCTGTTTTTTTAATTCTAACTCGTACATAACTATTGTATTGTCAAATATTTTTTTATTTAGGGCGTCTATATCGCTTATCATTCCTCTAAATTCAACATCAATTTCCTGAATTTCTTTGCATCCAAAAAACTCAACTTCTTTACTTGCATGTCTAGTTTTTTTACTTCGAATTTCCTTTATACTATTATTAAACAATTGCAGAGGCTTGATAACTTTATTATTAACAATACTAAGAAAAAACACCACAAAAATAATTACTAGAGCAATACAACTCCAAATCATTATTTGTAATAAAATAATATTCTCACTAGAATAATTCCCCTTTAGGTAATTAGCACTTATTAAATAGCAGTCCATTTTATCCATATAAAGAGAACTAATGTAATAGTCTTTAATTTTTCTTAGAGAATACTCCCCTTTTATTTCTTCTTGCCAAATTTCTTTTAGCTCCCCTTCAGTTTCTGAATTATTAAAAGCATAAAAAAAATCGTAATCCGCCAAAAAATAGGAAAAAGGTATATTGTCTGTAGCTTCAAAAAAACTTGAGCTTTTAATTGATACAACCATCGTCCCTAAAAGTTCCCCGTCTCGCATAGCAGAAATGCCATAAACAAAAACTGGTTCCATTCCCCCTAAGGCTGTAAAAGTAGATTTTTTAACACCAAGCCATTGAAAACTTTTCCCCCTCATACTACTAGATAATTCTTCCAACTCCTCCTTTAAATAAAAAGTTGAGTATTGGACCTTCTGGTTTATTAATGCTATGTCTACAATATCCGGTTCTAAAACAATATTCCTCGCTATTTGTTTTTTTAAATCACTTATATCTTTATTGTCTATATAAATTTTTTCGTCGAAAATTTTATGCACTGTTTCATCTTCAGACATAATAATCATTAAATTTTCCAGTTTATTGTAGGTATCTTTCAATCTATTTTCTATATTAAGCTTTGTAATGCCCATATATTCATTGGCATTGGATATTATTATGTTTTGCATAAAAAAATATATACAGGCACATAAAAGAAATAGCAACACAACTGTTAGTAAAATAATTTTTTTTATATCTTTTTTTATACTATTATTTGTCACTTTACCCTTTAAAAAATTCACACAACACACCCCCTATTTACAAAATTATATTGAATTTTTATAATACCATTTAAAAATTTTCGTATATATATTATACTATCTTATAATCAGAATTTATAGCAAGAGTTATTCTTATAATAAAGAAGACCAGTGTTGGTCGCATACACGAGCAGAAAGCGAAGTAAACGACCAGAGTGTAAAAAAATAAAATATAAATAAAAGGTGAATAATGAAAAGTAAAAATTTAGCTTTTTCCAGTGTTTTTTTAGTTTTAATGATATTAGGTACTTATGTAAAAATGCTCGTTCCTGTTGTTCCTATTACTTTCCAACCTTTGTTTGCTGTCTTAACAGGTTTAGTTTTAGGTAAAAAACACGGAGCTTTAACCATTACAGCTTATATAGCCTTAGGTTTAATTGGTTTGCCAGTTTTTAGTGGCGGTGGAGGTGTTGAATATATTTATTCACCTACTTTCGGATTTATTTTGGGATTTTTGTTATGTGCCTTTGGTGCAGGTGCTATTTTGGAAATACTTGATAAAACTTTAGTAGCCCATTTAATTTCTGCAATAGTAGGCGTTGTTTTAATTTATATTGTAGGTATTCCATATCTTTATTTTATACAAAATGTCTATAATGGAGCAACTAGACCATTCTTCTATTATATAGCCGTTTTTGCCCTACCCTATTTACCTAAAGATGTTTTATCAGCCATTGTAGCCGGAGTATTGGCTCACGGATTAAGCCGTTCTAATATTTTCGGCATTGATGTTTGACCATAAAAAATGGAGCTATCTCGAAACCAAAAGGCAATATTAAGATATTCTATACAAAAATGCAAAAAGAGCGATGGGTTTTCGCTCTTTTTTTAATCAATATACCTATCCGTCAGCGGGGGCTTATACCCCCACTGAACGGCGAATTCGACCGCATAACCGAGTTGGTCGCATACTTGATTGCATAGTCGAGCAGAAAGCACAGCTTTCGACCAGACTTGGTTGCATAGTCGAGTTGGTTGCAGGCTCGAGCAATAAAGCAGAGCTTTATGACCAGAGCAGAAATCAAGGCTTTACAGCCAATGGCTTGGGGCAAAGTACAAAGGCTTTTTCTTTTTAAGATATATCATTTTTTATATTTTTAAAACTACCTAAATAATCATTACTTGTACAGTATCTCCATCATTTAATTTCGGTGTACCTAGGGGAATGTCAATAATACAATTGCACACTATTAAGCTACTTAACGCCCCTGGCGAATGCAGAACATCTGGAAATGTCACATAGCCGTCTTCATAAAAAGCCCTTACAAATCTTCTATTTCTACTAAGCTTATGAAAATCACCTTTTAATATCGCCCTTTTATTTTTCATTAACAAGGAATTATCTTTATATATATTATAAAGCAAAGGCCTTACTAGAAGTTCAAAATTTATTAAACTAGCAAATGGATTTCCCGAAAGGCTAACCACTGGCGTATTTTTAAACATAGAAAACATAATAGGCGTACCTGGCTGTATTTGTAGTTTCCAAAATATTTGTTTCATATCTTTCATTTTTACAATGTCATGAAAAATATCTTTTTTACCAACAGAAACACCACCAGTGGTTATTATTAAATCATAACTTGTAGAAAGGTCTTTTATTAATTCATAAATTTCTTCTGGGTCATCACCAATATTTTCTGCATATACATCTTTTATACCAAACTCCAAAAGCCTAGACTTAAGCATATATAAATTTGAATTGTAAATTTTACCTATTGTAAGCTCTTCATTAATGGATGCTAACTCATCACCTGTGGATAAAATGGCTATTTTAGGCATTTTGTAAACTTTCACTTTAGACACACCAGAAGTCGCTAAAACTCCTATTTCACTATAAGTAAGTTTGCTATTTTTTTTAACTAAAAGAGTATCTTTTTTATAATCCTCCCCCTGAAAACAAAAATTTTTATAAGGGCTATGAGATTTATATACTTCCACAAAATCTTCGCCATAATTTGTAAACTCTTGCATTACGCAACAGTCACAGGAAGCGGGTATAGGCGCACCTGTCATTATGCGAACAGCTTGTCCATTTTCAACTTCAACTAAATGCTTACTACCTGCATAAATCGAGCCTACAACTTCTAGCTTTGCAAAATTTTCCTCCGTAGTATTTTCTAAGTCTGAACTTTTACATGCGTAACCATCTATAGGCGATCTATTAAATGGCGGATTGTCAATTTTAGAATATACATCTTCAAAAAGCACTCTATTGTGCGCATCTATTAAGTTAAGTTCTTCCCAACTTTCTATTTTATTTAGGCTTGTTTCTTTTTTTATTAAATCTACTCCGTCATCTAAAGGAATATATATCATTATCTTCACCCTTTTTATTTGTTTAAGCAACCTATATTTTCTTCTTTAATATAATACCATAAAATTTGTAAAAAAAATTAGCACCCACTTAGGTAAGTGCTAATTTTTATTTTTTTCTTACTTTATAGTTTCTATATTTACTGCACAAACCTTATACTCAGGAATTGTTGCAATATCATCATAAACAGAGTTGGTTAACTCATTTACATTACCATCAGCAAAATGGAATGTCATAAATACTTCTTTAGGAGAAACACGTTGCCCAACAGCTGCATGAGTTTCTATTGTTCCACGTCTAGAACTTACTTTAATCTTATCACCATTTTTAATGCCAAGATTTTCAGCGTCTTCTGTGTTTATTTCAATATATGAACTATCAACTATTTGATTTATTCCTTCTGTTCTTCCTGTCATAGATCTATTGTTATAATGATAAAGCATTCTACCTGTAGACATTAAGTATGGATAACTTTCGTCTGGTAATTCCTGTGCTTTTTTATATGGAATTGCCATAAACAAACCTTTACCACGAACAGGATTTCCTGCGTGCATAATTAATGTACCTGGGTCATCTTTAGTTCTACAAGGCCATTGCAAACCACCTGTCGCATCTATTCTATCGAAACTCATTCCACCAAAGGAAGGCGTAAGAGATGCTATTTCATCCATTATCTCACTAGAAGAATTGTAGTGACACGGGAATCCCATACCTGTCATTACATCACACATTATTTCGTAGTCTTCTCTTGCCTCGCCAACTGGTTCAATTGCTTTACGTATTAATTGTACACGTCTTTCTGTATTAGTAAATGTACCCATTTTTTCTGCATAACTTATACCTGGTAAAATTACATCAGCATATTCTGCAGTTTCTGTCATAAATAATTCTTGTACAACTAAGAAGTCTAAGTTTTCTAAAGCTTTTCTTACATGAGAAGTGTCTGGATCACTTACTATTGGGTCTTCCCCAAAAATATATAGACCCTTTATTTTACCTTCAGCCGCCGCTGGTAAAACCTCTGTAGATGTTAAACCAAATTCTCCACTAAGTTTAACACCCCAAGCTTTTTCAAACTTCTCTCTTACTTCATTGTTTGTAACTTTTTGGTATCCTGGATAATCATATGGCATACAACCCATGTCACAAGCACCTTGTACATTATTTTGACCTCTAAGAGGATTAACACCACCACCAGACTTACCTACCTTACCTACCATTAATGCAAGGTTAGACATACTCATAACACCTTCTGTACCAGTAGAGTGTTCCGTTACACCTAAACAATAAATAATAGGAGCTTTTTTTGCTGTAGCATATATTCTAGCAGCTTTTCTTAAGTCATCTGGATCTATATGGCAAATTTCTGCAACTTTTTCTGGTGTATAATCAGCCACCATTGCCTTTAAAGCTTCAAAGCCCTCTGTCTTTTCTTCAATATACTTTTTATCTTCTAGACCTTCTTCTAAAATAACATGCATCATACCATTTGCAAAAGCTACATTTGTTCCCGCTTGAAGTTGTAAATGAACTTCACAATCTTTTACAAGCTCTATTTTTCTAGGATCAACAACTATTACTTTTGTTCCTCTTTGCATAGCTTGACGAATTTGAGAACCTACAACAGGGTGAGCCTCTTCAGGATTTGATCCAACCAACAAAATAGCGTCTACATCTGTTGTAATGTCTTCTATTGGGTTTGTCATTGCGCCTGAGCCTAAAGTATGAGCCAAACCATGAACAGATGCCGAGTGACAAACTCTAGCACAGTTATCCACATTGTTTGTACCAAAAGCTACACGTACCATTTTTTGTAATACGAAATTGTCCTCATTTGTAGAACGTGAACAGGAAAATCCTGCTAAAGAATCCGGTCCATGCTCAGCTTTTAACTCTTTAAATTTATCTACAACTAATTTTAAAGCTTCGTCCCATGTGGCTTTTTCAAAAACGCCATTTCTTTTTATTAAAGGATGTGTTAAACGATCCCCAGAGCCTACAAATTTATATGAACCAAATTTTCCTTTTACACAAAGAAGATTTTTATTTGAAGGACCATCTGCTGGTTCAACTCCAACAATTTCATTATCTTTTACAAGTAAATCCATTTGGCAACCTGTACCACAATGAGGACAAGTTGTTCTAACTTTTGTTGTTTCCCAAGATCTATATTTTTTACGATCCTTTTCAAGTAAAGCTCCTGTTGGACATACCGAAACACAGTTACCACAAGACTCGCAACTTGAGTCACCAAATACGCCTTCATAACTTGTAGTCATTTTTGTATCGAAACCACGTTTTGCAATACTTATTACATCTCTACCTTGTCTAGATTGACAGACTCTAGAACATTGGCGGCACATAATACATTTTTCTGGATTATAGTCAAAAAATGGACTTGTAGAATCAATTTGATCTGTAGCCATACGCATGCCATCAAAGCTAGTGCGCTCTACACCATATTGCATTGAATAGTCTTGTAATTTACACTCTCCACTTTTGCCACAGGAAAAACAATCTAAATTGTGATTACTAAGTAATAAGTCCAATATAAATTTACGTGAATTTCTTACTTCTTCTGTATCTGTATTTACAACCATGCCGTCTTTACAATGAGCCGTACATGAAGTTGTTAAACCTTCTTTTCTTACACCTTTAACGTCGACAACACACATTCTACATGAGCCGTCTGGCGTTAATTCTTTTAAATGACATAAAGTAGGAATTTGAATATCTAGACTTTTTGCCGCTTCTAAAATTGTTGTGCCTTCAGTAACTGCTACTTTTCGGCCATCGATTGTAATATTTACCATATTTTTCTCCATTCTACCAAAGCCCTCCTTCCACTACTTCTAATTCTTTATTTATTGATTCATTAAATTCTTCTTTAAAATAAGCAAGAGCACTATTCATAGCATTTGCAACAGATTGTCCTAAACCACAAGCCGAAAGTTTAGTTACATGAACTAACATTTTCTCTAGTCTTTCTAAGTCACCTTCAGTTGCCTCTTTATTTTTAAACTTCTCTAATAATTCCAAAACTCTTGTTGTTCCTAAACGACATGGAGTACATTTCCCACAAGATTCATGAGCAAAAAACTTAGCAACTTCTACTATGTAATCTACTATGCTTACTTGGTCGTCCATAACAACTATTGCACCAGAGCCAATGGATAAATCTTTAGCCCATAGCCCCTCGTAGGAATAAATGCAATCTTCTAGATTGGAAACTGCTCCAATTGGTCCAGACTGTCCACCAAAATGGATAAATTTAAATGGATTTCCACTGCTAGAGCCGCCACCGTATTCCTCAGAATAAAGTATTTCCTCTAATGGAGTACCTAAATTTACTTCGTAAAGGCCTCTATTTTTTACATGGCCTGTTAAACAGACTAATTTTGTTCCGCCACCATCTTCAGTACCCAAATCTTTATATGCTTGGCCACCATCTTTTAAAACTACAGGTACACATGCAAAGGATTCTACATTATTAACTAAAGTTGGTTTTAAATATAAACCTACATCAGCTAGATGTGGAGGTTTTACTCTTGGTCTACCTGTTTTACCCTCGATAGAGTTTAATAACGCAGAGTTTTCTCCACATACATAGGCACCAGCCCCAGAAGAAATATGAATTTTATAATTAAACCCTTTTATACCTAATATATTTTCTCCTAAGTATCCAGCTTTTTCAGCATTGTCTAAAGCTTCTTGGAATAAATGTTGAATTCCTTGGTACTCACCTCTTATATAAATAAAGCCTTCTTTCGCAGAGAATAAATAACCTGCAATAATCATACCTTCAATTACACTAAGTGGGTCGTATTCTAGTAAAGCTTTGTCTTTAAAAGTACCTGGCTCACCCTCATCTGCATTACAGACAATATACTTAGTGTCGCCTTCTGTACTATATAAATGACGCCATTTTTTAGCTAAAGGGAAAGCCGCTCCACCTCTACCTCTTATGTGTGCAATGTCTAATTCTTTTAAAATATCTTCTTTATCCATTGTAATAGCTTTTTTAAGACCTAAAAAACCATCTAATTGTTCATACTCTGTTACATTTGTAGCGTCTTTCATGTGTTTTACACGTTTTAATAAAACTGGTTCATTACTTTTTTCCATGTTTCCCCTCCTATAGCTCACTATAACGGCCATTTTTCAAATCATTTATTAGTTCAACAACTTTTTCCTTTGTTAAATGTGGAAATATTGTGTCTTTAATTTTAATTGATGGACCTTCATCACAAGCACCCATGCAAGGTATGCCATGAAACATAAACAAACCATCAGCCGTAGGCTCATCTACATCCACGCCTAATTCTTCTTTTAATACATCTATTAATGTGCCACCACCTGTGAATTGGCAAGGTGCACTGTTACAAATTTTAAATACGTATCTTGCTTGAGGCTCAGTTTTTAAAATAGCGTAAAAACTTAAAAGCTCATATACTCTAGTTACTGGCATGTGTAATTTTTTTGCTACTAACTCTGCAGTTTCCTCATCAATGTACCCTTCTTCTGAGGTGAATTGAATATCTACAAGCATATTTAAAATGCGATGTGGATCTGAATTATTTTTTAAAATTATCTTTTCTTTTACTTCTGTGCTTAAACCCATTCTTTACTCTCCTTTAAATTTTCTTTTATGTATGTACTGGAATTTAAAACTAAATCTGCTTTATCTATTACTTTACTTGCTGATTTCTTAACGCTTTTTAAATCCGTATTATTCATCATTACAAACATTCCTGGTTTTACTATTTCTCTTATGGAATTAGATTCGCAAATAATAACACTTTTCTCCATTGGAATTTGATTTAAAAATTCAAGAAAACCATCTTTTAGATGTGGTGTAAAAGCTTTTAACAAAAAGACTTTTTCGCATCCCGCTCGAAGGATTTCCATTGTATCTTTTTGCCCATTTAAGTCTACTTCTTCTATTAGGTCGTAGCCCTTTTCAATACTTGTACAAATGCCACATCCGCTTTCTCCCCTTTGGCACTTCCCTTTATCTTTTATAGTAATAATTTTCAATCCATAAATTTTATATTCATCTTTCAGGGTACTAATTATATCTTTAGCAACAGTTGTTTTGCCACTATTGCGTCCTGTGGACCCGATTTGAATCATATTAGGAATATTAAGACAACTCATAAACGCCTCCCATACTACCTAAGTAAATTACTTTTTTGATGTTACAAACATTAATGGAACTGCAAAGAATAAAGCTCCACCAACAACGTTTCCTAAAAATACAACTACAACATTAACTAAATATTGTGACCAAAGTATTGTGCTTTCCCCTGTAAAAATTGCTGCAGGTATTATAAATGCATTTGCAACAACGTGCTGAAAGCCGCAAATAACAAATACCATAACAGGGAACCAAAGACCAAACATTTTGCCTAAATATGTTTTTGCTGTTGCCCCTAAGTAAACACCCATACAGACAAAAATATTACAACCAATACCTGAAACAAATGCTGCTAACAATGGGTCATTTAGTTTGCCTTGTGCAATGGCAATTGTTTTTTCCAAATATACACCCTCAGATAGGCCAGTCATATGACCAAATAAGTAGGCTACTAAAATCCCACCAATACAATTTGTTATTAAAACTATTATCCAATTGTAAATCATGTTTTTTGAAGTTATTTTTTTTTGCATAACGCCTAAAGCCATAACCATCATGTTGCCTGTTGCTAGTTCGCCACCTACAAAGGTGATGCCAATAAGTCCTATCGGAAATAAGCAAGCTCCCAATAGTGCCGCAAAACTTCCCCATTCCGAAGGCATGTTGCCAGCCACTCGTAAATAAGCTAAAAAACCTAGTGCTATGAAAGCTCCTGCCATTACCCCTAATAGACATAACCTCACAAAGTCCAACTCTGATTTTTTACGTGATACATTACCTAAATTCTCTACTGTTTCTTTAATGCTAAAAAAGTCCATCTTATTCTCCTCGTTTATTCATTTTAGTTTAATCATTAAATATTCAATTTCTATTTGTCCAAAGACTTAAGTCCTTAGGAGTATTCACATTAATTAGCATTTCCTCTTCTAAAGAAACAACTTTTACCAAGAATTTGTCAAATTCTTTTCTAATTCGTAAATTTTCTCCCATTAATTGATTTTGGAACGTTGGTAAACATTTCTTACTATAAAAAGCATACAAAGGTTCTAACTTTTTCCCTTTGCCACATATAACTATGTCGTAATCTTTTACAAATTTCCCCATTATATTTATTAAGTCCAAATTTAAATTAGGCATATCGCAAGCTAATAAAAATACATTGTCGGTTTCAACACTTTCTAGTGCTGTAACTAAGCCACCTAATGGACCTTTTCCAATATAATTATCTTCCACAATTGTTGCTGCAGAAAAATCTTTAGGAAATTTTTCTTTTGTATTTGTAACTAAAATTACTTTATCGAAGAGTTTTTTAATTTCTTCCATAGTTTTGAGTAAAACAAATTGACCGTCAAATTCTAATAATGACTTATCAAAACCCATACGCAAACTTTTTCCACCACATAATATAACCGCCGTAGTGTCAGCAAACATTTTTTAAGAGCACCTCCTGAAATAAATGTAAAGCCAAACAGATAATTTATACAAAACATATTTTTTTTGGTTAGTATTGCAAATATCAGTAATAACTTTTTATCATTATATAACAAGTCTTGAAAAAATGCACTACTTTTTTTAAAAAAACCCAATTTTTTTATTGTTAAAAAAATAGCAGAGTCCTACAAGTGGTGCAAATTAGGGAAATTTTGTATAAAATAGGATTTTTTTTAATCAGTTTTGTATTTGTGTTATAAAAAATTATTATTGCTACAAACACAATAATGCCCTTTTTTGACAAGGATTTTTTTTGAATATATAATCCAACTTGGAAACAAGCAAATATTTAATATTTTTTATATAGAAAGGAAATTATGCGAAAATTTATTATAATTCTTGTCTTTATTTTTTTAACAGCATGTAATGTTAATGAAAATCTCCAGACCAAAACAATAGACACAGAAGAAAAAATAGTGGTCTATACAACTATATATCCCCTGGAATATATTTTAAACTATTTACTAGGAGATAAAGGTGATGTAGCAACAATATTACCATCAGGCAGCGATGCCCATAACTATGAACCTACACAAAAACAATTAATTGATATTTATGAAAGCAATATGTTTGTTTATTTAGGTCTGGGTTTAGAAGCTGCAGCTGTTGATATTAATTTAGCTATGGATGGTTCAAAAACCAAAAGCCTTGAAGTTGGAAAGTACTTGGATATGGAAAATATAAATAAAGACGCACATGGCGACCATAGCCATGGTAACCATCACATATGGATTGACCCTATGAATATGATTTATATGGGAGAAGTAGTTAAAGATTCAATAATAGAAACTTTCCCACAATTAGAAGAAAATGTAACAATGAACTTCAAAAACTTTGAAACAGACATGAAAAATTTAGACAAAGAGTATACAAATAGATTAAATACAAGCCTAAAAAGAGATACATTTATTGTAAGCCACGATGCATTTGCTCATTATGAAAAATATAATATATTCAGCTTACCTGTTAAAGATGAGTCCCATTCTAAAGACCCAACCCAAAAAGAAATGGAAAAGCTAATTGAAGAAGGAAAAGCAAAAGATATAAAAACCGTTTTTTATGAGGCAAATATACCTTGTCTACCTTTGGATGTAATAAAAGATGAACTTAATGCTAAAAAAGAGACTCTCGATAACTTAAGCATTCGAACAGAAATAGAAGTGGAAAACAATGCAGATTATATTGAAAAGTCTATAAGAAATATTGAGGTATTGGAAAAAGCTTTAAATGAATAGAAAGGACAAATATGAAACAACATAAATTTTCTAGAACTGAATTATTAATAGGTAATGAGCCTTTAGAAGCTTTAAAAGAAAAAAAAATAGTTATACTTGGCATAGGTGGTGTTGGCTCATACTGTACCGAAGCTTTGGCTCGTAGTGGTATTGAAAATTTAATTTTAGTAGATGATGATGAAATATGTTTAACTAATATAAATAGACAAGTTCATGCTTTAAAAACCACCATAGGAAAAAGCAAGGTAAAAGTAATGAAAGAAAGAATACTGGAAATAAATCCAAAAGCTAAAGTACAATGCCATCAAACTTTTATAAATAAAGAAAATGTACAAGAAGTTATACCCTTAGATGCGAATTTTGTAGTAGATGCCATTGACACAGTATCAGCAAAAATTTCCACTGTACTATTTTGCAAAGAAAATAATATAAACTTAATAAGTTCTTTAGGAACAGGAAATAAATTCCATCCAGAAATGTTTGAAATTACTGATTTATATAAAACCGAAGTGTGTCCTTTGGCTCGTGTTATGCGTTATGAACTAAGAAAACGTGGAGTTAAAAAATTAAATGTACTATACTCAAAAGAAAAACCTGTTAAGCCAAAAACAGGCGACGTTATAAGTTGCAAGGAGTGTTGTGTATGTACTGGCGACAATAACAAATGTACAGTTAGACGCCAAATACCAGGATCAATGTCTTATGTCCCGCCAGTGGCAGGTTTTATTATTGCATCTCATGTTATTAATAACTTTTTAGGCAAGTAAACAAAAAAACGCCTCGTTAAAGTCTTAAAAGATTTCGGGGCGATTTTTTTATATAAAATTTTATTTTCTTCTAAAGAAAATATCCTATCACACATGTTTGCTAATTGCATATCATGAGTTACTATTATAGTGCATTTATCATCATTAATATTCCCTTGTAAGTTTTTATAAAATACATCTCTATTTTTTACATCTAGTGTGGATGTCAGTTCATCTGCTAAAATAATATTTGCATTATTAACCATAGCTCTCGCAATACAAACACATTGAATTTCACCACCAGATAATGTATGTATATTTTTATGCAGTAAATCCTCAATATAAAGCTTTGAAGCAATAGTTTTAACTCTTATACTTTTTTCATCTTTAGCTTCCCTTATACCAGAAAACTTCAAGGATAGTTCTATATTTTCAAAGACAGATATTTCTTCAAGTAAAGGCATATCTTGTTGTATATAGCCAAAATGTTCTTTCCTAAATATATCTTTCTCTTTCTTAGTTAGCTCTGCTATATCTTTATTATTAATCACAATAGTTCCACTGGTAAAATCCATTAGTAACTCCAAAATATTAAGCAATGTAGTTTTTCCAGAACCTGATGGACCAACAACAGCTAAAACTTACCCTTTATAAACCGAAAAATTTATAAACTTGTATTTGTCAACTGAAATTTCCTCTATATTCTAATCCAAAAATCCTCTAGTAAAGATAAAAAAATTATTGCTCTTCTAACCAAAGCTGAGTCTCTTTTAATCTGTAAGAATTA
>JBKECF010000094.1:0-1352 GCA_047974375.1 Lachnospirales bacterium
CATCTGAAATCTCCTATTCATCTTTTTCTTCTTATTTTACATTAAATTAGAATGATTGAAAAACTTTGCAACAGAACCCTAAGAACTTAATATTACTTTGATACTCAACTCTGACTTTTAACCTCTTATCCATTAAACCACCTCTAAATGTTAATCTCTGATAAGATTTTTTAATGAATTCCCTCTAAATTTAGCATATCCTCTGTCATCAACATAATGATTTCTAAACTCATTTTTATTAACTCTTTTTTTTATTCTCTTGCCATTTTCTAAATCTACAATAACAAAATATTCATAATTCCTTAACTGCTCACTATATTCTTTATACGTTTCTTTAACAAGATTTCTTAAATAATAAGGTTTCCCGAATGTATCTTTTAAAATCATCTTAATAATAAAATATATAAAATAAATTATTCCAACAAAAGAAAGAATAAGTATAATTCCCAAAAATATATCTTTTATCATTCTTGATAATCTCCTTTTTTGTTATTTAATCGTTAGGTTTACATAATGCTTATTTAACCAACCTCTTTTTTTCAACTTTTTAAACCTTGATTTAATACTCTTTTAAACTGACTTCTCTTATTTTTCCTTAACTATTTTGTAAATTAAAATTGGTCTACCTATTTCCCATTCTTCAAAAGCTATTAACTCAACATTTCAATAAATATCTTCTTGTGAATTTTCTTTAACTTATTTAATTTAGTTTGTTATCTTATTCTTAATTTTTTTCTAAAAAAAGCTTGCGAACTAGACTGGCGGAATGCTAACGGTAGTTCTGGCGTTTTGGTGTTGGGCATAGTTGTACCCTATACAGACTAAAAAAAATAAATACTTTCTTAGTCTATGTAGCGTACAACCTGATACTTAACTAACGTACAGCACGACGCCTCGGAGCCACTAGCAACATTCCCTATGAGTTGGTAAATTTCTTTACACCTAAAACACTTTATAAATACGCCCATAAAGTATCGTTTTAGGCTACTGTTCCTAAGAACCGTATTTCCACCCTTGCCTTTTATAATCGGTATCAATCACCATTTCAGCACACAAGTCATAGGGATAACCTTGTTGAATGTGCCTAAGTGAATTTTATAGAAGCGGCTCACTACACCTGTCCCTTTCGTTGCCACCTAAGGCTTGCAGTTTGTCCTCTACAATGTTAAAAAGCTCCTTTAATTACACTCTAAATCATGGTATAATTAGACCAATGGTTTGAACATTTTAATAAATGTCTTTTGTCTCACGCTTGCAGGCGTGGGGCTTTTTTTATTTAATTAATAACTAACATTAACTTACCATAATCAAATCAAAAAAAACAAGAGCAATTTTATTTAAAGTATAACTTA
>JBKECF010000078.1:0-88837 GCA_047974375.1 Lachnospirales bacterium
GAAACGTTTCGGTTTTGTTTTTTTTATTCTACAT
Organism: Lachnospirales bacterium; assembly: GCA_047974375.1. Taxonomy (GTDB): domain Bacteria; phylum Bacillota; class Clostridia; order Lachnospirales; family CAMZNU01; genus JBKECF01. The sequence continues at coordinate 35 of JBKECF010000078.1, forward strand.
TCTATTTTTTTTTAATACAATGTTATTTTTTTATAGATTTTTTTTGTTTTTTTGTAGGATTTGTATAAAAAAACAAAGCATTAAATAAGTATATTTAATTCTGTACTTATTTAATGCTTTGTTATATAGCTAATATAGTTTTACTTATTCTCGTGAAGTCCTTGAATTCCCAAATATTCATTTTTTTTATTAAATACATAAGTTGGCTCGACATTTCCAAAAATAATATCATTATTTTTGTTTTTTCTAGCCCATTTCACAGCATTTGTTATAACCTTTTGTATTTCTTCCATATGATATACTGGAAAAGTTTCATGTCCAGGCCTAAAGTAAAAAACTTTTCCTGTTCCTCTATAAAAACAGCAACCACTTCTAAAAATTTCGCCACCTTCAAACCAGCTAATAAATATTTGTTCATCTGGTGCCGGAATATTAAAAAACTCTCCATACATTTCTTCTTCTGGAATAATAATTTTTTCATTTATACCATCTACAATTTCATGAGCTGGATTTACTGTCCAAATAATTTCCTTTTCTCCATCCTCTCTCCATTTCAATTGACCACTTTCAGTTCCCATAAGTTTCCTGAAAATTTTAGAACCATGTCCCGAATGTAGAACAATAAGACCCATACCTTTTTTAACTATGTATTCATGCACTCTTTCTACAATTGAATCTTCAACTTTATCGTGAGCCATATGTCCCCACCAAATAAGAACATCTGTCTGTTCTAAAACTTCTTCCGTCAAGCCATGTTCTTTCATATTTAGAGTTGCACCTTTTGTTTCATAACCAGATTTTTCTAAAAAATCCTGAATACAACCATGTATACCCTTTGGGTATATTTTTCTTACTTCCTCATATTCTACTTCATGAATATACTCATTCCATACAGTTACTCTTATTTTTTCCATAATTATCCTTTCATTTTGCAATTTTACAATTTATCCAACTTTCTTTTTCATTTGACTCTATTACTCCATCTAAAAGAACTTGATTTATATATCCATCTACAACAGTAGCAGCAAATCCAGATGGATTTCCATTAATAATATTTGCCAGCTCTTCCATTTGCGTTATATTGTATTTCTCTGGTATATCAAGCTTTTCATATTTATCTTCTTCTCCAAAACAGCCAAATATTTCGTCGTCGATATCCGGATTTACATCTAGCCTGTAAATTATACCGCCCTTTTCTCCATATATTTCCAACCTTTGATAGTTGCCACGGCCATAGCCTAATCTAGTAATTAAAAAACTACACCTAATATCATCTTCCATTTTCATTATAATGTTACAAAAGTCATCTACATCAACAGTCTCATAATCTTCTGCACCCATTTTTTTTCGCATTTTAATTTCTGTCCCTAAATCGCTTATTAGATAGGTGTATTCCTTGCCAGTTATAAATCTTACTAAATCTAGTGCATGGCTACCTAAATCACCTAAAGCACCAGAACCTGCAAATTCTTTTTGAAACCTCCAATAATATGGTGTATTTTTCAACTCTAATGCCCAAGACTGAGAATATTCCATTTTTATATGTTTAATCCTCCCTATTTTTCCACTTTCTATTAAATCTTTGGCATACCTTACTGCCGGTTTAAATCTATAGGAAAAACAAACCATATTGTTTATGTTTTTTTTCTTCGCATTATCTGCTATATCTTTAGCTTCTTTCTTAGTCAGTGTTATAGGCTTTTCCACAGAAAACTTTTTCCCTACTTTTATTGATTCCATACACATTTGATAATGCAAATAATTAGGCGTGCAAATATCAATAACATCTACTCTTTCACAATTAATTAAATCCAAATAATATGAAAAACAAAATTCTTTAGGAATATTTAGTTCTTTTCCTACTTTATTAAGTTTTTCTATGTCTATATCGCATATTGCAACTATTTCATATTTATTACTTTTAAAAATTTGAGGAATGTGAACCGCCGTTGCAATTACTCCAACACCGATTACCCCTATTTTAATTTTTTCCATATTTTAAATCCTCTACACAATTTATTCAGCCATATATCTATCATATGCACCTTTATAAATTTCCACATATCTCGCCAAACCCATTTTATTCATTTGCTCAATATATCCATCCCATTCACTATCTATATTTACTGTACTATCCGTTATCCAAGTAGCCCTCGTTGTTGAACTGTAACTTTCTAAATCAGTAATTAATCTAGATGCCTCCTCATTTTCCGCAACCGTTAACATTACAGGAGGAAACATTTTCTTGATATAATCTTCTCCCAGTTTCGATATTTCAAGTTTAAGCCCATCACCGCTTTCTGGTGACAACAAAATATTCTCATTGAATTCATCATTGACATACTTTGGCCCAAAATCTCTTAAACTTTGTTCCCAATACCAAGCATCTGCACTAGTGCCTTCTTCAGGGTCATTTAACTGGTACGTTCCATCACCATTATCTTTTAGAACAACTCCTATTCCTCCCCAGAAATTTTGAATACTAGCTTCATTTGTATAAAAAGCATCTAACCAACGTGCTGCAGCCTCAGGATTTTTACAGGAGGTTGTAATAAAAGCTTCGTTTCTAATTATATTTGTAAAACCATTTTCATCTCCAACTTGGGTTCTTTTCCCATCTGGTCCAGCAATGGGCTTAATAGCAATATATTCATCGCCCCACTGAGCAACATCTGCATCCGGTGTCCACGCATACATAAACCCAACCCTTGCTACATTAGGGTCTTGCATTTTACCCTGCCTAATGGTATTGTCTTGTGTAAAAGTTTCCGGATCCATAATTCCATTAGCATATGCTTTTTGTAGCCATTTAACGCCTTCTTTATATTCTTCTGTTGCTGGTCCATAATTAAATACATCTTCTGTTGCCATCATAAATGTCGGGGCTTCTGACAAAACATACCCAAAAGGTGAAAGATGTTGAAAATTTATATCTCCCGCCTCGCTAATAGGATATTCATCATTAGCATCACCATTTCCATTGGCATCTTCATTTTTAAATGCCAATAAAACAGTTTCTAACTCATCAATTGTACTAGGAATATCTAAACCCAAATTATCTAACCACACCTTATTAATTATTGGTTGTGGCCCAGATTTTGCTCTAGCAGGTAACTTTCGTCCAAAAGAATACATATTTCCATCTGGATAAGTTGTAACTTTTGATATCTCATTAGTCGTCATTATTGCTTTTTTATAATTAGGCATATACTTATCAACTAAATCATCTAATTGAACAAAATAGCCTAAGTTATTTAAAACATCACTATCCGTTAAACATTGGCTTCCCAAAAATAAACTTGGTAAATCTCCACTAGCTAAAAGTATTGATTTTTGCTCTCCCCAATCATTAGAAGATGCAATTTCCCAATCAATAGAAACATTTGATTCTTCTTCTAGATTTTTTAACCAAGGGTTTTCCTTAAATGTATCCCCCATACTACCCCATCGAACTGTTAAAACATCCAATGTTATAGGTTCATTTACTATAGGCATACCAGTTTTGTTTACTATACTGCTTTCCTCACTTACAATCTCCTCTGTGCTAATGCGTTCATCTGCAACATCTCCACCACTACAAGAAGTTATAGATAAAGCTGATATTGTAGCTAATAAAATTAAACTTACTTTCTTCCTTAAATTTTTTTTCATAATATCCTCCTATTTTTTATTTTTAACCTTTCAATGCCCCAGACATAAATCCTTTATTAAAGTGCTTTTGGGTAAAAGGATATACACACATAATAGGAACAGTTGAAATTACAATAACCGCATATTTCATAATGTTTGCTGTTCTTAAAGCTAACTGGGCAGCTTCACCTGTACCAAGAGATGATTGCATTTGATTTGTTATAAGAATATTTCTAAGTACTAGCTGCAGTGGAAAAAGTTCTGAATTCCTTAGATAAATTAATGCATTAAAATAGGAATTCCAGATTCCCACAGCCGCCCAAAGACCTAACACAGCTAAAATTGGTTTGGCTAAGGGCAATACCATTGTTAAAAAAAATCTCAAATTTCCACATCCATCTACTTGAGCTGCATCTAATAATTCATCTGGTATTGATGTTTGAAAAAAAGTCCTAGCCACAACGATATCGTATACAAATACTGAAAAAGGTAATATCATAACCCAAAAAGTATCATATAACCCAAACTGTTGAATTGTCATAAATGTTGGAATAAGTCCTCCATTAAAAAACATTGTAAACACATAAAATATCGCTATATACTTTCTACCTACCAAATCTTTCCTAGACAATGCATATGCCGCAGATATATTTACACTTAAGCTAATAAAGGTACCAATTAATGTATAAAAAATTGTATTTCTATATCCAATCCAAATATTTTTATGATTTAATAATTCTTTATATCCATCTAATGTTATGCCTTTAGGAAATAATAAAGTTTGTCCTGTAGATACAGCATTTGGGTCACTAAAAGATGCAATTATGACAAAATATAATGGATACAAAACTACAATTAATATAGCAATACAAAATATAATTGAAGCTAAATCAAATACATAATCACTAAAAGAATTTTTAATTTTATTTTCTTTCATACTTCCTCCAATATAAAATTATAATAGACTGTTTCCACTTACTTTTTTAGCAACTTTATTTACAACTACCAATAAGGCAAGATTTACAATGGTGTTAAAAAGCTCAATAGCTGCAGAGTAACTATATTGGCTATCTAAAATACCCGTTTTATATACATATGTTGATATTATTTCACTGGCAGACAGATTTAAATTATTTTGCATTAAATATACTTTTTCAAATCCAACACTCATGGTTCTGCCTACCCTTAAAATTAATAAAACCGTTGCAGTAGGTAACAGCATTGGTAAGTCGATGTATAAAATCTTTTGCCACCTAGAAGCTCCATCAACAGTTGACGCTTCATATAGTGACACGTCAACAGCAGCCAAGGCAGCCAAATATATAATACTATCCCATCCCGTATGCTGCCATACATCTGTCCACACATATATACTACTAAAGACTTTTGGCATACCCATTAAATTAGGTGCTTCTTTTCCAAAAAAGCCAAATACAACTCCAATTAATCCACTACTTGGTGATAAAAAAATTAAAATTAAACCAACCATTACAACCGTAGAAATAAAATGGGGCATATATGTTATAGTTTGAAAAACTTTTTTAAATTTTTCTTGTCGCATTTGATTTAGCGTTAATGCAAAAATAATAGGCAATGGAAATTGTGCTAAAATACCATATAAACTTATAACTACAGTATTTTTTATAACAGTTGTAAATTGAAATGAATTAAAAAATCTTATAAAATTTTGAAGTCCAACCCATTGACTACCCCAAATCCCATCTATCGGTTTATAATTTTTAAATGCAATTATAACTCCATACATAGGCTTGTAAGCAAATAGCAAAAGCAAAATAACCGATGGCAGTAAAAGAAAATAAAGTCCCCAGTTTTTTCTGATATTATTAAACATGTATCCTCCTATATAATCGCTATTGTTAACGCTAACATAACTAAATAAAAAAATATAGCTTTATTCAAAACAAATATACTTTATTCTCCATAGACGTGTCAATAAAATTATTACAATTCTGTTAATCTATATAATTTATATTAATTATTTTGTATTAATTATACAGATTAAATATATAGTAATTGTAATATTTTAATTTTATATTAAATATAAATTGTGTATAGCATTGACAGTTTTCTGTAAATGAATTATATTTATTAAAACAATTAGTTAACGATAACAAAAATAAGAAGGTGACTTTATGACCCTAAAAGATATAGCAAATGAAGCTAACGTAAGCACGATGACAGTTTCTAGAGTAATAAATAATAAGCATAATTTAGTTTCTAAAGAAACGCAAATTAAAGTAAAAGAAATAATCGAAAAATATGGCTATGTACCAAATTCATCCGCCCGAAGTCTATCTTCTAGTTCATCTAAAATAATTGCCGCATTTGTTCAAGGTAGCAACAATCAGTTAAAGCACTACCACAGCGCTGTATTTTTAGGAGAAATTATAAACTCTGTCCAAAAAGAAAATTATAATGTAATGGTTCATTTCATCGAAGATTATACAGAAGTTATAAAAAACCTTCGAGCTTGGAATGCTGAAGGTGCTATTTTCCTTGGTATATTTGAAAAAAACTTTTTACAAATCAATAATGTAATTGATGTTCCTTTAATTTTTACAGATACTTATAGCAAAGTAAGAGAATTTACCAATGTTGGAATAGATGATTTTAAAGGCGGATATATAGCAGCAAAACACTTCATTGAAAAAGGTCATAAGGAACTAGCTATTATTAAACCCTTTATTCCCCAAGGTGTAAGCCCAGTTTTACTTGAAAGAGTTAACGGCTTTAAGCAAGGCTTAATAGACAACAATCTAGAAGTAAAGGAAAATATGGTAATTGAATTTCATTCATATAGCGATGCTGTAGTTTCCTTATTGCAACTTAAAAAAATACCTACAGGGATTTTCCCTGTATACGATGAAATAGCTTGTGGCATAATAAAAGAGCTTGAAAAAAACAAATTTAAAATACCTGATGATTTTTCTATAATAGGCTTTGACAACAACCCATTGGGTCAAATTATTTCCCCACCAATAACTACAATCTCTCAAAACGTTGAAGAGAAAGCAGTGGCAGCAGTAGATTTATTGTTTAAAAAAATTAGAAATAATAAAATCAATGTTCAGAACATAATTTTAGACGTAAACTTAATTGAAAGAAATTCTGTAAAGGATTTGAATTTCAAAAAATAGCAACAATAAAAATACAATAAAAGCGTAATTCTCACAATATGAAAAATTACGCTTTTATTGCTGTGTAATATATAACTTTTTAAATGAATTTTACAAACATAATCAACTCAACCTAAAATAATCAACAACCTTCTGTGCTGCCCCTTTATTCATGCCATCAACCTGAGCAATATCTTCAAAACCAGCCTTTTTTATATTCTCCACACTACCAAAAGCCTTTAGCAATGCAGATTTCCTCTTTTCCCCTATGCCACTTATATTATCAAGTTCGGAGCGTATAACGCTTTTCTCTCGCAATTTTCTATGGTATTCAATGGCAAATCTATGTACTTCATCTTGTATTCTCGTTAGTAACTTGAAACCCTCGGAGGTCTTTTTCAGAATTTTTTCCTCTTTATTAAATAAAATGCCATTGGTTCTATGTTTATCATCTTTAACCATACCAGCTACCGGAATTTTTAAGTTAAACTTTTCTAATGCTTTTATAGCCGATGTAACTTGACCTTTACCACCATCTATTAATATTAGATCTGGTAAAATAGCAAATTTTTGTTTATGTGCCTCCAGTTTTTGTTCATTAAAATACCTTGCAAATCGCCTTGTTAGCACCTCTTCAATGCTTCCATAGTCATCTGGGCCAATTATACCTTTTATTTTAAATTTTCTGTAATCGGACCTCTTTGGCTTACCCTTTTCAAATACAACCATAGAGCCCACAGACTGTATTCCTTGGGTGTTGGAAATATCGTAGGCCTCAATTCTTTCTATATTATCTAGGTCTAAAGCCTTGGCTATTTCATTCATTGCCCCAATGGTTTTTCTCTGTTCTCTATCTATTACTTCGCTAAATTGAGTAAGGGTAATTCGGGCGTTTTCATTTGCCATATTTAAAAATTTTAAATTCTCGCCTTTTTTAGGAATAATTATGCTTACTTTACTACCCTTTAAAATTGTAAGCCTTTCTTCTATTAATCTAATTTCTTCGCTATCTTTTTCTATAATTATATTTTTAGGTACATAGGTTGTTTCTTTGTAATTTTGCTTTATAAACTCTTCTAGTATTTTTATTCTGGAATCTCCAGTATTATCTATAATAAATTGATCTCTACCTAATAGAACGCCGTCCCGAACTAAAAATATTTGAACAACACATTTTTTTTCGTCACGAGATATACCTATTACATCGGCATCTTTTTCTTTCGCTATGTTGGCATTTTGCTTTTCACTTAGTTTATTTATGGCTCTTATTTTATCCCTTGTTATTGCAGCTTTTTCAAAGGCTAAATCTTCCGAAAAACTCAACATTTCCTGTTCTAAATTTTTTAAAATTTCTTTATTATTGCCATTTAAAAAATCAATTATTTCGTTAATTTGTTGATTATATTCATTTTCACTTATGTAGTTGGCACAAGGGGCAGAACATTTTTTTATGTGGTAGTTCAAGCAAGGTCTACTGCGACCTATGTCTTTAGGCAGATTTAAGGTGCAGGAACGCACTTGCCATATTCTATATATTAAATCAATTACTTCATTTACTGCCCCCACATTTACATATTGGCCAAAATATTTATTTCCATCCTTTACATAGTTTCTAGTTACAAATACTCTGGGATATCTCTCTTTTGTTGTTATTTTAATATAGGGGTAGGATTTGCCATCTTTAAATTGTATATTGTATTTAGGCATATATTTATGAATTAAATTACATTCCAAAATTAGTGCCTCGACTTCGTTTGTTGTTACTATATATTCGAAAGAAAATATATGAGCAACAAGCTCGATGGTTTTTTTGTCTGTGTGCTTGTTTTGAAAATACTGTTTAACCCTATTTTTTAATACTTTGGCTTTTCCTACATATATAACATTATCCTTTTCGTTTTTCATTAAATAAACACCTGATTTATCTGGAAGTTTTTTTAATTCTTCATTTATATTAAATATTTTTTCCATACTTTTCCCTTTAAAAATCGCCCTGCGAATGTTTCGACTTGTTCTCCTAGTATTGTATAAAAAAAACTACCCAATGTGTAGTATTAAAACTCCACTATGAATAGTTTAAGTTGTTTGCTGGCATTTTGCCCTTTTGGAAAAAACATAAAAGTATTGCGTTTTCGCTGCTTTGCAGCTCCTACAGCTGTAATTTCATTACATCCTCCAAACGCTAATATTTTTATTTGCTTACTCATGATAATTTCCATTTTCGAAAATTTCATTTATCGTTTCTTCGTGTTTATTTTTACTTGCCCCTGTTATTATAAGTTTGTTTTCATTCATTTCATTTACTGCCATAGATAAAGCTTTATGGTTGTATACCTTTGTTAAAGGTTCGCTTCCGTCTATTATTTGTCTTGCTCTTTTGGCTGCAGCTATAACAATTGTGTAACGACTAGTAATTGTGTTGCTTAGATGGCTTTCGTTATTTAAAACATCCATTAGTTCTGAATATGATGGTCTTAGCATTCTATTTCTCCTTTAAAATTATTAATGATATTTATACATCTTTTTGGGCGTTTTTTTTCCGATTTTACAATGGTATAAATATCTTCTACAGCTTGGTTTATACTTTCATTTATAACTAAATAGTCGTACTGTTCGACCATTTCAATTTCGTCATTTGCTCGTCGTAGTCTTTTTTTAATGGTATCTAAATCTTCTGTATTTCTGCAAACTAAACGATTTTCTAATTCCTTCATAGTCGGTGGCATTAAAAATATTAACACACATTCCTCAAATACTTCCTGTACTTGCAATGCCCCGTTTACGTCTATTTCTAATATAACATTTTTACCCATGTTTATTTGTTCTTTAACATAGGATATTGGAGTTCCATACATATTCCCTACAAATTCAGCATGCTCTAAAAAGCCGTTATTCCGTCTTATTTCCATAAATTTTTCTCTTGTTGTAAAAAAATAATCTTTCCCATCAACTTCACCCTGTCTTGGAGATCGTGTGGTCATGGAAATTGAAAGTGCGAAACCTTTTTCCGGATCTAACTTTTTTACTACAGTTCCTTTACCAGAGCCAGAAGGTCCCGAAATAATAATTAACATTCCTTTACTCATACGTTTCCTTCCTACTTTATATCTTGAATTTGTTTACGTATTTTTTAATTTTTAATTCCTATATTTTTTGTATCTATCCTAATTGGATATTTTACGACAAAAAAACATTGTAGTCAAATATTAAAAATAAACATTAACTATTGCCAATGAAACGAAATTTAATCGGTAAGAATTAGACCCCCACCTCAATGCTGGCATAGGTGGCATGACTTTCTAATTCGCCGCTCAGTTGGGGGTACAAACCCCCACTGACGGATAAGTTCTATTGACTATAAGATATTTTGATTGTTATGTCTTTTTTTGCAAAATAAATGGTGTCGGTTTTTATTACCAACACCATTTATTATAGAACCATTTTAATGAGTCCTTGCTTTGATACTTACATTATAGATGTTTGGTTACACCTTACCAATGAGCATTTCACTCATTGAAATTCTAATTTTACTTATAAGCACACACAAACCTAAGCTAATAAAACAAGTATTTTATTCCTATAACTCAACTCAAAGAGACTCACTTAATATATCGGCAATTCTTTTACTTGCCAGTCCATCGCCATATGGGTTACTTGCCTTGCTCATTTTATTATATTCCTCTTCATTTTCCAGTAATCCCTTAAAAGTTTCGTAAATTACTTTTTCATCAGTTCCTACAAGTTTTAAAGTTCCTGCCTTTATCCCCTCTGGCCTTTCTGTTGTATCTCTCATTACTAATACAGGTTTACCGAGGCTTGGGGCTTCTTCCTGTATTCCACCGCTATCCGTAAGTATCATATGAGAGCGTGACAAGAAGTTATGGAAGTCTAAAACTTCTAAAGGCTCTATTATGCGTATTCTGTCGCAATCACCAAGTATAGCATTTGCAGTTTCACGAACTACAGGATTCATATGAATAGGGTAAATCGCCTTTACGTTACTATGTTCATCAATTATTCTTTTAATTGCCCTAAACATATTTTTCATTGGCTCGCCTAGGTTTTCACGTCTGTGGGCTGTAATCATAATAAGTCTACTATCTTTTGCCCAGTCTAAATGCTGGTGGTTGTAGTCATCTTTTACTGTTGTTTTAAGGGCGTCTATGGCTGTGTTGCCTGTTACGTAAATAGTTTCTGCTTTTTTGCCTTCTTTTAAAAGATTTTCCTTAGCCATTTCCGTTGGAGAAAAATTATAAGTTGCTAATATACCCACTGCCTGTCTATTAAACTCCTCTGGAAAAGGTGAATAAATATTGTAAGTTCTTAAACCTGCTTCTACATGTCCTACAGGTATTTGTAAATAAAAACAGGCAAGAGAAGTAACAAAAGTAGTTGATGTATCCCCATGAACAAGTACTACATCCGGTTTAACTTCTTCTAGTATACTTTTCATTTTATCCAAAATGTTTATTGTAACATCAAATAGAGTTTGCTTTTCTTTCATAATAGATAAATCGTAGTCCGGTGTTACATTAAATGCCGACAATACTTGATCTAGCATTTGCCTATGCTGTCCTGTCACACATACTATTGTATTTAGTGTATCTCTTGTTTTTAGTTCTTTAACTAGAGGACACATTTTTATAGCCTCTGGACGTGTTCCAAAAACTACCATTACTTTTTTCATAATTTTCTCCTTTTAGCTTAAAATTTTCTTTGCAACCACATCAGGGGACATCTGCGTTGGTGCAATGTAATTTTTCCCCAATAGTATTTCTTCTTCCGCCTTATTTAAAGCATTTAAAATGTCTTTTTCATTATTTTCACACAATATATATCTATCATACTCCCGAAAGTTTTTTTCCATTTCCTCTTTATATTTACCATCTATTATAATAATAATCGGTTTATTGTATGAGGCTAAATAAAAAATTTTACCAGGTATTTGTGTACCATATCTATTTAAAATACAAATTAAAACATCTGTATTCCCTTCCATTTCCAAAACATTTTTATAATTCATCTTATTAAATATTTTAACATTGCCAACAGCTGATAATTGAATATCACTATCTCCACATATATTTAAATTTAAATTCTCTTTTATGCATACATTATATAAATTTAATATGTTTCTTACTTTACTATAGTAGGCACCGTAATACCCAAAAGTTAAATTATGTGTATTCACTGTACTAATGGTTTTGTTGTTCTCCATAAAATTGTGAGCTAAGTTTACAGATGTGATTTTTTCATTAAATTCTTTAAATATTTCTTTTTGTATTTTTTCTGTAAATTTTGTAGCATAAATTATTTTTGTACCTTTATTTAGTAATTTATGCTCTTCTTTTTTAACTAAAAAGTCCAAAATCCCTTTTTCCCTTGTAATATCCTTTAGCATTGGGTCCCCCCAATATTGTATCCAATTATAATTTTTAATATTATGATATTCCAACAATCGCATTACCAACAAATGAGATGACTTTGGGTCACTACAGGATAAAATCACATCATAGTTTTTTAAATTTATTTCCAGTTTATTTATATTCTTTATATTTATAGATTGTGCATCGTATATTTTAAATTTATAATATATTTTTTTTGCTAAAGGTTTTAAGGACCATTTACTGTTAACACCATCTTTTTTTTTGCTAAAGGTATTATATGAGTTACTTAATTTTAAATAATACTTTTTCCTTATATATTTATTTATGCTTTCCAAAGATTCATCGTAGGCTAGGTTTTTTTTATTTAATTCCATTGTTAATGTATCTACCTCATGGCCATTTTCACACAAACCTACTAGAAAACCTCTGTTTTGTATAGTAGCTGATGTATTGTATACTAGGGGATTAATTGACACCAATAAAATTCTCATAGAGCTTCCTCTCTACCTATTTTTATGCCTTTCATTAAATACTTTATTGCCGCTAAAAAGGACATATCCACTTTATAGATATTATATTTTCTTAGGACGAATTGTAAACATAGCAAGAATGCGTATTTCTCAGAAATATTGTAAAACAACGCACCCTTATCTATAAAGTACTTTTCATTATATGACTCAAACCAAGTAGATTGTCTTTTTTTAATAAGGCCAATTACTTCTGTAGATGCATAAACATTTAGACCATTTTTTAAACAATCAATTAAAAATAAGCTGTCTTCTCCAGAACCATGTTTAGTACCACCACCAAAATCAAGGGAAAACTTTATGTTTTTTTCTTTTATTGCATCTGTTTTAATAGCTATATTTACAGCTCCATATCGTAGACAATTAAAATAATTAATTTTCTTTCGTACTTTATTTATTTTAACAGCCCTATTTTTATCCTCATTATGGAAGTTAAATAATATAACATCTGCACTATTTATTGTTTCAAATTCATTAATAATTTTGCTTGCGTAATCATCATAGTAGACTATATCATCATCAGCAAATATAGAGTATTTACTTCTAGCAAGCTCTAAGCATTTATTTCTACTTTTTCCAATTCCACGTTCCCTTATAGTTATAAATGTAACTTTATTTTTATTGTTAAAATAAGTTTTACTTTCGTCAATATCGCATTGATTTACTATTATAACATCCGATGAAATATTCATTTTTTCTACTAATGGGTTGTCTTTTTGAAACATTGTGGATACCAAGACTTCTAGTGACATTTATACACCTACTTTACAACATCAAAAAAACCCATATCTACAGAATAGTTTTTACCTTCCATTATGTCGTACAATATCATTTGGTAATCATCAAATATTTGTTGAGCTTCCTCTTCTATAACTTCTCCATTTTTATACTTAGCAAAAATATTTGTAGGCTCAACTACATTGTACATATAATGTGTAACATTTGAAATTTTTTCTACATCCCCTAAAAGATAATAATAAGGAGATTTTTTGAAATTAAATTCGTCAAACATAATATTAGGTAGATAATTCATACTTACGTCACCAAAGTCCTTAGGGGAGTTCTGGCTAAAATTTGAATAAATCATAAATGGGGTTTCGAATTTATCCATAATATCGTCGCCAAAATCTGGATTTTTATAAAAATAAGGCAAGTGATCTCCCCAAAATACAACTATAGTCGGCTCTGGAAACTCATCAAGTTCTTTAAAAAAATCTTTCAAAACTTCATCGGAATGAGATATCATATTGTAGTAAAGTTCTGCCTCTACTTCTTTTTTTGTGTTCGCTAAATTCTCTACGTCGTATTCATTTCCCGATATGCCAACAGAATAAGGTCCATGATTTTGTATGGTTACATTATGTACAAAAGCCGGATTACCATAAGCTTCTAATATTTTAATTACTTGCTTGTAGTTGGACTCATCGTTAGGCCACTTAGTTCTTTTATAATACTCACTATTTAATCCATCATCATTGTTATAGTAATAATCAAAACCAATATTTTTGTAACCTTTATTTCTTCCATAAATTGCAGGGTTATTAAAATGCAATGCCGCTGTTTCATAGCTCTGATTTTTAAGAAAACTAGCTATAGATGGCAAGTTACTTCTGCCACTTACATTATTAAAGACCATAAGGCTATTTAATAGTTGGCTAGATATGCCAGTTAAGGCTTCAAATTCACTAATATTTGTTCCACCGCCATAACCATTGGCAACAGTAGTACCATTACTATATTTTTTTGAAAGTTCATCATAGTTTACTATCGGGTTTATATTGAGTTTAATATTGTCCACATTTTTAGGATCAGAAAAGCTTTCACTCATTATGTAAATAATATTTGGAGCCATGTCTTTTATATCTGTTCGAATCTGATTTTTTTCTACTGATATTTTACTATATTTAGAAAAAACTTTTTCTACAGCTTCTTTACTATAATGAAAGGGCTTAGTTACTGTATCAATATTGGCATAGGATAAAAAAGCCGGTATAACCCCATCAGTATCGTAATTATAATATGCAAAATGTCCTCCTGGGTATTCTAAATGATTTATTAATAAACTTTTTATAATATTCTTGTTCCAAAATGGAATTGAAACAAGGCATAAAATAAAAACACCTATAAATTTATATTTAGATTTATACACAATACAAATCATTGCAGCTATAAGGCTTAAAAATACAATGTTTAAAACTGCAAAAAAAGCAGAGTTTACTAGATTATATTCCACCAAAAGCACTATGATATAAAAACTTATTAAACCATTTACTATTCTAAAATTTTTGCTTAGTTCCTGTCGTTTCGCAAATTTCAGTATTAATGTAAAAGCAATAATAAATATAAATAGTGCACCTAAAACATAAATTCTTTGTTCCTCGTTTATAAAGTTAAGTAACTCCTTAAGGTTGAAAGCCATAGAAATTTCATATGGCAACACTGGCACGCCTCTATAAACTAATTTTAAGTACATTCCTATTCCATAACCAACAGCAACAACTACAGGTAAAAAAACGGATATTAATTTGTGCCTACTTAAAGAAAAAATAAAAACCATAAATGACATTACTATAAATATAGATATAAAAAACAAATATAGATGCTTTACAATCCAATTAAATGTATAGGGCAAACTAAAATAATAATATGAAAACTCAATAAAAAACACAGAAATCATACTAAATATAAAAAAGTGAATATAAAATTTGTATTTACTTAATATTTCCAAGAATCTCATCTGTTTTTGCCTCCCAAGTATTTTCTAAAGCTTCTTTTTTCAATATACTAAAGTATTCATCATTATCTTCAAGACTTAACAGATTCTCTGCAATTTTTATAAATTCTTCAGCATTGCCATATATTTTTGCACTTTCATATTTTAAACACTCTGGCATCTTTGAGCACATTATCGGTTTTTCTGCAGCCATGTACTCAAAAAGTTTAACTGGGGATGTAGACAATGTAATTTCATTTATTAAAAATGGAACAGTAGCTATGTCGAAAGCATTTAAAAATGAAGGTAACTCCTTGTATGGCTGTGCTGGCACGTGAATAATATTTTTTACATCTAAAATGCCACTTGTATTTAAAGTATTATCGTAATTGTAACCAACAAGGACAAAACACCAATCCTGTCTTGCCTTAGCAACTTCTTTAAGTAGTTCATAATCAAACCACTCTGCCAAAGCACCATAATAGCCAATTACAGCTTTGTATGGCTTTATTTTCTCGGCTATAAGTTTATTTATTTCTACATTTTTTGTATTTGCAAAAAACTCATAGTCACCACCATTTGTAGATATAATTGGATTTTTTGCGTATGGCAGTACACTTTCATATAATTTATTCGCAGTACAAACAGTTACATTAGCTTTAGACAATAAGTACTTATGGTCAACTTCCATTTGCTCATCATACATATGAAATATTGAAAGTTCATCAATGTACTCATAAATAAATTTATCATGATTTATGCGTTCTAAATAGTTTTTATTTATTGCCCATGATATTGAAATAATCGTTTCTTTGGCATTTTCTAAAAAACTATTAATTTTATCTAATTTGCCAGCATTTACAAGCCATAAATTTTCTCTTATTTCATTGGCGAAGTAAACATTATCGTGAGTCATGTTGGATGTTAAGTATAAAACAGCTACATTCTCTTTCTTCGCATAAGCTACAGCAAGTTGTTGCGGACGCTGAAATAATGTTATGTTCCAATCTATTGTAGGTGGTAGAATTATAACTTTTTTTCCATTAATACTATCTACAAATCGTGATACTGTTTTTTCGTATGCCTTTTTTTCTTTTCTAGCATTGGACATTTTAATAAAAACATTAAACAGCTCCAGCTTTACATCGTCCCAATTTCCTTTTTTTATTCCTATCAGTATCCGTTTAATTTTACCTAAAATTTTCCTTGCTATAAAATAAAATGGATATACTATCTTTTTAACTGCTAGCCCTGTTTTATAGGAATTTGAATTTTTCAAATCGTACAATTTACTATTTAAATGCGCATGTTGTGAATATAAATCATCATAAACAAATCTTAAGTCTTTGTATTCTTCTTTTTGTTGAACTAAATCACTATGTAAATTTTCTATTTCTTTTAGTAACGCTTCTTTTTCATCTTTTATTACTTCGTTATCCTTATACAATATATCTCTTTCTTCAGTTAAATCCTCTTTTTCTTTAACTAGATCCTCTTTTTCTTTAACTAAATTATCTTTTTCTTGCAAAATAATTTTATTTTTTTGTATTTCACTTTGCTTGCCTTGGCTCAGTTGGTCTTTGTCATACTCCAGTTGGTTAATCCTAAAATTGCAGTCCTCATATAAAAGCTCTAAATGTTCAACTTTATTTGTTGTTATAAATTCAGATATATTGGCTAATACTGCAGTTTTAACTAGATCTGTTTTTTTGTATATAAGAAGTATTTGTCGCTCGCTATAAATCTCTGTATTAGTACTTTTAGCTGACTTGGCATAGATTAAAGTTAAATCAAATATTTGGCTGTATATATTATCTGTTTGAAATAAAGTTTCGTGTTCTTCTACTAATTTATATTTAATATTAACATTTCCATCAATATCAACTCGAACTCCTTCTTTAAAAGGTACTAAAATAACTACAAATTCTTTAGAAAATGTCGAAAGAGTTTTTAATATCTCTTTGTAATTTTCAAAATGTTCTAGAGTGTTTGATGAATAGACTATATTATAAGTTTTATTTATTTTAAGATCTTCTTCAAGAAGGTCTAGTTTTTCAAAATTAATATTTTCGTAGTTTTCCCTTGCGAACTCTATAGCCGCATCGGAAACATCATAACCCGTCATAGAAAGATCTGGGAAATTTTCTTTGAAGATTTTTGTACCTCCACCCATTCCACAACCAATATCACATAGTGAGTAATTGTTATTTCTAAAATTCGATGTAAACCAGCTAGGCATTAGACTTAATGCTGTATTAGTAAAGTACATTGTTTGTTCACATCCACCATTTTCAACCCAATCCGTTTTGAACCTTTTTTCCCAATACTCCTTTGAGTTTATTTTATCTGTACCCATAACTCACCTCCTAGTTTAATGTAATCTTCGCATTTGATAAAAACACGCCATATAATTCTTTATCCGAATATACCTTGAAGTATTTAGCACCTTCAATATATTCATAATAATTTATTATTGCATTTCTCCTATCCTCTAATGCAAGTACAATATAATATTGCCCAATATTTAGAGGTAGTTCTAATTCGAAATTTATTTTTTTCGAACTTTTATCTAGTTTTATTTTTTGGTCATATGTTGTTTTTACAATTAAGTCGGTACCTTCAATATTTTTTATAGAAAAAGCAATCGAAAAATGTTCATAGTCAATTAGATCACTTTCCCTTATTTCAAAACTTATATTCACAATTTGATGTGGCAAGCAATACTCAATATTCTCTCCGTTTTTATCTGTAAATCTAATATTATGAATTAAATTCTTAATTGTACCCCAGTGAGCAAGTGGCTTACTTTCTAAAATTGAATTTTCAATAGAATCTTTAAGAACCAATTCAACTTTATCTTCTTTTTTATCTTCTTTTTTATCTTCTACTTTATCTTTTTCCTCATGCTTTTTGTAATTAGTTAGTTCTTCTGTTTCCTCTAAATACATAAACTCAACATATTTAGAAGAAACATATGTTGGGTCGCCATGCTCCACTATTTTACCGTTATTCAACCAAATACAAGTATCACAAAAAGTTCTCATTGTACCTATGTCATGTCCTACATATAAAATTGTAATACCATTTTCTTTAAATTCTTTAAATTTATTGAAACATTTAGATTGAAACCTTATATCTCCTACACTTAGTATCTCATCAACTATAAGAACTTCTGGTTCAATGCTTATGGCACAAGCAAAGGCCAGTCTAGCAAACATACCACTTGAATAAGTTTTAACAGGTTGATAAACAAAATCGCCTATTTCTGCAAACTCTAATATACTTTGTAGTTTATTGTCAATTTCTTTTTTTGTAAATCCGTATATTGTGCAGTAAAAATATATATTTTCTATACCACTTAACTCTAGGTTGAAGCCTGTACCCAGCTCAAGCAAAGAAGAAACTCGTCCCTCTAGCTTAACTGTACCCATAGTTTGTGTTAATACTCCTGATATAATTTTTAATAGCGTTGATTTACCTGCGCCATTTTTACCCATTATTCCTAGTATTTCACCTTTTTTTACATTAAAACTGACGTCAGTTAAGGCGTAGAACTCTATATGCTTATTTTTCGCCATAAACAAAGATTCTTTAAGCCTATCCATGGGCGCATTATATATTTTATAAAGCTTTGTAATATTTTTAACTTCTAACAATTTAACACCTCAAATTATAATACATCGGAAAAATGTGGTTTTAGTCGTCTAAAGACGAAATTACCTAACAAAAATAGCATTATATTTACTAACCAAAAATATACAGATAAATTGTATTTTTGAAAAAACCACACTTCATTAAAAATACAATCTCTATAACCTTCTATTATATAAACCAAAGGGTTTAACTTTAAAAAGAACTGTATATTCTCCGGAAAAATATTTATATCCCAAGAAATAGGAGAACCCCACATTCCAATTAATATTAATATACTAATAATTTGACTAAAGTCCCTAAAAAGTACAGTTATTGAACTTGCAAATAAACCGAAACAATACAAAAAAAATACTGTACAGAACATATAATAAGGCAATTGTACTATATAAATATTTGGGCTATATCCCATTACCAGTATTAGTAATACTAGTATCAACACAAAAAACAAATGTATAAAAAAGGATGACATTATTTTAATTAATGGTATAACATTAACATTAAATGAAACTTTTTTAATCAAATAACTATATTCCAACAATGATGCACTTGTAGTAAATAGTGCCTCGGAAATAAAAAGCCAAGGAATAATCCCAGTAATAAACCATACTAAAAAGGAAACATTTCCCACATAGGGAGCTTTAAAGGCATAAGTAAACACCATAGAGTATACTATTATTGTTAATATAGGATTTAAAAATGCCCAAAATATACCAAAATAAGAACCAGCAAATCTTCTTTTAAAATCCTTTCCTGCTAAAGATAGTACTAACTTCCTTGATAAAAATATATCCTTCAATGTAATAAAGGAATATCCTAATAAACTAATTATTCTACTCATTTTCAATCACCTTTTAAATTTATTCTATTTCTATATTTAAATAGTCCTTTAAGTCCGTATATTAATATATATATAAATATACATATCGGATTTATTCTTTCCTCGTAATACAATATTCTAGCTCTACCTTTCAAGGAATTTAATTTACTAAAGTTTCTTGAGCTCTCTAAAAGTCTGTATTTTACTAACTGTTTATCTATTCCACGAATTTTATAATTATTTCTCAAAAGCTTTAACCATAACTCATAATCTTCATGTATATATTTATTTGTCATTCTGAATTTTTCATACACATCTTTTTTAATTAGCACTGTAGATAAACCTATTAGGTTTTCACATAACATTTTTTTGTAATTTATAATTTCCTTAGTATGATAACTATTTATTTTGTGACTTAAATCGGCGTTATACAAATCATAACTAGTTGCAACTGCGTCTATGTTTTCATGATTGATGTACTTTATTTGAATGCTTAACTTTTCTTCTTCCCATACATCGTCAGCATCAATAAAGGCAATGTAGTTTGAATTTGAAAGCCCTACACCTTTATTTCTTGTTAAGGCCACACCCATATTCGTTTTATTTTTAAATACTTTTAGTCTTTTATCTTTTTCTGAATAAAGATTTAAAATTTTATAGGTGTTATCCATTGAACAATCATCAATGGCAATAATTTCTATATTTTTATATGTTTGATTAACAATAGAATCAAGAGTTTCTTCTACACATTTTTCACAATTAAAACACGGTACTATAACTGATATCTTCATAATATTCCTACTTCTTTACGTAACATAGTCTTTTAGCAAATTCATTTAAAAATAATTATACTATATCACCTATAATATAACAATACAAACTTCCCTTTTTTCCTTGGAAATTTTGGATTGTAAAGTATTAGTTAAAAAAGAAAAAAAATTTTTTATCCTAAAGACAATAGATTAGGAATAATTAAGAAATCAGTAACAAAAAAATTTAAGAACAGCGAATTAGACAGTCCTTTCACATAGGTATACATTGAGGTGTGGGTCTAATTCTTGCCGATTAATAATAATTAGCATATTTCATGTATTTTGTAATAATATATTTTTCTTACCATTATGCTTATATCTAATACATTACCTTTTATACTCTACATAAGCGTTTCACAAAATTCGCATAATTGAAAGTCAATAGACCTATCCATCAGTGAGGGCTTGTATCCCCACTGACGGATAGGTCTATTTATTTCGAACTTTAAAATTTTCATGGTGTTAAAACTCAAAGACGAAAGCCCCATTTTATATAGATTTACAAAAAAGTAGCTATAAGAAACAATTGAAAGATTACTACAAAAACATTATAATAAAACCATAGGAGGTGTTTATGGAAAAGGAAAATAGAAAGCACAAAGATGCTTTATTTAGATATTTGTTTAAAGAGCCAAAAAACTTTATAGAGCTATATGAAGATATAACAAACAGAAGAATAAAGGAAGATGATGTTAGATATTACGATACTGAAACCTATTTAATGGCGAATGAATGGAGAAATGATGTATCTTTTATGGACGAAAATAACAAATTCATAATTCTATTAGAACACCAATCCAGTATATCTGAAAATATGGCACTTCGAGCTTTAATATACGCAGTGGAGTTATTAAAACTATATATAAAAGAAAATAACCTAAAGTTACTAAAAAGAAAAGCAGTAAAAATACCAAAACCAGAGATTTACGTATTATACAACGGGAAAGAAAACCACGAAGAAACAGTAATAAATTTAAGCAAGAATTTTTACAGCGAGGAAATAGATGAGCTATTTAATATAGGTATAAAGATAATAGATATACACTATGACAAACTACCGAAAAGCACAATAAGTAAAAGTAATGAAAATAATGCATTAAAGGGATATTCCTATTTGATATGGCAAATAGAAAAATATAAAAACGAAAACCTAGATACTGTGACAGCAATGGAAAAAGCAGTAAAAGATTGTCTTGAAGCAGGATTATTAAAGGAGTATTTGAAAAGAAAGGAGTTTATAACTATGGCAAAAGAAATATTTACAGTGGAAGACATGGTTGCGTTAAATAGAGAAGAAGGACTAGAAGAAGGCTTTGAAAAAGGTAAAGCCGAAGGTAAAGCTGAGGGTAAAGCTGAAGGTAAAGCTGAAGGTAAAGCTGAGGGCAAATCCGAGGTAGTAAAAAGGATGCTATCCCTAGGATTACCGGATGAATTAATAATAGATGCTGTAAACATATCCCTAGAAAAATTAAATAGTTTAAGGTCGGCGTAATTTACACAAAAAATGGGTTGCTTGAAATAAAAATCAGGCAATCCATTACAGGGCTATTAAAGAGATAGTTCTCCAAGCAAGACCCGTGTTTCACAATCTAAATACCTGTAATATTTCCCTTTTGACAAAATCAAAAAAAATATATATAATACAGATGTCCATGCTAACTGGGGAGGTAGTGGTTCCTTGTAACTAGCAATCCACTAAAGCTAGAGTGAAGCCTATAGGAGGGATAATAAAGTTGTAGTCGCCCATATATAGAAATGTTGAAGGTTAAGTCTTACACAATAAAGCTTAATGAACCGTGTCAGGTCCTGACGGAAGCAGCACTAAGTTAATACCTTTATGTGTTGTAAGGTAGCTTACTGGAGTGGAAATATAAGGTAGCATATGGTTTTATTATTTCGAATTAGGTGCATGGATTTTTTTAAAATTTTCATAATTTTCATTGATATTTCCATTTTCCACATAAAAAACGGAAATATCATCTTCTAAATTTTTCAGCACATCTTCTACCCCCGTACAAGTTATTATAGTTTGTAAATCTCTAATATTTTTCAACAAAAATTTCTGTCTATTTTTATCTAGTTCCGAAAGTACATCATCTAATAATAAAATAGGTTTTTCTCTTTTTTCTTCTTCTATTAATTTAATTTCCGCAAGTTTTGTGCACAAAGAAGCTGTACGCTGTTGCCCCTGAGACCCATAGCTTTTAGCTTCTTTACCATTTATAAAAAAGCCTAAATCATCTTTATGAACCCCAACAGAAGTAGAACCATACATAATATCTTTATCTAGATTTGCCTTTAGCTTATCTGAAAAATTTTCCTCACTTATATTATTTTTATAAACCAATTCTAAATTTTCTTTTTCATTGGAAATAAAAAAATGAATATCACAGGCAATTGAATTTATTTTTCCAATGAATCTATGTCTAGACTTCATAATTTTTAAGCCGTGGTATATTAATTTTTCGTCCCAAATATATAAGGTATCTTTTGCATCCCTTGTAAATTTAATTTTCTTTAAAAGGGCATTACGTTGCTTTAAAATGTGGTTGTATTGTTTTAAGTCGTAATAATACATTTTTTCTAATTGACATAATTCCATGTCCATAAATCTACGGCGTTCATTTGGTCCTGCTTTTACTAGTTGTAAATTTTCTGGGGTAAAAGAAACTATATACATTATCCCCAATAATTCACCTAGTTTTTTAACTGGTAAACCGTTTATATGTATTATTTTATTTTTATAATTAAATATCCCCAAACTTATTTTGTCTGTTACACCAGAATTTACAAAAGTATGTATATAACTTTCTTTATGGTTAAAATTAATTAGCTCTTTATCGTAGTGAGTACGAAAAGAACGGCCTATACCGCTTAAATATATGGCTTCTAAAAAATTAGTTTTGCCTTGAGCATTATCTCCAACTAAAATATTAATATTTTTGTTTAATTGAACTTCTAAATTTTCTATATTTCTAAAATTAGATATTTTAATTTTATCTATATACATGTTTCGCCTTTCTAAGTCAGTCAAAAAAAGGCACTGATTTCTTCCCATAACCAATGCCCTGCTGTTCTAGTCTGAATTTTTGCTTCCTATAAAACATTTATAGTAGTTTCAGTATTTATTATTATAGTGTCACCTTTATAAATTTTTTTGCCACGCTCTATTAATTTTTCATTATTTCTAGTTATTAAATTATTTTCTATAAAAAATTTAAAGTCTGAGCCATTAGTAAGAATTGTGGCAAGCTTTAACAATTGACCTAATTTTATATATTCTGTTTTAATTTCAATATCCATAGTATTCATATTATTTCCTTAATCTAAGAGGCAGTACAATGTATCTACTTTGAGTTTCCCCTATACCTGCTATTATACAAGGGCTTGCACTAGAGCTAAAAGTAACTTTTATTTCATCATTATCTATTATTTTAAATATTTCTATTAAATATCTTGGGTTAAAGCCAAGCACTATGTCTTCGCCAGTTTGTTGAACTTCTAATTCTTCTTTAATATTTCCACTTTCGCTTATGGAAGATATTTTTAAAATACCAGATTGTATATCAAATTTTACAGAATTAATCTTGCCTTCTCTACTTAATAGCAATGCTCTTTCTAAAGATGCTACTATTTCAGATTTTTTCAAAATTAACTCTGTTGTAACTTCTATGGAAAAAAGTGAGTTGTATTCTAAAAAAGCACCGTCTAATAATCTTGTAATAATTGTAGCTGTAGATATGTCAAAAATAGCGTGTTGATTATCGGCATAAATCGTTACATCTTCTTCTTTTTCAATAAGTCTACTTATTTCACTTAAGTCTTTACCAGGAATTACAATTTTTCTATTTTCTGTTATATTTTCTAAATTAATTTTTTTATGTGCTACTCTATATCCGTCTAATGCAACTAAATTAAATATATTATTTTCCACTTCAAAAAGTTCGCCTTTAAATATAGGTTTTAAATCATTTGTAGATGTGGCAAATATTGTTTTAGATATCATTTCACTTAAAACATCACCACCTATTTTTAAAAGAGGCGTTTTATTAACTTCTGGAAAAGTAGGAAACTCACTGGCATCAAAACCTGATATATTAAATTCTGTTTTTCCGCATGTTATAGTCATTGAATATTGGTCATCTACGTAAATTGAAACATTTTCATTAGGTAATCTTTTTATTATGTCTGAAAACATCCTAGCATCTACGGCTATACGCCCACCTTGAGTTATTTCACATTCTATAGGCTTTGTTTCTATGGAAAGCTTTAAATCTGTTGCAAATATTTTAAAATTTTTTAATGCATCTAATAATAAGCACTTAAGTACAGCTTGTGTTGAACGTCCTGTTATAGCTTTTAAAGCTATGTTTATATTATTTAATAAAGTTTCTTGTTTACAAATAATCTTCATAAATCCTCCTAGAAAAAAATTTATCCCCATAAGAGAAAAAAGTTTTTTTTATTATATATATATATTATTTATAGTCATAGTAGTAGTAGTGGTGTGATAATAGTGTATAACTTTTGTATCATATATTCAATAAGGAAAATCCCTTGGGAATGAAATGTGAAAAGTGCTTGAATCTATAGGCCACTTATACACAGTATGCAGATGCCTAAAATCTATACACATGGTATTAACACAGTATACACAGGTAATGTGTATAAAAATATCTATGTCGCATTTTGCCCTATGGGCAAAACCATAAAAATAATGTGTTTATGCAACTCCGTTGCTATTACGCTCATAAAGCAGATTTGGTTGCATACTCGAGTAGGAAACGAAGCTTCCGACCAGAGCATTTGTAGAACCGTGTTGAACAACGGACAAAGGCGTAGCCTTTGGTTTTGCGTAAGCAAAATTCAGAATGCACTCTAAAATTATTATTTTTATTTGCTATGCAAAGTTTCCTCAATAGCGCTTACGGTTGCTTGCAGTTCGTTTTCGTTTGGGTTTTCTAAAAGTTGGGCTATTTTTTTACAGCCATGACTTATAGTTGTGTGGTCTTTACCGCCGAAATGGGCTTTACCAATGGTTACAAGAGTTAAATCGGTGTATTTAGTTATAAGATACATGGAAATTTGTCTTGCCAGAGCTATATTTGCCGTTCGTTTTTTGCCGGAAATATCTTCTTTTGTTATATTGAAGTTTTGAGCCACTACTTCTATTATATAGGGTGCTGTTATATCTTGTTTTTTTGCCTTATAAATTATTTCATTAAGTGCTATTATTGTATTTTCTAAATTTATAGGGTTATTGGATAGCTCGCAGTAGGATATAACTCTATTTAATGCCCCTTCTAACTCACGGATGTTTGAATCAATATTTTCTGCTATATATGAAACAACTTCCGATGGCGTCCTTAAGCCGTAGTTCTGTATCTTTTTTTCTAATATAGCGGCCCTAGTTTCAAAGTTTGGTTTTGAAATATCTGCAGGTAAGCCTTGGGCAAATCGGGATGTAAGACGCTCTTGCAAACCATTTAATTTATTTGGTGGTTGGTCTGAAGATATAACAATTTGTCTTTTTGTTTGGTACAAGGCATTAAAGGTATGGAAAAATTCCTCTTGAGTACTTTCTTTATTAATTAGAAATTGAATATCATCTATTAATAAAACATCTATTTGCCTATATTTTTCACGAAATTCTTCGTTTTTGCTTTCACGTATTGCTTTTATTAATTCGTTTGTAAAATCCTCCGATGTACAATAAAGTATTTTTTTTGAAGGGTTTGTTTCTTTTATGTAATTTAGTATGGCATACATTAAATGGGTTTTGCCAAGGCCTACTCCACCGTATAAAAAAAGTGGGTTGTGAGCTGTACCAGGGTTTTTTGCCACGGAAAGTGCTGCACTGTATGCCAATTTATTATTTGAACCAGCAATATAGTTATCGAAATTATATTGGCTGTAGGGTGAATTATTTATTATTTCATCTTTTTTTATTTGTTCTTTCTTTTCTAAATCACTTTCATTATATATAATTGCCTTTATTTTTTTTCTTGAAACTTCCCATAAAGCCTCATCAAGTACGCTTATATATTTGCTATTTATTGTATCTTTATAAAATGGATTTTTAGTTAAAAGTATTAATGTTGAGTTGTCGAAAGAATACACTTGTAAAGGAGATATAACGGAGTCATATATTACCCTT
The DNA here is from genome assembly GCA_047974375.1 of Lachnospirales bacterium. Taxonomy (GTDB): domain Bacteria; phylum Bacillota; class Clostridia; order Lachnospirales; family CAMZNU01; genus JBKECF01. The sequence continues at coordinate 26,869 of JBKECF010000078.1, forward strand.
GTTAGTTTTTTTGATAAAAGTTGTAATGCTTCATCCCATATTTCATTGCCATTCATAAATATCCTCCAGACTTTTATATTTTTATTTGCTAATGTGTACAACTAGCATATTTAATGTGAATAATGTGCATAAGTTCGTGTAAAACAAGGATTATTATTACTTAATAAAGTAATAAACATAATTATAATTAAAATATAAACACAATTCACACTGAAAAATCCCAAAATAACAGTATTCACATAAAGTTATCCACAGAGTTATACACGTTTGTGCATAACTCTGTGGATATACGTGGATTAATCTTTATGGGGATTATAACAAAAAAAATGTGGATTATCAATGTAAAACTTTTTTTGAAGTTATTTTAAATTTTCATAAATTGTATTAAGTAATGTTCCTGTTCCATCGCATTTGTGTTCCCAATAAAAAATTCCGCCAATGTTTTCTTCTTTAACATATTGGCATTTATATGCAAGGGACTTAGGGTTATCGTAAGAAAGAAAGGTACTTCCATTAAATAAGTATGGTGCTTTTGCCTCGTCATCCCAATATTCTTTATAACCATTTTTATTAATGTATTCATTAAATAATAATTGGTAATCTGGCCCATAGCCTCCACCATTTTTACAGATTTGTAAAAGCCCGTGGTTTCTGTTTTCAATGTTTTCCCATTTCCTTGAATAAAAAGCTGCACCCATTAGTAATTTTTCTTTTGGCACGCCGTGGCTGTGGAAAAGCTGTAAGGCTTGGTCGCAACTATTTTGAAAAATGTCGCCAGTAGAAGAATAAAGTTGGGTATGATGGCCAGCTAAAGCATGGAAACCACATTTTAAATCGTAAGTCATTAGGCAAATATAGTCTAAATACTTTATAACTTCTGGTAAGTCTACGCAAGTTGTATAATATAAATCTGCACCAGCAGCAATTGTAAACAAAGGTTTTTTATTTGGAATTGTATTTAGCCGCTCTCTTATTACTTTACAAGTTTTAGTAAAATTATCTTTGTCGTTTATGGAAGTATCGCCACCATTGGAAGGTACACAAGGATATTCCCAATCTAAGTCAATACCATCAAAATCAAAATCTGTTATTAGTTTTGCACAGCTTTCTGCAAATACTTCACGAAGTTTTGGGTCGCTACAGCAGGTTGTAAAGGCGTTTGCTGTGTCATTTACTAGGGAAATACAAATTTTAATATTAGGATTTGCTTTCCTAATTTTATCTATTTGTTCAAAAATATTTAAATGGTCTGTTTTTATTGTGCCGTCAATTTTTAATAGGCCAAAAGCTGTGTTTATATGTGTAAGTTTTTTTGCATCATCTTCACTTACTATTGTTTTAGAACCTACGTATCCTAGAATAATCTTTTTCAATTTAAACCTCCTGTTTTTTAAAATATTTACCGTCAGAAAAAATAACATACTCTTCAGTATTTAATTTGTATCTAATTTCAAAAGTATTTTTTGTTACTTCTATAATGGGGCGTAAGTCTGTTTTTGCCTTTTTACCAAGAGTTTCTACATCTAAGGAAAAAAATCCGTGTTCTTCATAGTATATGTGTTCTTCGTAATATATTTTATACATTTCAAATTTAATTTTTTCTATGGCTGGAATTTTTTTCTCTTTACCATTTTCAGTAAAAAATACAAAGCCCCAATATTGTGGTTGATGTATATCTATAATGCCTGTTGGAGCCCATACCCAATTGTTCTCTGGCAAAATTTTTCCTTCTTCATTACAACGTTTAACATATTTATTGTCTACAATATCTACATTCCAATGTACTCTAGAAAAATTCATTCGCCAATAGTCCCCAACTTTAGGGGATTTGCCCCATACTTCTTCAATGGATGTAAATGGAATAACAATTTCTGCACTCCACATTTCATTCAAAGCTTTAGGGTTATTTAATTCACCCTTTATTTTTACAGCACTTTTTAAACCTTTTATGTCAAAACTGTTTATTGCTTTGCCTTTATCACGGTAGGCTTTAGTAAGGAGCAAATCCCAAACTACATTGGCGGCGTTCATTTCAAACTCTATATAATTTTGCGTGCTGGAACATGGGTCTATAAATATTTCAAAGTCGTTGTCATGAAAAATTATTTCATCTCTTCCTTGAACATTTGCCCATATTTCATTGCCTAAAAGTTGTGCACCAATGTATATATTTTCTTCGTCCCATTGCATTTTTACCATAGTTTCAAATCTTGGCTTTGGATGATGCTGGTAGCCCTCTATGTCTACAAATTTATTTGTAAAAGGTACATCTTCCCAAAAATCTTTATTTATATCACCATCAAGAACAAAATCTTTTTTCTTCCTTGGGCAAAAATAAACAGGTGGATTAAAAGGATATTCGCTTTTTTTCATAACTACCCTCCTATTTTTCATTTTGCCTTGCAGGCAAAACCATAAAAATTATCATTTTTATTTGCTAATTTTCTGTAACTACAATTCCATGACCGTAATATAATTCTAAAGTGTCTTCTAATTGAATTTTTATAACTGTTACCCATTTATGCATTTCTTCTTCAGGTAGTTCAATCCACATAGTGCCTGGGATATTGCTCCATGGTATGCCGCCTGTATAAGTGCAATTTAAGGCTTTGCCACTATGTAAAACATTTAGGCTTTTTACTTTAGTTTTAATTCCCTTTAGGCATACGGATTCAATAGGCTTGTCATATACAAATAGGTAAATTGTTTTTTTATCTGGTGAAATAGTGCTGCCACCTAAATAAAAATTGTAGTCAAGGCCTTTTTCTGTTTCGTATATTGCTTCGCTATTGTTGTGAATAAATTCACCTAAACTTAAAAGAACTTCTTCCTGTCTTTCGTCTATGGTTCCGTCTGGTTTTGGTCCTATGTCTAAAAGCATATTTCCACCTAAAGTTATACAGTCGCAAAACATTCTTATTATTTGTCTTGGAGTTTTATAATCGTTGTCCGATGGTCTGTAGCCCCAAGAAGTATTTATTGGCGTACAATATTCCCAATAGCCCTTTGGTGCTACAACTGGTATTCCTAATTCAGGAGTTTCGTAATCCCCATAGCCTTGCATACGGGAGTTACATATTACATCAGGGTTAAGAGAACAAAGGAGTTTTTTGAACTCTGCCATTTTCCATTGCTCTGCACTTCTTTCCCAATCACCGTCGAACCATAGCAAATCTACTTTTCCGTAGTTTGTCATTAATTCTTTCATTTGTGTATTATTGTGTTGTAAAAATTTTTCCCATTTTTCTGGTTCTTCTGGATCTCCTGCAGGTGTTGCAAAAGGATTTTCTGTTCCGTAGTTCTCTGGTAATGTACCGTCACCGTAAACTGTTCTGTAGTATGGGCTAGACCAGTCTATTAAGGAAAAATAAATCCCTACTTTTAAATCCTGCTCCCTTAATGCTTTGGTGTATTCTTCAATAATATCCCTCTTTGCTGGAGTTTTTTTAAGCACTGTTAAATCGTTTACAGAAGTATTAAATAGAGATACACCGTCGTGGTGTTTAGCCGTTAAAACTGCATATTTAGCACCAGATTTTTTAAATAAATTTGCTAAATAATTTGCATCAAATTTTTCTGCAGTAAATCCATCTAGTTGCTTCATGTAGTCTTTATAGGAAATGTCGCCATTGTGAAAGGACCAAGACTCAGACACATCTCCAACGGAATAAATTCCATAATGAATAAAAATACCAAGTTTCGCTTTTTTAAACCACTCTTGCATAATTTCCTCCTATTTTAAAAAGTTTAATAGTCTATCACCTAGGGAAACATTATAGCCTTCTGAATAAAACAAGCATTCCTTATTTTTAATTGCCAATACAAAAGGGAACAATATTTTTTCTTTTTTTAGGTTCTTTAAAATATCCATTTTCTCATCTATAAAATAATAATTGAAATTTACTTCTTTTAAAGCCCTTAAAAAAGTCTTATTCTCACAATCTTTTTTGTCCTTTAATATAAAACTTATATTATTACTATATTTTTTAAATTCTCTTGACTTTTCTAAAATTTCATTAAGTAAATGCTCTGTAGGCTCTTTGCCTGGGTCCAGCCATGCTATTATATTTTTTTCCATGACCAAGGGTAGTATTTGCTCTATTGCACATATAGCCTTTGGTAGTTTTAGTGTTTCTGTATTTTCTTCTTCATCAGGTGTAGGTATAGTGACCTTTAATTCATTTGCTTCATTTTCCTCTAAGTGTATAAAATAAAAATTACATAGGACTGTGCCATCTATTTGGCGATTTGATGTTATTACTCTATAATCGCCTGCTTCCAAAGAAAATTCTTCCATAGTTTCAAAGTTTAAAGTTTTATACTTACCCTTAATTAATTTGCCTATAGTGATGTTTTTAAAATATTCCAGCTTTGTTGATGATGAATTAATTATTTTAAGCCTTGAACTTTTTTCTACTTTTTCTACATTGGTAAAATTAATTTTTTCAAACTTATTTTCTGACATATATTCTAAATTTCCATCAATTTCATTTATAAAGGCAGGTATGGCAAAAGTTCGGCATATGGCTACAAATAAAATTTTCATAGAATTTATACTACCGTAGCCGAGTTGCAATATGCCTTTAGGACTGGCAAAAATTGTAGAATAATCTTTTTTTGTTATGTCCTTTATATTTTTCTTAATATATAAATATATTTCCTTAGGATTCTTTTTAAAAATTCCTATTTCTTCAGGGGTAAAATAGTTCGCTATAAAACTTCGCCATTCTGTTATAAATTCCCAAGAAACTCTAGGGCATAGTATGTATTTATAAAAAATATTGTCATTAAAAAGCCCTTTATATTTAATGGTATCATTAAAATGGGCATTTAAAACTTTGGCTGTTGTATCGGAAAAATCTTTTATTTTCAGGGTTTTTAGCATTTCAATTTTTTCTTTTATATACTTTGAATCCTTTATAAAAATTTCTATTTCTTGCCAATTACCATTGGATATTTGGAAAAAATGAGCAATATCTTTTTGAAATTCCTTAGGATATTCTTTAGCTGCTTCTTCTGCTTTTTCTTCTTTTAAAAATGTACTTTCATAGGATGTTCTAATTTCAATACATTTTTTTAATTTTTCATCATGGTTAGTTTTTTCTTCACCACTTAAAGTGGGAGATGATATAGATACTTTGGAAGGGGGTACCATTCTAATCTTGTAAGGCTTAGATTCTGTGGTTTTAAAATCTTCTACATTAAAATATAAAGGCATAGTATATTTACGCATATCTATTTTTTTGCAAATATATGTATCCTTATAACTAACATGAACTAAAATATCCCCTAAGCCTGTTAAAATTTCACTTTTGCCATGGCTGTCTGTAGTAGTTTCATATATGCCATAGGCTTCAGAAAAATTAATAACTTGGAAACTTATATTTGACCCTTCTAAATGGGATTTATTCTTATAAACATAAACTTCCAACAATTTTGTTTCAGTGTAATTTTCTGTACAATTAATTTGTATCATGGAGTTTTCTGATGTCATTGTATTTTCATTAACTCCATGGGAAAAACTTCGGGCACGTACAAGCATAGCACGTTTTGCCGATTGAACAAACCAACCTGTGTCAATAATGGGCTCTGGCTCGCAAGCTCCCATAAAATGCCAGACTCCATTTATAAAAACTTCTACCCATGCATGGTTATCATCGCAATGGGACCATCTTGGTGTGTAACATTGCCTTGCGGGAATGCACATACTTCTTAAGGCTGATACAAGAAGCACAGATTCTTCGCCACAACGGCCGTAGGCACTTTTTATAATTGTAAGAGGTGAAACTGTTCTAATGTCTGTTGATTGGTAAGTTGCTTTTTCAAAACACCAATAATTTATTTCCAGTGCAGCACTTTTTATGTCCATATCCTTAACTCGTGGGTAAAGCTCTTTAAAAAATATTTCTCGGTTATTTGTTAAGTCTTCATTATTTAATCGTAAAGTTAAAACATAGTTTAAAAAATGCTCTGTACTTATATCTTTTGCCCAAGGCAAAGTGTATAAGGCTTTTAAGCTTGACCTCATGGAATTTAGAAAAATATCGCCATTGTAAAACCCTAAATCACTTGGTGGCATATAGGCAAACATAAATTTTAGGCAAAGTTCTTCTATTTCATCTAGACCTTCTAATACAGAAAAAAGTTCTTTCTTACGGCCTTTTGCCATGGAGTGTACTTTTTCGAAATCCCTTTCAATTTTTAATTTTTCCTCAATAGAAAACTTTAATGGGAAATTTAGAAATGTGTTCATAAATCTCCTTTCTATGCAAAAATATTTGTAAAAAGACCAATCCAAAAAATTTAATATATTCTTTTGAATTGGTCTGCAAGTAAAATTTATTATTTTAATGTTTTTACTCGATACTGTATAATGCGACACAAAATCTATTGAATTTTAGCTGCTTCTTCAATAACTGGAGTAATAGTGTCTGTTAATTCTTGTAAGCCTAAGGCATCTAATTGTGCTACATACTCATCCCATTCAGCATTTACATCGGCTTGGCCACTAATCCATTGGGCTATTTTTTGTTGTATGTATGTGTCAATGTCTGTTTCTATAACGGCTAGTCGGCTGGCAACTTCTTCAGAGTACCAAACTGATGGAACCATTTCTGTTAAATATGGCTCGTATATAGCGTCGCCAGGTCTTTATCATCAAATCTGTTTTTCTCACCTTCTGGTGGCTCTATATCGTAGTCAATAGGCATGTATCTAGGAAGAGATTGAGTAAACATATTTGCCCAGTCGTAAGTTTCCATGTCTTCAGCAGAAACTTTACTTTCGGAAATAAATCTTGCTCTACCTTCTTCTATTTTTTCTATACGCTTGCCATAAAGTCCGCCGTTCATTTGAACAGAGTTGTCAAATTCAAATACATTGTCGAACCATCTTGCTACAACTTCAGGATTTTCACATTTACCTGTTACTACTACTTGATTTTTGAAAATAGTTGCACCATAGCTACCTCTTGTATAGTTAGGCGTTTCTATGCCTTTTAAAACTGGTAAAGGTAAAAAGTCACCTTGTGCAGTTATGTCTTCACGGTATTTGTCAATTTCGTAGAAATCGCCACAGCCATAGGCAATAGAAGAGCCATATAGATCTTGGTTTCCTTTAGCTTTCCATGTAGCTAAGTCTTGAGTAAACATTTCTGGGTCAACTAGTCCTTCGCTATATAAATCGGCAAAATATTCAATCATAGATTTAAAACCTTCAGAAGAAGCTTTAAATGCAAGTTTTCCATCTTCCATGGCAAAATAATTTTGGCCTGAATCTGTTTCCATTGCATCTCCCCACCAACCAGCAAGGAATTGTAAAGTTAAATTGTTAGGGTCAGAGGAAAAAGGTATTTCGTCTGCTTGACCATTACCATTTAAATCGGCATCACGGAAAGCTATTAAAACTTCTTTAAATTCCTCTGGAGTTGTAGGCATTTCTAAATTTAGTTCCTTTAACCATTTTCCATTAATCCATGGTAAAAAGTTAGTTGTAGGTGTTCCTATTATATAAGGAATACTATATATATGTCCGTCTGGCAAAGTCATTGTTTGTCGTACATTTGTTACGTCTAGTACTTCCATAATATTTGGCGTGCTTTCTTCACTAAAATATGGGTCTAAAGGAACATATATTTGATCTCGCATTCCATTTTTTAATATTGCATTGGAATCTAAAATCCAACCACCAATAACGTCAGGATAGTCACCACTATTTAATAAAATATTTAGTTTTTCCTTGGCTGTTTCGTATGGATAAAGCATTAAATCCACTTTAATATTTGTTTGTTCCTCCAATATTGGGTACATTATTTTGTCTTCTGGCATACCACTGTCATCAACAAAAAGTGTAAAACTTTCTTGCTCCTTTACTACAGGCAAACCAGCAGTGTACATATTGCCTTTCATTTCTCTGCCGTCGTCATCTACTGTTACCTCTACATTTTGTTCTTCCTTTGGTGCGTCTTTAGCAGTGTCTTCACCTGAGGAAGAACAACCTGCCATAAGAGCAACACATAAAACAGCTGCTGTTAAAGCTTTTAAATTTTTTTTCATACCTTTTCCCTCCTATTTAAATTAGTTGCATTTTGCCCTATGGGCAAAACCATAAAAATATAGAGTTTACGCAGTGATGTTGTTTTTACGCTCATAAAGCATAGCATTTATGCGCTCCAAACTCTATATTTTTATTTGCGTTACCCTTTTACAGAGCCTATCATTACCCCTTTAACAAAATGTTTTTGTATAAATGGGAATACAAGCATTACAGGAATACTTGAAAAAACAATAAGCGAATACTTCATTAGCTCTACTAGCTCACGGCGTTTTTCTATGGCTTCAATAGATGCTTGATCCATTGCTGACATACTTTGGTTTAATGAATTATCTATAAGAATATTTCTTAAAACCAACTGCAATGGGAATTTTTTCGGTGTTGTTATGTAAAGTAATGAATTAAAATATGCATTCCAATGGCCTACACCATAGTACAAAGCCAATACAGCCATAAGTGAACCAGATAAAGGTAGGGCTACTTTTATAAAAAACTTGAAATTGGTACAACCGTCAAGTAAGCCTGCCTCTAGTAGTTCTTTTGGTATATTTGTTTTAAAGAATGTTCGGGCTACAAACATGTTAAAAACACTTACAGCCCCTGGAATTATTAAAGCCCATATAGTATCTATAAGTCCTGTTTGTTGAACAACTAAGTATGTTGGTATCATACCGCCGTTTACAAACATTGTTATTATGTAAAAATAAGTTACAAATTTCCTATAGAAGAAATCTGGTCGAGAAAGTGCGTATCCTGTTGGTAATGTTAAAAAAAGATTTATTGAAGTTCCTACAACTGTAATTATTATGGAATTAATAAAGCCTCTTAAAACTTCCTTGTGTTCTAAAATTTCTAAATATCCATCAAAGGTAAATCCTATAGGTAGAAATACAACATCTCCTGCAGCAACGGCAGTAGGATTACTTATAGATGATATTAATATAAAATACAAAGGATAGGCAGTTATAACGAAAACCAGAGTTAAAATAATAAATGTAACTGTGTCAAAAATAAAATCTGAACTTGACCTTTTTTGTTTCCTTGGCTTGGATTTTCTCATACATACCTCCTTTTTTTTAAAATTGTGTTTGCATTTTTCCTTGCGTTACCACAAACTATTATCGGATATTTTACTTGTTATCCAATTTACAAATATTAGTAGTACTGAATTTATTACAGAATTAAAGAGGCCTATTGCTGCAGAAAATGACATTTCATTATTTCTAAGACCAACTTTATAAACATAGGTAGAAATAATTTCTGAAACATTAAGGTTTAAATTGTTTTGTAATAAATATGCTTTTTCAAAACCAATTGAAAATAAACTTCCACAATTTAAAATAAGGAGAATTGTCATTACTGGTATTAAAAATGGAAAATCTATATGTCGTATTATTTGAAACTTAGATGCCCCGTCAACATAGGCGGCCTCGTGGTATTCTGGGCTTACACCGGACAAAGTTGCGAAATAAATAACGGAACTATATCCCATGGTTTGCCACACACCACTCCACACATATATATGTCTCCACATACTTTCTTCACCCATAAAATTTATGGGACTAACTCCAAAAAATTCAAGTATATTGTTTACTAGGCCAACTCTAGGCGAAAGAAAAAGCATTAACATACCACACATAACAACAGTAGAAATAAAATTTGGTGCGTAAGTTGCTGTATGTATTACTTTTCTATACCTTTTATGCCTAAAAGAGTTAAGCAACAGGGCTAGTATAATAGGTATGGGAAACCCTGCAATAAGGGAATATAGGCTAAGGCTAAAAGTGTTCCAAATAATTTGCATACTATTTGCTGAACTAAAAAATCTTTGGAAATGCTCTAGCCCTACCCATCTACTTCCCCAAATTCCTGCCCTTGCAGAATAATCTCTAAAAGCTATTTGTACGCCGTATAGTGGCAAATAAGAATATATAAAAGTTATAATAAGCCCTGGAAGTACAAAGAGTAGCAAGCTTGTGCTGGCAAGCATATTTTTCAGCCATTTAGGTTGACGCAGTCGCCAATTTTCATACGCCTCCTTATTAAATATAGATGATTTTTTCATTTTATCACTTCCTTTTTTTACAACTTTAAAAATGCATCTTACAAAGAATTTTCCTTAATATAGTCCACTAGTTCATCTACTTTAGCAAAGGCGAGGCCTGTTACTGTATCAGCACAGCCATAATAAATTGCAATACGGCCAGTTTCTGCATCTGTAAGAGCTGCACAAGGGAAAACTACATTAGGTACATCTCCTACACATTCGTAATATTCCTGTGGTGACATTAAATATGGCTTCAATCTGTATTTAACAATCCACGGTTTATCAATATCTAAAATAGCAGCACCATAGCTATATACAAAGCCATTGCAACTATTTAACACACCGTGGTAAATCATAAGCCAACCTTCAGTTGTTTCAATTGGAATAGGACCTGCGCCAATTTTTGTAGACTGCCATGCCGAGTCATTTCCTTTTACTGTGGACATAACATGTCTGTGTCTTCCCCAAAATTCCATGTCCTTAGATTGACTATAAAAAATATCTCCAAAAGGCGTGTGGCCTGTGTCGGAAGGTCTGCTAACCATTCCATATAGGCCATTTATTTTTCTAGGAAACATAACGCCATTTCTGTTATAAGGTAAAAAAGCATTTTCTATTTGGGTAAAAGTTTTAAAGTCGAAAGTGTATGCCACGCCTATGGTTGGGCCGTGGTAACCGTTACACCATGTTATATAATACCTGTCTTCAATAAAGCATACACGGGGGTCGTAACGATATTCTTTTTTTAGTATTTCCTTTTCTTCTCCTTGAAAAATTATAGGTTCGTGGGCAATATTCCAGTCGATTCCATTGTGGCTAAATCCTACAAAAATATCCATGCTTCTGGACTTACTATCGCATCGAAACACTCCAGCGTATTTATCTTCAAAAGGAACAACAGCACTATTAAAAATACTATTGGAACTTGGAATTGCATTTCTTTTTATTACTGGATTGTTTTGGTATCTCCAAATTACTTCTTTACAATCCTTTGGTTTTTCTTGCCATGGTATGTTGGGTAATGGGTTTCCCATTATTTTTGTCATATATACCTCCTATTTCAATTTCAAACATCTTGTAATTGGCGTGTCGCTTTCCCATTTATTTGGGAAATGGATTTCTATTCCATTTCCTTTTTTTGTGAAATTTATTTTTTCACTGCTACCTACTAAAGTAATTTCTTTAATATTATCTTTAATGTCAAAGCTATATGGTATAAAAATATTTTGGGGAACTTCGTCGGTTTCTTTAAATATTTCTATAGCATAGATTACATTATCTTTTTTTGTATAAGCAATGTTACCTTGTTTATAAGGGGCGCAAACACGTGTGCCATATATTGCATCACCATTTATATCTAACCATTTGCCCATTCCTTTTAGGGAATTTATTGCCCCTTGTGGTATACGTCCATCTGGCTGAGGGCCAACATTTATGGCTAAATTGCCACCTTTTGCAACTATATCAATTAGTAGTGATACTACTTCCCTAGGCGTTTTGTATTTATCTTCGTAGGCAAAGGAGAAAGAAGTGCCTAGGGTAATGCAACTTTCCCATGGAATAAATAAAGGTTTTTCTGGCACGCATTGCTCTGGAGTAACATAATTTTCATAAGGGCCACCAACTGTTCTGTCGGCGCATAACATACCTGGTTGTTTTTCTCTAACTTTATCTATTATTTCACCTAGTTTTATATCTTGTTTATTTTCTTTACACACCCAGCCAGCGTCAAACCACATTACGTCCAATGGTCCGTATTCTGTGCCAAGTTCATAAATTTGATTTTGGGTGAAGTCTACAAATTTTTTCCATTCTTCTGTATTTTCCAAAGGGTTATAAGAAGGGCCTCGGTTTTGCCAAACTGGCTCATCTTCCTTTGTTTTCCAATAACTATCTACATGCCAATCGGCTTTGGAAAAATAAGCTGCTATACCAATGTCTCTTTCTCTAAAGGCATCAAATAAGTTTTTGCAAATATCTGCGTATTTATGTGTAGAAAATGGGCAGTCTGGGCTGGTTGTTTTATAGTCGGAAAATTTAGTATCCCACATACAAAAACCATCGTGATGTTTAGTTGTAAAAATGAAATATTTAATGCCTGCCTCCTTTGCTATTTCTGCCCATTTATTTGGCTGAAAGCGTATAGGGTTGAAAGTTTTATTTAAGTCGAAATACTGTTTTTTAAAGGCCTCGTTTTCAATATCCCAATCTACACCGCCTTTGGACCATACTCCGTCTTCATCACTTAATGCCCAAGATTCGACTAAACCTAGTTGGGAATAAGGACCCCAGTGCATCATTAGGGCTAGTTTTTGGTCTTTAAACCATTCTAGCTTTTCTAAAATTTTTGAGTCATTCGGTGGAATATAATATTCTTCAGTACTATAATTATGTACTCCTTCTTCTACCATGTCTTTTTTTTCTTCTTCTGCCATAATACCCTCCTTATAAATATGGAAATATGTAATATTGGTTAAATACAAAATATTTATATACTACCAATAATAGTATTAGTGTGTTTTAGTATATGGAAAAATGTAATATTCTTATTTTACTTGTATTTCCGTATTCCAAATTTCTTCAGCTGATTCTTCTAGTATTAACTTTAATTTGCCTGCTTCTACCGTAAAATTCATATTTTTATCCCAACTAGAAAAATCGGAGTAGTTTAAATTAATTGTAATTTCCTTTGTTTCCTCTGCTTGCAAAAATACTTTCTTAAAGTTTTTCAATTCCTTAACACGAGGAACAGTGCTTCTTTGAAGTGGTGATATAAATAAAAGTGGAACACAATAGCCGTCCATTTTTCCTGTATTTTCAACTAATATATTAAGGGTTAAATCTTCTTTTTTTAGGTCTTCTATTTCAACAACTTTTTTATTTAGAGTTATTTTTTTAAAGGTAAAATTTGTGTAACTTTTGCCACTACCGAAATCGTATTGGGCATTTTCCATATTGTAGTATTTACGCCCGCTATAGGATTTTTTATAATTGTAGTATGCAGGTATTTGACCTGTACTTTTTGGAATGGATATTGGAAGTCTTCCTGATGGATTTACTATTCCAAAAAGCACTTCGCTAATGCCTTGACCTCCTTTTATTCCTGGGTAAAAGGAATAAATAAGGCTGTCAACTTTATTTGCTAAATTTCCCAAAGTATAGGGGCGGCCGCCTATTACAATTGCAATTGTTTTTTTACTATATTTAATGGCATCTTTTAATAATTTCTGTTGAACTTCTGGCAATTCAATGGAAGCTGTGTCTACACCTTCGCCACAGTCCATAGTTATGGATGTGCTTGTAATGGCTGCACCGTTGGTATCGAATTCAACTTCCCCAAAACGGTTGGAATTACCACCTAAAACAACTATGGTTAAATCTGATTTCTTTATGTTTTTGCCCTTAGAAAAAGCTTCCCAATCTTTGGTATATTCTAGATTGATGTTTAAATTCAAGGATTTAATTGAGTTTTTTATGCCTTCCAAAACTGTTATACCATCTTCTTCTCGCACTTGTGGGCTATAGTCCCCCAGTTGATTGTATAAGTTGTGTGCATTTGGACCTACTAAAGTAATATTTTTAATATTACTTTTAATAGGAAGAACTTCATTTTTATTTTCCAATAATATAATTGATTGCCTAGCTATTTCTAAAGTTTCATTGTGTTTAGTATACAAATTTTCTTCTAATAAATTTTCCTCAGCAATTTCATCTATAAAAGGATTTTCGAATAAACCTCTTTCTCTTTTTAAATTTAATATTTTTAAAACTGCTTCGTCTATTTTTTCTTCAGTAATGTAACCTTTTTCCACTGCCTCATCTAGTTTAGTAAAAGCGTTGTCCCACAAACTTATATTTATGCCAGAGAGTAAAGCCTCTGCACCAGACAGAACATTGTCGCCGGTTACGGTGTCTAGCCTATCTATGGCACAGCCATCTGCCATTATAATGCCATCAAATCTCATTTCATCTCGTAAAATGTCCTTGAGTAAAAATTTATTGTTGTGGCAATATATGCCGTCTATTTCGTTGTAAGCAGCCATTACACCTTTCACATTGGCTTTGGCACAGGCTGCCATTGGAGGTAGATGTATTTCTCTTAATTCTCTTTCGCCAATTCGTGCAGCGCTGGCATTTATACCACCTGTGCCTTCTCCTTGAGCTGCAAAGTGTTTGGCTACTACATAAACTCCGCTATTTTGCACTGCTTTTACAACTTCTTCAGCCATTTTACTGCACAATACTGGGTCTTCAGAAAAACACTCCTCTGTTCGCCCCCACCTTGGGTCTCTTGCTACATCTAATAGGGAGATTAAAGCTAAATCCACCCCTAAAGACTTTAATTGCTTTCCACAAATGCTATAGGCATCGTAAATTAATTGAGTATTAAAAGTTGAACCCATGGCTAAATTTACAGGCAATAAATAACCGTCTAAGGCTTGATGACCGTGAGGGCATTCGCTACTAAGTAGTGCAGGTATTTTTAATCTTGTATTGTCTATTATATATTTTTGCATTGCATTGTATGCTTTAATGGCTGTTTTGCCATAAAGACCGTTGCTATAATCTTTTTTAGACCAAGGGTCTGCACGGTAAAGACCATAAAGAGTGCCTATGCCCCCATAATTTTCTACTTCCTCTTTAAAAGAAGAGTTAAACTCTATGTCCTTGCCTTTAACTTCGTAAATTTCAAAGCCATATAGTTTTTGGTTTAACTGACCTATTTTTTCTTTTAAGGTCATTTTTTTTAATATTTCCTTATTCATAATGCACCTATTTAATGAAATTTGTTTTAGTTTTGTTACTTAATATTTATATTCCATATACTAACACAACAGTTAATAATAATACAGTGCTCAAGTAAATTTCATGATATTAACATAAAATATTTAAAAAGTTTATGCGAATTGCATAAAAAATCTATTGGTTTTTTCAAGATATAAAAAAATAATGTTTCTTAACATTGTAAGAATTATTCTGTAGATGTTTTTTAATCGATACAGTTATATCGATAACTATATAACCTTATGCATTATAAACACTTCTAAAAAATAAAAAGATTGTTAAAATATAAATAAGCTAAATGCAAAAATAAGTCAAAACTATAAAATCTAAAAAATTCTTATTTTTTATGGTTTTGACCAAAGGGAAAAATAGGACAAAATAACATTCTGAATTTTTATTTATAAGGAGGATTAATCATGGCACGTTTTACATTACCAAGAGATATTTATCATGGCAGCGGAGAATTAAAAGCATTAAAAACTTTAAAAGGTAAAAAAGCAATAGTAGTTGTTGGTGGCGGAAGTATGAAACGTTTTGGATTTTTAGACAAGACTGTAGCATATTTAGAGGAAGCTGGATTTACTGTGAAGTTATTTGAAGGTGTTGAGCCAGACCCATCAGTTGAAACAGTAATGAAAGGTGCGGCAGTAATGCGTGAATTTGAACCAGACTGGATTGTTTCCATTGGTGGCGGTTCACCTATTGATGCAGCTAAAGCAATGTGGGCTTTTTATGAGTACCCAGACGCAAATTTCGAAGACTTATGTATTCCTTTCAACTTCCCAGAGCTTAGAACAAAAGCGAAATTCTGTGCAATACCATCTACATCAGGTACAGCAACAGAAGTAACGGCTTTTTCAGTAATAACAGATTATGAAAAGGGCATTAAATATCCTTTGGCAGATTTCAACATTACACCAGACGTAGCTATTGTGGACCCAGACTTAGCAGAAACAATGCCGGAAAAATTAACAGCTTTTACAGGAACAGACGCCTTAACTCATGCAATGGAGGCATATGCATCAGTATTAAATTGTGACTATACAGACCCATTGGCATTACACGCAATTAAAATGGTATTTGAATATTTACCAAAGTCTTATGAAGGATGCAAAGAAGCTAGAGCAAGAATGCATAATGCTCAATGTCTTGCTGGTATGGCTTTCTCCAATGCATTACTAGGCATTGTACATTCAATGGCACATAAAACAGGGGCTGCATATTCTGGCGGTCATATTGTACATGGTTGTGCCAATGCTATGTATTTACCTAAAGTTATTAAATTTAATGCAAAAGACGAAACAGCAGCAACTCGTTATGCAGAAATTGCAAAATTTGTAGGCTTAAGTGGAAATTCCAACAAAGAATTAATTGATAAATTAGTAAATAAAATTATAGACTTAAACAAATCTTTAAATATTCCATCATGTATAAAAGATTATGAAGGTGGAATAATTGACGAAAAAGAATTTATGGATAAATTACCTCAAGTTGCAGAACTTGCTATAGGCGATGCTTGTACAGGTTCGAACCCACGTAAAATAAATCAAAATGAAATGGAAGAACTTTTAAAATGTTGCTATTTTGATTTAGAGGTTAATTTCTAAATTTTGTTTTTATTGGTAAGAATTAGACCCCCACTGACTGACGGATAGGTCTATTGACTTGTGAAGGAGTATAAATTTGGAAACCAAAAACATATCTCAAACCATATTAGCAAGGCTACCGGGGTATTTGGACTACTTACTTACATTGCCGGAAGATGACTCTCAATATATTTCCTCAGGGAAAATTGCCGAAGAATTCGCAATGGGTGAAGTTCAAGTTAGAAAAGACTTAGCAGCTGTGTCTACGGGCGGTAAACCAAAAGTTGGATACCTAAGGGTAGAATTAATAAAAACTTTGGAAGAAATATTGAGGTATAAGGACATAGAAAATGTAGTTATAGTAGGTGCAGGTAAATTAGGAAGCGCATTAATAAACTATAATGGTTTTGAAAGATATGGATTAAATATATCAATGGCATTTGATGTAGACAAGGAAGTAATTGAAAAAAATATATTAAACAAGCCAGTGCTGCCTTTAAAGGATTTTACACAAACTTGTAAAAATAATAATATAAAAATTGGCATAATTGCAACACCAGCAAAAGACGCACAATCCATATGCGATTTAATGGTGGAAAGTGGAATATTAGCTATAATGAATTTTACAGCAACAACCCAGCTTAAAGTACCTAAATATATTTCCTTGCAAAATGTTAAT
The DNA here is from genome assembly GCA_047974375.1 of Lachnospirales bacterium. Lineage (GTDB taxonomy): Bacteria > Bacillota > Clostridia > Lachnospirales > CAMZNU01 > JBKECF01. The sequence goes on from JBKECF010000078.1 coordinate 44,018, forward strand.
ATAGCATCTATGCTAGCCCTGCTTAAAGTTAATCTATAAAGTTGTAAAAATAAAAACGTAATTTTTGTTTTTATTTGTGAAGGAGAATACATATGATCAAAGAAAAAAATCGTCCCCTAGTGGATAGCACGGAGGCTTTAGAACAAGCGATAAAAAGCGTAAGAGAAGCACAAAAGTTATTCGCAGAGTATACACAAGAACAAGTAGATAAAATATTTTTGGCAGCAGCATCGGCAGCTAATAAAATGAGAATTCCACTGGCGCAAATGGCAGTTTCTGAAACTGGCATGGGTGTAGTAGAAGACAAAGTTATAAAAAATCATTATGCATCTGAATATATTTATAATGCATATAGAGATACAAAAACTTGTGGTGTAATTGAAGAAGACCCATCCTATGGAACTAAAAAAATTGCTGAGCCAATAGGCTTAATTGGTGCAGTTATTCCTACTACAAACCCTACTTCAACAGCGATTTTTAAAACTCTTATATCTCTTAAAACTCGTAATGGAATTATTATAAGTCCGCACCCTCGTGCAAAAAATTGTACAATAGAGGCATCTAAAATAGTATTGGAAGCAGCTGTAAAAGCAGGTGCACCAGTGGGTATAATTAGTTGGATAGATGTGCCAAGTTTAGAGCTTACAAATTTAATTATGAAGGAAGCTGATACTATATTAGCAACTGGTGGTCCAGGCATGGTTAAGGCTGCATACTCTAGTGGTAAACCGGCTCTTGGAGTTGGTGCAGGTAATGTACCGGCTGTTATAGATAAATCTGCAGACATTTTACTTGCTGTAAACTCAATAATTCATTCCAAAACTTTCGACAATGGCGTAATATGTGCATCGGAACAATCTTGCATAGTAGACCAATCAATTTATGAGGAAGTAAAAAAGGAATTTAAATATAGAGGTTGCCACCTACTAAATAAAGGTGAAACTGAAAAAGTACGTAAAACAATAATTATAAATGGTGCATTAAATGCAAAAATAGTAGGTCAGTCTGCTTATAAAATAGCAACCCTTGCTGGGGTGAAAGTTCCAGAAAATACTAAAATATTAATAGGTGAAGTTACAGACGTAAGTACAGATGAGGAATTTGCTCATGAAAAACTTTCACCGGTTTTAGCAATGTATAAATCTAAAGACTTTAATGATGCCTTAGATAAAGCCGAAAGACTAGTATATGACGGCGGACTAGGACATACAGCATCTATTTATATAGACACAAAAACAGAGCCGGAAAAATTAGACAGCTTTACAAAAAGAATGAAAACTTGTCGTATTGTTGTAAATACACCATCTTCACAAGGTGGTATAGGTGACTTATATAACTTTAAGCTATTACCTTCTTTAACTTTAGGATGTGGTTCTTGGGGTGGCAACAGTGTATCAGAGAATGTTGGAGTCAAACATTTAATTAATATAAAAACTGTTGCAGAAAGGAGAGAAAATATGCTTTGGTTTAGAAGTCCAGATAAGGTATATATAAAAAGAGGTTGCTTACCTGTAGCTTTAGATGAAATAAAAAATGTATTAGGTAAAAAACGTGCCTTTATAGTTACGGACGAATTCCTTTATAAAAATGGTTATACAAAAACTATAACAGATAAACTTGATGAAATGGGAGTTATTCATACTACTTTTCACGATGTAGAACCAGACCCAACTTTAGCTTGTGCAAAAGCAGGCGCACAGCAAATGACTTCTTTTCAGCCTGATGTAATAATCGCTTTAGGTGGTGGCTCAGCCATGGACGCAGCGAAAATAATGTGGGTTATGTACGAACACCCAGAGGCAGACTTTATAGACATGGCTATGCGTTTTGTAGATATTCGCAAGCGTGTATATACTTTCCCTCAAATGGGTGAAAAAGCTTACTTTATTGCTGTTCCTACATCTGCCGGTACTGGCTCCGAGGTTACGCCTTTCGCTGTTATTACAGACGAAACAACAGGTACAAAGTATCCTCTTGCAGACTTTGAACTTTTACCAGATATGGCAATTGTAGACACAGATTTACATATGTCAGCACCAAAGGGCTTAACGGCTGCCTCTGGTATAGACGCTGTTACTCATGCATTAGAGGCTTATGCGTCACTTCTTGCAACAGACTATACAGACCCTCTTGCACTACAATCTCTAAAAATGGTATTTGAATATTTACCTAGGGCTTACGAAAATGGCTTAACAGATGTAGTTGCTCGTGAAAAAATGGCAAATGCAGCGACAATGGCAGGTATGGCCTTTGCCAATGCTTTCCTTGGTGTTTGTCACTCTATGGCGCATAAACTAGGTGCATTCCACCATTTACCTCATGGTGTTGCCAATGCCCTAATGATAGAAGAAGTTATTAGGTTTAACATGGTAGAAGTGCCAACAAAAATGGGTACATTCTCTCAATACGACCACCCTCATACATTAGCACGTTACGGTGAAGTTGCTAGTTACTTAGGCTACAATGGTAAAAATGACGAGGAGAAAGTTGAAGCATTTATAAAAGGTTTAAATCAGTTAAAAGATAAAGTTGGCATTAAAAAGACTATTAAAGACTATGGCATAGAAGAACAAGACTTCTTAAAAACTCTTGATGAAATGACTGAACAAGCCTTCGACGACCAATGTACTGGCTGTAATCCACGTTATCCTTTAATGAGTGAAATTAAAGAAATGTATATAAATGCATATTATGGCAAGGAGGGCAAATAATGAGTCAAGTTGATAAAGTTATAGCAGTAAGAACATCGAAAATAATTTACAGAGATAATGATAAAGTTATAAAAGTTTTTAATGAGGACTATTCTAAAACAGATGTTTTAAACGAGGCATTAAACCAAGCCAGAGTCGAGGAAACAGGTTTGAATATTCCAGCAATTTTAGAAGTAACGAAATTTGAAGGTAAATGGGCAATTATTTCTGAATTTATAGAAGGCAAAACTTTACAAAGAATAATGGATGATGAACCAGAGAAAAAAAGCGAATATTTAGAAAAATTTTTAGATATTCAAATAGATATGCATAGAAAATCAGCGCCATTACTTAATAAACTACGTGACAAAATGAGTAGAAAAATTATAGAGAGTGAATACGATGCAACACAGCGTTATGACTTGCAAACTCGCTTAGAGTCCTTACCAAAGCATATTAAATTGTGTCATGGCGACTTTAACCCAAGTAATATAATTATAAAAGATGATGGTACGCCATATATTTTAGACTGGGCTCATGCCACACAAGGAAATGCATCCGCCGACGTAGCAAGAACTTACTTATTATTTTGGCTTAATGGCGATATAGATGGTGCTAAAGAATATTTAAATCTTTTCTGTAAAAAAACAGATACAGCAATACAATATGTACAAAAGTGGTTACCTATAGTTGCAGCCTCTCAGTCTGTAACAGGCCGAGAGGAAGAACGTGAATTCCTTCGTAGCTGGGTAGACGTTGTAGAATATGAATAAGAAAGGTGTTAATATGAAAATAACAGTCTGTATTGGAAGCTCTTGCCATTTAAAAGGGTCAAGACAAATAGTTGAAGAATTACAATATTTAATAAGTGAAAATGATTTAAAAGATAAAATAGAATTAGTTGGAACTTTTTGCATGGGTAATTGTAAAGAGGGAGTGTGTGTTACTGTAGATGATAAATTGCATTCGCTTTCACCAAGTGACATTGAAACTTTTTTTGAAAATGAAGTAAAGGCAAAACTATAGAAAAGCGCTAATGAATTTTTGTTTTGACTTGTGAAGGAGTTTAAAAGATGTCAGAGTGTTTGCAATTAAAGAAATCTAACTGCAAAAATTGTTATAAATGTATTCGATATTGTCCCGTAAAATCCATTCGTTTTTCTGGTAGCCAAGCTCATATAGTGGAGCGTGAATGTATTTTATGTGGTAAATGCTTTGTTGTGTGCCCTCAAGAGGCAAGAGAAGTAGTAGACGAAACGGAAAAAGTGAAGGTGCTATTGCAAAGTGGCCAGCCTGTTGTTGTTAGTCTTGCTCCGTCTTTTATTGCGAACTATAGTGGCGTTGGCATAAATAAAATGAGGGAAGCTGTGAAAAAACTAGGATTTTTCGATGTTGAAGAAACAGCAGTAGGTGCAACAATAGTAAAGCGTAAATATGACCAAATATTAGTAGATAAAAAACATAATGTTTTAATATCTTCCTGTTGCCATTCTGTAAATTTACTTATACAAAAGCATTTTGCAGGTCAATTGCCTCATTTAGCACAAGTAGCATCACCAATGCAAGCCCACGCACTGGATATAAAGAAAAGAATACCCAATGCAAAAGTTGTTTTTATAGGTCCTTGTATTGCTAAAAAAGATGAGGCAGAGCATTACAAAGATATTGTAGACGCTGTACTTACTTTCGAGGAGCTAAGCGACTGGTTGGAAAATGAAAATATTGAGTTAGAGCAAGAAATGGACCAAGATGTTAATAGTAAAGCTAGATTTTTCCCAACAACAGGTGGAATTGTAAAAACTATGGAAAAAACGGCAAAGGATTATACATACATGGCAATAGATGGGCCAAATCATTGTATAGCAGCTTTAAAAGACATAAAAGATGGAAAAATAAACAATTGTTTTATAGAAATGTCTATGTGTATAGGTAGTTGCATAGGTGGTCCAATTATGGAAAAAAACAAAAAGTCACCTATACAAAACTATATTTCTGTATCCCAATATGCAGGGGAAAAAGATTTTATAGTCGAAGATGTAGAAATAAATAAAAATATGACTTGTGTCCCTGTAAATGCAGAAATGCCCAATGAATTGCAAATAAGAGAAATATTTAAAAGTATGGGTAAGGATAATGAGGAAGAACGTTTAAATTGTGGTTCTTGTGGCTATGACTCATGTAGAGAAAAGGCAATTGCTGTATTCCAAAACAAAGCAGATATAACAATGTGTCTACCATTTTTATCAGGCAAGGCAGAAAGTTTTTCCGACAATATATTTACAAATACGCCTAATGGAATTTTAGTTTTAAATGAAAAATTAGAAATTCAGCAAATAAATAAAGCTGCATTGGAACTGATGAAAATAGACGATGAATCCTATGTAAAGGGAGAAAATTGCGTAAGAATACTGGATCCAACTAACTTCCTTAAGGTGTTGGAAGAAGAAAAAAATTATTCTGAGCAAGGGTTATATTTAGCAGACTACGGTAAATATGTAGACCAAACAATATTATACGACAAAGCATATCGCATAATTATTTGTATAATGAGAGATATAACAAAGGAAATAAAAATTAAAAATAAAAAAGAAGAGGCATCTCGCCAAACAGCAGACATAGCCGACAAAGTAGTACAAAAGCAAATGAAAGTAGTTCAAGAAATAGCTTTATTATTAGGTGAAACGGCTGCGGAAACCAAAATAGCTCTTACAAAGCTAAAGGAGGTAACCGTAGATGAATAATCTTTGTGCAGACATAGGTTATAGAAGTATTAACCATTACGGCGAAGAGCTTTGCGGCGACAATGTGGAAATAATAGAGGATATAGAAAATTTTACCATTGTGGTTTTAGCCGATGGTTTAGGAAGTGGAGTAAAGGCAAATATCCTGGCTACTCTTACATCTAAAATAATCTCCACAATGATAGCCCAAGGTCTTACTATTGAAGATTGCGTCCAAACTGTAGTAGATACTTTGCCTGTTTGTTCAGTGAGAGGCGTTGCCTATTCTACTTTTACTATTATAAAAATTATAAATAATAGTAAAGCAGAGTTAATACAATTTGATAATCCTCAAGTTATTTTTTTAAGAAATGGGGAAAACTACGAGTATGACAAAACTGAAATGAATATAGGTGGCAAAACCATATATAAATCTGTTATACCTTTAATAGAGGGGGATTTATTTTTTGCCATGAGTGACGGTTGCCCTCATGCTGGCATAGGTCGCACATATAATTTCGGTTGGAAAAGGGAAGATATAATTGAGTTTGTAGAAACCTTTGAACCTTTGGGTTATACAGCTAAAACTTTAGCCACAATGCTAATAGGCGAAGTAAATAGGCTTTACGGCTTCAAGCCTGGAGATGATGCAACGGCTTGTGCCATAAGAATAAGAGAACGTAAATCTGTAAACTTAATGATAGGCCCACCAAGGAACCAAGATGATGTAAATAAAATGATGTCCCTGTTTTTTGGGAAAGAGGGAAAGCATGTAATATGTGGTGGAACAACTTCAGCTCTAGCAGCTAGTTATTTAAACAAAACCATAAGGCCGAAATTAGAGTATATAGACAAAGACATTCCTCCTATTGCTGAAATAGATGGAGTGGACCTTGTAACAGAAGGGGTTATTACTTTCAATAAGGTTCTAACCTATGCCAATGACTATTTGGGGAAAAATGAAACTTACGACATCTGGGCAAATAGACAAGACGGCGCTTCGTTAATAGCCAGATATTTATTTGAAGAGTCCACAGATATAATTTTTTATGTAGGTAGGGCAATAAATCCAGCCCACCAAAACCCAAATTTGCCTATTAATTTTAGTATTAAAATGAACTTAGTAAATGAACTGGCTGACTGCCTTAAAAAAATGGGTAAGCATATAATTGTAAATTATTTTTAAGTTAAAACCGTAAAAACGAAAAATTCTGCCGTAACTAGCGTTACTTTTATTTGTGAGGGAATATGAAAAAGTTTGATACTAAAGTACAATATCTTAAGTATAAAGTTTTGCGAGAAACAGCAAGGTTGGAATGGTCTGGTGAGTTACTTAATAAAATTTTAGACGTGCCTGAAAGCATTATTCCAGGAAATGAAGCGACAATACGTTGTTGTGTCTATAAGGAAAGGGCAATTGTTAAAGAGCGTATAAAAATGGCCATGGGTGGCGATAAAAGTAATCCAAATGTTATAGAAGTAATAAAAGACGCTTGCGATGAATGTCCCATGGGTGGATTTGAAGTAACAGGAGCCTGCCGTGGTTGTCTTGCCAACAGGTGTGAAGATGTTTGCCGTAAAGGTGCAATAACTTTCGACAGACACCATGTGGCACATATTGACAAAAGCAAATGTGTAGAATGTGGACTTTGTACAAAGGTTTGCCCTTATAGTGCTATTATAAAAAATAAACGCCCTTGCGAAAATGCTTGTAAAATAGATGCTATAACTATGGACGATAATTATGTAGCCAAAATTGACAATGACAAATGTATTGCCTGTGGTGCTTGTGTCTATCAATGCCCATGGGGTGCAATTATGGATAAGTCCTATATTTTAGATACTATAGATATTATTAAAAAAAGTATAACTAATGGAAATAAAGTATATGCCATAGTAGCCCCATCAATATCTAGTCAATTTACTTATGCTAAACTTGGTCAAGTAATAAGTGGTATAAAAAGTTTTGGTTTTTATACTGTTGTAGAAGCGGCATTAGGTGCAGATATGGTTGCAAACGAGGAAAGCAAGGAGTTATACGAAAAGAAATTTTTAACAAGTTCTTGCTGTCCAGCTTTTGTAGATTACGTAGAAAAATTTTATCCCGATATGAAAAAACATGTATCTCATAATTTATCTCCGATGGCAACGATTTCTAAATACATAAAAGATAGTGACCTAAAGGCAAAAGTTGTATTTATAGGTCCATGTACAGCTAAAAAAATAGAGTTCCAAAAGCCGGAAGTTAAACCATATGTAGATTGTGTAATTACTTTTGAAGAGCTTCAAGCTCTTTTTGATAGCCGTGACATAAATTTAAATGAATTAGAAGAAGATGTTTTAGACAATGCATCGTACTTCGGAAGGATTTTCGCCAGAAGTGGTGGCCTCTCCGACGCTGTAGCCCAAGGCTTAAAAGAAAATAATATGGAAAATTTCGACTTAAAACCTTTGCCTTGCGATGGCATAGATGCTTGTAAAGTGGCACTTATGAAGAAAAATAAAAATGTATTAGTGGAAAACTTTATAGAGGGAATGGCTTGCATAGACGGTTGTATTGGTGGTGCAGGTTGTTTAACCCACGGAATTAAAAGCAAAAAACAAGTAGACGCTTATGGAAAAGAGGCTTTGGAAAAAAATATTTCCGATGCTATTTCTGTTTTGTAGTACGTAAAAGGGCATAATTTTCAAAATTGAAAATTATGCCCTTTCTTCTAGATTACTTCATAAGAAGTAACATTTTTGCTAGCAATTTTAATATTAGTAAAAGGATTAATAGATACGATGGCGTCCATTGCACTATTTACATCAGTTTGGTTTACTTTTTCCTTAACACCATTAAATTTTAAAATAAAGCCCTCTTTGTCTGTATTAAAGGTAAATTGTATATATGGTTTCATAAAATCCTCCTATTAAAGTACTATTTTTTCGTAAACTCTTTTTTCTATAAGGGCGAAATTCAAATACCCCACATATCAAATTAATTTTTGTTCTGACGAAGCTATAAAATGTTTAAAGTTTGTTTCAAGTGAGGAGAAAAGAGATGAAAGGTAGAGAAGATAAAAGGCAGAATGATTTATTTTATACATGTAGTTTAATTGAATACATTGGAAGAAAAACTAAAAACAAAGGTAACTTTGTTGTAAATAAACTTGGTAAGGAAAATATAGAAAAAATATATAATCTAGCCGATGTTTATCATTGCGAAAATATAGAATATGTAAGCGATGAATTTATAAAGAAGTTAAACATTGATAAAGAAGTTAAACATTGATACAGGCACCTTTGATAATGTAAAAAATACAGTTTATGCAATTCCAAGCTATTGGGATATAGGCAAGGTTTACAAATGTCTTGTATTAGGCGTATCCAAAGAGGAAGGAATAGAAATTGTATAAGCCCTAATAAAAGTCTATAGTTCATATGTAAGTGACAAAATTAATGATTAAAATAGCAGTTTTTATTATGATGCCTCACAAAATATTTTAAACGCCTATATATATGGCTATATAGAATAGTAAAATTTTACCTAAACCATGCCATTTTTATAACATTTATAAATTCAACTTTCATATAGTTTTAAATTAAAATGTAAAAATGCATAAAAAAACTATTGACAAGACATGAATACATTGATAATATGTTAGTAAATAAAGTTTACTAACTTTATAGAATCGCGGGCAGACGCAAAGTTGGCTGCAGGCTCTAGCAATAAAGCACAGCTTTCGACCAGCTGAAAGCAAAATTCTAAAGGGGGTGGCATATTGAGTAAAACTCCACAAGCTACATTAAAAAAGAAAAATAAAATCTCTATACTTAAGGAAATTTTATACAATGGTGCCCTTTCTAAAGCAGAACTTGCCAGTACTCTTAATTCGACTAAAACTACAATATCTAAAAATGCAAATGAATTAATAGAGGACAATCTTTTATTGGAAATAGGTAAAGGTACAAATTCAGTTGGCAAAAAAGGAACACTACTAGATATAAACCCTAGTTTGTTTCACTTTGTAGTTATTAGTTTATCTGGTAGCCAGTTCAATTTAAATATATACAATTTAAAAGACGAAATATTATATTCCGTTTCTTTGCCCCTACCTAATATAAACGAAGTAGAAAATATATTAGAAAAAACTATAACTAAATACAGCTCCTTCAATTTAATAACAACTGTTACTATGGCAATACCAGGGGTAGTTAAAAAAGGCATAGTTGTTTCCAATAACGAAATTTATGTAAACATTTACAAAGTAATAAATGAATTTGCAATAAATAATAAATTAAAGCTACTAGTACACAATGACATAGATTTACAAGCGGAATATTTATACGCAAACCATTTAAAAAGCCAAAATCACAACTTTATTTTAGTTGGCGCAACTTACGGCATAGGTTCTTCAATTTTCTATAAAGGGAAATTGCTTACAGGGTCTAATCACTTTGCTGGAGAAATAGCTTTTACAAACCCTAGGCTTATAAATGGTGAAATAGAAGACTTAGAAAAAAGATGTAGCATTGGAGGACTTCAAAAAAAATATTTTGAAAAATACAATGTGTTTCTTAAGTTAGAAGAATTAATAGAAGAAATAAAAGAGGGCGATGAATTTTTAAATAATTTAATTGACCAAATGATTGATGAACTAGCCATTATTATAGTAAATATGAGTTATATATTGGACATAAAAGAAATTTATTTGTCTGGTAATTTATTCGATTTGCGTGACGATATAGTTCACAAAATTACCCAAAACATTTTAGACTTCACAAAAGGTGAGGCTAATGTTAAATATATTCCATTACACAACAAATGTATCGACGGTTCTTTACTTGTAATTAAGCGTGAGATACTAAAATTAGTTTAAAGGGAGTTTTAGGAGGAAAATTATGAAAAGATTATTAAGCACAATTTTAGCAACATCTTTACTTCTTACTGCAACAGCTTGCGGTAAAGGAGCAGAAGCAACACCTAGCGAAGTACCATCTGAAGATGTAGTGGCAAGCGAGGAAGTACCAGCAGAAGAGGCGTCTGCAGGTGGGGTTACTTTAAATACTGTTTCTATGTTTGGTGGAACTGATCCAACAGGTGAATACTACCAAGCAATTATTTCAGATTATGAAGCCGAAAGTGGCGTAAAAGTTGACGATGTTTCTTCTACTTCAGATGAAACTTGGAAAGCTTCTGTAGTCGCTGACTTCCAAGTTGGTAACGAGCCAGATGTTTTATTTTACTTTACAGGCGTAGACGCAGCATCACTTATTGAAACAGGTAAACTTGTAGATGTTGAAACTATCCGTGCTGAATACCCAGAATACGGTGCAGACATAAAAGAATCTGCTATGGGCTTTATGGAAGAGCCGGACGGCAAAACTTATGCATTACCTATTCGTGGTTTCTGGGAAGGTTTATTTGTAAACAAAGATTTATTTGAAGCACAAGGTTTGGAATTACCTACAGATTGGGCAACTTTTGAAACAGCAGTAAAAGCTTTTGCAGAAACTGACATTGTACCAGTTGCTGTATCTTTTGCAGATGTACCTCATTACTGGATTGAGCATTTAATCCTTGCAGCTGGTGGTATTGACGAGCACAGAAAAACTTTAGACCCAGAAAAACCAGCTCCAGACTCATGGGTTGAAGGTTTAGATATATTAAAAGAATTAAACGACATGGGAGCTTTCTCTCCAGACGCAATTGCAACAAACAACGATGCAACTAGCCAATTATTTAGAGATAAAAAAGCAGCAATGTTAGTAGATGGTTCTTGGTTTGCAGGTGGTGTAACTGACCAAGAAAACACTACAGTAGTGCCTTTCCCATCTTACTTTACAGACCAAAAAGAGCCTAGCGACATAATCGGTGGTTTCTCTAATGGTTTCTACATAACTACAGCAGCTTGGGAAGATCCAGAAAAACGTGAAGCAGCAGTTAATTTTGTAATGAAAATGACTTCTAAAGAATCTATTGCTGAATTTGCTAAAGTTGGTGGCGCACCAGCAGCAGATATTGAAGTACCTGAAGGTTTAACACCATTACAAACAGCTGGAGCGGCTTTCTCTGGCGCAGCTAACGATATAGACATGCCTGTAGACTCTCGTTTAAATAAAGAAGCTTGGAACTACATTGTATCTAATGTTTCTAATATAGTTGATGGTTCTACAGATGCTAGAACTGTTTTAGACGAAGCAGCTAAATTTAATAAATAGTTTCAATTTTGACTGAAATAAAGGGTTGCAGGAATTTTTTCCGACAGCCCTTTATTTATATAAATTGTGAATAATTTTTGTGAAAGTAGGTGAATATATGATATATAAAAATAATAAGATTTTAGGACTTTTTTTATTACCAACTTTAGTCCTTGTGGTAGGTCTTTTGTACTATCCTTTTTTAGCGAATGTGAAAAATAGTTTCTTCGAAATGACTAGCTTTATAGATAAAAGTAGTTATTTTATAGGAGTAGAAAACTATAAATCCCTTTTTACAGATCCAATGTTTAGAACATCTTTAATAAATACATTTAAATTAATGTTTTTAGTGGTTATATTTCAAGTTGGTATAGCCCTTTTATTGGCTGTTTTAGTAAATAATATTAAATTTGCAGCAGGGTTTTTCAGAATAGTTTATTTTTTCCCTATAGTAATATCGGCTACGGCTATAGGTTTAATGTTTACTTTGTTTTATGAATATAATTATGGAATGCTAAACCAGCTTTTAGTTTCCTTTGGCTTTGAAAAAACTGTATGGCTTTCTAAAGAAAATGCCTTTTTAATGGTAACTCTACCTGTAGTGTGGCAGTATGTGGGATTTTATTTCGTTTTAATACTTACTGGCATATCTGCCATATCTCGTGATATTTACGAAGCCTCAGAAATTGACGGAGCTGATGCTTTTCAAACTTTTAAATTTATAACTTTACCAATGTTAAGAACTACAATAAATGTTTGTATTATACTGGCTTTAACAGGTGCTTTAAAAGTTTTCGACTTATTATGGGTTATTGCTCCAAAAGGTGCGCCAGGGGGTTCTACGCATGTTTTAGGTACATATTTGTATAGCCAAACTTTCGAGGCTTACAATATTGACTACGGTGCAACTATAGCGGTATTTTTAGTTGTATTTGGTATAGTTATTTCCCAAATATCAAACTTTTTATTTAGAGATAGAGGTTAAGGGAGGAGGTGCTTTATGAAAAAAATAACTTTAGGCAAAGTAATAATTTATACTTTATTAGTCTTCTGGGCTTTAACGACTATTTATCCATTTTTCTGGGTAATAAATAATTCTTTTAAAACATCAAATGAAATTTTAAGTAATGCATTCAGCTTACCTGCAAACTTTACTGTGGAGAACTATACAAATGCTTTTAGTAACTTAGACATTGTACGCTCCTACATGAATAGTGTAATTATTTCTGGCAGCGTAACAGCAGTTGTTGTTTTACTAGCAACTATGAGTGCTTTTGCCATGACTAGATATAGCTTTAAAGGGAAAACCATTGTAAATATGCTTTTTTTAGGAAGTTTAATGATTCCGGCTTTCTCTACAATAATTCCCGTTTTCTCTATGATTGCAAAACTTGATTTAGTTAATCAACATATAGCAGTAATAGTACCTCAAGTAGCTGGCAACCTATCTTTTGCCATAATTGTACTTATGGGATATATGAAAACTTTACCACTGGAATTAGAGGAAAATGCCTTTTTAGAAGGTTGCTCAGTTATGAAGATATATTCAAAAATAATTGTGCCCCTTTCAATTCCAACTATAGCATCTGTTGCTATTTTTACATTCCTATGGTCATATAACGATTTATTTTTACAAATGATTATTTTAAGAAAGCAAGAAGTTATGCCAATTAGTGCATTACTACGTATGATTAGCTCCCAATTTGGTACGGACTTCGGTTTAATGGCATCTTCTGTTACTCTAGTAGTTGTACCAGTGTTGATTGTATATGTAGTGTTGCAAAAATATATTATTGAGGGTATGACAAGTGGCGCCTTGAAAGGTTAGGTTCATATGGATATTGAATTAAAGAAAAAAATCGGCCAAATGTTTTTATGTGGCTTTAATGATACAAAAATAAATGGTCATATTAAAAATTTAATTGAAAACTACTATCTAGGTAATGTTATACTTTTTTCTAGGAATTTAAAAACTGAAAACCAAGTTGTAGAATTAAATGCAGATTTAAAAAGAGCTATAGAAAATTCTACGAGTTACCCTCCTTTTATAGCTATAGACGAAGAAGGAGGCTCTGTATCTAGGCTTAGAAATGTTTATGGTGAGTTTTTGGGACACTATAGCATAGGTGCTTTAGGTGATGAAAAAGTTGCCTACAATTTAGGGAATAGCATAGGCTTTAAACTTAGAAACCTTGGCATAAATATGAACTTAGCTCCTGTGGCAGATATTAATTCCAACCCTGAAAATATTGGCATAGGTATTAGATCCTTTGGCAGTAATAAAAATTTAGTTAAAAACATGGTAATAGAAATGTATAAGGGCTACGAAAATAATCTTTTGCCAACTCTTAAACATTTCCCAGGATTAGGGGATGTGGCTGTGGATTCCCACCATGATTTGCCGATTTTAAAGAAAACTTTAGAAGAAATAGAAGATCAGGAGTTAGTACCATTTATTTATGGTATAGAAAATGGCGTTAAATCCATTATGGTTTCCCATATTATTTTTGACGCAATTGATGAAAAATATCCTGCATCAATGTCTAATGCTGTTATTACGGGTTTACTTAAAGATAAATTAGGTTATAATGGTATTATAATGACAGATTGTTTTGAAATGGGGGCAATTCAAAAGAATTATGGTACAAAGGAAGCTGTTATTATAGCTTTAAATGCTGGAATAGACATTTTTGATATTTCTCACACTGAAGAACTACAGGTAGAGGCAATTGAAGGTGTTTATGAGGCCGTGGAAAAAGGTATAATTCCAATAGAACGAATAAATGAGTCTTATGAGAAAATAGTAAAATTCAAAAAAATCTTTGGGAATAAAATGCAAGATGCACCAAGTTTTTCTTTAAAAGACGAGTATATAAAAGTTTTAAATACTAATGGTGTAAGGAATTGGGAAAGAAAAAATATAAAAATAGGAAACACAATTGCTTTGGCTGTGAACCAATTTTCAAGCAATCCAGCAGAAGATGTTATAAACAATCCTATTAACATATCGGATATTTTTCCTAAAAAAACAAATATTGAAACAGTGGGATTTAACAAAGATTTAAATCAAGAAGACATAGCTTATTTAATAAACAGAGCAAGAGATAAAGAGAATGTATTGCTTTTTGTAGGGGATATGGATATATATAAAAACCAACATGAGCTTTATAAAAGCCTCGAGGGTAAAAATATATATTTATTTGATATGAGATTGAAAGTTGACAAACTTCAATTTGAACCAAAGTTGTACTTTTCGGCATATTCATATACCAATGAAACGGTTGAAGTGTTGTGCGACTATTTAAAAGAGCTTTTGCAGAAAGGAATATAATTATGAAATACTATTACAAAGGAATAAAGATTTATACACAAGATGGTTGTTTAGAGGTAGGTAGAAAAGCTGCACAGTTGGTTGTTGCTCAAATGATTTGTAAACAAAAAAGTGTTTTAGGGCTAGCTACAGGTTCTACTCCTATTGCTATGTATGAAGAATTAGCTGAAATGTGTGAGTATGGCGATTTAGACTTCAAAGATATTACTACTTTTAATTTAGATGAATATTTAGGACTAGATAAAGATAATGAGCAAAGTTATGCATATTTTATGAATACTCATTTATTTAAGTATATAAATATAAAAAAGGAAAATATACATATACCTTCTGGAATTACTAAAGATATAAAGAAAACTTGTGAAGATTATGATAAAGCTATTTTGGAAAATGGAATTGATTTACAGGTATTAGGCATAGGAACAAATGGGCATATTGGTTTTAACGAACCTAGTGATCATTTTGAAGCAGGTACACATTTAGTGGATTTGGATAAAGAAACTATTGAAGCTAATGCAAGGTTCTTCGAAAGTATAGATGAAGTACCAAGGCAAGCTATAAGCATGGGCATTAAGAATATAATGCAAGCTAAAAAAGTTGTTTTAATTGCTTATGGAGAAAATAAAATAGATGCTATTAAAAAAATGTTATTTGGAGAGATAACTCCGAATTTACCAGCCTCTATACTTCAAGCGCATGGTGATTTTACTTTAGTTATTGATGAAGAAATAGGAGATGCAATAAAAGATTTGTTAGCTTAGAAAATAAGTAGAATATAAAAAAACTGTAAGAGATTGTCGGGAGAAGAAAAACCCTTGGTGCTTTGCCCAAAGCCCTTGGTCGTAAAGTCTTTCAGGGCAAGCAACCAGCCCTACAAGCTTTTATAAAAGCTTGTGCAAAATTTTATTTAAAAAAGAGCGAAACCCATCGCTCTTTTTGCGTTTTTATTTGGTAATATTTTTTATTTCAAAGTCAAATCCATCCAATAAATTTAAAAATAAAAATAAATCCTGTAATAGTAAAAATACTAAGTAATGTGGTATACATTATAATGTTGGAGGCTAGCTCACCGTCACCTTTCATAGAAATAGCAATTATGTAGGAGCTAGCGGCAGTAGGTACACCAAAGAATACATAGGACACAAGCAATTCCTCTGTATTTAAATCTATGGCATATCCAACAACTACAGCTACAGCAGGTATTAATACGAGTTTAATAAAAGTTGCTACTAGCGCCATGGCTGTATTTGCATTTACTTTTTCGAAGTTGAAAGTTGCGCCAATAGTTACAAGGGCAAGAGGCGTAACCAGTTGCTTTATATATCCTGTGTATCTTTCTAATGCAATAGGTAACTTAAAGTGCAGCATATTTAGTACTAATCCTATAAAAATGGCTATTACCAAAGGATTTTTTATTATACTAACTATCATGTTTTTAAGGGTAGCTTTATTAATTTTTTCCCCTTGGCATAAAATTAAATAGATGATGGAAAGTATATTGTACATAGGCATAGTAAAGGCTACCATTATAGGTACAAAGGCGGGCACAGCAGGGAAAATATTTTCCAACAGGGAATAGCCTACATAAAGGAAGTTCCCACGAAAAGCACCTTGGGTAAATGTGCCTACTTTAGTTTTATCTTTTATTAAAATGCATCCCATGCCATAGGAAAAAATACTGCCTACTAATATACCGATTAGAACATAACTAATGAACTTCATGGATATGGCTTGGTCAAAAGATGTATTTAACATATCCGTACACAACTTTATAGGCAAACCTATATAAAAAACAAAGGTGTTGGAGTTTTTTACAAAAGTTTTTGTTAATATATCTTTATTGATTAACATTTTACCTGTTATCATTAATAAAAAAATTGGTAGTGCTATATTAATTGAGAAAAATAAATTATTTAACATTTTTTATCCTTATATATTAGGGGGAGTAAAACTTTATGGTTTTACTCCCCCTAAATGCTATTTAAGTCTTTTAGCCAAAACTTCATTTCCGAAGTTAACACCAAATTTAAAACAATTTGTTACGTCAACGTCTGTAGGTCTAAACAATACACGTAAGCCTTCTAAAGGTTTTTTTAGTCTAAGTTGTGCAAGCCTTGCTTCTATATTTGGCACAGCTTCCCCAGACCAACCGTAAGAGCCGAAAGCTCCGCCCAACAATCCCTTGTGTATTATTGGATTCATTTCATAAAGTAATTCGTATATTGGTGGTAGTGCGTCAGACATAATTGTACAAGAACCAAAAAGGACGCCATCGCAAGTATTTATTTTTTTCAAAACTTCATCTTTGTTGGAATACACCATGTCGTAAACTAAAACTTTAACGCCGACAGACTCTAGACCTCTTGTTATTTCCTTTGCCATATCTCTTGTATAACCGTAGGAAGTAACAAATGGTATAACAACTGTAGGCTCTGTGTCTTTTTTCTCTATTGCCCATTGGCTGTATTTATCTATATGTTCCTTTAAATCCTTGCGAAGAACAGGGCCATGGCCATTGGCTATTATTTCTATATCCAAGTCTTTTATTTTTTCAACACCTTCTAAAACGAATTTACTATAGGGCTTAAAAATACAGTCGAAATAATATTTATATTCATAGGAAAAATCTTCTTTTATTAAATCGTTGAATATTTCTTCAGTACAAAAATGGCAACCGAACATATCGCAAGAGAATAAAACTTTTAACTCTGGACAATGTGTCATCATTGAATCTGGCCAATGTAAAAAAGGTGCTGGTATAAAGTTAAGGGTGTAGCCACCTAAGTCCAAAGTAGGATTTTTTTCTATATGAACACCGTTAAAATCGAAATTTACTATTTCACGTAAATATCTAAGGGCAACTCTTGTGCCATATATTTGTAAATTGGGGTTTAATTCTAAAATTTTATGTAAACTGCCAGAATGGTCTGGCTCTGTGTGGTTAGTTATTATGTAATCTATATCTCTTATATCTATAACAGAACTGAGTCTTTCTATGTACTCATCGTATTTTTCTTCCTTACATATATCTATTAATGCTGTTTTTTCTTTTCCTTTTATTACGTAGGAATTGTAAGTAGTGCCTTTTTCTGTTTTTAATACTACATCAAAAACTTCTATATCGTAGTCCCTAGTGCCGACCCAATATACATCTTTTGTAACTTCTAATGCCTTCATAATTACCTCCTGTTGTTAGTATTTTTTATAATCTAATATAAATTTCCGATTTATTCCTAGTTTTTTACTAGGTTTTCTTTAGTTAATATTATTACAATTAAAGGGCTATGTCAATGAAAAAACAGTCTGCAAACCTTGTTTTATATAAGTTTAGTAAATTTTAAGTGATTTTTCATTTTTGGCATTAATTATGTACTTATTATAGTAGTGATAAAAGTATTTGTTTTTTTCTTTCTGTGCATAAATATATGATTTATTCAACTAATAATTAGTTTTATATAGTTGTAATATATAAAAAAGAAAATAAAGGAGAATTATGAAAGAGGAAGGTGAATATTTTATTGACTATATGAAACCTAAAAAAATTGGAATTTTCAAAAAAACTTGCCATTAGTATAGTTGCTGTATTTATTGGCACGTGGTTTTTAGCTTGGGCGTCTTGGTTTACTAAAGAAAAAATTCCTATGGATATGCTGGAGTTTATTAACATACCCTTGTCTATAATAATAACAGGCTATTTTTCAAAGTCTGGATACGAAAATGGAACTAAAATATGTCAGACAGAAAGGATTAACAATGTGTTAGTACTCATAACAACTTCATTAATAGATTGTTTTTTAATCACAAATCTAATAACTTAAAAAAACCGCTAAATCAAAAAAATTATCCTCATACTTTACATCTTCAAATCCTCTTATATCTATTTCGGAATTTATTTATTAGAATATTGGAAATAAAATGTAAATCTTTAAATAAATAACTTAATTCCTGATTTCTAAGCAAGTTTATTTCAATACCTTCATGCATGTAAGAAATATTATTTTCTTTTAATCCATTATGAATTCGGTTTTTTATACTTCTAAAATTAATTTTTCCAATGTATTTAAGCACCTATCTACATCATAGTTAGTATTTTCAAATTTAAATTCAATGGCATATCTTTCTCTAGCTCTGGTCTGGATAATATCTTCTTCTATAGATATTTGCATAAAAAACTCCCAAAAGAACTCAGGAGTTGGCACTACTTATATTGAGTGTATCATTATTATTTTATATAAAACTATCAATTTACTAACATATTACTTTTATGTTTCAATCATTTTTCTATGCTGTATAATTAAATAAAGTAATTGCCTAAAATAAAGAAATGTATAAACAATATATTTAATTATAATTACATATAATGACATGTAAATTTTTCATATAAATCTAAAAAATCTACATTTAATTTATTTGTAAAGATGCTATCATTAAAATTAAAAGGTGAAATATGAAAGATATAAGTAAAAAATCTACAAGTATAAAATATCAAATCAATAAATTTCTTATTGGTGCTATTATTACCCTTATTATTATTTGTACAGGAATAAATTTTTCCTTTAAACAAGTACTACTATCTAATCAATATGAATATACCGCTATAACATCTGAAAGATTAACTAGTCAACTTAATTTGCTTTATGATAGGCTAGATAATTTCAGTTTAGAATTATCTAGTGAAGCAGAAGTGCAACAATTACTAATTGTTGATATATCGGAAAAATATAATTATGTAAGACATTTATCAGATAAAATAGCATATTACAAAATTTTGGAACCTAGTATAATTGACATTTCATTAATAAGTGAAAATTTAACATATTCTTCTTTATATAGTCGCGAAAAATTATTGGAATTGAAATCTAATAATGAAAAAAATATATACTCATTTCTAGGTACTGAAAATTCAGATTACATAACTGTAAATAATGACACTAAGATGTTGTTATTTGGACGTAATATATTCAAAAATGGCGAAAATATTGGAATGATAGTAATATCTATCGATCCTATTTACTTTCAATTAGATGCAAATATCAGTATGAATTCTTATTATTTATTAGCTGATGACGATGAAATATTATTGACACTTAACAATGATGATGAGAAAACAAATGATATTTGGAGTATTTGGAAAGCAAACAATACTGACTTAGATGAAGACTATATTAATTCAAAATCACTTATTATTCAAAGTATATATTCCGAAAAATTAAATTGCTACCAAATAAGCGCTTTAAATACAAAGCAAGTCGACCAAAATATGAATATGACACGTAACTTTGTTTGGAGTATATTTTTTTTAGTAATACTTTATATATTCCTTATTTTATTTAATGTTAATTACAAAGTTGTAAATCCTTTAAATGAATTTCATACTGTAATTAAAGAAATACGATCTCAACAAAAAAGAACAATTGAAATGGATTACGATTTAAAAGCATGTGCAGAAATATTAGAACTTGAATTAGAATTTAGTAATATGATGGAAGATATAGAAAAACTAAATAAGAAGATATTTGAAACATCAAGAAATTTATATGAAATGGAATATCATAAACAAAAGGCAGAATTGAATTTTATGAAAAGTCAAGTTGATCCACATTTTTTATATAACACACTTGAATTAGTTAGAAGAATGGCTAATGACATTGAACATCCCGTATTGGCTCAAATTGCAATTGATATGGGAAATATTTTTAGGTATAGCGCTAAAGGAAGTAGCATTGTAAAATTCAGCGATGAAATTTCTATAGTTAAATCATATATACGCATTCAACAGACGCGATTTAAAGGGAAAATGCAAGTATACTATTCTATACCACCAGATATTTTGGAATTGAAAATTCCCAAAATGTTATTACAACCAATTGTTGAGAACGCAATATATCATGGAATTGAGCCGAAATCAACTGATGGAAAATTATTTATAGGTGCTTATACTAATGATAATGTATTATTTATTACGATAAAGGATACTGGTATAGGAATTGATGAAAACAAGTTAAAAAAAATAAGAAAACGACTATCTGCAAAGCTTTACGATACAAGTAAATACGTTGGAATAATAAATACAAATGCTAGAATTCAGCTACAATATGGAAGTAATAACTATGGGATAACAATTGAAAGTGAAATTAATGACGGAACAACAGTAACACTTAATGTACCTATTACCACGTTGGAGGATAATTAATATGTTTAATGTTTTAATTGCCGATGATGAAACTTCGCTATTCCAATCCATGAAAGACGCTATAAATTGGGAAGAATTAGGATTGAACCTGGCAATTTATGTAAATAGTGGAAAAAAGGCTGTGGATGTCATTTTAAATAGTGAAATAGATATTGCAATACTTGATATAAGAATGCCAGAATTAAATGGCTTGGAAGTATGCGAAATAGTACGAAGAGAAAATTTAAATGTTCAAATAATAATAGTAAGTGGATATGCTGAATTTTCATATGCTGAAAAAGCAATAGGGTATGGAGTGTTAGGATATTGTTTGAAACCAGTTGAGTATGATAAGGTGACTCGTTTATTGCTTAAAGCAAAAAATAAACTAATGGAAAATTCATTACATTTATCTAGTTCTGAACTAGTTAATGCTTTAGAGTATAATGACTTAGTTTTAGTAAAAAATATACTTAGAAAATTAGGTTTTAGAAATGATAGTTACTACATTGCAGTAACAGTTGGGAAAGAAAAACTAAATATTAATGAAGAAATATCATTTGTACTTGAACTAGGAAGAGAACAATATGGATATATATTGTCAAACTCCCCAGAAAAACATAAACTAGAATATTGGGAAGAAAATCCTAATAATTTGGGGATTGGCCTTCTAAAAAACAAAATTGAGTTAAAAGATTTAAATACAAGTCTTCTAAAATGCAGTCAACAGGCCCATCAATATTTTATAGATGCAAATGCCAAAATTACATATAAACAAAATGATGATAAAGCAAATGACATATTAAGTAATATATCTAATAATATCAAGAAAAAACAATGGGATATTGTATGCAAGCAATTAATAAATATTGAAAAAAAATCAAAGAATTATTTCTCAATTAGGACTGCTTTGAAACTATATAATATGGTATACACAAGTGATTTTTTTAAACAAGAAGGCAACGATAATTACATGTATGGTATAAAACAACTTATTTTGGAGTACAACAATTTTTCAGAGATGTTAAGTATTCTGTATAGTGAAATTCAAAAAATTAACAAATATAAAGAAGATGTTAATACTTTTACTAATGAAGCATTTCTTAAACTTATGAATTATATTAATAGCGAGTATAGGGAAAATATTTCCCTTACAAAAGCTGGGGAAGTGTTACATATGAATCCTAATTATGTAAGCCAGCTATTTAAAAGAGGAGCAGGAATAACTTTTGTGCAATACATAACTCAACTGAGAATGGACGAAGCAATACAATTATTACTTACAACACAAAAAACAGTTGCCGAAATCTCTGATGATGTTGGTGTAAATGATTATTTTTATTTTCTAAAGTTATTCAAAAAATATACAGGAAAAACTCCTAGCCAATACAGGGAAGAAAATTAAGATATAAAATTTTTGTTAATTTTATATCTTTTTTAATTTAATCGGTAAAAATTAGACCACCACCTCAATGCCGGTATCTGGTCGTTTACTATGTAAACTGCTCTGGTTATAAAGCTTTGCTTTATTGCTCGAGTCTGGTCGAAAGTTGTGATTTCTGCTCGACTATGCAACCAAGTATGCGACCAACTCGGTTATGTGGCCAAATTCGCTGCTCAGTGGGGGTGAAATCCCCCACTGACGGATAGGTCTATTGACTAAAAAATGTAATTTGTTAGAAATTAGAACTAAAATATTTACATAGATCTATACAAATATTACATTTGTGATTATTTTCAATTTTGTTAGACTGATTTTAATAAATTGCTAATCCGTGTGAAAATTTAAAAACCATATTGATTATTGAGTAATCACGGAAAGTGATAAATAAAAAATAGACAATAAAGTATTAGAAGATTTTGCTGAAATTGTAAGTTAAATTTAAAAAAAGGGTCAATTAATATAATCAGGATCACGTTTGAACTTTTTATTAAAAAAACACTAAATTTTCCTGAAAAATTTTATGGCTTTGCCATGTACCTAACATAAAAAACCCCCCTTTCAATTAAAAATAATAAATATCTCTACACTTTTAATTTTGTGGCGTTTTTGATTTATCAATATGTATTTTAAACAAATTTACGATGTATTTTATATGCATTATTCAAAGCTGTAATTTTTTTCAGGGGGGATGTTTGATTGTATAACAATAAAAAAATCCCTCTACAAAGAGGGTTGTGAGTTTCCGTGAAAACTCATTATTTTAAAGGAGGATTATTATGAAAAGAAATGTCAATTTGAAAAAAAGTTTTATGCTTGGGGCAAGCCTATTTGTTCTTTCTTTTGCGGTTGCATGTAGTAATGGAGATAGTCAACAAGAAACAAATGTAGATAGTAATGCTAGTTTAGAAGCAGAAAATGTTACAGATGGCGAGACTGATGAAATAACAGAAATATCACTAGCTATATGGAATGCTGATCAAGCATTATCAGGCGATGAAGTATTGGATACAATAGAAAGTAAACTTAATATTAATATTACTCCTGTAAACGTAACATGGGATGACTATTCGCAAAAATTGCAACTATGGGCATCTTCTGGTAGTCTGCCTGATGTATTTGCCGGAGCATTAAGGGATTCATTTACATACCCACAATGGATAGATCAAGGTGTAGTAAAAGAAATACCTGAAAATTTAGATGTTTATCCAACTTTGAATGAATATTTATCTGGTCAAGCAGCTCAAGAGTCCAAATTAAATGGTAAGCTTTATTGCATTCCTCGTCAAACATATCCATCACAAGAATGGTCAGTTATTGATAGAGTGGTTGTATATCGTTGGGATTTAGCTCAACAGGCTGGAATTACTGAAGAACCAAAAAACTGGTCTGAATTTAATACTATGATGGAAGCAATAATAAATGAAGATTCTTTGGGAACTTCTATTACTGGCATGACATCAGGAGGCAGGGATTTACCATATGGAGCTATTATGCCGTATGGAATGGCTATAAATGCTAACAAATGGGTTATGGATGATGATGGATTATATAAACCGGCATATTTTGTGGAAGATGTGGTTGCAGGATTTCAATTGGCTAGAGATATGTATACTTCGGGTATAATAGAAAACGATATTGCCCTTGTTACGGGAACATCTGGCATCGAAAAATTTTTACAAGGTAAAAGTGCGGCTATAACACTAGCAGCAGGCTTTGGCGGAACATATGAAAGTCTTGGCAGATACTGGGAAGATATTTATGGAAGAAACTATCTGGATGATGTTAGAGCACTGGATTTAATGCCAGATGTAAATGGTAACCCAGCATATGCAACAACTAGTATAGCGTGGAGTGAATCATATATCAGTTCTGCTGTGGACGATAATAAATTAAATAAAATATTGGAATTATATGATTATTTACTTACAGATGACGGCTCATTTTTATCAAATTATGGACCTGAAGGAGAGCTTTACGAAATGGTAGATGGTAAAGCTGTTTTGACAGATCCTAGTATAATTATTAAAGATGTGTACCCTTCCACAGAAGCTTTAGGTGTACTTGCAAGATGGAACCCTAGTACATATGATGACAGATTTGTGTTACCAACACCTACTGAGTATATAGAGATTGATCTTAACCGTGTTGAGCAGGGGAAAAATGTAGTACTCCCTGAATACAATCAACGTTGTACAGAATTAGTCAGCGAACTAGGCATTGAATTTACAATATCATATTTTGACGATTTCTTTACTATAATGACCGGAACGGAACCTGTAGAAGATATGTGGAATGATATGTTGGACAAATACGAAGATGATGGTTTAAGTGATGTTATTAAGCAAGTTAACGATGCCTTATATTAAGAAATATATATGGAGGTTGTATTGATTGAATAAAAATAAAATAAACACCTTAAATTTAAATCAAGTAAAGAAAAAAATTAAAAATGATCGAGTTTTATATCTGTTAGTACTTCCTGTTATATTATGGTATGTAGTATTTTGCTACATACCAATGGCTGGAGGTATATCTTTGTCATTTAGAAATTATAGGATTGATATGGGAATGTGGGAAAGTCCATTTATTGGGTTAGACAATTTTACAAAAATGTTATCAGATGACGAATTTGTAAGAGCGGTAAAAAATACAATAATTATAAATATAGGTAGAATTGCATTTCAAATGCCATGTGCGATTTTTGTAGCTGTATTTTTAAATGAATTAAGCGGAAAAATGAAACGCAGTTTTCAGACTATAATAACCTTTCCCCATTTTATATCATGGATTGTATTGGCTGGTATATTAATAAATTTGTTTGGTTCTAACGGAATAATTAATCAAATACTGATATTTATGGGACTAGAAACTATTTCTCCAATTACGATTGCTAGTAGTTTTCGACCGTTTCTTTGGATTTCAAATATTTGGAAAGAGGTAGGTTGGGATTCTATTATATATCTTGCTGCAATAACATCTATTGATCCAGGTTTATACGAAGCTGCTGAAGTAGATGGTGCTAATAGGATACAAAAAATCATATATATAACATTGCCAGGAATTAGAAGTACAGTAGCTATTATGTTAATACTAGCAGTTGGACAGGTAATGATAAATGGTTCATTTGATCAAATATTTAATTTATATTCTGCTCCCGTTTATCCTGTTGCAGATACTATTGATACATTTATATTTAGAGAATCATTTATGGAAGGAACACTAAATTATGGATATTCTTCAGCAATAGGTATGTTCAAGTCAATTATAGGCATAATCATGATTACTGCTTGTAACAAAATAGTTACAAAATCAGGGGAAAATGGTTTGTATTAGAGAGGAGTTTATAGTTGAAAACAAATAATAAAAAATCGTTGATGGATTATGTAATTATTATATTCTTTTCAGTATTAGTTTTATTAACTTTATACCCGTTTTATAATGTACTAATTATTTCCTTATCTAATACTGTATCTACGGCTACGTATACACCCTATATTTTGCCATATACCATTGATTTTACAGGATATTCAACAATATTAAATGACGAAAAATTTATAAATGCTCTAAAAATATCAATTTTTGTAACTATAGTAGGTACATCTATTAATATGTTTTTATCTGTGACTGGGTCATATGTGTTGTCAAAAAAAGATTTAATAGGAAGAAAATTTATGCTGAGTTTAATATTGTTTACAATGCTTTTTAATGGGGGATTAATACCGACATATTTAAATATCAAAAATTTAGGTTTGATAGACAGTGTGTGGTCAATGATACTTCCTACAGCATTAAACACTTATTATCTAATTATTATGAAAAATTATTTTATTGGACTACCCGAAAGTTTAATTGAAGCCGCAAAATTGGATGGAGCTAGTGAATGGGTGATTTTACGAAAAATTATTTTACCCATTTCTAAACCATTTATGGCTACATTTGTATTATTCTATTCTGTGGAACGTTGGAATGAGTGGTACAATGCACTTCTGTATATTAGTCAAAGTACATTAGTTCCACTTCAAATATATTTGAGAGAAATATTAATTAGTTTAAACACCCAATTAACGGCACAAGCTCAGCAAATGATTGGTACCACACAAATGGTATCATCTACATCTGTACAAATGGCTGCAATAATTGTTACGGCACTGCCTATTATATGTATTTATCCATTACTTCAGCGTCATTTTGTAAGTGGAGTAATGGTTGGTGGGTTAAAAGAATAATGATAATTGTATGAAAGGGTTATTATGGAAAATATTGATATTACTATTTATAAGGAAAAGAAAATTAAAAAGCAAGAAGATTTATTTGGAATATTTTTCGAAGATTTAAATCATGCAGCCGATGGAGGTCTATATGGCGAAATGGTACAAAATCGTTCTTTTGAATTTGATGTATTAGATAACAAAGACTATAACAATATGACTGCATGGGAACAAGTATCGCGAGGAATGAGTATAGCACAAACATATGTTGACGTTAAAAATCCGCTTAATCAGAATAATTTGCATTACCTGAGACTTGAAGTTACTACAGCTGGAATTGGTGGAGGAGTTAGAAATAATGGTTATGGTTCAGGAATGTATATTAAAGAAAATGAAATTTATACTTTTTCCTGTTTTTACAGACGAACTTCTAATAGCTCAACGCCAATATATATTAGACTTGAAAGTGCAGATGGTGATAAAGTATATAGTGAGGTTTTTTGGGAACCAACTGCCAAAGATTGGGATAATATTGAACTTGAGCTTAAATCTTGTGGTACAGATACAAGTGCTAGACTTATTTTATTGGCAAAAGAGCCAATTAGGATCGATCTTGATATGATTTCTCTATTTCCTGAGTCTACATTTTTAAAACGGAAAAATGGTATGAGGGCAGATATTGCAGAAATGATTAAAGATATGAAACCGTCTTTTATGAGGTTTCCTGGAGGTTGCCTTGCTCACATAGGTTCCCTAGATTCTAATGATAGAAATAGTATTTATCGTTGGAAAAACACAATAGGCAAGTTAGAAGAAAGACCTAGCAGAAGAAATAACTGGAATTACAATCAAAGTTTTGGATTAGGGTACTTTGAATATTTTCAATTTTGTGAGGATATAAATGCAGAGCCAATACCGGTAATTGCTGCTGGATATGATCCTCATTTTTTACGTGCCGTTCCACTTTCTGAAATTGAAGAATGGATATATGAAGCTTTAGATATTATAGAATTTGCTAACGGGGATAAAACTACTAAATGGGGCAAAGTTAGAGTGGATATGGGACATAGTGAAAGCTTCAATTTAAAATATATTGCTATAGGAAATGAAGAAGTTGGTGATGAATTTTTTGAACGCTTTGAAATTATTTCTCAAGCTGTTAGAGAAAAGTATCCTTATATAAAAATAATTGGGTCAGCAGGACCAGCAACAGCTGGCAGCGAATTTGATAAAGGTTGGAAACAAGCAAGAGATTTGAATATAGATTTTGTAGATGAACATTTTTATCAATGCCCAGAATGGTTTATTGCAAATGCTGATAGATATAAAAATTATTCTGATGAAGGTTCAAAAGCCTTTCTGGGTGAATATGCATCACATGGGCATAAATGGTTTAATGCATTATCAGAAGCTGCATTCATGATAGGAATGGAAAGATCCCCAGGATTAGGGTTAGCTTGCTATGCGCCATTATTATGTCATGTTGATTATATAAATTGGACTACGAATTTAATTTATTTTAATAATCACCAAGTATTTGGAACAGCTTGTTATTACATGCAAAAACTATTTATGAATCATCAAGGTACAGATTTATTGTCCACTAGCGATAATATGGTACATAGAAGTATTGATACCCCATCATTTCCAGGGAAAGTTGCAGTTAAGACGACTAATGCAAATGTGGATATTATCAATTTCAAAGTTGTAGATAATGAGAATAATATTCTGTATTCTGAAGATGAATTAATACTATCGCCTGAAAATAATTATAAAAAATGTTGTGATATTAACACATCAAAATATTCAATTGAGTTTAACTTTAAGTTACTAGATGGTAGATTAATCGAAAATTTAGATGGATTAAATTCATTTAATCTGGAGTTTGGTATTAAAGATGATAAAAACAAACTCATATGGGTATTTAACGGATGGCAAAGATTAATCGGATTAAACGAAATGTGCAATGGATGTAGTTACGATATGGGAATGTATAAATTCGAACCCAAATTAGGAAATGTATACAATGCAAAAGTTGTATTAGATGATGATGTAATAGAGTTTTATATTGATAATGTAAAATATTGCAAACACAAAATTAAGCTACCAATACCTGATACAATATATTATTCAGCAACTAGTGATGATAATGATGTAATAGTAAAATTAGCTAATTTAGAAAAAGAAGCAAAGGAAATTTCAATTAACTTAGATGAATACGATGTTAAAACTGCAACTGCATATTGCATTGAAGATGTAGATCTTGATTCTGAAAATAGCTTTGATGAACCCAGAAAAATATATCCAGAAGAAAAAGATATTATTGTGAAAGATGGTAAAGCAGAATATACATTAAAAGGCAATTCATTCAGTGTTATACGTTTGAAATAAGGAGATTTGTAATGAACGAAGCATATTTATTTGTACATTTTAGAGAAAAAACTACACCTGATGGAGAACAAATATATTTTGGTGTAAGTCGTGATGGATTTAATTGGGAAGAAATTAATGGTGGAAAACCTATTTTGTGGTGTTTTCAAGGAGAAAAAGGTGGTAGAGACTTTACTATAATAAAAAATAAGCATGATAATAAATATTATATATGGGGAACAGATTTATCATTAGCATATAACTTTAAAGATAAGTATGAAAATAAGTGGTCAGAGATAACTAAAAATGGTAGCAAATATCTGTCTATGTGGAAGTCAGATGACTTAGTTAATTGGTCAGAACAAAGGATTGTTAAACTTGGTACTGATGAATTAGGCTGTCTATGGGCACCAGATATTATATATGATAGCAAGAGTGATGATTATATAATTCATTGGTCGTCATCGCGTAAAAGCAGAGATTACAGGGGCAAATGTATATACTATTCTAGAACAAAAGATTTCAATACATTTACTGATCCAGAACTTTTATATGAAAAAGAAAATGATGGCAATGTAATAGATTCAGCTATTTATGAAGAAAATGGATATTTTTACATGTTTTTAAAAAGTGAAGGTAATCCAGAGAAGATTATTTTAGTACGCTCTAAAGACATTACAGGTGATTATACTAAAGTGGAAGCCTTTGATAAATCAATGGAGCCTCTTAGCAAAGGGCAGTATGAGGCTCCAACGGCTGTTAAATTAATTGATGGAAGATGGTGTTTATTTCTTGATTATTACGGTGAACCAAGACTTAAGCAAGGCTATGTACCTTTTATAGCAGATAGTTTAGCCAGTGGTTCCTTTGTTCGTTCTGATGAAAGCTTTGAGTTTCCCTATGGATTTAAGCATGGAACAATTATTAAAATAACAGTTGATGAGTATAATAGGCTAAAAGATAACACTTGGGAATAATTATTTCTTGAGTAAATAGTGAAATGAGGCAAATTGATGGTCAATACTGAAAAAATAAATAAAGTTTTATATGGCGGGGATTATAACCCAGAACAATGGGAACGTGACGTATGGTATGAAGACATGAGATTGCTTAAAGAAGCTAATATTGACATAGTTACATTGAATGTTTTTAATTGGGCGTATTTACAAAAGGATGATGATGAATACGATTTTAATGAATTAGATGAAATCATAAATTTGGCTACAAAACATGAATTTAAAATATGTCTAGCAACATCAACAGGTGCGCATCCTGCTTGGATGGCAAAAAAATATCCAGAGATTACACGCACAGGGATTGATGGTAAAAAAAGAAAATTTGGCGATAGACATAATTCTTGCCCCAGCAGTAAAATTTATAGAAAATATTCTGCACAGTTAGCCTTAAAGTTAGCAGAAAGATATGGAGAATATCCAAATCTAGTAGGTTGGCATATATCTAATGAGTATGGAGGAATATGTTATTGCGAAAATTGCGAAAAAAAATTCCGTGAATGGTTAAAAGACAAATATAATTCCATTGATAATGTTAATTATGCATGGAATACAAGATTTTGGGGTCATACTTTCTATGATTTCGATGAAATTGTAGTTCCTAATTTGCTTTCAGAGCATACAAATAAAGATGCAACTACATTTCAAGGAATAAGTTTAGACTACAACAGATTTAACAACGAAAATATATTAGAGTGCTTTAAAATCGAACGAGATTCTATTAGAAAATTTGATAAACAAAATAAAATAACTACGAATCTTATGGGGAAACATAAAGCATTAGATTATAAGAAATGGACAGACGAAATGGATTTTATATCATGGGATAATTATCCATTATTTGATGCTGAATATTTTGACATTGCATTTAATCATGACTATTTTCGCTCCCTAAAAAAAGA
Source organism: Lachnospirales bacterium (assembly GCA_047974375.1). Classification (GTDB taxonomy): domain Bacteria; phylum Bacillota; class Clostridia; order Lachnospirales; family CAMZNU01; genus JBKECF01. The sequence continues at coordinate 75,051 of JBKECF010000078.1, forward strand.
TACACCTTTTATATTGATGGAGCAAACACCTTCAAGTTTAAATTATCAGCCTACCAATCCATTAAAAAGACCAGGAGTAATGCGTTTACAATCATATCAAGCTATGGCTCATGGCGCTGATGGAATAATGTTTTTTCAAATGCGTAGAAGCCGTGGTGCTTGCGAAAAGTTTCATGGAGCAGTAATAGATCATGTAGGAACTGAAAACACAAGGGTGTTTAAAGAAATAAGTGAGTTAGGAAAAGAATTAGAAAAAATAGGAGATCTAACTCTTGGAGCGGTGACAAATGCAAAAGTTGCTTTGATTGTTGATTGGGAAAGTTGGTGGGCATTAGATTTTTCTAGTGGACCGACCTATAGAATTGATTACATTGAAGAATGCGTAAAATATTATTCGTTTTTTAGTAAAAGTAATATTTCCATTGATATAATAAATTCAGATGATGACTTCACTAATTACGAAATGATTATTGCTCCTAATCTATATATGATGAAAAATTTCTTTGAAATTAAAATAAATGAATTCGTTAAAAATGGAGGGGTTTTTTTAACAACTTTTTTAAGTGGTATTGTAGATGAAAATGATTTAGTTCATTTAGGTGGATATCCATCACCTATAAGAGAGATATCTGGTATTTGGATTGAAGAAATGGATGATTTACCCCATAATACTAAAAATTCATTCATATTTGATAATATTAGATATCCTGCACAAATATGTTGCGATATTATTCATCTAGAAGGAGCCAAGTCACTTGGAAATTATGAGGATGATTTCTATCAAGGCCATCCCGCAATAACTGTAAATCAATTTGGTAAAGGAAAAGTGTATTATGTTGCCACATCTTCTAATTATAACTTTAAAAAGAAATTACTTATTAAAATAATAGGTGATATGACTATTAGACCTGTAATTGACACTCCAGAATATGTAGAAGCAACTTATAGAGAAAATAACAAAGGTAAATTTATATTTTTATTAAATCATAATTGTGAAGATGTTAAATTTATATCTAGTTTTAATGGTGAAAATTTATTAAATAATGAAATTATACATATAAACGAAGTTATACATATGCATAAGTACGATGTATGTATTTATAAATTAATATAAAAATTATATACGGAGGAATTATGGCGCTATATATAGGGGTAAATTATCATCCCCACGATTGGTCACTTGAAAGAATTAAAGAAGATATAATTTTAATGAAAGAGGCAGGTTTTACAACAGTACGTCTTGGGCATCTATGTTGGGATAGCTATGAACCGGATGAAGGAGTTTATACATTTAATTGGTTTGATACAGTCATGGATTTATTCGAAAAAGAAAATATAGGTGTATTTTTAGATATTTCTGTGAGGCCTGCTCCTACATGGGTTCATAAATTATGTCCTGGGAGCAATATTCACGGAAAAAGTGGGATGATATCGAATAGCTTATCTAGATATATGGAGGATATTGATGACCCATCATATCAACATTATGCTTTAAGATTTGCAAAAACTTTGGTGAACAGATATAAAAATCATAAAGCGTTATTTGCTTTTGGGCTTTGTAATGAGATAGGTGATGGATATATATCGTATTCAAACTATGCAAAAGAGAGGTTCTCCCAGTGGCTTAAAAAGAAATATAAAACAATTGAAAATTTGAATGCAGCATGGGCAACTCAGAGATGGAGTAGAAAAATTAATTCTTTTAGCGACGTAATGTTACAAGAAAATGAAAGTAGTATTGGCTCACCAGAAGCATACTTGGATATGAGGCGTTTTTTTTCTGATGGCGTTGGCAATTTTATTGTCAAGCTTAAAGAAATTGTTGAAGATAATGCTCCAGATATACCGCATTCATCAAATCACTATGCGGAAAAAAGTTCTTTTGGGTTTGATTATATGAAATTTTACAATGATTTTGTCGACTATCCTGGTGTAGGAATATATCCAGGATATAGTATTACTGAAAAATACATGTTTACAAGTAGCGTATATCAACATCGAATTGCTGAAACTAATAAGCCAATGTGGTGCCTAGAATTTCAAACAGGAAGCACAGGTGTGTCAAATCCGCCAATAGGATCCTTGCATATGTTGGCAATGTTACATATACTAAATAGAAGTGAAATGATTTTAGCTTGGACTTGGCGTTCGATGCTAGGAGGTGAGGAGCAATTTTTATTTGGATTATTAGGACATGATGGAATTCCAGGACCAATGTATTATGAATATCAAAAAATAGCTACGGATATGAATAAATTAAGTAAATACTCCCTACCATATTTGCCAAACCCAGAGATAGGTGTCGCTTATAGCAATGACAATCAGATTGTAGCTACATACGCAAACCACCAGTTTCAGCAAGATTATTTTACAAGTATATCTAAAGTACATGAAGTATTCTATGATTTAAATTTAGACTACAATATGGTTGATTTAAAAAATTTAAAGAATGACTATAAAGTTTTAGTTGTTTCTAATTATATAGTTATGGATAATAAATCTTCAGACACCATAAGAGATTTTGTCAAAAATGGTGGGATTGTTGTTATGACTGGAAATTCCGCTTTTACTGATGAAACAGGTAAAGTTTTCTCGACTTCAAGACCTGGTAATTTGGATGATGTTTTTGGCATTCGAATAAATGGATTCTACAGAACAAACATGGAGTGGACATTTAACAATAATTCGAACATAGTCAATGGATGTGAAAAACTTAGTATTGTAAAAGAGGCAGAGAATATTACTGTAAATTCAAAGTACTATGAAATATTAGAATGTACAACAGCTAATAGATATGCTGAATTCAAGGATAAAGATTTATGTGCCATAACTGAAAATAATTATGGCAGAGGTAAAGCGTACTATATTTCAACCGAAAGTGATACAAAATTAATTACATGGTTATTGAATAAAATATATGTTTATAGTTCACCTGATTTACCTAAAGGAATACAATATCGAATGATTGATAAAGATCAATTTTTCTATGTGAATACAACAAATACACAAATTGAAATTGATTTATCAACCATAAATGATTTTTTCTATTATGGAGTTTTAACAGAAAAAGAATATCGTACTAAATTAGTTTTAAAACCATATGAAAGTGAACTTTTGATTGTGCAACATATGGATAGGTTATAGTCAATAGACCTATCCGTCAGTGGGGGTCTAATTCTTATAGATAAAATAAAATTTTTTTGATTTTTTAAAAAAAAGTATTAACATAGGGAAAGGCTATGTTAGGATAAAGGTAAAGTTAAACGTAAGCACTTATAAAAAGGAGAAGAAAAAAGATAAACGACAAGAAAAAGCCTTTCACAAAGGTGTTTCGGAATATGAAATACTTTTACGATTAAAAAAAATGGCTTGAAAATTAAAAACAAAATGAAAAAGTTGACTTTAATTAAAAAAATAAAAGATGCGGGCTTAACATTACCTATAAACTAAAATTAAAATTTTCCAAAAAAACTGATACAAAATGTCAATGCATATGTTAATATATATAGTTAGCGAAAGGACGGACAATATGTCTAAAAATACAAATAAAAATACTCTGGATTCAAACAGAAAAGCTCGTGCCAAATACAGATGGGCGTATTGATAAAGAAATTTCAATTACTTTATCACGTTCTCAATCTAAGGATAAGAAAATAGATGGGTATAAGTTTATGCAAACTAATCAAGTTTTTGAGTATGGGGTGGTTTAACTAATTATAACATATCATAAAAAATTTTTTTAGCATATTAAATATGTTTTTTTGTTGTACTGTATTTTATATATTTCAAAACTAAAAAAAGAATCCGTGAAAAATTTTCAGTTTTCCTTTCAGATTCTTTTCTATTTTTGCTTAACTTAATGACATTGGTGAATTTCCGCTCTTTTTATATTAAAGTTTTGGTCAAGCTTTTTCAAAAGCTTGTGGGGTTTGGGGCAAAACGCCAAGGTTTTTTCTTTTCCCGACAGACATTTTTATTTTTTTAAATAGTAATTATAATTTTATTTGAATATTATACTTACCTGATCCATATGTTTTTTCTTTCAAATTTTCAATTCTTAATGTAGCCGATGTATTGGCCGGTATTTCAAAAGTTAAATCAATATTTTCACCATTTCTTTTCCAATGAACTTTTATTTCTCCGTAAATACTTTCGTAGCTTCCTTTGGCAAAATCTAATTTATTGCCAAACTTTGGTTTAATATAAAAATGCTTATATCCTGGATTTTCTTCATCAATTTCAATTCCTAGAACAACTCTGTATAGCCATTCGCCAATAGCACCATAGGCATAATGATTAAAGGAATTCATATCGGCACTCCACATGGAACCATCTGGTTTTATACCATCCCAATGTTCCCAAACTGTAGTAGCTCCCATTTTTACTTGATATAGCCAAGACGGAAAATCCTCTTGAAGTAGTAATTCATAAGCTTTATCAACTTTGCCATTATTACTTAGAGCATGACAAAAATAAGGTGTACCAACAAAACCTGTAACTAAATGATTATTTTCCTTTTCCAGTAATTCAACAAGTCTATTAATTGTTTTTTCTTTAAATTTTTCCTCTACTAAATTAAAATGAAGTGCCAATATATGCGATGTTTGAGTTTGAGCAATTTCTACCATATCTCCATTTTTTGTATAAAATGAATTTCTAAAGGAAACCACTATATTTTTATATAATTCTTCCAATCTTTTAGTTTTATTATTTTCACCCAAAACTTTTGCCATTTTTATAGCTATATTGGTTGTATAGGCAAAATAGGCAGTGCATGTTAAATCATTTGGTGTTGCACCAAAGTAGCTACCTTCTTCTGCATCTAAAGCCACCCAATCACCAAACTGAACTTTATAATTCCAAATATAATTCTTAGAATTATTCTCCATAAAGGATATCCACTTTATTACGGCATTAAAATATTTTTTTAAAATTCTTTCATCTCCGTATGCTAAATATAAATTCCATGGATTAATGGAAATTACATCTGCCCAGGCAGCTGCAGAATGCGTCCCTTGAGATAATAACCAGTCATCTGTCATATCTGTCATGGATAAAATATCTGGTACAACATGGGGCACCCCACCATCTTCCGTCTGGTCAGCCATAACATCATCTAACCATTTATCAAAAAAAATAAATGTATCCCTTAAAAAAGTGGCTGTTCTACAGAATATTTGGGCATCACCTGTCCAGCCTAATCTTTCATCACGTTGAGGGCAATCTGTTGGAACATCTACAAAATTGCTTCGTAGACCCCAGCCTATATTTTCATTAAATTTATTAATTAAATCATTGGAGCATTTAAATTCCCCTGTTTCTTTCATATCTGAATAAACTGCCACTGATGTAAAAGTATTTTTGTTTATTTCATAGGGGAAATTTAATATTTGTACATATCTAAATCCTTGAAAAGTAAAATTAGGTCTATATTCAATATTTTCTCCATCTCTGCATATATACTTGATTTTTTGTTTTGCTTTTCTTAAATTATCTAAATATACATTTCCATCTTTATCCAATGATTCAAAATGACAATACTCTATTTCATCTCCATATTTCGTATTAGAGATAAAAAGTTTAACCCAACCAGCTAAATTTTGTCCAAAATCAATAACGGTTTCACCTTTTGGAGTTTTAATTATTTTACCTTTAAATTCTTCATGTTCCTTTACATAACAACTAGGTTGAGCTACTAATATTTTTTTATTAAAATTCAGTTTTCTTGCTGTTTCCCAGTTTAAATTATCTTCCAGTCTTGCATCATATATTTCACCATCATAAATTTCCGAAAAAACAACAGGACTTGTACTACCTTCCCAATTTTCATCTGTGCATATAATATCCTTTGTTCCGTCCTTGTATGTAATAAGAATATAATTATAAACACCACAATAATCTCCATAGGTATTCTTGTGGTGTTTAAAACCCATTGTTCCCTTGTACCAGCCAGCACCTATATGACTGCATAAAGTATTTTCACCTTGTTTTAAGCTATTAGTAATGTCGCATACTTGATACAATAACCTATTATGATAAGATGTCCAGCCAGGAGCTAATTCAAAATCACCAATCTTTTTATTATTTATATAAAATTTATAGATGCCTAAAGCTGTAGTTACACTATAGGCTTCTACAATTTCTTTTTCAATATTTACTTTTTTCTTCAAATAATAACCACACATTTTATCTTTGTCGTTATCTATGGTAATAAAGTCGCCGCACAGTTCTTCGTTGTTTAAAATACCTGTTATAAAAAATGTTGTTTTCTCAAATTCATTATCACCTTTGCCGATTTTCAATTTTACATAATATTTCTTTAGACTTTCCATAGGAAAATCCACAAATATATGTGCCGATTTATCTGATTCAATTTTGCCTGTATCAAAATATTTTTCAGAAAAATCTTTATTTCCAACAGTAATATAATAATACTCCTGTATAAAATTATTTTCATCACTTTCAATCTGCCAGTTGATTTCTGGTATTTCAGTGATGCCTATTGGTTCATTTATATAGTTTATTTTTATATTTTTTATTTTCATTTTAGCCTCCATGATTACTTTTCTTATATTCGCTAGGTGAAACTCCAACTATACTGCTAAATATTCTACTAAAATAAAATTGGTCACTATAGCCAACTTTTTCAGCAATGTCTTTAATCATAAAATCTTTATCATTTTCAATTAGCATTTTTGCTTTTTCTATTCTTTTTTTAGCCAAAAAATTATTAAATGTAGTATCTTCGTATTTTCTAAATAACTTACCTAAATATGAATCAGAAACGCCAAAATGATTTCCTATACTTTTTAAAGTCATACTTTTATCCATTTTCTTATCCATATTTTTTTCTATATATCTTTTTACTTTGTCAATAAATTCCTGTGTGTCAATTTTATTATTATCCTCTAGCAAATATTTGGATATAATGTCTGCCAAAGTATCTCTAAGAGATTCCATATCTTGAGAATAATAGAATGCATCTTCAATTACATAAATAGTTTCATCAGAAAATTCCATATTACTTTTGGACATTAGAAACTTAAATAACATATTTATTTCGTTTTCAAGCCATATTTGTGTTTTATTTTCCTGAATATAAATATTAAAAAGCCTTTCAAAATTTTTATTAAATTCATCACTGCTATAGTTGCTTAAGTTTTCTAAAAAATCTAGATTGTCACTTTTGAATATTTCATTAGTGTTTTTATAATTATCAACACATATTTTTTGATCTTTTCCTATTACCAAACTAAATGTTAGGCAATCATACATTTTCTGGAAGCAATCTTTAAAATCTTTTGCCTCTATTTTATAGTTGGAATATACACTTGTTATATAATCTCCTATATCTTTCTTTTTCATATTATTTTTTAAATAATTTTGAAACAAATCGTAATCCATTATGCTGCTTGGAAAAAGAAATAATGCCTCGCATTCATCACGTCCATAAACAAAAAGCCTTTCTTTTTTTCTGGAAAATATTTCTAAATCTCTTTTAGAAAATCTTCTGTTTAAACTATTTATTCTAAATATGGCAGTAAAGTATTTATCAGGAAAAACTCTCTCCAATGTTCGTAGGTCTACATCTATACCATTTGCTAAAGATTTTATCAACGATTTCTTTAATTCGTACTTTTTGCTATTTATTATTTCTTCTACTTTTTCCATAGTAGAAACAACTTTATTTTTATTAATAGGTTTTAGAACATAGTCCAAAACGCCATACCTTAGTGCTTCCTGTGCATAGCTAAATTCTGAATATCCACTAACTATTATTATCTCAGTATTTAAATTTAGCTCTCTAATTATGTGAACCATATCTATTCCAGAAATAACTGGCATATTTATATCAGTAATAACTAAGTCAACTCTATTTTCCTTTAAGAAATTAACAGCAGTTTCACTATTATCAAAACATTCTAAAATCTGAAAAGACGTAGTGTGTTTTTGAAACAATAAATTCATATGATACAAACTTGCAGGTTCATCATCAATTAAAATTACAGATATCATATTCACCTCTTAAAAACTTTAAATTTTATTTCTGTACCATTTTCTGATTGAAAATCAATTTTTAGATTATCTTTTACCATAAGATAAAATCTAGTATAAATATTAACAAGACCCATTCCGCCTATTTCTAGTTCAATATTTTCATTTCCGCTTTCTATTATTTTTTTCATTTCTATCATTTTAGTGTTAAGTTCTAATATTTTTTCTTTGTTAAAGCCTATTCCGCTATCTTTTACAGATATTTCCCAATACTTATTGTAATCTTTGCCAATTACTTCAATTTTAATTTCACCATTTGCATTACTAAAGCCATGCTGGATTGAATTTTCTACTAATTGTTGCAAAAATAATTTAGGAACGGTTTCTGTAAATATTGATTTATCAATATCGATTTTATATGAAAGTTTATGTTCATATCTTTTAGATAATAAATAAAAATAATCATTAATATTTTCGATTTCCATTTCTATGGTACTGTATTTTTCTTTAATATTTGTTGAGTATCTTAACATTTCAGAAAGGGTATCGCACATTTCACAAATTGTTTCATCATCAATTAAAGCCCCTCTATAGGCGATTACATTTAATACATTGTATAAAAAATGAGGATTAACTTGTGCCTGTAGACTATCAAATTGTGCTTGCAATTTCAAATCATACATATTCTTTTCATTTTCTATGCCCTCTTTTATACGATCAATCATATTTTTATATGTTTCTGTTAAGATTAAAATCTCATCATTATCCGTAGAAAGTTTAATATCAGCATTTAAATTCTCTAATTCTGTTACTTTGAATTGATTTCCAATTTGTCTAAGAGGTTTAATAAATTTATTGGATATAACTTTTATGTATATGAAGGAAAAAATAAGTATTATAACTCCAATCAATAAACCTATGGGCAAAATAATTCTCAATAAATCAATATAACTATGTGAAGTTTTAACAAGATATAAACATGTTTCGGTTATATCAGAATATTTTTTATATATGCTTGTTAACTCTCCATTATATCTAATCTCTTTAACTTCACCACTTTGTAATCCTTGAAAAATATCTTTGCTATATTCATTTGTGGTATAAATTAAATTTCCGGTAGAATTTACTAAAATGATATCAATTGTCTTATCGTCTAAAAGTAAGATATTTTCCAAGTCACTAGCTAAATTTTGAACTTCTATATATCCTAGGTTATCACCCTGTATTTCTTTAACAAGACTGTAGACCTGAGGATTTTCATCTTTTCCCCAATAGTCTTTGTATGGTGGAAATAAAAATGAAGTACCTCCTGTATCTTTTAGGTCGCTATACCAAAGTACATTTTTAGTTTCTAGGTCTGTATCCATCGGTCTTAAAGTTCTATTGCTAGACCAATAATTATTATATTCATTGGATATAACTACTCTATAGAATGAGTTACTAATGTAATAAGTAGATAATGTATCATTTATTTCGCTATTGGCAGAATAAACATATTCATATCTATTGGTTTTGTTTTGTCCAACACTTGACATGACTCTTAGCCCGTTCAACAAATCAATATCTGACAAAATAAAATCAAAAGCTGAGGACATTGTTTTTACATTATCATTAAAATTTCTAGACAAAGTATCACCATATTGCTTTAGAACTAAATTTTCATTTGTTCTATAATTTTCATCATATATTATAAAAACAATACAAATAAAGAGCATGAAAAGCAATATAATTAAAAATAAATATGATAATATTAATTTCCTTTGAAACATATGCACCTCAACTATATTTTACAATTTAAAATTAACCCTTTACAGCACCAGCTACCATTCCATCTATTATTTTTTTATTCATTATAATAAAAATAATTAGCATTGGTATTGTTATTATAATAACATCTGCAAAGAGTAAATTGTACTGATTTCCAAATTGATTCATATAATTATACAATGTTAACTGAACTGTAGAATTTTCTTTGCCAGGTAAATAATATAATGGATTAGTAAAATCATTAAATATTTGAACAGAATTTAATATTACAACCGTTGAAGTTACAGGTGTTAATAAAGGGAAAATAATACTTCTAAACACTTTAAAAGGACTACAGCCATCTATTACAGCAGATTCTTCCAATTCTACAGGAACTGATGCCATATATCCTCTATAAATCATCACAGTAAAAGGTGTTTGTAATGAAATATTTATTAAAATAATACTAAATAGTGAACCATAAATATTTAATGTTTGCAAAACCCAGATTGTGGGCATTATTGCAGATGGAACCATTAATCCAGAAAGAAGTAGAGTATTAATAAATTTTATGGGTTTATCTTTACGCCTACCTATTACATAACCTGTCATAGAGCTAAATAAAACTAAAAATAAAACCGAAAAGAATGTTATTATTATACTATTTTTAAAAGCAGTAAAAATTAATCCATTATCTTCTGTTAATACTTTTATATAATTTGAAAAATAAAAAGTTTCAGGTAATGATATTAATAATTTGTTTGCTTCACGCCTATCATTTAGTGAATTAACAAAAATAAAATAAAAAGGAACAACGAATACAATGCCCGCAACTATTAGACCAGATATCGAAGTAACTAAATTTGAAATTTTTTTATTCATTAGACTTCCTCCCTACTTAACAAGAACTTTTGTAATGGGAAAGCTAACAGACCAATTACAACAAACATAACGATTGTTCCAGCCGATGATAATCCATAATATCCAGCAGCGTATTGCTTATAAACTACTGATGCCATTACATCTGTAGCAAAGCCTGGTCCGCCCCCTGTCATTGACCAAATTAAATCAAAACTTCTTAATCCACCAATAAACGATAGAATTATTACAGAATTCATTGATGGTCTGCACAATGGAAATGTAATATATTTTATTTTTTCCAATGCATTTGCTCCGTCTATGTCAGCAGCTTCATAATAGGAACGAGATATAGCTGTCATACCTGCTATATAAATTACTGTAGCTATACCAAGTCCCTTCCATATATCTACACCAATTACTGAATATAATGCAATATCTGGGTTTCCTAAAAAATTTATTGGGTCAATTCCAACTAATCCAAGAACAGTATTTACTAACCCTTTAGATGGGTGAAGTAGTGCTGTAAAAGTTATACCTATGGCAACAGTAGAAACAATATTAGGAAAGAAAACAATACTTCTAATTATATTTTTTGTTTTAATTTTACTTGTTAAAAAAACAGCAAGAAAAAAAGCTATTACCACCTTAGTTCCACTAGTTAATATTGCATATATTAATGTATTTATTATACTGCCATATAATGCTCTTTCTGAAAAAAATAGTTTGAAATTTGTTAAACCTGCAAAAGTAAAACTATCAAAATTCCAAACCGTAAGGCTAAAGAAAAATGACATAATAACAGGTGCAACAAATATAGTTAAAAAAACTACCATAGACGGAACTAAAAACCAAAAACTATATAAATTTTTCTTATTCACATTTACCTCCTATGTAGGAAAGAGGTTGTTCGAAAACAACCTCTTTTTAATATTTTACCAATCAAGACCTAATTGAACTGCTTGTTTTAAACAATCCTCATCATATGCACTTGCTGCTTCTTCTGCACTTATTTGACCTGTTAAAAGTTCAACTGTTATTTGTTCAAGAGTTGTACCTTTTACTGGTGTCATAAATTCTAAAGCTAAAGCAGTTTTACCAGTATCAAAATAGCTTTGCATATCAACTCTTACAGCATCAATCACTGAACTATCTAAAGATACTCCATCAACCAAAGGTGGTCCAACAGGATAGCTATATTCGTTATATATATTTATTGAACTTTCTTCAATATAGTAATTCATAAATTTAAGTATTTTATCTACATCTCCAGATTTATTTCCAAATATACCATTTGGTAACCAAGTTGTTAAGCCATTATCATCTGGGTCGTCCCCAGGAACAGCAAAAATTCCAACATTATCCATTTCCTCAGGATACAAATCATTCATTATAGCTAAAGCATCTGTTACCATAATGTAATGGGCACCGTCGCCAAAAAGTAGCATTTCACAACCATCAGCATATGAAGTGGCTGTGGCATCTGCATTGTAATAAGGAATTGTTTCTTCAGCTTTTTGGAAACTACTTAATCCAGCAGGATTTGTAGCAAATTTGTCTGTACCCGCTGTAAAATTATCAACAAAGTTAGGATCTTGACTTACTACATTGTAGTTATCACCAAGAAAAACAACTTGAGTAGTCCATGCATCTGCAAATGAGCCAATAATTGGTGTTACTCCAGTACCAAGTAGTGCATCACAGTTAGCTAAAAACTCATCCCAAGTTTTTGGTACTTCTAGTCCATATTCTTCGTAAACATCTCTATTGTACATAATTACACCCGCCGGAGCACCCTTTTTAGGAACACCATATGGAACTCCGTCAATCGTTACTGCTTCAGCAAAAGTAGGATCAACACTATCCATTAAGCCTGTATCTGTTAAATCAATAAAATATTCAGATGGATTTAATTCACCAAATTTTGCTCCAGTATTGTATGAAAGTAAATCATTTAAATTTCCAGCAGCAAGTCTAGTTTTAATAAGATTATCGCCTTCACCACCATCTGGTCTGTATTCAACATCCAAGCCTATACCAATATCCTCTAGTGCTTGATCACCAATTGCCTGAATAGAATCTGATGCAGGTGAGCCACCACAAATTATAGTTAAAATAGTTTCTTCGGTATCATCCACTGGCTCAACTTCTGATGTTTCATTTTCCACAACTTCACTAGATGTTGTACTTTCGCTAGGTGCACTTGCACCATTGTCACTAGAACAACCAACTGCAAAAATTGTACTAATTAAAAACGCACTTAAAATTAATTTCTTTTTCATAATTATTTCCTCCTTTTTTATTTATATACAATTTATCATAGTGATATTGTTATGCACATAGATAAATTAGAAATGAATATGTAAAAATTAGTAATTAATATTTTCAAGAAAGCCTTGACCTAAACCTAACTTTAAGTAGTACAATTAAATTGTTTATTGAAAATATTATGTAGGCTTTATATGCTTTATGATATAATTCATATAAACAATAGTTACGAGGTGAGTCATGCAAATAAATGATATTACAATAAAACAAATGGAGTATTTTATGGCTGTGGCATATCATTTAAACTTTACTGTTGCAGCAAAATCACTTTATATTTTTTAACCTACCCTAAGTAAACAAATTACATTATTTGAAGAAATCTTAGGTTTTAAACTAATAGACGGGAGTAGAAGAAATGTATCACTTACTCCGGCGGGATTACTTTTGAAAGACGAATTAACTTATATTACTGAAAAAATTGACAGTGTACTGGAAGATATTAAATTTGTAAATGACGATTATAGAGGTAAACTCAAAATCGGTTGTCTTGAAGGTTTGGACTCAAGTGTTTTTTTAGTAAGATCTGTAGAATATTTTAATAAATTCTATCCTGATATAATGGTTAGTTTTGAAAAACATACCTTTAATGAACTAAGAAGATTACATAATTTAGGAGAACTAGATATTATTTTTACTCTTTCCTTTTAAATGGAAGGAGATTCTAATATAGAATTTAAAGAATTTATTTTATTTTTTCTTATTGTAATAGCAGGCTTTATTTTGTATTTTCTTTTTGTATGATATGTTATACTAATTAAGACAAAGTGAATTCGGTCATGATATAATAAATAAAAAGGTGAAGGAGGAATTATATATGGCTAAAAGAGTAAAAAATTATACAGATGATTTTAAAAAGCAGC
>JBKECF010000089.1:0-1195 GCA_047974375.1 Lachnospirales bacterium
GTGGGCGGGCAAGGAAGTAATGAAGCGCTTTTATGTAAGGAATTAAGTAATATCAGGAACTGCGCTTCGTTGCAGCAGCCGAATGTGAATGACGGAAAAGCTGGGTTGACGTTATTCTTCAGCCAATAGAAAACATAAAGCAAATAAAGGACTCAACATATAAACTCTCGTCTGAAAGAGGCAACAATCGGAATAAATGGAGACTTAGTAAGGATATTGGCTGTTGTTCTTATTTTTTGGAATAAAATGTTTCCCTTTCAATTTAAAGACAAATCAAAACCTATAATTAAAGCTGATATTTTTCTACTTTGGATTAAAGTTGTAGTTGCTTGTATTCCTGGTGCTATTGTTACTCTACTTTTTGATGATTACATTGAGGCAAAATTCCATACACCTTTTGTTATTGCTTGTGCATTAATTTTTTATGGTATTGCATTTATTATTGTAGAAAGATGGAATAAAAATAGAATACCTAAAGTTATGTCATTAAAAGACATCACATACAGTACAGCTTTAATGATTGGACTTTTTCAAGTCCTTTCAATAGTTCCTGGAACTTCTCGTTCTGGAGCAACTATTATCGGAGCTTTATTAATTGGTGTTTCTAGAGTTGCTGCTGCTGAATTTACATTTTTCCTTGCAGTCCCTGTAATGTTTGGACTTAGCGCAATTAAAATTTTAAAGTTTGGCTTCGTATTTACTAGTGCCGAATTAATAGTATTAGTACTAGGTTCTGTAACAGCCTTTTTGGTTTCCATATTTGTAATAAGATTCCTTATGGGATATATTAAAAAACATGACTTCCAAATTTTTGGTTGGTATAGAATTGCCCTTGGATTGATTGTAATTATAACGTTAGTCCTGTAATTTATACGCCAAACACTTATAAACTAATATTTTAAAAGCAAACAATAATATTTATTGCTTGCTTTTTTTATTTATTACTGTGTTATATTAATATATATATAAATTTAATTAGAAATAATCAGTATGGAGTGATTATGTTGATAAAAGAATATCATGTTTCTGTAGATGGTTGTGATTTTAGTTGTGGCGATTTTAACTATCCCTTTAAAACCATAACAAAAGCTGCAAATATTGCAAAAGCAGGAGATACAATATTAGTACATAAAGGCATATATCGTGAATGGATTTCTCCTGTAAATGGTGGCATAAGCCTTGAAGAAATGATAAC
>JBKECF010000011.1:0-1386 GCA_047974375.1 Lachnospirales bacterium
TGTTGCAAAAATCGATAATGAAAATTGTATAGCTTGTGGTGCTTGTGTTTATCAATGCCCATGGGGAGCTATTATGGACAAATCTTATATACTTAATGCCATAGATATAATAAAAAAGAGCGAGAATAATACTAAATATAAAGTTTATGCTGTCGTAGCTCCTTCAATATCTAGTCAATTTACATATGCAAAACTTGGTCAAGTAATTAGTGGTATAAAATCTTTTGGGTTTTATACAGTTGTAGAAGCTGCCTTAGGTGCAGATATGGTTGTATTTGAAGAGAGTAAAGAGCTAGCAGAAAAAGGGTTCTTGACTAGTTCTTGTTGTCCTGCTTTTGTAGACTATACTGAGAAATTTTTTCCGGATTTAACAGAACATGTTTCTCATAATTTATCGCCTATGGCTGCCATATCAAAATATATTAAAAGTAATGATGAAACAGCAAAAATTATTTTTATTGGTCCTTGTACAGCAAAAAAAATGGAATTTCAAAAACCGGAAGTAAAGCCCTATGTTGATTGTGTTATAACTTTTGAGGAGTTGCAAGCTTTATTTGATAGCCGAAATATAGATTTACAATCTATGGAAGAAGATGTATTGGATAATGCATCATATTACGGAAGAATTTTCGCTAGAAGTGGAGGTCTTTCAGACGCTGTAAAACAAGGTTTAATAGAAAATGGCATTACAGATTTTGAACTAAACCCTTTACCTTGTGATGGCATTGAAGAATGTAAAGTTGCATTATTAAAGAAAAGAAAAGATGTCTTAAAAGAAAACTTTATTGAGGGCATGGCTTGTTCCCAAGGGTGTATTGGTGGGGCAGGGTGCTTAACTCATGGAAGTAAAAATAAAAGACAAGTTGATATTTATGGAAAAGAAGCTTTGGAAAAAACTATTACTGATGCAATTAGTGTGTTACCATAATTAAATTTAAAAAACTAAGTAAAAATATTTTTACTTAGTTTTTTTATTTATATTTTTATAATATAATTAGAATAATATAAATTAATGATGGGGATATGTATGAAAATAAAAATAGGTACAAGAGGAAGTAATTTAGCACTAGCACAAACTAATTTAGTAGTAAATGAACTAAATAATATTATGCCAACAAGTCATATTGATATAAATATTATCAAAACAAAAGGGGATATGATTTTAGATAAAAGTTTAGATAAAATAGGGGGTAAGGGTTTATTTGTAAAGGAAATAGAAGAACAACTACTTCTTAAAAAAATTAATATAGCAGGTCATTCAATGAAAGACCTACCTACAGAAAACTTAGATGAATTTCTTATAATTCCTATATTAGAAAGAGAAACTCCTTTGGATTATCTAGTAACAAAACATAAAATTAATAGTTGTGAAGAATTGAAATCAGA
>JBKECF010000069.1:0-1419 GCA_047974375.1 Lachnospirales bacterium
GGCAGAAAAGCAAAGAGCATATTCAAATACGGACTAGATTATATTTGCCAAGTGCTTTTGAATCATAGTGATAAGCAAAATAAAATAGAAATTTTTAATTTTTTGTCATGTACTTAGGTCAAAGATAGAATTTTAAAAGCAATTCACAACGGTTAAGCGTGAAGCTGGCAAAGAGGTAGGTTGTCAAAGATAGAATTTTAAAAGCAATTCACAACCCTGTTGGTAGAGTAATTGAAATCTACGGAGTTGTCAAAGATAGAATTTTAAAAGCAATTCACAACAGCAAGCTGGGAGCTATTGTTGGCTGCCGAGTTGTCAAAGATAGAATTTTAAAAGCAATTCACAACGTTTGGCTACTTATTGATATTGTTGTTATAGTTGTCAAAGATAGAATTTTAAAAGCAATTCACAACGTATCGCAAATAATCTATGTACGCATCTAAGTTGTCAAAGATAGAATTTTAAAAGCAATTCACAACATATTCATTAAAACAATAGAAATATGAAAAGTTGTCAAAGATAGAATTTTAAAAGCAATTCACAACTATTAAGTATAACAATTAAAAAACGCAACAGTTGTCAAAGATAGAATTTTAAAAGCAATTCACAACTCAAAAGATGGTTTTAGTTTTTTGGTAATGGTTGTCAAAGATAGAATTTTAAAAGCAATTCACAACTTACAGGGGAAGAAACCTATCGTGAGTTGGTTGTCAAAGATAGAATTTTAAAAGCAATTCACAACTTCTTTTGTAAGTCCATTTTTTAGTGGGTTGTTGTCAAAGATAGAATTTTAAAAGCAATTCACAACGAGACGGCAACACTGAACTGCTACCCTGCAGTTGTCAAAGATAGAATTTTAAAAGCAATTCACAACTTATGAAAAACGACCATAAAAGGATTATCCGTTGTCAAAGATAGAATTTTAAAAGCAATTCACAACCTTAAATGGTGCGACCATAGGTTAGAGACAGTTGTCAAAGATAGAATTTTAAAAGCAATTCACAACTGTGATGCGTATGTTTTTGCGAGGAATGGAGTTGTCAAAGATAGAATTTTAAAAGCAATTCACAACTAGCGGCTTCATATTCTTTTTGCTGTTTTGTTGTCAAAGATAGAATTTTAAAAGCAATTCACAACTTGTTCAATGCGTTTGCATCTTTGAGCAGGTTGTCAAAGATAGAATTTTAAAAGCAATTCACAACTGATTGCGGTTTTGTCCTTTAACTATTTTAGTTGTCAAAGATAGAATTTTAAAAGCAATTCACAACGTATGTCAAGGATGTGGCACAACAGAAAGAGTTGTCAAAGATAGAATTTTAAAAGCAATTCACAACAATTATCCTACAATGGAAAATCAGATGATGTTGTCAAAGATAGAATTTTAAAAGCAATTCACAACTGCGAAGCTGCGCCCGTCAA
>JBKECF010000109.1:0-1505 GCA_047974375.1 Lachnospirales bacterium
ACAAACAATTGCCACATCACCTACTGATTTTTTTAGGATATCCTCAACGGAATTTAATACTCGATTTTGAAATAAAGTAAAATTTTCAGCCTCACATGGTGTATAACTTAAGGGTTCATTCAACAAATTAGCCCACACTTTTGGATATAAGCTTTAAATTTCATCAGCCACAAGACCCTCCCATTTGCCAAAATCCTTTTCGTTTAACCTAGAGTCAATTTTTTTATTGAAACCTGGAAAAATGATATCTGAGGTCATTTTAGTTCGAAGCATGTCACTTCGATAGACTTCAGTTATTTGTTTTTCCTCTAACAAAGTATTCAATAATTGAGCTTGTTCTTTCCCTCGTTGATTTATTGCCACATCTAAACTACCGTAAAAAGCACGCTTTTTATTTAAATCTGTTTCGCCATGTCTGATTAAATAGATTTTTCTCATTTTGCGATTACCCATTGAACCAATAGCATAAACAACATTTGGCTTAGTGGAGAAGCTGCGCCCAGTGTGTCCCCGTTTAATCCACCGATTTTTTTATAAACCATTCTTCTATAACTTAAAATAAATAATAAGGTCACACCATAAACAAACAATACTTGATACCCAAACATCATATAAAGTATTGTCAAACCAATAAACTGAGCTATGATAATGTCACTTACTTTTACCCCAAGAAACACGGTTCCTAAACCTTGCGGATTATCTCCTGCATAAACCATTTGATAAAACATTAAACTAATACTCATTTTCCCAATAACATTCATTCCAATAACAATAAATAAACTTGTCTTTAAGGTTAGTACCGAAGATAATTCAAAAAAAGGGACGACACACATTAAATAATAAAAGATTAATATTAAAACGCCGTTACTGCCTACACGACTATCTTTCATAATTTCAAGCATCCGCTCTTTTTTTCTAGAAGAAAACAAACCATCAGCCATATCAGCAATTGCATCTAAGTGAAAGCCACCTGTTAATAGCAAATCACTAAATAGGACAATTAACCAAGCAATATTTAAGCTGAGAAATTGAGCAGCTATAAAAAATATCACAGCTTCTATGAGACCAACTAAAAAACCAAAAATCGTAAATAACTTAACCCCTGACTTCATTCTTTCAACGGGTTTATCTACACCAATTGGAATTGGTATGCGTGTAAAGAATTGAGTGTATAAAATTAAACTCTTCATTTTTTTATCTCCATTGGAATTCCTGCTACAACTAAATAGACAGCATCAGATTTTTTTCCTAAGTATTGATTAACCCGACCGTAAATATCTCTAAACCATCGTGAAAAAGGATTTTCAGGAACAATTCCCCACCCTACTTCATTAGTTACTATAATAACATCTCCAGGAATATCCCTTACGGCTGACACAATACTAAGCCATTCTGTCATAATAATTTTTTCCATATTATTTTTTTCTTCCTCAGAAAAACTAGCTATTTCCTTATCAATTGCAGAATAATCTGTGCCAAATTTGTCCGTCATGACAGAATAAAAA
>JBKECF010000002.1:0-96025 GCA_047974375.1 Lachnospirales bacterium
GCTGCAGTCATTGCTAACATGCTTATAATAATTATTGCACTTTTAAGTCTTTTTTTAAACTTTTTTCCTAAAATCTTTTTCATAAAAATCCTCCTAATAAAATAAAAATGTTAACTTAAAACTTTACTCTACCTTTATTGTTAAAATACAATTTTCATTTGTATTTACATAAAAGTTAACTTTTCCTTTTTCAATTAATTTTTCATTATTATGGTTTGTATATTTTAAATCATCTAAAAAAATTTTGAACTTAATTTGTTTTTTAGAGTTCTTTAACAAGAAGATCTTATTAAACTTCACCAGCTCTTTTATGGGTCTTACAATTCCAGCAACAGGATCACTAAAAAATAATATTATTGTTTCTTTGCAATCGAAGTCACTTTTGTTTTCTATATAGAAAGAGATTGTAACGGGATTGTTCTCTGTGATGGTTTCGCTGGACAGGGAAAAATCTGAGTATTCTATATTTGCATAACTTAATCCATGGCCAAATTTATACAGTGGACCGATTTCGCAATCTTGGTATCGGCTACTGTATGTTGAATTATTTGGGGGGCGCCCTGTTTTTATAAAGTTATATCTAATTGGTACTTGCCAACTTACTCTAGGGAAGGACATAGTGAGTTTTCCAGATGGAGTTTCATATCCGAAAAGTAATTCGCCTATGGCGTCGCCTGCTTTAGTTCCTACTTCCATTCAAGAGCCGGTAGAATATCTTTTTGTAGCTGGCACATATGGTCAATCATAGCAGCTCCTTGATAATATGTAGGTGCTTGAGGATCTAGCAAAATTGCCTGAAGTAGTTTATTTTTTGAACTTTCTTCATATGCCTCTAGAATAAGCTTGTGAATACTGCCTTGTATATTAATCATACCAATAACGGCTGTGGGCAATTCTACACTCATGGGGATAAGGTGGATTCCATCGCCATCTACTACACCTTGAGTTTCAACAACCATATCATCTGGTAAACCTTTTATTGCGCCCTTATTTTGCATATTAACAGCTTTTAAATGATATTTTTCCTTGAAAAAAATTGATTCTATAATAGGTATAGCGTACTCACCACTACATTTTACTTTTTCTTTATTGTATATATATGACTCTTCGTTCCACATATCTTGAGCGATTTCTTCATTAAATTCACCTTTTCTATGGTCAAAAAGTCCTTTGTCTAAATGGTTACCACTAGCATTATATACAAATTGTAGGTCATTACCATTTTTGCTTTTATATGGTGTATCTTCTAGAGGATTGTACCTATACAATAGGGAAAGCCCGCAATAAAAATCATCGCTATAACCTACATATTCACCACAGTGGTTTGTTCCTGGATATGGATACATTCCGTAGAGGTTAAACATGGCTCTAGACAATCCATAATGGTCAAATTGGGCTAATGTACAGGCTTCTTTTTCTTTTTTCTTAAATAATGGATATAAATCTTCGCCAGTTTTTTTATTATAAATTTTTGTAAACCAACCGAAATGGTTTAAACCTCCGCCCTCAACTTCAATGTCATCTTTATTTATTTCTAAAAATTCTGAAACTTGATTGATTCCCATTTGTAGCCCATGACACAATCCGACTACTTTAATTTTCGTATATTTACAAATTGCTTCCACTAACTTTGCCTCGGGATTTGTATAGTTAAGCAACCAAGCATCGGGACAGCATTTTTCCATGGTTTTAGCGATTTCTAACATTGGTGATAGATTTCTTAAAGTATGAAACATTGAGCCAGGACCGCCATTTTCTCCATATATTTGTTTGCTCCCGTACAATCTTGGTATGTGAAAATCTTGTGCCCAATAATGATAACGTTTAACTTCAATTGCTGTAATAACAAAGTCTGCCTTTGTAATAGCTAGTTCTAAATTTAAAGTTTTACCTAGTGTATTGTTGCTTTTAAAGTCTTTAAACATTTCTATGGCGTAGGTATAAGTTCTGTTTAAATTTACTTCTTCAATATCCATGAGCATAATATCTAGGTGTACATTATTTTGAAGTCTTTCAGATAAAATAATGTCGTGTAATGCGCCTATAGCGAAAGATACACTGCCAGCGCCGATTAAAGCGATTTTCATTTTTTTCATTAATTTAACCTCCTACTAAAATTTATTTGTGCGTAATAAGATGCGCCTATTAGTCCTGCATCTGAACCAAATTGATTTATTTTAATTTTTAATTTTGTTGATAACTTACCTAATAATTTTTTCCTCGTATGCGCACATATTTCTTCAACAAGCCACTGGTTACATGTAATAATTGGACCGCCTAAAACTATAATGTCTGGGTCCAATAACTGTACTATATTGGCAATTCCTGTGGAAACATTCCTAAGCCATTCTTTTATGATTTTTTGACTCTTATCTTCTTTTTTTTCATACATACTAAAAATGTACTTACAGGTTTTATCCTTACCGAAATTTTTTTTAGCAATGTTGGTTAGGGCAGTGCCACTACATAAATTTTCAAAAGTACCATCTAAAAAATTTTCTCTTGTTGAATCAATTACAAAGCTACCTACTTCTCCAGCATAGCCATTTGTACCGTTGTGGATTTCACCTTTTAAAATAATTCCACTTCCTATACCTGTACTAAATGTAATGTAAACTAAATTATTACAACCCTTACCAGCTCCAAGTTTACACTCCAATAATGCCACTACATTTACATCGTTTTGAAAACAAACATCATATTCACATAGTGCATTTCTTATTTCTGTATAACTTAAATTTTCAATACATGGTATGTTTGTAATGTCTACAATTTTTTTTGATACTTCATTATATGGAGCAGGGATTACAATAGATATTTTTTTTGCATTGTAATTATTATTTAGTTCTTTTACTTCTCTTTTTAATGTATCTAAAAAAATACTGCCGTTAGTTATATTTGAAGTAAAGACGTGGGATTTTTTTATTATATTTTGGTTGTTATCTATTAATGCAAATCTTAAATTGGTTCCGCCTATATCTATAGCAATAAAGTAATTTTGCACTATAACACTTCCTTTGTAATAGTTAGTAAAGAGCCGGCGGTTTCATCTATAAAAAAATCAATGTGTTGGTAGTCCAATAAAGCTTGTGCAGGCAGAGTGTTTTTTTCGCCCTCGAATATTTCTTTTACAATCTCTTTTTTGTGTATGCCTGTAATTACAACTATGGTTTTTTTTGCCTTAATAATTTGCCCAAGTCCTAAAGTTATACCATGGGTAATATTAATTTTTTCCTTAAAATATTTTGTGGCTGTTTCTTTAGTTTTATCGGATAGTTCAACTATGCTACTAAAATTTTTTATTGTATCCATAGGTTCATTTAACCCTATGTGCCCATTGATGCCTACGCCCATTAAACTAAAAGTTATGGGGTTTTTAGTAATAAAGTCATCAATTCTTTTACATTCTTCTTTTAGGTTTTTATTAACAGTTTCAAAAAAAATAATATTTTCTTTTTTTAAAATAATATTTTTGAACAAGTCCTCATTAAGCATTTGGTAGCAACTGCCCTTAGTTGTTTTTGCTACATTGACCCATTCATCTAGACTAACAATTTTTAAAGAGCTTAGGCTTTTATCATTGGCATATTCACTTGAAAAAATATTATATATTTTTTTTGGAGTACTTCCAGCAGCTAAAGAAAAAACGGGTTTTTTTTCATTCTCCAATTGTTCTTGCATTATTTTAAAAACAGCATAGGCTAGTTCTTTTTCTGTAGTGAAAATTTTTAACATAATGGCCTCCATTTATTTTATAATATTAATTAAGTTTATTAATTAATATTATTCTAGTATATATGCTTTTTGTTGTCAAGGATTTTTTAAAAAATTTGCTGATATGATATTGTCTTGTTAAAGCACTAAAGAAAATGTTCAAAAGAGGAAAAAGATATTATGATGTGAGGTTTAAAATGAAAAGCCTAGAGTCAATAGACTTATCCGTCAGTGGGGGCTTGTACCCATACTGAACGGCGAATTTGGTCGCATACTCGAGCATAAAGCAAAGCTTTATGACCAGAGCGGTTTAAGTAGTAAACGACCAGATGTATACATTGAGGTGTGGGTCTAATTCTTACCTATAAAAAGAATGCTCTATGCCACAATAATATCAAATTGTCTTTGAAAATTAAATGTGAGATAGAGCAAACGCATAGGGAATTAAAATTCGGTAGTTATAACATTAAAAATAAGGTTTAGGTTATTAAAGTGAAGAAGTCTTTACCGCGGTTCATCACGACTAGTGTCCAAATAATTATAAAAAGTAAATTTACTTATACCTAACAACTCGCATATTTGTTCGCCGGATTTTGTAATTAGGAAAGCTCCTTTTTGGTCTAAGTATTTTATAAATTCTATTCTTTCACTTTTATTCATTTCTGATGGCAATTTACCAACTTGTTCCTGTGCTCGTTTTATTAAATTTTCTAGTAAATTATTTACGTCAGAAGAAAAAATTTCTTCCTCCTCATGTATGCCCTCAAACTGATTAACCTGTTTTAAATAATTTTCAAATTGCAAAGTCGAAGTAATATCTAAATTAAGGCACACAGATCCAACTACATTGTCCTTCTCGTCGCGGAGATATATTGAGGAAGAACGGAGTATTTTTCCGCTTTGAGTTGTTGTTATATAATTGAACCTATCGCCATCTAAAACCGTGCCTCTTAAAACCTCCAGACCTAAATTACTTCCACAACCGCCAATCTCCCTATTTGTTACATGACCGTTTCTTATATCCACAATTGTGGAGTTGTAGTCCTGTGTAAGGTCGTGTAAAACAATTTCACAAGTAGGGCCGTAGTGTTTTTCTAGTAATGTCATAATTTGCTTTAACAAAGGTAAGTTTTTTTCTATTACATTCATAATATCTCCATTATTTTAATTCAAAAATTCCTTCTATTTCTACAGGTATGTTGCCAGGTAATACATTTACTCCAATAGCCGACCTTGTAGGAAGGCCATTATCGCCAAATATTTCTTTTAATAATGTGGAGCTACCATTAGCTACCATAGGTTGGTCATAAAAATCATTACTGCTATTTACTAAAACTAGGATTTTTACTACTTGCTTAACTTTATTTAAATCGCCAATTGCGTCTTGCAATACAGATAATACATTTAAAGTAGATTGCTTTGCAAATTGCTGTCCCTCTTCTAAAGTAAAGTCCTTTCCAATTCTTCCGGCCAAAGGTTCATTAATAATAGGTCCACAGCCTGAAATGTAAATTAAGTTTTTTCCGAATTCCTTTGCAGGTGAATAAACTCCGCCTTTTGGTGGTGCTGGTGGCAATACAATCCCCAACTCTTCTATTTTTTTATAAACGTCCATAATTCCTCTTTTCTGTAAGTTTTATAGTTTAGGCAGTTAGTCTGATGAAATTTCCACATTTCTTATTTATTACTATATCATTTTTTAACGTAATTTGCCCATTTAATATTACATACTTAAAACCCGATGTCATTAGTTTAGGCTCTTTAAAGGTTGCTACATTGGTTATGGTATCAAAAATATTTATATTGGCGTAGTTTCCTTTTTTAATTTCACCTATATTTTTTAAATTGTACTTTTCTGCTACATCAATAGTCATTTTCCTTATTCCTTCTTCTAGTGTAAGGACTTTTTTATTTATATACTCTGTTAATATTGTGCCGTAAGTGCCATATAGTCTAGGATGTGGGTTTTGTGCATTTCCATAAAGGGAGTCGGATATAATAGTTCCATAGGGAAGTTTTGCTACTTCATAAATGTCCTTTGTATCCATAGACAATACAATGATACTTACATTTCCTTTTTCTAGTACCAATAAATCGCATAAAAAGTCTGCAACACTATCAAATTTACTTATACTTGTCGCTTCTATAAAGTTTTTGCCAATATACTCTTTTTTACTACAGGAGCTTATTACAATTTTCTCCCAACCTATAGACAGTGCCATGTTATCCCAATTTTGGTGTTCTATTAATAAATTTTCTTTTAAACTTATTTTTCCTTCTTTAGTATCTAAGTAGGCAATGGTTTCGGCTATTGTGTCTTTCATTAATACAGGTGGTATTAAACTTATAAGAGTTGTAGAGCCACCATTGTAAGGGTAAAAATCTACAGTTATGTCTATGTTTTTTCTTTCACTTTCAATTAACTCTATGGCTTTGTAAATTTCTTTATTCCAGTTTTTTATACCTGTAGCCTTAAAGTGGCTTATGGTTAAGGGTACATTTACTTCTTTCGCAATGTCTATAACTTCTTTTAAAGAGGGCAATAAGTTATTTCCTTCACCTCTTACGTGAGTTACAAAAGGTCTGTTGTATTTTTTTAGGGGCTGTAGCATTTCTATAAAATTTATTTTATTCATATAACATTCCGGTTGATACATAATTCCCGAGGATACTCCAACAGCTCCAGCTTCTAAAGATTCATCTATAAAATATCTAGCCTTTTTAATTTCTTCATTAGTTATATTCTTCTTGTAGCCTCTTGTTGCTGCTAAAGTTGTACCTACAGCAACAAAGTTATTTATATTTGTTGCCGCATAAGGAATTTTATTTATATAATCCTCGTAGCTATTTATATTTAGGCTGTATCGCCCTAAACAAGGCTCTAAATAATTTTCTATTTCCTCTTTGTACTTAGAAGTTCTTGGGAAAATAGCAGATAGTCCGCAATTTCCACTTAGTATAGTTGAAATTCCTTGCCTTAGCTCGATATCTCCAAATTCTTCTTTAAATATTGCTAAGTCGCAATGTCTATGGGCGTCAATAAAGGAGGGGCACACAGTTAGGTCGGTGGCGTCAATTTCTTCACCTTGGTAGTTCTCAAAATGACCAATATCCTTTATTTTGTCATTTTCTATTATAATATCTTTTTTCTCGCATTTATCTTTACCAGTATAAACATTGCCCTTTCGTATTATCATGTTAGCATTCCTCTTCCTGCTACTTTTTCTTTAAATAGTTTTCCATCTTTGTATAAATAAACCTCATTTTGCAAATTTATTGCCGTACAAATATGAATAGGTACTAATTCTATAATATCACCAACTTTATATTCCATGGTTTTGCTCTTGGAATATATAATTCCATGTTCTTCGTACATTTTAGTTAGAGCTAAATCATTATTGTCTATATAGACATAGCCTGTATAATTGTAGGGATCTTGGTTTAAAAAAATATCCATGGGGAAAGTTTTTGTTCCTCCATCTATTACACAATAATCTTCATGGGAGCTTATTACTGTGGCATAAAATCGGCACGCTATTTCTTCGTACTTACAAGAATTTTCCTTATACATCATGTAATCATAAAAAACATAGGTACCTGGTCTAACTTCTGTAATAGCTTTGTTTTTAGATACCTCTATGGCTGTTGGAGTTGAGCCAGCGCTTACATCCATTATATTTATGCCGTTGGCTCTTAGGGTTTTGGCTATTTTTTCCATTATTTCCCCTTCTTCCTTGGCCGCTAAATATTTATCTGTTGTGTCTGTTCCTTTATAAACAAGGCTTTTAAAAGTGTAAACGCCTGTTAAATTTAAATTTGACATTTGTTCTACAGCTTTACATAGGCCTAAAGTTTTGCTTATAGAAATACCAGTCCTTTTAACTCCTGTGTCTATTTCTACTCTTATTTCAAAAATTGTATTATGTTTTTTTGCTACATCGTTTAGTTTTTTAGCACCCTCTAAACTGTCTACAGCTAAAATTAATCTATCTATTTTTTTCTGTAAGGCAAGGGCTTTATTTATTTTCACTTCACCAATTAAAGGGTAGGCTATAAATATGTCCTTTGCCACCTGTGACATGACTTCAGCCTCGGTTATTTTAGCGCAACTTATGCCACAAGCGGTATCTAATTGTAGCTTTGCAAAGCTTAACATTTTATGAGTTTTTATGTGCGGTCTTAATTTGCATTTAACTGCCTTTGCCATATTTTTAATATTTTCTTCTGCTTGTTTTACATCAATAACTATACATGGGGTTTCTAATGTTTTTAATAGTTCTTTTTTCATTTTAACTCCTTTCAGATTAGCCCTTTATTCCTGATGATGCAACACCTTCCACGAAATTTCTTTGAAATATTAAAAAGAAAATAACTACAGGGAAAACAAACATTGTTGTAGCGGCCATTAAATGCGTCCAGTCTACGGAATATTGACTTAAAAAGCCTTGTAAACCAAGGGATAAAGTTAATTTTTCTTTTTTATTTATGTAAATGAGAGGTGCTAAGTAGTCGGACCAAGCAGTTATAAAGGCATATATACCAACGGTTGTTAGTGCTGGTTTAGACAATGGCAATGCAATTAAAATGTACCTACGTACCTCGTTAGCTCCATCAATTTCCGCAGCCTCAAATAAAGAATCTGGTAAGCTTGTAAAAAATTGACGCATTATAATTATATAAAAAGCACTGCCAAAAAATGTAGGTGCTATTAAAGGGAAGTATGTATTTGCTAACCCTAAAGTTGTCCATAGTTTGTACAATGGAATCATTGTAACGGTGTAGGGTATCATCATAGTGGACATAATAAGTGCTGATATATATTTCGAACCTTTCCATTTTATTTTTCCTAGGGAATAGGCAACTGAAGGCGTTGCAAACAATTGCCCCATAATAGAAAAAGCTGTTATGTAAATGGTATTTAACATATATCTGATATAGGGTATTTGTTCCAAAGCCTCTGGGTAATTCTTCCATATAAATTCCCTAGGCAATAACCTAACAGGCAATGAAAAGGCGTCGCCATTTGTTTTTAAGGATGTAGTTACCATAATTATAAAAGGTAATAAAAAAATAGCACATACAGTCAATACTAACAAATATCTTAAAATACTTTGTATATTTTTTGCTTTTTTATTCATCTATTCACCACCTGAAATTTTATTAGTTATTTTAATCATTATAAATGTGAGTATAGCTATTACAACAAACAATAGCCAAGCCATGGCAGATGCCTTACCCATATCCATGTATGAAAAAGCTGTGTTAAATAAATATAAAGGATACATAAGTATTGAGTTAGCAGGTCCGCCGCTGGCTGTACTAGCTCCGCCGCCAGCACTAGCCTTTATAATTACATATACTTGAGTAAAATATTGAAATGAATTTATTACGTTTAGTATACCTTGATAAATAACTACTGGTGCAATACATGGTAATGTTATTTTAAAAAACTTGGTTATAGCATTTGCTCCATCAATATCTGCAGATTCATAAAAACTACGATTAACGCCTTGTAGTGCGGCAAGACATACTAACATTGTTGTGCCGACACACCAAGAACCCATTAATACCAATGCCCACTTTGTATATTTGGGGTCAATTAACCATGCTGGACCTTCTATTCCAATTAAACCAATTATTCTATTTATATAACCATAAGTTGGATCGAACATCCATATCCATATCATTGTTGCTGCAACCATGGGTATGACAGATGGCATAAAAAATATAGTTCTTGCTACTCCACGACCTTTAAACTTACTATTTAGTATAGTGGCTAGTAAAATACCTATGGCTAAATTAACAGGTGTAGATACAAATGCCATGAACAAAGTATTTTTTAAACTCTTAAAAATAAGAGGGTCTTTAAATACAGATACATAGTTTGCAATGCCTACCCACTCTGGCTCTTTTATTGGGTTGAAGGCAGTAAAGCTATAGTAAAATGAATAAATAAGAGGAATTACACTAAAACATAAAAAACCAATAATCCATGGAGAAGCAAAAAGAAAACCATTTATATTTTTCTTAAATTCCCTGTTGTTTAAGTTTTTTGTCATTTTTTTCCTTTCTTTTTATATTTATTTTAAAGTTTCACTTTGTTCTTTTAAAGCTGTCATTGCTTCTTCTGGTGTCATTATTCCATTATATACATAGTCTAAATGTTCTTCTATTAATGAAGTGTACTTAGCTAAATCATTTATAGTTGGGTATAAAATTCCATTTTCAGCTTTTAATGCTTCTATAAATATTGGGTAATTTGGCAATGCCAATATGTCTGGGTCTTCGTATAAATCTGGTTGACAAGGTAAATTTCCCAA
This sequence comes from Lachnospirales bacterium, assembly GCA_047974375.1. GTDB lineage: Bacteria > Bacillota > Clostridia > Lachnospirales > CAMZNU01 > JBKECF01. The sequence goes on from JBKECF010000002.1 coordinate 10,035, forward strand.
GCCTATTAAAACTTCTTTAATAATTTCTCCTGTGCTATATGTTTTAGCAAAATCCCATGCACCTTCTTTTTGGTCGGCCACAACAGGTATAACAACTCCATTTGTTTCATATCTACTTCTGCCCATTGTTTCCTCGCCGCCTATGCCTGGTATAAGAGCTACGCCATAGTTTACATCTGAGTTGAAAGTATCTGTCATTGCTGCAAGCCACGGGCCATCAAACCTAAATAGTTGTTTCCCTGCAAAAAACATGTCATTTTCTGTATACCTGTTGGTATTAGCTGTTGCTGTGAACTGTTGCACTTTATCAATGCCATACATATCTCTATATTTCATATTCATATTTAAACTGTCTAGTATATTTGGGTCATCTGGTGTTAAATCATTCCCGTTCCACCATGCACCACTAAAAGCATAAATTAATTCTTGTCTTGCGCTGGCTAAAGGAAATAAAGGATATCCAACTCTTGTTATGTTACCATTTTCGTCAAGTTCCGTTGCCTCAACTGCTATTGTAAATAATTCTTCCATAGTTTTTGGTGGTTCTTCATATCCTAATTCTTCTAAAATATCTTTATTATAAAACATTTGGATAATCATGGATGAGTGAGGAACGGCATAGGCATTTCCATTAATTGTATTTGTGGCTATAGCTTGTGCTGAAAAATTATCTTCTAGAGCGAAGGTGTCGTCACTTGCATCTAGCTCACTTATATTAGTTAATAATTCGGAACCAGCATAGGCAATAACATCTTGATTTGAACAAATAATAGCATCTGGAGCATCACTTCCAGACATTGCAACAATTATTTTTTGCTTATCAGATACACTTAAACCTACTGCCTCATATTTTTCTTGCATTGAGTTGTACTTAGAAATAGCATTCTCTTGTACTTCTGCCTCAGCGCCGGAATGAACATACCACACATCTAATTTTTCACGTTCAGCCCCTGTGCTTTCTGTTGCGTTTTTTTGACTATCATTATTAGTACATCCTACTGCAGATAGTGCTATAAATAATACCATTAAACTATAAATTACTTTTCTTTTCATAATTTCCTCCTAATCGGTAAGAATTGGACCCTCGCTGACGGAAAGGTCTATTGACTTCACTTTAAAGTTATATGTATTTCAAACATTCTGTGCCAAGGTATTTCTACAGAAAAATCTAAGGCAACTATGTCATCCATATATTTTTTTAATTCCCTGTAAATTTCTTCTTTAACTATATTGTAATGTTCCTGATTGTATAGTTTATGTAAGTTGTAAACATCCATGTACTTTTTTGTTACTTTTTCTCTTACAATGGTCATATATCCCCAATCCTCTAGGTACCTTAGGGATAAAAATTCCTTGGATATTTGGCTTTCTCCCTTCAAATTTACAGCCATAGCATGAGCCAAGGTCGTTCCAAAAGTATTTGAAGATGTATTCCAGCCAGCGAAAGCTTGTATACTCCGAAGCATATTATTTTCTTTTAAAAATTGCATTAATGCTCTATCGCATTTATTTGCTATGGCACAATCGGCTACGGCTAGAACTTTATTTTTTGTGCTGTACTCCTTTAGCCTTTTAATAAAACTAAAAAAATTTCTTTCTTTTTCTAAATAAACTGTATTGTATGTTTCTTTACTTTCTAGAGATAAACTTTCTGTAGTAGGAGTGTTTACACATATTATTATGTCGCTTTCATTTGGATTAAATACTTCTGTAGCACCAACGGCCTCAATATGATAACCAAGGGTTTCGCATATACACCTATCTTCGTATGCCGGTATAGAATACTTGCCGACTTTAGATGTGTAATCCAAATAAACATTTGGTGATTTATTATTTATTTCATTTAAGGCTCTGGCCATTAGCGTGCAACCTATTTCGTCTGCCCCAGGGTACATCATTACTTTAGACAGTTTATTTTGTCTACTTAAATAATTTCCTATTTTTTTTCTTTCGCTAGATGCGTAACCATAGGGTTTGCAGTCATCTATGGGAATGACAAAAAAATCTAGGTATTCTAATGTATCTATGGTGTATAGGTTGTTTTCGAAATTTATTTTTCTTCGTTTTAAAAAGTCATCTAAAAATTTTTCAGGTATAGAATTTTCTATTTCTATTAGCTCGTTAGCTTCTTCCCTTTCCAATCCTATTACGTCCTTTTTATCCTGCAAATAGCCGTATTTGTATATATTATAACCATGCTCCTCATAATAATCCGGCTCTTCTACACTGCCATTTCTTGCTGGTGCTCTTGTAATAAGTTGAAAAGCAAATAATTTTATTTTAGGATTTATTTCTTTTAGTTTCTTTATATTGTCTATTCTTTTTTTACAAGTTTCGGAATTTAAATGGTGTAGACGTGATGGGACAATGCCCCCATATATAAGCATGTCCATGGATATTACTCCATAGTCTGCCTCGCCTATATTTTCAAATAACCAGTTCCAAATTGCATCAATATCAGCTGGCTTCTTAAAATTACCTAAATATTTTTTAGGTAATTCAATTATATTGCAATCGCCGATTTTACAAATGAATTGTGGATATATGTAATTACAAGGTCGTTCGTCTAAAGGCACATATATAATTTTGCTCATATTTTTCTCCTTTCGAATGCTTTTTTTATTAATTATAATTATTTACATATGTTATGTCAATAATTATTTTCCCTAATATTACTTATTTCTCAAAATCTAATAATCAAACTATTTTTTATATATATCTCAATTTTAGTATTCAAGCGTAAAAAAAGCTGAAAAAATTTCAGTTTTTTTCAGCTTTTTTTATTGCTCTAACAAATCAAAAAATGATTTCATTTCTTTTGTAACCCATTTTTCTTTGTGGTATAAAATTTGGCGATATACATCAATGTTTATTTCTGGAACATCCAAGGTTGTTAATATATTTTTTTCTAAACAATCTTTCACTAAAAAGTTCGGTAAAAAGGATATATAGTCATTATCAATTAGCATTTGGCAAATTAAATCTGTGTTTTGAGCTTGTATAAATGGCTGGATTTTTTTATTTATTTTAAGCATTTCCAAATCTAACAACTTCCTATAGCTTGCGTTATCCTCTGTTAGTATAAAGGGAAAGTTAAGTATTTCGTCTATTTCCATAGCAGGCATATTACAAAGGCGATGAGTTGAGCTACATACAAAACTCACATCTTCTTTTATTTCTAACAATTTTATATAACAGGAATTTATTATTTTTTCTTCTAACACATATAAAAAATCCAACTGGCCGCAGTTTAATCTGTTAAATAATTCTGCGGGAGTATCATTTAAAACAGTGACAGAAACTTTTTTATGTTTTGAATGATATTGCCTTAATAAATTTGGTAAAAAAGTGGAACATAGAGAATCGATTATGCCAACAGAAAGACTACCTTGTAATTCATAATTACAGGCCAAGGCCTCTGTTGCTTCTATTACATCATTTAATATATGTACGGAATATTTATAAAAAACTTCTCCTTCATTAGTTAAACGAATTTGTTTATTTAACCTATCAAAAAGTTTTGTATTTAATTCTCTTTCCAAATTTTTTATTTGTACAGTTACAGCAGCCTGTGTATAGCCTAATTTATGAGCGGCTTTGGAAAAACTGCCTAATTGTTGGACTGTTATAAAGGTTTTCATTTCTCTTAAATCCATATTTTACCATCCTAATTTTTCTATTTTTAAAAAGATTATTTTACTATACTTGGCAGATATATATTAATCTTTTTTAACTATGTATTAAAAAAGATTAATTTAACATATATGTTTCTGTGTATTATACTAAGATTATAACATATTTACCAATTCAAATAAAAGAGGTGTTTCAATGGATAAAAATGATAACAGATACACTATGTATTGTAACATTCTAAAGGAAGAACTGCTTCCTGCAATGGGTTGTACCGAACCTATTGCAATAGCATATGCTGGTGCAAAGGGCAGGGAAGCTTTAGGAAATTTACCTGATCGTGTTTTAGTAGAGGTAAGTGGCAGTATAATTAAAAATGTTAAAAGCGTAATTGTGCCAAACACAAACCATTTAAAGGGTATTAACTCATCTGCTGCTGCTGGTATAGTGGCAGGACAGCCTGATAAAGGTCTTGAAGTTATTTCTAAAGTTAGAAAAGAACAAATATTAGAAATAAATGATTTTTTAAAAAATATTCCTATAGAAATTAAACATATAGATAATGGTTTGATTTTCGAAATTATATTAACGGTTTTTAAAGGTGATTCCTATGCTAAGGTTCACATAGTTGATTACCACACTAATATAATTTTAATTGAAAAAGATGGAGAAGCTATTTTTGTTAAGAAACAAGAAAATGCAACAGCCAGGATTGACAGAAGTGTTTTAAATATGGAAAGCATTTGGGACTTTGCAAATACTGTTAACATTAATGATATTGTTGAGGTGCTAGAAAAACAAGTTAAATATAACTACGCTATAGCCGAAGAAGGTTTAAAAGGAAATTACGGAGCAAATATAGGAAAAGTTTCTTTAAACTCATATAAAGACGTTAAAACAAAGGCAAAAGCTATGGCAGCCGCAGGGTCTGATGCAAGGATGAATGGTTGCGAATTGCCTGTTGTTATAAATTCCGGAAGTGGAAACCAAGGCATAACTTGTTCGGTGCCTATTATTGTATATGCAAAAGAACTACAGGTTTCAGAAGAAAAAATGTATCGAGCTTTAGTTTTATCTAATTTAACAGCTATTCATCAAAAAACAGGCATTGGAACTTTATCTGCTTATTGTGGAGTTGTAAGTGCTGGCATTGGAGCAGGTGTTGGGATTGTATATTTACATGATGGAACTTTTGAAGATGCGAGTCACACAATTGTAAATACATTAGCCATTATTTCTGGTATGATATGTGATGGGGCTAAAGCATCTTGTGCAGCAAAAATAGTTGCAGCAATAGATGCCGTATTGTTGGGATACGATATGTATAAACAAGGGCAACAGTTCTATGCAGGCGATGGAATTGTTGAGAAGGGAGTTGAAGAAACAATTAAAAACATAGGCAGATTATGTCAAAACGGTATGAAAAGCACTAACGAGGAAATAATTAAAATTATGGTAGGAAATTAGGAGGATTGAAATGAAAAAATTATTTAGCAATTTACCTTTTCGGCTTTTACTTGGCGTTATAGTCGGAATTTTATTCGGACAGATTGCCGGCCTTAAAGTTATGAATGTTGTTGTAACTTTAAACTATATAATGGGACAACTTATTTTGTTTTGTGTGCCATTAATAATAATAGGATTTATTGCACCGTCGATTACAAAACTTGGAAACAATGCATCGCGGATACTTAGTGTTGCAATTATAATTGCCTATGTATCTTCTGTTGGCGCCGCTATCTTTTCTATGGTTAGTGGTTTTGCCATTATCCCTTCCCTTTCTATTGTGTCGGAAGTAGATGGATTAAAAGAATTACCACCGATTATATTTGAATTGTCCATACCTCAAATTATGCCTGTAATGAGTGCTTTGGTATTTTCTGTAATGATTGGTCTTGCTACAACATGGACAAAGGCAACATCTATTGCAAATTTATTAGATGAGTTTCAAAAAATAGTTTTGTCTATAGTAAGCAAGTTCGTTATACCGATTTTGCCTTTCTATATTGCATTTACTTTTTGTTCATTGTCTTATGAAGGCACAATTACAAAGCAATTACCTGTATTTTTAGTTGTAATTTTAATAGTTATGGTTGGCCATTTTATATGGTTGGCGCTATTATATACTTTGGCTGGTATTTATTCTGGAAAAAATCCTTTTAATGTTATAAGGAATTATGGCTCGGCTTATATTACTGCTGTAGGTACAATGTCCTCGGCTGCAACTCTTGCTGTAGCTTTAAGATGTGCTCATAAATCTGAGCCAACTTTACGTGATGATATGGTAGACTTTGGTGTTCCGCTTTTTGCTAATATCCATCTTTGTGGCTCTGTATTAACAGAAGTATTTTTTGTTATGGTTGTTTCCCAAGTGCTTTATGGTAGTTTGCCGTCTTTTGGAACAATGATTTTATTCTGTGTTTTACTTGGCGTTTTTGCTATTGGCGCTCCTGGTGTTCCTGGTGGTACAGTAATGGCATCCCTTGGGTTAATTACTGGGGTGCTTGGTTTCGATGCGACAGGAACAGCTTTAATGCTTACTATTTTTGCTATACAAGATAGTTTTGGTACTGCATGTAATGTTACTGGTGACGGTGCTCTTACTTTAATGTTAACGGGCTATGTAGAAAAGCATAAAATGCAGAAACAGGAAATTTCTGTGGAATTATAGATTTGATTCAAGAGTTTGAAAGGGTGTGTAACACCTCGTGTGGGTTTCGCTGAAACATTCACGGAGGGTTGCACACCCTTTAATCTTGCCTAAAGTGTAAAATACTACCTACTTATATATTCCTGTGGTGTTAAACCTGCCTGTTTTTTAAAAACACAAGAAAAATGAGATGGGGATTAATATCCTGTAGCTGTTGAAATTTCACTTACCTTATGATTAGTACTAACTAATAACTTGAGAGCTTTATTAATACGCAACTCTGTAATTGTACTTGCAAGATTTTTTCTTTTCAAGACAGTTCCGTATTACTTAAATGTTACCTAAAACAATTACATATACTTAGGCAACCACTGTCCATGAGCATCTATTAACTCGTCACATAGTTTAACAATATCATCTAAAGACAACTCTGAAGCCGTATGAGGGTCTAACATTGCCGCTTGATAAATATAATCTTTTTTCAAAGTTCTGCAAGCCTCTAATGTAAGCAATTGAACATTAACATTAGTTCTATTTAAGGCTGCTAGTTGCTCAGGCAAATCTCCTATATGCATTGGATGAATGCCCAAGGCATTAACAACGCAAGGCACTTCCACACAAGCTTTTCGTGGTAAGTTTGTAATTATACCGCTATTTAAAACATTTCCACCTATAACATATGGTTCATTAGTTTCCATAGCTTCCATAATATGAGAAGCATATTCTTTAGAACGTTTATGATCTAGGTTTGTATCGTGAGAAAGTTCTTCTCTTTGTTTTTCCCATTTTTCTATTTGTTCGATACACCTTCTTGGGTATTCATCTAAAGGGATATTTAGTTCTTCAATTAAATTTGGGTATTTATCCTTTATAAAATATGGATGGTACTCAGCGTTGTGTTCACTAGATTCTGTTATATAGTAACCGAATCTTTTCATTAATTCTAAACGTACCATATCTTTATGCTTATCTTTTAAAGTGTTGGCCTTTTCTTTTACATAGGGATATAGGTCTTTTCCATTTTTATCCTTCAATTCCAAAAGCCACGCCATGTGGTTTATTCCTGCTATTTTACTTATAGTATCTTCTGCCTTTATTTCTGTAATTCCTGTTGCTTCAAAAAGATTGTCTACACATACTTGCACGCTGTGGCACAGTCCTACAGTTTTAACCCCTGTAAAACGTAACATGCCACCTGTAAGCATTGCCATAGGGTTAGTATAATTTAAAAACCATGCATCAGGGCATACTTCTTCCATTATTTCCCCATGCGCTAACATTACTGGCATAGTACGTAATGTTCTAAAAATCCCCCCTACTCCAAGGGTATCTGCTATAGTTTGACGCAAACCATATTTTTTTGGTATTTCAAAATCTGTAATGGTACAAGGGTCATAGCCTCCAACTTGAATTGCATTTACAACATAAGTAGCATTTTCTAAAGCTTTTCTTGGGTCTGTATAAGTGGTGATTTTAGCTCTGCCATTATTACATTTGTTGTTTATTCCTGTAATAACTAATTCGGATTCTTTAAGTCTTTTTATATCAATATCTAAAAGTGCTATTTCACTATCTTGTAGAACTGGTGTAAGTAGAACATCACCCAAAACATTTTTTGCAAAAACTGTTGAGCCTGCTCCTATAAATGTTATTTTTGCCATAATATCTCCTTTACTTTTAAGAATGTTATAGTTATATTCTATTATTAATAAGTAAATTTCTCTATATAAATTTGAAACTAATATATGGAAAAATGTAACATTAATTAAAATAAAAATAATAGTACAATATAATTTCAAGCTGTTAATTAGCGTTTTTATACTATATAATTATAGTAGGGGAATTAATCTATATGGAAAAATGCAATATTGAGGTGATTTATGTATAGTTATACTACTGATAAAGCTAATTATGATTTTAATCTGCTAAATTTAGGCATGGAAAAATGCCATAAGGGCCATTTTTACGGTCCAGCAGTAAGAAGCTCATATTTATTTCATTATATATGTAGCGGTGAAGGCTCTTTTACCTGTTATACTACTAATAAAACTTATCATTTACAGCGAGGCAATGGGTTTTTAATTCACCCAGATATGCTTACCTACTATGAGGCGTCTTTAGCAAACCCATGGACTTACTATTGGATTGCTTTTACAGGTAGTGACGGCGTGAATTTTATAGAGCGTATGAATTTATCCATAGAAAATCCCATTTACCAGTTGAAAAAAAACTTAAATCATATGGAACATTTATTTAAGGAATTTATAAATGTGGAGGGAGAATGCAAAAACTTGCGTTTATTTGGCTATAGCCAAATTATTTTTTCTTACTTAATTGAAATGCTCTCTACTAAAGAAAATTATAACGCCTATGTAGAAAAAGCGATAAATTATGTCGCTGTAAACTACCATAGAGAAATATCTGCACAAGATTTAGCAAATATAAATATGTTAAATAGAGTTTATTTTTCAAACCTTTTTAAAAAGGAAGTAGGAGTTTCTCCGAAAAAATATATTACAGATTTTAAAATAAATAAAGCTAAAGAACTCCTGTTTAATAGAGCTTTCTCTATTGGTGATGTTTCTAGATCTGTAGGCTTTAACGACCCTTTAACCTTTTCTAAAATATTTAAAAAAGAAGTTGGAGTTTCTCCACGGGATTTTAGAAGATAAAGCCAGAGTTGTAGCGATTTTTAGTGCTACAACTCTGGCTTTAAAACTTTGTAAATTCAAACCATAAATTCATCATCGTAATAAATATAGCTGGTTTTAAAAAAATATCTTAATGTAAAACATCAAACTCCTCACAAAAAATAGAATGGAAACCCGGCCATTTATATGTATCTTCATCATGTTGAGGTGCTGGCTGTAAAATAATTTCTCCATTTTCTAAGATACTCGGGCTATAGGCTTTAATATTTTCCATAACTTCATCTTTTAATTGTTCTAAAATATTTTTATAACCAATGTCCTTCATCAAGTTACATTTTTCATAGGGGTCATTATTTAAATCAAAAAGCAACTCTCCACCGCCTAGAGTACAGAAAATATATTTTATATTATTTTTCATAGCACAAAAAGTTGTATTATTATAATTTCCGAAGAAGGGCCTATCATCTTTAGTATTAACTAAATCTAAAACACTTTTCCCGTCTGAACTACCGGCGTATTTTTCTAGCCCAGCTATATGTAAAATCGTAGGATACAAATCACTTAATTCAACTAAAATATTTGATTTTTTATTTTTCAAAGAACCGTCAGGAGGTCTAATTATAAAAGGCACATGGGCAGCGCCTTCTGTAAAAGTAAATTTCCCACCCATATGGTGGTCGCCCAGCATATCACCATGGTCCGATGTAAAAATTATCCAAGTGTTTTCAAAAAGCCCATCTTCCCTAAGCCTTGCAAAAAATAAACCCAATGAATAATCTATTTGACTTATACAACCATAATAAGCCCTTTTAATATTTTTAATTTGTTCTTTTGTAAACATATGCATGTTATTTAGTGCGTAAGTATTTTGCAAAAATCCCTTGGGAATATCCTCAACATTTTCTGACCAATCTCCATAAATAGGGTCAGGCATATTTATATTCTCGTATATAGCCCAATAATTATAACATGGGTCAAAGGGTGGGTGCGGCTTTGCGAAGCTCGTCCATAGAAAAAATGGTCTTGTAGGGTCGCGGGTTTCAATGAAATCTATAGATTTATCCACTGTCCATGTTGTTAAACTTTCATTTTCATCTACCGTTGAAATAACTGGTTCTACTTCGTTCTCCCCCACTCCGTGGTGTTTTGGTCTTTTTATGTTTCCTCTATATTCTCTGTAATAATCGAAGGGCAACACCATATGCTCAAAACCATGATGCGCCCTAGGTGGTTCAAAATGCATTTTTCCAACTGCCCTAGTTTGATAACCATTTTCTGTTAAAATCTTCGGTAAAGTTTTGCTTTGACTCATTACAGTTGAATTATTTATGTTATTTACAACACCAGACACATATCCCTTTTTACCTGTCATTATAGTTGTACGAGATGGAACGCACACAGGACAATCAGCATAACACCTTGTAAAGCTAGCTCCTTCACTTACTAACCAATTTAAATGGGGCGTAAAAATAGAATGGTTACCTAGTTTTTGTATAGTGTCAAAACGTTGTTGGTCCGTTGTAATTAAAATAATATTAGGTTTTTTCTTCATTATAACCTCCATTCCTTTATGGTATTAATTTTGCAAAAAGCATTTCTAATTAAGTCCCCTTTTCTATCCATAAAATCAGCAAAATCATTTTTAAGTTTCAATAAAATTTCTTCATATTCTTTTTTATCTACAAGATTATTTAATTCAAACTCATCATCTTGTAAATTAAATAGCTGGTCTTCCCCTGCTCCATTAAAAACATATTTCCAATTATCTTGTCTATACATTCTTTGAGTAGCAATAACATCGAAAGCACCCATGCCTTGGGTCATAATTTCATTAGGCCAATCCTTTATATTTGTATTATGAATAAAAGGACTTAATGGGCTTCCATCACAAAAGCCATATTCATCATCTGGCACAAAGCCGGCTAAATCCAAAATAGTAGCATAAATGTCACAAGTTGAGGCGAAAGCACTTTGTTTATAAGATTTGTATTTTTTTTCCGCCGGTTTAATTATTAAAGGAATGTTAGTTGTGTCTTGATACATACTATAGGATTTATTTTCTAAACCTCCGTGGCAACCTTGATTATCTCCATGGTCTGCAGAAAAAATTATTATAGTATCATCATATATTCCTTTTTCCTTTAAGAAATTTATTAGCCTACCAATTTGGTTATCTATGTGAGTAATACAACCATAGTAATGACGCAATGTATTTTCAAAAAATTCCCAATTACATTCAGGACGCCTTAATAGATTGTATATCTTAGGCATATTTTTAGGATTTTCTTTAAAACTTTCTATTTCTGGAATTTTAACATTCCTATAAATATCTAGAAATTTTGTAGGTGCAAAAAAAGGTTCGTGAGGTCCCCAAAAATTCAAGGCAAAGAAAAAAGGTGAATCTTTTTTTGTAAAACCATCAATTATATTAATAGCCCTTTCCGTTAGATAATACTCAATAGTACTTTCTATAGGGGAAGTCACTTCTGCCCATGTAGAATGGTCACCTGCCCTATTCCCGCTACCTTTATTAATCATTTTAACTTCTAAATTATTATTAATTAAATACTCTTTAAATTGAGGATAACCCCAACCACCTCCTCCGTGGCCTGGGAAGTCATCTCCTGTAAAGCCAATATCTGTTGGCAATGTTCCGTAATTTTCATAGGCACCACTATCCATATAGCCTTTTTTTTGCTGAGCTAAAACGCTTTTGCCTTCAGCTGAATCTTTATTTTTTCCAATACCTAAATGCCACTTACCAGTGTAACCTAATTGATACCCTAATTTTTCCAGTCTGCGGCTTAAAATATAGGGTGCGTCTTGAACTTCATGAGTACGGCTCCCTGTTTGGTAAAGATTTGTTTCCATCCCCGTTTTTGATGGATAAAACCCAGAAAAAAGGGAACTTCTAGCTGGGGAACACACAGGGCAAGTGGTGTAGGCATTATTAAATATAACACTATGTTTCGCCAATTGGTCAATATTAGGGGTTTTACAAATAGTATCTTTGTAGCAAGATAAAGTGTCAATTCTATGTTGGTCTGTAAAAATTAATAAAATATTTTTTTCTTTCATCTTAATCACCTCTGTTAAATCGGTAGAAATCCTACCTAGATGCTGTGTCTAATTAAATGCTTAGTGGGGGTTCAATGCCTGATAATAGATAGAATTAAGTTCTTCCTATTCTATTGGGCGTAACTATTTCAAACCACCATGGGCTAGGTATAGATAAAAAATCTTCTTCAATAGTTTTACAATCAAACCTGAGGCTTTTATACTCTAATTCTTCTATTACCTCTATTTCACCATTTAAATAACTTTCTAAATATTCGTTTACTACTTCTAGCCTTGTTATCATCCCACCTAAACGCTGGTCTTGTACTTCTAGCCCTGACATTTTATTTTCCGCTATCCATTGCTTTCTAACAGCTTTATGATACTTCTTTGTATCCTGTATAATGTCTGAAATTTGTGAAACACATAATTCCATGGTTTTTTTATCTTTATTTTTATAAGCTTCTTGCAAAGAAATACCAACTTCCGCTTTTTTTGAAAGGATTTTTGCGTTTAAATAAATTGTATTGTAAATATATTCCCACTTTTTATTTTTACCCAAGGCTATATTAAGTTTTTCACTTAAATTGCCATAAAAATTGTTAGTTACACCTTTTTCCACATGACTATTAAAAAGGCCGAGCAAAACATCTTGATAAAATAAATACTTACTAGGGTTAACTGAGCATCGACCAGGGGGCGGGTTGTCTGGTAAATGATTGGCAGAATCTAGTAATAAAAAATCTTCTAAAGTTGAATCACTATATAAATTAAAACGCTTTTTAAATAAATCTTGGCTAAAAGTACTATAGCACCTTTCGGCATAGTAAACTAAATTTGGTAAAATTGAAAAAGTCGCACACTCGCCGCCATCGTCCCCCCATGCTGTTAAAAAAACTTCTTCAATATTATGGTTTTCGCAAGCATTTAAAGCTTTTTCACCTACATATAGACTAAAGGTATTATCTGGAACAACCCCTCGCCAACGCCAAGCACCACCTGCAAAAATCGTTTTATTAGGTAATTTTTTATGCTGAGAAATTATGTTATTATAATGTGCTTCATCTTTGTTATAGTAATCCCAATAAATAACTTCTATATCTTTAGGTAATGTTATTTTTTCCAAGTCGCAATTTTCATCATAATCACCGGTAGGACTAAGAAGCCTGAAGAACATATCGCTCCACATCATAGGTTTCATATTGTATTTTTTGCAAATTTCAACCACCTTATTTAAATGGTCAATCATTATTTTTATTCTATCTACATATCCATGTTTTTGTAAGTACTTGCCAAGGCCTAAATTATGAGCCTCATCCATTCCAATATTTATGCGTCTGCTAATAAAATTATTTGATGCGTGTTTTATCATTGCCTCAATAAATTTATAAGTTTTTTCCTCCCCTACCAATAGAATATTGTCGCAATCTATTATGTCATTAAAAGCCTTCCATCTAAAACTAGCCGCTAAATGTGCCAGCGTTTGAATACAAGGAATTATCTCCATGCCTAGTTCTTGGCTATATTCCATAATCTCATTAAGTTCACTAGTTGTATAACTTCCTCGCATATATCCAAAATAGGGATACTCCTCCAATTCATATGTATCTTCTGTGTACAATTGAATAGAGTTATATCCCATTAAACATAAATACCTCATAAGTTTTTTTACAGTTTCCACTTTTAAAACGGCGTTACGAGAACAGTCAATCATGACCCCTAGACCCTTAAATTTAGGAGTTTCATTTATTACTTGAAAATTCTTATTCCTAAGGCTCTCAACCATTAATGCCAAAGCTCTTGTATATGTTTCATTACTTGAATAAAAAATAGTTATTTTATTATTTTCAAATTTAACTCTTAGACCATAATCAATTTTTTCAGAAAAAACCTCATAATTATCATCTGCCTTAAATTGTAACTCCTCTAATAATTCTTTAATTACGGCTTTTTTAATATGTTGCTCATGAAAAATCATTATTTTACCTCCTGGAAAATAGTATAGAAATAAGTGCATAAAGATAATCTTCATACACTTATTTTATAATAATTACTCTTTATGTGGATTATTGTAGGTTATTATTTTCTACATATGCATCCACTTGTTTTTGTAATTCGTTAATAATATCCTGTAGACCTGCGTTATATAATTTTTCGTTGAACTCAGCTATAGTACCTTCCACATCAGCATTGTTTCCAGTAAAAACTTGAGTGTAATATTGTTGAGAAACTGCCTTTACTGCCGCTGCTTGGTTCTTTACAGATTCACCATTAAAAGTAAATCCAAATAAAGGAGCTTCGGCTGTTTCATCGTTAAAAGTTTTAAAAGTTTCCCATTTATCTGCTGGGTCTGGATCTATTGTGTAACCTATAAAATTGTTTGCCATTGTATAAGCTGGTATAGAATAATCAGCTGCTTTATCTAACAATTTAATTGAATTGTCACCAGTTTTTTCATAGTGAATACCTTCTACACCAAAAGTCATTGTATTTTTTACAAATGGATCGGTATTAAGTAGGTTTAAAAATTCTACAGCTTTTTCCGGATTCGGTGACGTAATAGACACGGCGTGCATTGAGCCAGAGGCTGCACTTGTGTTTGCTATTGGGTCTTGCATAGGTACTACAGTTGTTCTATAACCATCAACTCTTTCCCAAATATCTTCGGCATAGGGTTGATAACTTCCATAGTCTGCAAATCTTGTTGTTGGTTTAGTTTCTGCTGTTGATGCATCTAAAGGTAAATAACCTTTTTCATAAAATTCCCTCATTTTCAAGCAAAAGTTTAATGCAAACTCTGTTTCAAAAGGATTAATAACTTTATATACATCTCCTGTAAATGGCGTAACAGCCGGAACATTTCCGTTGGCTAATGCGTCGAAACTATTATAAAAAACAGTTTTGAAACCATTTTTATTTATACCTAAAGGGATTGTGTCTGGATCTGCCTCTTTCCCCTGTGCCAACAAGTCCCCTAGTACATCTAAATCTGATACATATTCTGGTAACTCTATTCCGCCTTTTTCTATGATTTCATTGGAGAATTTCATAACTGGAGCAATACCTAATTCTTTTTGAGTTGGCACGGAATATATTTTGCCATCAATGGTAATTGCCTTCCAAAATCTTTTGTCTATTGCCTCGTACATTTCCTTGCCTACTGTTTCTAAATATGGCGTTAAATCGTAAAAAGCTCCCTTAGATGCATTGTAAACATAGGGATTATCGCCACTAGACGTAAAACAAATGTCAAATACTTCTCCGGAATTAATCATAAGTGGTAGCTTATCATTATAATCGGCATAGGACATCATTGTAACGTCTATTGTTGCATTGATTTTTTCTAATAAATATGGATTTAATTCATCCATAATCACTTGCATATCTGCTGGCGGCTGAGACGCTATGGAATACCAAATAAGTTCCACTGGCTCATCTTTGGCTGTTGCCTCAGATGATATTCCCTCTTTAGGTGTTTCTGCTGTTTCACTAGAGCCGCAGCTTGTTATTACAGTTGAGAATACTGCTATAGCTAGTATAGTAGACATAATACGCATTTTTTTTAACATAATTACCTCCTGTTTAATTAACCTTTTACAGCTCCAATTGTTAAGCCGCTTATAAAATATTTTTGAAAAAAAGGATAGGCACAGGCAATAGGCAAAGTTGATATAACTACTATTGCCATCTTAGATGATTCCGTTGGCATATTGGCCACGGAGTCTAAAAAGCCGGCTCCTAATGTATCCGCATTTTGGGAAATGTATTGGACATTCCTTTCAATTTGCATTAATAAATATTGTAATGTATACAAAGATTCCTTATCTGTATACAACATAGACGGCATCCACTGATTCCAAAAATTCAATGCCAAAAACAAACCGATAGTTGCTATACCTGGCACTGTAATTGGTAAAACTATTGCCAAAAAAGTTTTTAACTCGCTGGCGCCGTCAATTCTTGCTGATTCAATAACTTCATTGGGCACAGATGTTTTTATAAAAGTCCTAAGTATAACTATGTTAAAAGCTGTAACGGCACTAGGTATAATTAAAGCCAGTAAAGTGTTTTTCCAATCTAAAACACGAGTAATAAGCATGTAACGTGAAACCATACCACCGTTAAAAAGCATAGTAACAAGCATAGTATAAGTTAAAAACTTTTGTAATTTATATTCTTTTCTTGAAAGAACATAGGCAAAACTAGTTGTCATAATTAGCCCAAACAATGTTCCTACTACAGTAATAGTAATAGAGTTTGCAAAGGCCATAATTAATGAGCCACCCTCTTTAAATATGTACTTGTAGGCATATAGTGTCCATTCATCTGGTATAAACTTAAAACCATTGGCATTTATAGATGCCTCACTGGAAAAAGAAATTATTAATACAAAAATTATCGGAACTACACAAAGTAATGTAATAATAGAAAATAAAACTATAATCCCAATATTGGTTTTTTTATTAATTTGCAAAAACTTATTAACTGGGTCTTCTTCTTTAACTTTTCTTTTAAACACAAATACACCCCCTAAAACATTGCATTGTCGTTGTCAATTTTTCTAACAACCCAATTGGCAAAAACAATAGTTATGCAGCCTACTGTTGACTGGAATAGTGCAGCAGCAGAACTCATGCCAACATCCCCCATGCCTATTAATGCACGGTATACATATGTATCTATAACTGTTGTAGTTGAGTAAATAGCGCCAGAGTCCTTAGGTAATTGATAAAAAAGTCCAAAGTCTGCATTAAATATTCTACCAATTGCCATTATAAACATAATTGTCATAATAGGCTTAAGTAGTGGCAATGTTATATATTTTATTTGTTGCCATTTTGAAGAACCATCAATAAGAGCTGCCTCAAAATATGTCCTGTCTATGCCTGCAATAGATGCCAAATACACAACGGCTCCATAACCCATGGTCTTCCATTGTTGCATAAAAATAATTATAAAAGGCCATTTACTGGCTTCGTTGTACCAATTAACAGGCTCTTTTCCCAAGTTTATCAATATACTATTTATATATCCCTTATCACCACTTAAAAAAATATAAAGTATATAACTAATAATTACCCAAGACAAAAAATGAGGAAAGAACATGATAGTTTGAAATATTTTACCTAATAATTTTTGTAACAACTCATTTAATAATATGGCTAAACATACAGGTATTACTATTCCTAAAATAATAAAAACAATATTGTATAAAATAGTATTCACCATTGCTACTGTTGCTTCGTCTGAGTTAAATAAAAATTTAAAATTCTCAAAGCCTATCCACTCACTTTTAAGAAAACTATCTATAAATCCATTAGGGGTATTCCTAAAATCCTTAAAGGCCAAAAGCACTCCTGCCATGGGTAAATAGGAAAAAACCACAAACCAAATAAATGTTGGCAATGCTATAAATGTTAATTGCCAGTCAGATTTTGTAAATTTAAAACCTTTTTTCTTTTTCACATATTCCCTCCTTTATGTCCCACAAATTTCATTATGTTACTTAACATTTATTGATTTATATTAACATATAAATTGGGCTTGTAAAATGTTTTATTAAATTTCATCATTTTTCATATATTATTTGTATTTTTTTATATAAGTTGCATAATTTTTGAGTTGGCACTTGATTTTAAGTATTTTATTGTTTCTAAACATGTAGCTTTCGTTATAATTGCATCCGTGTAAAATGGTTTTTGCTATAGTTGCCTTTTTAGTGAAATGAGATGTTGAAAGGGTTAGGGTATGTACATAAAAAAGCTAAGGGGAAATGATTTTCATCATTTCCCCTCAGCTTTTATCTATCATAATCATAAATATTTTAGCTGCGCCAATAGCAGCTTCTTCTTGGATATCTGCTAACTCGGCTTTTAAATTAAATCTTTTGGAAATTTCACCTCTCAGCAACTTATTATTTCTGGTACCATTTCCACTAAGAACAATTTCATGCTTATTATCTTTTAATTCCTCAGGGAATTTATTGTACATATTGAATAATTCTTCAGCCATACCAGCAATATACGCTTTTATAAAATCCTTAATATGAAAATTACTTTCCGATAAATATTCTATTTTACCAAATGCATCTTTACTATTTCGTTTTCCATAAAGTGTGGGTTCTATGTTAAGGCTTGTATCCTCAATGTCATTCTCTAAAGCGTCTATAGTTTTATATATATTACTTATATCTATGTTTTGTTCTGTAAACAAATCTATAGCTTCCCCTATAAACTCAGCTAACTTCTCATATACCTTTCCACCATTAATGGACGCTTGCACGTAAAGATATTTGTCCTTAAAATAAGGCCTTATTTCAATATTGTTGTTCAGATACAAATTTTTACCACATATTGAAACCTGAGAACCTGTACCAACATTTATATTAATTTTATTTACATTCTCTTCAACAGATGAAAAAAAACTAGCTTGATTATCTCCTATAGACCATAAAATAGGAATATCTTTATAGACTCCCGCTGTGTCACTAAGATTGGTTACTGCAGGATAAAAATCAGTATGAACTTCTGCTAATTTTAATTTATCAAAATCGAAATTCATAGTTTCTATATTAAAACCACCTAAACTAGCTGCTAAAGTCGAGGTGATTTTAGGCTTTTTAATGCCGCAAAGTTTCATAACTACATAATCGCCTATTGTTACTATTTTTTTTGCACTTTTATTTATTAAATTATTCTCACATAAATAAAAGTGAGTAGCTGTACCATAGCCAGAGTATATTTTATAACCTGTTTTATTAGACAACCAACCACTATATGTTGATGACCTATAACCTAAATTAGCATATTCCACTTTCCAAGTATAAAGTTCGGATACAGCATCACCAGCTTCATCCACATACAAAATTCCATGCATTTGGCTTGCAACCCCAATACCTAATATAGTATTTTTATTCACGGTTAATTTATTTAACAGTTTCTTAACTTTCTTTATAATTTCATTAGGAGATTGTGTAAAGCTATTGCTAATAAAATTATTACTTTCACTAAAGCTATTAATTATTTTGTTTGATTTAGTATTATATTCAACTATACAAATGGAAGTCGTTCCAATATCTATACCTATTACATTCATTTTCCCTCCTGCATATTTCTACTTCGGCCAACGAGCCTTTCTATTGGGTAGTTTTTCAAAAGTTTCGTGCGGTTCATTTTGATACTAATAAGCAACTGTAGCTACATCGTCAGAACGTTCAAAAAGCCAACCTGAATATACGCCTATCTGTTACGGTAAACCACATATGTTGTATAACTGCTGGCCCATCAAAACCTGCTAATACAACTTTCTTTCCAGATTTTAATAACGGAACACAAGGAGATCCTTTTCGTGATACACCTAAATGACTCGCCGCTTTGCCCCTTGCCCCTTTTTCTCCTTTTTTATTTTCCAAATTAATACTCCGACTTTTTCCTCCTTTTAATGTAGGTAATGTAGATAAACTATTTTGAAAATATTCCATAAATATCTCCTTTCATATTCCTTAGCTTAACAATATTCAAATGCAACGTTGCCATCTTTTACAAAAAAATCCCATTCAACATGCTTAACAGACCAATTTTCTTTCATTCTGCATAAAAGAGTCCGTTCATTGTTAATACAAATATCTAAAATATCATTTTTAAGTATAACTTCTAAGACGCAACCAGCTTCAATATTTTCCAATTCACTTATTACCCTTTTTGTTGGATTATAATATAAACAACTATGGGCTTTATAAACACCTAAGGTTTTTCTACTTACATCTATTCTAATTTCATAACCTTGTTCTTCTGGCGTAGAAAATATCAAACCATAACTACCTATTTTATTTTTGGATTTAATATCTATTTTTATATATTCATCTACACCATAGAGTTTTGTTTGTTCATAACCTCCATTTGCATTAGTAAATAATTTTTCACATATAATATTCTTATTGTTTTCGGGAGTTAACTCTTTAACAAAACCAATAGCCAGAGTTCCGTCTTCTTTTTGTTTTAACTCTCTTAAGGCAACACTTCCTGCGTAACTGTCACCATTTACATTTATACACAAAAATCCTGCTGCAATTCTTCTGTTTTTGAACAACGCAGTTTTAGGAACTCTGTACAATAAACCATCAAGAATTTCATTATCAGGGCATACCCAAGGTCCAAAAGGATTTCTAGAATATCTATACTTAGCTGTGCCATAATTACTAAAAATCAAATAATACCAACCATTCCATTCAAAATAATTAGCACATTCCGGTTGATCCGTATAACCCGGAATTAAAAAAGGTTCTTCTTGTACCCAATTTTCTAAGTCATTACTGGTCATGTGAGCCAGACATCCACGTCTTTCCATTACTTTATTATTTAAATAATCGGTGGTTAATAGCATATGATACTTACCATCTTCACCTAAAAAAACTTCTGGGTCACGTACAGATGTCCTTTCATAAGGTTCAGTTAAGGAAAAATATTTTTCTGATTTCCTGAAATTTATACAATCATCGCTTACAGCATAACTTATTTTTGCACTAGAGCCATCTGCCATACGCACAGCATAAAATCCGTAGTACTTATTACCTGAACGAATTATTGAACCTGTGCAAATTGAGCCCTCCCATTGATGAGTAATTTCTATAGCTATATTGTGTTCTTCCCAGTTAATCATGTCCTTTGTAGAGATATGAGCAAATTGATGCGCTCCACTATCCCATTTACTTTTATGCTGATGCCTATCCTTCAAATAAAATAAATGATAGGTATCATAATCAGCAAAAGGCATACAATCACCAACATTATGTCTGCCTAATTCAGGCGCCCAATATTGAATATCATTAATTTTTTTATATTCTAACTTTTTTCTATTAGCATGTTCGTAATAAATTATATTAATCCTATCAGAATTTACAGCCTCTATATTTTTTTGATTTACTAGACAATCACCAATAGGCCATTCCTCATCTCTTAAACTACCATTTACCCATAACTCTACCCTACATTCAAACCAAATAATTTCTAGCTCATTGCTAAGATCTTTATAATCTGTTTCTAATACTAGCGGTTGTTCTTTTTCTGTCGTTTTTAGTTCTAGATATAATAATTTGTTTAACTTATAAAGTTTCATACATTCCGTACCATTATCAACAATATTTAATACGGCTTCGCCATTTTTATAAAAATCAAGGCTTTTTATTGATATTTTAATAGTCCATTGTTTATTAAAGTTATTATTTTTATCGCAAGTCATTTATACCATCCTTTTTAACAAAGTATCTCTGAAACAAGATATTTAAGTCAAAGGGCTTTTATATAAAGTTTCAGAGATGTAATTATAATTATTGCATATTAGCAATATATCTATCATAGGACGCTTGATAAATTTCTAAAAACTGCTGTAAACCCGCTGCATTTAACTCATCTTTAAAGTTTTCAAATTCGCTTTCAGCACCACCATCAATTATCCATCTTTGAGTTGTAGAATCTACAACATTATTAATTTGCGGCCTTAATTGATCCAAAGTCGCTTGCTCTTCTGGTAAAAACCAAAGCATAGGTGTTACTGCTGTATATTCCTCAAGTAATTCAACTTTGCCAGATGCTACTTGCTCATCATATAAGTTTTGTGCATCTCTCGGGTATTCCACAACTGTATCATAGTATTCATTTAAAATAATATTCGGACCTCCAATTGTAGAAAATTCGCGCATTTGCCAAAACTCTGTAAAATCATTTTTAAAATTCATGTTGCCAGACTCGTCAACGTCCCAGCGTAAAATATTATTTTCATCTGTAACATAAACAAAATCTTCAGCACCCCAGTTAAGTGTAACTGAATTTTTAGGAGCATAGCAATAATCGACAAATCTAGCTACTACCTCTGGATTTTCGCATTCAGTTGTAATTACAGCTAAACTTGTTTGAGAAAGTTCTGAAGTATTACGAATATAACCGGATTTACCTTGTTCACTTTGTATACGAGGTTGTGCAATGTATTCATCTTTTACATCTATATCAGATATATTACCATCTCTACCCCATGCCATAAAAGTACCTAGCATAGCTACGTCTTGTTGTAATTTTTGTTTATGCAAACTTACTCCACTAGCAACAGGAGCAAAGGAATCTGGATTTAAAAGGCCGTCTTTATAAAATTTATGAAACTCTGACGCGGTTTTCCGGAAAGATTCTAAAGTTGGGACAAAAACAAGTTGGTTATCTTTAGTAACTGCCATATGATTTGTTAAAGCATCTGCCCCATTAGTAACGTCTGGCGTACCAAAACAACCTGAAACCCATGCAAAAATGTTGTCCCACCCTTCTGCATAATCCCAACTTAACGCATACTCATCTTTTATACCATTCCCATTTAAATCGCCGGCATCTTCAAAAGCATATAGCATATCTATCCACTGGTCATATGTAGTTGGCACTTCTAAATCAACTTGCTCCAACCAATTTTTATTAACATACACACCTCCTGGAGTTGCCGTTAATCCATTCATTTCTTCCACACGAGGAAAACCATAAATATGACCATCTGGAGCCGTACACATAGCTTTATATTCAGGATGCTCTTCAAATATCTTTTTTAAATTCGGCATATACTCATCTATAAGACCTTCCACTGGCATAAAAATATCAGAATCTATATATTGTGTAACTTGCTCTTTTGCTATACCACTCCAAAACACGTCTGGCAAATCCGCTGTAGCTAACATCATAGATACCCGTTCCCCAGAACTACTATTTGGTACTGTAACCCATTGAAAATCAACGCCTGTCTCCTTGGTAGCTTTTTGCATCCACAAATTCTCCTTTGGATCTTCAGGTTCTAAATCTGTTAAACCTTTATAAACCTCAATAGTCGGCATTTTAGATGTATCAGTAATAATTGGATACCCTGTCTTCGAAAACCACTCATCGCTGTTAGCGGTTTTTGTTCTACTAGTATTAGTATCAATCTTGGAATTATCCTTACAAGAAGTAAAAGTGGATAAAAATAACATAATTCCTATAGATAAAACTACAAATCTCTTCATATTCTCCTCCTAAATATAATTAAATATATCAACCCTTAATTGAACCAATCATAACACCATTTTTGAAGTGTTTTTGTACAAAAGGGAACATAACCATCATTGGTATAGTAGAAATAATTATTACGCAATATTTTAATTGATCCGCTCTCATCATTCTATCCATTGTTTCTGTTGCGTTAAGCTGAACCTCTCCTGAAACAGTATTTAAAATCAAAAGGTCTCTTAGGACGATTTGGAGCGGCATTCTAGAGCGTGTGTTTAAATACATCATTGCATTAAAATATGAATTCCATATGCTAACTGCGTAAAACAAAACCATTACGGCTACAATTGCCGCAGAAAGTTTAATGGCTATGCACCAAAAAAATCTAAAATCTGAACAGCCATCAATTTTAGCAGCCTCTAGTACCTCATCAGGTAAATTAGTTTGAAAAAAAGTTCTAATAACTATCATATTGTATACAGATAAAGCTCCAGGAAAAACAATAGCCCAAATACTATCAATTAAACCTAAACCATTAACCAACATATAAGTTGGCACCATTCCTCCATTAAAAAACATAGTAAAAACAAATAGGAACATAACCATATTCCTGCCTTTTAAATCCTTCCTAGACAATGCATACCCTGCAGGAACCGTTAAAGCCATACTTATGCCAGTCCCTATAACTGTATAAATAGTTGACCATAAAAATCCTGTGTATAATCGCTCGTACTCAAAGGCAGCTTTGTAGCCCTCTATGTATATTTTTGTAGGTAATAAAAGCAACTTTCCCGTGTTAACTACTGTTGGCTCTGTAATAGACGCTAACACTATATAGTAGAGTGGATAAACCATTATAACTACAATAAGAACCATAAGTAATGTATTTACTTTAATAAAAATTTTATCCCCTCGACTTAGTTTTATTGCCTTAAGATCCATTTTTATCCCTCCTATTAAAATAATCCTATTTCTGTAGTTTTTTTAGCAAAAAAATTTGCTAAAATTAATAATACTAAATTGATTACAGAATTAAATAATCCTACTGCTGTAGCAAAACTGTATTGAGCACTCTGGATACCAACTTTATATACATAGGTAGAGATAATCTCACTTACTTCTAAATTCATACCATTTTGTAACAAGTAATCTTTTTCATAACCTACACTTAAAATATTCCCAACAGCCAAAATTAACATAATAACAATAGTGGGCAAAATCGTAGGTATATCTACATACCATATCCTCTTTAATATACTTGCTCCATCTATCATAGCTGACTCATGAAACTCTGGGCTAACTCCTGTTAGAGCTGCAACAAAAACTATAGAAGAAAATCCCATAGACTGCCAAATACCTGAAGCTATATAAATAGTTCTAAAATATTCTGGTCTAACTAAATAAAGTGTATCTTCAGCTCCGAAAAATTCAAATATATTAGTTAAAAACCCTGACCCCGATGACAAAAATAAGGTGACCATACCAACTAATACTACGATAGAGATAAAGTTAGGCGCATATGTTATCGTTTGCATAAAGGATTTGAATTTGGCGTTCCTAATTTGGTTAAGTAATAATGCAAAAATAATTGGTATTGGAAAACCCCATATTAAACCGTAAATGCTTAATAATATGGTATTCCTAAAAGTTTTTTCAAAGATGCTAGTTTCAAAAAACTGCTTAAAATATTTCAATCCCACCCATTCACTTCCCATAATACCCAATCTGGGATCAAAATCTTTAAAAGCTATTAAGGCTCCATACATTGGCTGATAACAAAATATTAAAACATAAAAAATAGCCGGTAAAAGCAACATCCACAGCTGCCAATTGCTTTTTACAGAAATAATAAACCCTTCTTTTTTGTTCATTTTTCTCCTCATTCTTTTTATTTTTTACTTAAAAAGCTGTTTAACATTCAGGATAAAATGTTATCGTTGACATTTTATCCATACTAGCATACACTATTTTTATTGTCAACGTTAATATGATGTACTATAATATTAGTAGTGATGAGTGCATGTAATACAAAATTATATTGTTTTTAGATTATTTTATGTGTTTACCACGCAAGTTAAAGAGAGAAGAGGTGAATTTATGGCAACAAGTAAAGACGTTGCAAAGCTGGCTGGTGTTTCACATACTACTGTTTCAAGGGCGTTTCGCAAAGACCCAAGGGTTAAAGCAGAAACTTATGAGCTTATTATGAAAATCTCAGAAGAGATAGGTTATGTACCTAATCAAATTGCTTCTAGTTTAAGAAAAAGAAAAACAAATACCATTTGTTTTATAGTTTCCCTTAGTTTTAATCCATTATTTTTGGAATTAACTCGAATAATTGAAACCGAGCTTGCAAAGAAAGGGTATAGGCTTTTAATATCCTTTGATAATGAAGATTCTGATTTACAATGGAGTATTTTACAATCCCTTTCTAGTTTTCAAGTTGATTGTGTAATATTTACTCCCTTAGTAAAAAATAATGCTCAAAGAGAAAAAATGGGCAAATGGATGAAACAAACAGGAATACATTTTATTCAGCTAGTTTCTGATGTGTATGATGATATAACTAGTTTTAATTTTGATGACAACGTTGGTTCGTATATTGGTACAAAATATTTACTTACCAATGGCCATAAAAATATATTAATGGCTGGTGGAGTTAATCGCATATTTGGGTATAACCGTGCCTATAGTGAATTTGGAGTTACTCCCAAGTTCCCCTACTATGATGTTACGGACATAACCGATGACGAAACTTATGAAAATATCAAAAATGCCATACTTACGCAAAAACCTACAGCAATATTTGCGATTTCTACTTCAATAACATATATGGTCATTGAAGCTTTAAGTGAATTGAAAATTAAATTCCCTAAAGATATTTCCTTATTGACCTTTGATGATGCCAGATGGCAGAAGCTACTTAAAATTTCTGCAATTGGTCATCCTGTAGAAGCTTTTGCTAATGCAATAGTTCGTGAGGTATTAAATCTTGAAAATGGCAATAATCAATATCCAACGAATACAACTTTTAAACCTTTTTTAATAGAAAGAAATTCTGTTAAACAATATACCCCGTAATTTTTATGCAATTCGTATTTAGATGATTGTATCATGCAAGCCAATACTATATTATTTTAGTTCTTTTTATTAACTTGAGATAAACTATTAAATTTATTTTGAAAGAGAGAAATCTATTATGATAAAAAGAGAAATTTTATGTGAAACAGACTATATTCACATTCCTATTATCCCTAACCTTCCTCGAGATAGTAGAAATGAATTGCAAATTTGGGTTAATGGCGAGTTATTTCTTAGTCCAAAATTAGCTTTAACAGACGAAGGCGGAAGTTTTTTTTTCTTAGATGTTAAAAAATTTAAAGGTAATGTCATAACATTTTTAGTCCCTAAGCCTAATAATATTACAGATAAAAGTTTATCACGTATTTGTTCTGGGGAAGATTGTACCCCCGATAATCCTTTGTACAGTGATTTATATAAAGAAGCTTTACGTCCTGCGTTTCATTTTTCTAGTCGTCGTGGTTGGCTAAATGATCCAAATGGATTAGTTTATAAAGATGGCATTTACCATATGTATTACCAACATAATCCTTTTGGTACGCCCCATGGAGATGTAAATATTTCTTGGGGTCATGCAATTAGCACGGATTTACTTCATTGGAAAGAAAAAAATGATGCCATAAGACCTTGGAGACGAGATTGGTTTATAGCTTCAGGAAGTGCCGTTGTGGATTATGAAAATAGAGCTGGCTATGGTAAAGACGCTATTATTGCAGCCTTTACAGTGCTAGGTACTTCAAATGTAGATACCTTAAAGTCAGGTTACCCAAGTGGGGGTCAATTTCTAGCTGCTAGCTTAGATGACGGAGAAACTTTCTTCCGTTTTTCCCACGAACCCACTGTACAAACTTTTCAAGGGAAAGGTTGGCGTGATCCAAGGCTTTTCCGTTATGAAGAACATTACGTTATGGCAGTTTACGAAACTAATGAGTCTGATAGCAATTGTGTTTCTTTTTATGTTTCAGATGATTTTCATAAATGGAGAAAAACCTCTTCAAACTCAGACTTATATGAATGTCCAGATATATTTAAACTTCAAATTGAAGGTGAAGAAGAAAGTAAATGGGTGCTATACGGTGCAGACGGTTTAGCTAGAATAGGTGATTTTGACGGGTATCATTTTATTGAGTCTGGGTTAAAAAACCCATTGGACTATGGTAACGCCACGTATGCAGGCCAAACTTGGAGCCACCATCCTGAAAAAAAAGTCGTGCATACAAGTTGGGTGCGTGGAATGGGTGGTGAAGGCGAAGATTTAGGCTTCGAAGATATGGCTTTTTCGCAGTGTATGACAATTCCAGCTGAAATTACTTTACGTAGGTTTAAAGATGGTTTGCGTGTTTGTCGTGCGCCCATAACAGAAGTTGAAACTTTAGCGAATAATCTTTTACATAAAGAAATAATAAAAAACGAAGCTGAAAGTGTTTTGCATCATAGTAACCCTGCTTATTATAAAATATCATTGTCTGATATAAAGGAAAATATTGATATACGTTCCGGCAAACATACAATAAGGTACAGTCCTAAAAATGGGGTTATTTCTTTCGAAAACGCTTGTACTGTGAAATTAAATAAAAGTAACTTACATTTCTCAGTTTTAGTTGATACTACCACTGTTGAGTTTTGTTTTGAAAATAGTATAATGGTAACTTATACTATGCCCCCCCAAGATATAAATTTAATTGTTAAAGGTGAGAGTGTAATTACATACGACTGCTATAAAGTAGATAATATTTGGTTCCCCAAGGAAAAATAACTGAGTTAAAAGTAATAATATAAAAATAGCACTGAGTAAAACAGTTTAAAGTTTTGCTCAGTGCTATTTTTATATTTTGTAGTTAAAAAAGTTCAATCTACTAATTAAAATAGTTTATATAATTCAAATAATCAACATGATATTCTTGTATAAAGATATTGAATAAATCTTATATATCCATTTTGGGCATTGTAAACGTACTTAAACTTTATACGAGGAGTGATGGTTATTTCAGAACTAAATATTAAAAACAAAAAAAATTTATCTCTGGGTACAAATAAAAATTTAGCCACCAGAATAAAAGAACATTGGGTGCTTTACTTATTTATTTTGCCTTGTTTTATTTGGCTACTAGTATTTTGTTATTACCCAATGTACGGTGCTATATTGGCCTTTAAAGACTATAAATACGATTTAGGAATATGGGGTAGCCCTTTTGTTGGATTTAAACATTTTGAAGCTTTTATAACGAGTCAGGATTTTTGGCTTGTATTTAAAAACACTATTGTTATAAGCTTTTTAAAAATAATCTTTTGTTTTCCAGCTCCTATTATATTAGCTTTATTATTAAATGAGGTTCAAAAAGCAAGGTTTAAGAAGATTGTACAAACAACTAGTTACCTACCTAATTTTGTTTCATGGGTAGTTGTAGTTAGTTTAATGACTGTTTTACTTTCTCCATATGGTGGAATTATAAATAATATAAGAGAAAGCTTTGGTTTAGAACCAATATTTTTTCTAGGAACTAGAAAGTACTTTTATCCCACAGTTATTTTATCCGATATTTGGAAAAATGCCGGTTGGGGTTCTATCGTTTACTTAGCAGCTCTAACGGGTATAAATCCCACTTTATACGAAGCTGCTAATATTGATGGAGCTTCAAGGTTAAAATGTGTATGGCATATTACATTACCAGGAATAAAGGGCATAATTGGCATTATGTTTATTTTCGCTGTTGGAGGGATATTAAACGCCGGATTCGATCAAATTCTATTATTACAACAACCGGATAACATGATTATATCGGAAATACTGGATACCTATGTTTTAAAACGAGGTTTACAGTATGGAAAATTCGAATATGCAACGGCTGTTGGATTATTTAAATCTGTATTTGCACTTATAATGATGTGCTCCGCAAATACGATAGCTAAACGTGCTGCTGAAGTTAGTGTATGGTAGGGGGTATATATGAATATAGAAACAAAACCACGTAAAATATTTAACGTTATTAATATTATCTTTTTAACTTTACTAGCCATCGTTACCTTTTATCCATTTTGGTATGTTTTAGTCGCATCATTAAATGAAGGCAGAGATTTTGTAAGTGGCGGAGTTTATTTTTGGCCAAGAGTATTTACTCTTGAAAATTATTCCATGGCATTTGAAGATAAACGAATTTTTCATTCATTGGGAATTTCTATTGCTAGAACCTTAATAGGTACAAGCCTTAGTATTGTTCTTACATCGCTGCTAGCTTATGCAATAAGTGTTAAAACTTTACCAGGCAGATCTTTTTTCGCTTTATTTTTTTATTTCTCCACAATATTTAGTGGAGGTATGATTCCTTATTATATGCTCTTAAGAGATTTAGGTTTAACTGATAGTTTTTGGTTATATATAATTCCTTCTCTTTATAGTTTTTTTAATTTTTTAATTTTGCGGACTAGCTTTGACAACATACCTACAGAAATGCGTGAGTCGGCATATATCGACGGTGCTGGTGATTTAACTATTTTATTGAAAATATATTTACCACTGGCAGTTCCTACTATTGCAACTATTTCACTATTTATCGGAGTAGGTCATTGGAATGATTGGTTTGTTGGTTCATATTATCAAAGCGATTCAGACTTAATACCAGCTTCCACTTTGCTGAGAATTTTATTAAGTGAAGTTTCTGGTGCTACGGCAAATGTTGGTCAAGAGTCGTCTACCACAGCTTTAAGGAGTTATACTCCACAATCTATACAAATGGCCTTCGTTATGATTTTAACCATGCCTATTGTAGTAGTATATCCTTTTTTACAAAAATATTATGTAAAAGGGGTAATGATAGGTTCTGTAAAAGGTTAATTATATATAAAATTAAGTTTAATTATTTTTTATTAAATAAGGAGAGTGTTTTATGAAAAGAAAATTGTACAATTTATTTTTAGCAGTTACTTTTACAACTATTATGGTAACAGGATGTGGCAGTAATAAACCCACTGAAGAATCCAACACGACGGCTAGACAAAATGTTGAATCCGACACAGGCGAGCAGTATGTGTCCAAAGATGGTGAATGGACAAAATACGATGATGTTCAATTAAAGCTTTTAAGCTGTTGGAATGGAGTGCCAAAAGTTGCATCAGACCAATATAATAATGAAGTAGCCACACTTATACGTGACAGAATTGGCGTAACTGTTGAAGTTGAAGGTATAACAATGAGTGAAGTTGAAAAATTAAACCTAATGTTCGCCTCTGGAGATATGCCAGATATAGTTGACGCACCGTATTGGGGTGGCCTTGTAGGTGAAACAGCTGTCATAAAAAAAGCTGCATCTGAAGGTAGACTCCATGATGTTAGCACTTTGCTTCCTAATTACAAATATTTATCTGATGCTTTCGATGTTGGAGTTATATCTCAAAGTTATTTAGAGAGGGACCTAGATGCACCAGAGTTTAATGGAGCAAGATATATAATTCCTACAGAAACGCCGGGAAGTGAAGAAGATATTACTAATTGGACATATGGTGTATTTGTAAGAGCCGATGTACCAGAAACTCTTGGTATTGACCCAACCACGATAAAAACAAGCGAAGAATTATACGATTTTATGGTGAAGGCAAGAGATTATGGTTTTAAAGACATAAATGGTAACAATACAATAGTTGCTACTACTTTCCATGATGGTTGGGATTATACCCGCTATATCCAAAGCTTTAAAGAAAAAAGATTAACAAGACTTGCTAGTCAACCAGATGGAACAATAACATTAGACGTTTTATCTGACCAATGGATGGATGAAAGCATGTTTATATGGAAATTAGTAAACGAAGGTTTGTTAGATAAGGAATGTTTTAAGCAAACAGACGCACAAGGCAATGAAAAAGTTGGAAATGGTACTGCACTATTTGCAGCAGCACAATACGGACCTGTTAGAGATGCAACAATTGTAACAGGATTATATTCTAGCAACCCAGAAATGCGCTATATACCAGTTGGGCCATTAAATTTTGCTGATGGTTCACCAGCTACACAAATCGAGGCAATGGGTCGTTCAGGCTCTCATGGATTATTTTTCCCAACGTCTAACGAAAATCTTGAAGCTTCTTTAACATTTGCAGATTATTGCAATAGCCCAGAGGGCATGATTTTAAATGCATATGGTATAGAAGGGAAGACTTTCGATTTTAACGAAGATGGTCAACCAAGAATTAAAGATGAGTGGCTAGAAATTAAGAAAAATGGCGGAAATATGTATGATGAAGGATTACGTGATATAGGAGTTGAATATATTTGGCCAGCAGGAAGAATTGTAAGTGATACTAGACTTTCTACATGGGGAGAATGGGGTCCTGGCGGTGCTGACGCCGCTATTGAAGAAATTGAAAATTATAAATTGCAAGCACCTGTAGAGAGATTGCCAGGCTACAGTGTAGAAGTATTAGCCAGTACATTCGATAGAAGTGAGGCTGTATTTACTGACATATTGGCAGATGATGTTGTTAAAGATATAAGAGAAAGAGCGTATTTCGCAGAAACAGAAGACGAAGCAAAACAAATACTTGAAGATTTTCGTACTAGCGTAACCACAGCTCAAGATGGTGTAGTTTTAGATTATGTACAGTATGCAAATGAAAAAATGGCAGAAAGGGAAGACGCTGCTAATTAATATAATATTCAGAAGGAGGCTATCTATTTAATAAGAAGCCTCTTTCTTGCACCATTACAATATTAAAATTAGATATAAGGAAGGTGATAAATTGTTGGAGGGTCTTATTTATGATATACAAAGATTTTCAGTCCATGACGGTCCAGGAATACGAACAGTAGTATTTTTTAAAGGTTGTAACTTAAAATGCTTTTGGTGCCATAACCCAGAATCAATAAGTAGTAAAAGCCAGCTGAAATTTTTAGAAGAGAGTTGTATAGATTGTGGTAAATGTTTTTCTGTCTGTCCTACTAATAGCCATTATTTTGATGAAATAAAGGGTAAGCATTGCATTAACTTTAAAACCTGCATAGGATGTTTTAAATGTGTTCAGGTGTGTTATGCAAATGCTTGCATACAAACCGGCCAACTAATATCCACACAAAAACTTCTATCAATTGTCTTAAAAGAAAAACTATATTTTGATAATTCTAGGGGAGGTGTTACATTTTCTGGCGGTGAGGCTATGTTGCAAATAGATTTTCTAGAGGAAGTTTTAAAATTATGTAAAGAAAATAATATTCATACTGCTGTGGATACTGCCGGTTTTGTTAAATGGGAAAACTTTAAAAAAATAATTAAATATACAGATCTTTTTTTATACGATGTAAAAGGTATTGATGGATTAATGCATAAAAACAATACGAGTGTAAACAATAAATTAATATTAGAAAATTTAAAAAAATTAAGTGAAATTGGTGCAAATATAATAGTTAGGGTTCCTGTTATAAAGAACTATAACAACTATGAGTATATCAGTATTATAAAGGAACTAAAAGACCTAAATATAATAAAAGTTGAAGTTTTAGAATACCATAAGTTAGGAGAGGGTAAATACCAATCCTATGGAATATCGCTAAATAAAAAAACTGATTTAATACCATCTCAAAAAGAAATAGAAAAAATAAAAGACGCGTTTATACATGCTGGTTTTAAAACTAACTGAAGTAAACATTTTGCCCTAAAGGGCAAAACCATAAAAATATAAATTCTATCGTAACATACGTTGCTATTACGCTCATAAAGCATAGCATTTATGTGATAAAGAATTTTAGTTTTTATTTGTGAAGGAGGCTATATGTTAAAGGAAAACAAAGTTGTAATAAGTGAAGATATACATAAAAAAATTAAAAATTTACATAGCGACAAAATAGAAATAAATAATGCAAAAATTAAAACTCGAGGTAGTATCGACATTGACGACCATGGTTTTATACTTTTTCCAGAAT
Source organism: Lachnospirales bacterium (assembly GCA_047974375.1). Taxonomy (GTDB): domain Bacteria; phylum Bacillota; class Clostridia; order Lachnospirales; family CAMZNU01; genus JBKECF01. The sequence goes on from JBKECF010000002.1 coordinate 43,023, forward strand.
TTAAATTTGAACCTGTTGATTTAAATGAAGATGGAAAAATTGTAGGTATGAAGTCCATATCCAAAAACTTCCGAAAATTTCTTAATGAAATGCCGAAGTACATAAATAAAAATAGTGCATTAGCAACTTGTTGGGTAGGTCAAATAAACGATTTTGTACCTATAGGTTTTAATGATAATGATGTACCACATCATTTAGATCCGATAATAGAAAAATACCACATATTGCAACCAGGCTTTGGCGCTATGAATCATTTAGCACCAGATATTAAAATCGGTTTAGAATTAGGTTGGCAAGGGCTCATAGATAAAATTGACTCTTATAAAGAAAAACTTTCACCAGCAGACAGTACATTTTTCGATGGAGAAAAAGAGTTAGTTCTTGGAATAATTGAATGGATTGGTGCTCATGTGGAGCTAGCACGTAATTTAGCAAAGGATGAAACAGACCCAGAAGCTAAAAACAACTATTTTGAAATAGCTAAAATAAATGAAAATTTAATGATTAAGCCCCCTAGTAACTTTAGAGAAGCTTGTCAGTTTATTGCTCATTTCCAATCAATAGACAGAACCTATTTTGCTGGTGGTGCCTTGTGCCAACTAGACGAAGACCTATACCCATACTATATAAATGACGTAGAGAAAAATAATTTAAAAGAAGATGAAGCCCTTTGGTACATAGCGAGTCTATTTTTTAATGATACACATTATTCGCAAATAGGAGGGTTAATACCAGATGGGACAAAAGATAAAACAAACCGACTTACCTTCATTATATTAGATGCAATGCATACCTTAAATATACCAACTAATATAGCTTTGCGTGTATCTGATAAAGTTAATAAAACATTAATAGAAAGAGCAATACAGTATACTATTGAAGATGGCTCCGGTGTTGATTATTCTTGTAATATAGGTTGCGAAGACGGCTATGCAAGAAATGGATATCCCTTAAAGCTAGCTAGACTTAGAGCTAAAGTAGGGTGTAATTGGACAGCTTTGCCGGGTATAGAATACCCCCTACAAGATGTATGTAGATGTAATATGTCTAGTGCTTTTGTTGAAGCTTTTAAAGATTTGGAAGAAGAAAAAAATCCCACACTAGAGAAGTTATGGGATAAATTCGTACACCACACAAAAATAATGATAGATTGCATAAAGGAAAATTACGATTGGCATTATGAAGTTATTTCCAGAAACAGACCCGAAATTGTTCTTAATTTATTTATGCATGGACCTATTGAGCGAGGATTAAATTGTGCAGAAGGTGGAGTTGATATTATTAACTTCAACATAGACGGCATAGCTCTTGCAACAGTTGCCGATTCCTTTGCAGCTATAGAAGAACGTGTAGTAAATGAAGGATTAATTACTTGGGAAGAGTTATTCCATTGTATAAATACAAATTATGAAGGTAAAGAGGATATTCGTTTAATGTTAAAAAATATAAAAAGATTTGGAAATCCAGATTCCCTTGGAGAAAATTGGGCAATTAAAATAAAAGATTTTTATGTAGACTATTGTAATAGGCCAACGCCAAAACACCAAATTAAAATTATACCTGGAATGTTTTCTCATGGAGATGTATACATGTACGGCAAGCATGTAACAGCAACGCCAAATGGACGTAAATCCTTTGAACCAATATCCCATTCCAATGACCCGGACCCAGGCTTTGCAGTTGGCATTAATTCTTTTTCACCAACACTAAAAGCTTCGGCAGTTGCTAAAACTCAACCTGGTTTTGGCAACTCATCGCCACTACATTTAGATATAGACAACAACACTTTAACTAATGAAGGCGGTGTACCAGCACTAGTTGCTTTAATACATACCCACAACCAAATGGGAGGAACCCTTATAAATTTAAATTGTATGACAAAGAAAAAATTAATGGAAGCACACAAAGACCCAAGTAAACATCCGGATTTAGTTGTTCGAGTTACAGGATATTCCGCCTTTTTTTCATCATTGTCTAGAGAGTACAGACAGCAAATTGTAGATAGATTTTTAGACTGATTTATACAAAAATAATCTATCTACCTGTAAAAAAAAGTTCATTGCTCATATTTTTCTTGAGCACTACAATGTGATTAACAAAAAATTATATATTAAGGAGGACTAATTATGTTAAAAGTAGCAATGCTAAGTAAATGGCATGTTCATGCTGAAGGGTACGCTAATACAGTTTTAAAAACAGGTAAGGCAGAAATCACTGCGGTATGGGATGATGACCCTGAAAGAGGTTTGGCTTGGGCAAAAGAATTAGGATGTGATTATGAAAAGGACCTTGATGTTCTACTGGCAAGAAAAGATGTTGAGGCTGTAGTTTGTGATGCTCCAACAACTTCGCACAAAGATATTTTAATAAAAGCAGCAAAAGCCAGAAAACACATATTTACAGAAAAGTCTATGGCTCCAACCCAAAGTGAATGTGAAGAAATTGCTAAAGAAGTTGAAAAGGCGGGTATTACTTTTACAATTTCATTACCTCAAAGAGTTCAGCCGGTTATACAATTTGCAAAAAAAATGATTGATGAAGGAGTTTTTGGGAAAATTTCTTTAGTAAGAATACGCAATGGACATGATGGAGTTAGTGGTAAATGGCTTCCAGATTATTGGTTCGAAGAAAAAGATACTGCTGGTGGAGCGTTAATGGATTTAGGTTGCCATCCTATGTATACTGCTACATATTTGTTAGGCAAGCCTAAACGTGTATCATCTATTATGACGCAGCTATATAGTACTGGCCTTGATGAAAATGCATCTGTAACTATTGAGTTTGATAATGGCGCTGTATGTACTGGAGAAACATCATTTGTAACCTTTAATACCCCTGGAATGGTAGAAATTTACGGAACCGATGCAACTTTAATAGCTAGTGGCTCGCAAGTTGATTTTTATCAAAAAGATATTAATAAATTTTCATCTTCTCCTATAAAGCCTCATTTGCCGGCAGAAAGTCCAATTCCTTTAGAAATATGGGTAGATGCCTGTGTTAATAAAACTGGTACCCCAGATATGTTTAATCCAAGGGAAGGCGTGAGTTTGGCTCAATTACTAGAAAATGCATATATCTCAAATAAAGAAAATAGAATAGTAGAGTTATAACATTTTTATTTTTAATAATTAGACCCCACACCTCAATGCTAGCGTAGGTGGCGGGACTGTCTAACCTAGTCGGAAGCTTTGCTTTCTGCTCGACTATGCAACCAAGTAAGCAACCAACTCGGTTATGCGTACGAATTCGACGTTCAGTGGGGGTACAAGGGAAAGGTCTATTGACTTGCGAAGGAAACGTTTTGCCCTAAAGGGCAGAACCATAAAAATGAAAAATTTTACCGTAACATACATTGCTTTAACGCTCATAAAGTAGAGTATTTATGAGCTCAAAAATTTTTGTTTTTATTTGTAAAGGAGGAAATATGTCTATAGCAATAGTAACGGAAAGTCAAGATATTGAAATGCGCGAGGTTAAAGTTGGCATCATAGGATGTGGAGGCATTGCTAACGGAAAACACATGCCTAGTCTACATAAATTACCAAATGTTAAAATAGTCGCTTTTTGTGATCTAATACTAGAAAGAGCAGAAAAAGCAAAAGAAGAATACGGAACAGACGATGCCTTAGTTTGTACTGACTATAAAGAATTAGTATCAGTTTTAGATATTGAGATAGTCCACGTACTTACACCAAACAGCTCTCACGCCGAATTATCCATAGCTGCATTAAATAGTGGAAAACATGTAATGTGTGAGAAACCAATGGCTTCTACTTATAAAGATGCTGAAGCTATGTGTGTTGCAGCAAAAAAAAATAACAAATTTTTAACTGTTGGTTACCAAACTAGAAGCACTACAACTTTTCAATATGCTAGAAAACTTATTGAAGATGGAGAATTAGGAGAAATATACTATGTAAAATCTCCGGCCATGCGTAGGCGTGGGGCGCCTCTTTGGGGTGTGTTCCTAGATAAGGAAAAACAAGGTGGTGGTCCAATGATAGATATTGGTACTCACTCCATAGACGCAGCTCTATATTTAATGAATAATTATGAAGTAGAAAGCGTTTTTGGATCTATATATCGTAAATTAGCAGATACTGCAATGTACTCAAATGAATGGGGTATATGGGAACCTGAAGATTTTATTGTAGAAGATTCTGCCTTTGCCCATATTAAATTTAAAAATGGTGCACTAATGATTGTAGAAACAGCATGGCTTATTAATATGGAAGAAGGAGATTGCACAACATTGTGTGGTACAAAAGGTGGAATAAAAATGAAAGGTGACGCTGTTTATATAAATGGAGAAAAAAATAACGCTTTATATATAAATGAAGTTAAGCCCAATTCCACAAATAGAACATTGTTTAAAGGTCAGGATTTAACGGCAGAGGAATACGAAGCAAAACAATGGATTTATTCAGTTATAAATAATATACCACCGCTTACTAAGCCTGAAGAAGCCTGCGTAGTTTCAAGAATAATTGAAGCAGTTTATAAATCTGCCGAAATAGGGAAACCTATTTATTTTGATTAATATAGTATATAAATTTTATTAAGAAGCGACGCAAACATCGTCGCTTTTTATTTATAAAAAAGGAGTATTTATGGGATATATTCGTAATAAAACCGAAGAAGTAACAGGCTATCAAGAAGCTGCCCCATATACAAGCACAATAGATTTGCAATGTGATTTTGTTATGGTTTATGGAACAGATGAAACAATGCCAAAAAGAATTAGGGAATTTAAAGAAAAAGGCTATGTAGTTCATTTAATGACAGGTATAGCTTGGGGCGAATACAAGGGTTATTTGTATGGTCAATGGGATGGCGAAAATCATTGGGAAGATAGCCAAATGGATGAACATGGAAACCATATCTCCCACGGCGTAGATGTCCCTTATATGGTTCCGACTATATCTTTTACTAATTATTTAACAGAAAAACTTAAAGTGGCTGTTGACTCTGGGGTAGAAGCCATACATTTAGAAGAACCAGAATTTTGGGATTATAGCGGATACTCTAAATCTTTCAAAAGGGAATATGAATTATGTTACAGGGAACCATGGCGACCACAACATAGCGATTTAAACGTTCGTTATAAGTCAGCTAAATTAAAAGCCAAGTTATATGCCAGAGCTTTAACTAGAATAAGCGAGTCCCTGAAAGAATATGCCTATAAAAAATATAATAGAATTTTACGTATATACGTACCAACACACAGCCTTCTTAATTATACACAATGGAAAATTATGAGCCCAGAAAGCAACCTTATAGATATAACATCGTTAGACGGTTACATTGCTCAAATATGGACTGGAACAAGTAGAACTATTAATGTGTATAAAAGCATTTTAAAAGAGCGTACATTTGAAACAGCTTACTTAGAATACGGCGTTATGCAAGAATTAGTAAAGGGTACTAATAAAAAAATGTGGTTTTTACACGACCCCATAGAAGACAACCCAGATTATACATGGGAGAATTATCGTGTAAATTATACAGAAACTTTAGTAGCCTCACTACTGCACCCCTATATACATACATATGAAATATGTCCATGGCCTAACCGTGTTTTTAATGGAATATACCCTAAATATAAGGATGGAACACCTCGAGAGAATGCAATGCCAATACCTGAGGATTACCGCACTTTTCTTTGTAGTATGATACAAATGCTTGGGGACATGAAGCAAAGCGATATTGAGTTTCTGAGTTTTAAATCAAATATTGGATTATTTTTGTCCGATAGCGGATTATTCCAAAGGTCTTATTCAAAGGATATAATAAATTTAGATGAAAATAATGAAATAGATGTTTTGATGAAAACTAAGGAAGCCCTACTTGATGACACGCTTTGTTCTAAAATATTAAGCAATGAGGACTATGAACATAAGTTTATTGAAAGCCTTGCCTTTCCTAATTTTTATGGACTATCACTGCCCTTAATAAAAAATGGAGCACCTCTTAGAACCGTCCAATTGGACAATCTAAAAAGGTTTCCTAACTATCTAAATGAATTTAATACTCTCATACTTAGCTACGAGCTAATTAAACCAGAAAGCCCAGATATTAACAATGCGATTTCTAATTGGGTGCAACATGGAGGTTTTTTATTTTACATAGGCGATGATTCAGACCCTTACAATAAAATTTCTGGATGGTGGAATGAAAAATCTAGCTACAACAGTCCATCACAACATTTATTTGAAACTTTGGGGCTTCAAAGAGATTGTAAAGATGGTGTGTATCCAGTAAAAAATGGAAATGTAATGGTATGGCGTATAAAACCATCTCAATTATGTATATCAGAGAAATTATCCAGTGAATATACTCAAAAGGTTAGGTACTTGCTTAAATTACAAGGCATAAATTGGAACTTTACTAACAACATATCTGTACGACGTGGTCCGTATATTATATCTACACAAATGGATGAAAGTTTAAGTGAATCAACAACCTATGAAGGTGTATTCGCCAATATGTTAACAACAAATTATGAAATAATAAGAAAAAAGATAATCCTTCCTGGGGAAAATACAATATTATACGATATAGAAAAAATAGCTGATGCAACAGCAATAATAGGTTCATCCGTGAGAATTATAAGCCTTTATGACAATGAAACATTTACCCTAGTTGTAAAAGGCGCAGATAAATTGCAGGCTAATATACGCTTGCGTTTATCAAAACAATTAGCAAGCCTTAAGGCGAAAGATAGTAAAAATAAAGATGTTAAAGTAGATTTATCTTATTGCAACTTATCAAATTCCCATTTGCTTGCTTTTAAAAGCGAAGGTAATGAAATAGCAATAACAGGAACTTATTTATAATATAAAAGGTGGTGTCTGGTGATATTTTTTATTGCCAGACACCACCTTTATATTATTTAGAGTTAGATTCACGTAGTTGAGATGGAGTAGAACCAAACTTTTTTTTAAAAGAACGCATAAAATAACTAGCACTTTTAAAGCCACATAATAAAGAAATACGTCCTACAGTTAAAGATGTAGAGAGCAGAAGCTCTCTTGACCGAACCAACCTTAAATTAAGAATATAACTAGATATGGAAATACCATATTTTTTCTTGTACATAGTTGATAAATAACCTAAAGAAACATTATAATAAGAAGATAGCACAGATGTAGATAAATCCTCGTTAAAATAATTATCCTCTATATATCTTTTAACTTTTTCTAATATAAAAGATATGTCATTTACATTTCTATGATTACTTTTTAAAACAAACACAACTAAACTATATATACTATCATTCACTTCATCTACAGTTTGACATCTATCTATAATAGAACCATTAAAATATTCAATACCTATGTAGTCTGAAAAGCAATACCCTCTTTTTTGTAAAGACTTAGCTACTATATTAATTAATTCGAGATAAACAAAACGAATATTTATAACAGCAATATTATTCGGTTTTATAATACGTTCAATTACATCCCTTACTTTATTTATAGAGCCATCTATTAATAAAGTTTGAAACAAAAAAAAATCATCATTTAGGAAAAGTTTTTTAGACGCAATTTTGTAATCATTTATAAAAAATATCTCGCCCTCATTACGACTACTTTGAAAACGAAGATCCAAAGCTTGTTGCGCTTGAGATAAGGAAACACCTGTTATATTTTTACATAAATCAGACAGACCAATAAATACTTCAAAGGGTAAAAACTTGATTATAGTTCTATGTATATTTTTTGCTATATTTAAAAAATATATTTTCGCACTATTTATATCTTCTTCTATAGAACCTGCGAATATAAGTAACTGATTTAGGTTTGCGAAACTATCTGATACAACTAGATTATTAAAATCCAACTCGTCAATAATGTTTTTTATGCTAAAACGAGATAATTTGCTATTTATACTATCATTTTTAGTTGAATTATTATAAAAACGAATTAGAAAAACTTGGTAGTAACAAACCTTGCTATCAAAAGCATCTCCAAGATTAATACTTACAGTTGAAGTGGTGCCGTTAATAAAAGCTTGTATATCTTCTAACATCTCAGTTCGTTTAATAGTTTCTTCAAGTTGTTCTGTTTTAAAAAGAGTAAAAGAAAGTTGTCTTTCGTATTCTAGTTGTTGGAAAATTTTGTTAAGAGTGTTGAGTAATACAATTTGAGTAAAAGGGGCTACTAAGCAAAAAACATTGCTGCTAAGCAGTTTCTTCTGTAAATTGCTGTATTTTGCGGTGTTACACAAAATTATGAATTTAATTCTATTTTCCGCTTCATGATTTTGCATAAAGTCTAACCATGTATCATCATCTATAATATCAATAATTATAAGATTTGGATAAATTGTATTAATTGCTAAACTCGCCTGTTCTAATGTTTCCACCTCTTTAATACAGTCGAATTTTATATTTAGTTTCTTTAATTGTGTTCTAAGAAGTAAACGTGTATTTTTCTGAGTACTAGCTAAAAGCAACTTATACATATAAATTCCTCCCGATTGCATATAACATCGTAGCGGTTACACAATAGGAAATATTTTAAGCAAAGGACGTATCTCCTCTGTTAAAATAACCATTGCCACTAAATTATACACATGGGCATTGTAAGAAGTAAACATACTGTAATACATATTAACGATGTCATTAAAATAGTTCACTAAAATATTAAAATAGTTCAATAAAATACCGAAATATTTCACTAAAACCAATTGTAACTTTAGTTAGTTTTTTAAAGTCAATAGACCTTTCCGGCAGGGGGAGCTTGTACCCCCACTGAATGGTGAATTCGGACGCATAACGGAGTTGGACGCATACTTGGTTGCATAGTCGAGCAGAAAGTACAGCTTTCGACCAGGTTAGACAGTCCCGCTACCTATTATACATTGAGGTGGGGTCTAATTCTTACCTATTAAGTAATATAAAAAGCTGTTGAAAAATGAGTAAAATCATTTTCCAACAGCTTTTTTATCTATCTTCATTTAACTATTAAACTTTAGCTAATTTCATAGCTTCTTTCCACGTATCACGCAGTTCACGGATTAAGCCAAGGCATTCTTCCAATATTACTTTATCCTTTGCCATATTAGCCTCTACTAATCTACGGTAAATGTAATCATACATATTAAATAAATCCTTAGATACATCATATTGCATATCCAATGTTATTTGGAATTCCTCAATAATCGCCTCAGTTTTCATTATATATTTATGAGTTTCCATAATGTCCTTTTTTTCCAGAGCAATAATAGCTTTATTGCAAAATTTAACAGCACCATCAAACAGCATAAGTGTAAGTTCTTCTTTACTAGCAGTTAATATAGCATTGTTTGAATAAGCTTCATAAGGATTTCTTTTTGTTGCCATAACTTCCTCCTAAATTACTTAGTACGTTTTTCACATATTTTATCTGATAATTCGCCATATTTTTCAATACTTAAACTTTCTCCACGGACTTTTCTATCTAATCCTATACTCTCCAGAATATCACCAATTTCGTCCTTAGAAAAACCTATATCGAAAGAAAATAAACAATTAACCAAAGTTTTTCTTCTCATACTAAAGGCTGCCTTAACTAGCTTGAAGAAGAATTCCTCATTTTTCACTTTAAAAGGGTCGTGAGGTGTAATTTTAATAACTGCTGAGTCAACTTTAGGTCGTGGTATAAAACAGTTTTGGGGAACATTTGCTGCTAAGTAAACATCTGCAAAATAGTTCACTACCACTGTAAGAGAGCCGTAAGCCTTTGTATTTACATCGGCACTCATTCTACTGGCAACTTCCTTTTGTATCATTACAATTATACTATCTATGGGATAATTATTTTCCAATAAGTTCATAATAATAGGCGTAGTTATATAGTAGGGTAAATTTGCAACTAACTTTACCTTTCTATAGCCACTTTCCTCTATTAATTTTAGCAAATCAACTTTTAAAACATCTTCATTAATAATTTCTAAATTATTATAACCAATTAAATTATCTTTTAAGATAGGTATTAGGTTAGTATCTATTTCTATGGCGACTACCTTGCCAGCACGCTCCAATAGCTCTTGAGTTAAACCGCCTATCCCTGGACCAATTTCTATAATTAAGTCTTCATTAGTTATATCGGCAGTATTTAGTATTTTATTAACTACATGTTGGTCAATTAAAAAGTTTTGTCCGAAATTCTTCTTAAAATAAAATTCATTGGCTTCAACTATTTCCTTTGTCCTTTTATATGTTGCTATTCTATCCACTGTATACCTGCTATTCTATAACAATTGGTTCATCTAAACGAATGTGGCCACTTTCATATGTTTCACCGTCTATAGTAATAAGTACGCTGTCTGCACTGTAAAACACGCCGATAGTATAGGCTATAGAAGTCAAAACCCTATCTTCTATAGCACTACCTAAATTTACTTCTTCTAAGAAGTCTTTAGATAAATCTATAGTAGCTAAGGAAAAGTCATCAGCAACTTTTATACTATTTATTTTTGTATTTTCTGATAAAAGAGGCACAAAATTATCATCTGGTACAACTTTCATTAGTTTTTCTAACTCACCATAGTAATCCGGATTGTAGCTTATGGCTAGTTTGTTTACACTAGTAGCTATTTCATCAGTTGCAGCGTTATAATCAAATCTTCTAAAATCTAACTCCATAGGGGTATTTTCTCTTATTTCAGAAAGGCTGCTGGACATTTCTTCTTTACCAGTTGTGGAGTATACTGTTTTTATTAGGCCTATATCTTTGGCATAATATTCTTCCTTATAGCTGCCATCTGTTTGGTTTGTAACTATTTTTAAAGCTTTAAATGTACCAAAAGGCACTGTTACTTCCTCATCTACACTTATTATTTCAGCTGTAGACCAGTTATTTACTTGCCAAGCCGTACCTACTTCGATAGGACCGGATATAATTGTATTAAAGGCATTACTTTCTCTATTACTTAGGGGCTCTCTGTAGTTTTTCATATTGTCTGAAAAGGATAAATCGTAGGCATCTACATTTAAAACAGCTAAATTAGAAAATTCTTGGGTCATTGAATCAACTTTTATTTTCCATTCTAAAGATGTTTCATCGGAGTACACCATAAACATTTCTTGGTTATACAAAGGACTATCCTCGCTTGTGTAAACATAAAGGGAATTTTCCTTAAACATAAAGTAATCCTTTACGCTGTTTTCTTCGCTTGTTATTTCCGTAGGCTCAACCTGCTCTATAACAACAGGGTCTTCCGATGGTTGGCTTTGGCCGCTATTATTTTTCTTCATAATAGCAACAGCCACAATAGCTATTAAAATAATTGTCACTATAATATATGGTCTAAATTTTTTCATTTTTTCTCCTTAAAACACTTTTTTCTATGCAACATAGCAATATTATCATAATTACAGTTTTTTTGCATTAACTTTTAAGAATTTTATATAGGTTTCTTTTATTTCGCGAAAAATTTCATCTATGGTTCTATTGGCATTTATTAGTTTAATTCTGTCGCTGTATATTTTAGAAATTTCAATATATCCATTTCTTATGGATTCAAAAAATTCTTTGTTCTCTAGCTCTAACCTATCTAACTCTCCATCATTGTTTTTTCTTTTTAAACCAATCTCTGTTGGTAGTTCCAAAACAAAAGTTATATCTGGCAATAAATTTCCTGTTGCAAACATATTTAAATCATAAATTTCCTCTATTCCTAGCTTTCTGCTTATGCCTTGATAAACTAAATTAGAATCTATATATCTATCACAAATAATAATTTCCCCTCTTTGTAACGCTGGCAAAATCAATTCATATACCATTTGTGCTCGAGCACCTGCATAAATTAATGCCTCAGTTTTATTGCACATTTCTGTATTATTTTTATCTAGTAAAATATTTCGTAAGCCCTCACCTATTTTAGTAGTTCCAGGGTCACGTAATAAAGTCACACTATGGCCATTGCTTTCCAAATATTCCTTGAACTTTTTGCTTTGCAAAGATTTACCTGCTCCGTCTGTTCCCTCAAAACTTATAAACATATTCATCCTCTTTCATCTTTTTTTTAACATTATACATGATTTGTACTAATTTGAAAATTTTCAGGTTAATATTTAGTACTTTGTATAAACGTTCTAAAAAAAATTGTTTCCTATATAAAAATCAAACTTTTTAGAAAACTTAAAGCACAAATGTTCATAACCCAAGGAATCCCATAAATTTAGGAACAAATTGTTAAATTTATTTCAAATCCTAAATTTATAGGTTGTATAGCTGTAAGGGCATAAAAAAAATACTTATTCAATTTATCAACATTGAAATGTGCATAACTCATACCCATATTTAGTGTTCTGTGAACAATTTAGGGGATGATGTGGATAACTTTACATAAAATTAGAAAGTTACTCACTTTTATTTTGAAAAAATCTATAACTTATTAACGTTATCCACATAGTTGTCAACATACTGTATATAGCACTTCTAGAAGTTATTAATATATTTATACTCATTTTCATTTTTTTATTGTATTTTAGAACATTTGAACTTTAATAATCATTAGCCTGAATTATTTCTTTAAGCTCAATAAAATTATTTCTATACCTATAGCTACTTTTTTCCTTTTTATGGCCAATTGCCTTTTGTGGACAATTTTGTATGCATGCCATACATTGTTCGCATTTGTTTAAAAACTTAACTTTATTATTTGCTTCGATATTATTTGCAACACAGACCTTAGCGCATATACCGCAATTATTACATTCTTTGCTTATACTAAACAGCTCAACAGCCTTCTGGAAATCGAAGGTTGTAAATTTTGCTATAATCTTAGCCGTTGTTCTTTTTACATTATTACTTTTATTCTGAATAACTTTATTTTTGATATCATTTGCTATTTCATCAATTACTTTTTTATCTGGAATACTTTTACTAATACTTTTTTTCATATCGAAGTAAATGAAGTTGTCTGGCATGATTAAATTCTTTTTATAATTAACCTTTATAAATGCATCTAATGCATCATTAGTAGAGAATGAAAACATGCCACAATTGGAGATTGCAAAAACATAATTTGCTTTAATTTGAGTTTTTTTCAAATACTCCTTAAGCATATTAGGTAAGTTCAAACAGTATACAGGATATACAATGCCAACTACATCATCTTCTATTAAAAAAATTTCATTGTTCAATAATTTGGGTATTGATAGTAGCTCGGCATTGAATTGTTCCCCTATTTTTTTTGCTATATAAAGGCTGTTTCCTGTTCCAGTGAAGTATAGTATTTTCATTCAATTCTCCTTTTGTAAGTATGGTTTGTAATATAAACTTTTTATCTTATTACTTAATTACGGTTAATAAATTATTATAGTTTAAAGGTGGTGTAAAAGATTAGGCATCTACTGACTGTATCTAGGCCTTTATTTGTTTTATGTTGTAGGTTAAAAATTTTATAATTCCTAAACACAGATTATATAATTTTCTCGAGAATTAGTTCAGATTTTACGATAATTTTACATATTTAATCATTGTATAAGTAAAAAAATCAAATTATAATTTCCTTGTAGAAATTTAACATAATAAAATTAGTAAAAATCACAAAAGGAGTGAATTATGAAGTTCAAAAAAATTATATCCATTAGTTGCTCGATAATCACAGCAATGTCACTTTTAGCAGGGTGTGGTTCAAAACCAGCATCAGAAGGTAATGCCGAAACAAGTAAAGAGTTAATCCTTTACTCTCCGCACCCATTAGAATTCATAGAACCATTAGTTAATGAATACGAAGTCATAAGCGAAGTTAAAGTAGAGGTTGTTGCCGCTGGCACTGGTGAACTGTTAAAGAGGATAGAGTCGGAGGCAAGCAACCCTTTAGGTGATGTGCTATGGGGAGGTTCATTAACTTCCGTAAGTTCCTATGGCGATTATTTCGAAAATTATTTATCAGCAAACGAAGAATTTATGGCAGAACAACACAAAAACACAGAAGGTTTTTTAACTAGATTTTCCGATATACCAAGTGTTTTAATGGTGAATGATAATTTAATTGGTGACATTCAAGTAAATGGTTATGAAGATTTATTAAATCCAGAACTAAAAGGTAAAATTGCTTTTGCTGATCCATCTAAATCATCATCATCATTCGAACAATTAATAAATATGCTTTACGCCATGGGTAATGGCAATCCAGAAGATGGCTGGGAATATGTGAGTAAATTAATTGATAATTTAGATGGTAAACTATTAAGTGGATCTTCTGCTGTTTATAAGGGCGTAGCCGATGGAGAGTATACAATTGGTTTAACATTTGAAGAAGGTGCTGCCAAATTTGTGCAAAGTGGTTCTCCTGTTAGTCTTGTGTATATGGAAGAAGGGGTTATATCTAAGGCAGATGGCGTTTATATAATTAAAGATGCTACTAACAAAGAAAATGCTCAAAGTTTTGTTGACTTCCTTACAAGTAAAGAAGCTCAAACAATTATGTCGGAACAATTAAATAGACGTTCCGTTAGAACCGATGTTGCTCCGCCGTCATATTTGAAATCTACAGAAGATATTAACCTTATATATGACGATGTTCAATATGTTACAGAAAACAAATCAAAAATATTAGAAAAGTTTAGTGACATTTTTACAAGCAATTAAATTAGGCTGTCGGTTAGTCAAATGACTGCTGACAGTTTTTTTACTAAAAGGGAGGTCAAAATGAGCGTAAATATAAAAATTGAAAATGTTCTAAAAAAATACGGGGAAACAGTTGTAATTCCAAACCTAGAAGCCGAAGTAAAGTCGGGAGAATTTTTTACTCTCCTCGGGCCTTCTGGTTGTGGTAAAACTACATTATTAAGAATGATTGCAGGTTTTAATACCATAGAAGGTGGTTTAATTAAGTTTGATGATAGTATTATTAACGACATACCAGCACACAAGAGAAATATAGGAATGGTATTCCAAAACTATGCGATTTTTCCTCATTTAACTGTGCGTCAAAATATTGAATACGGATTAAAAATAAGGAAACTAGACAAAGTAAAAATACAAAAAGAAGTTGATAAAATACTAGACATAGTAAAAATTAAGGAACATGAACATAAACTACCTGAAAAGCTTTCTGGCGGACAACAACAAAGGGTGGCTCTGGCACGTGCAATTGTTATATATCCTACAGTTTTATTAATGGATGAACCTCTATCAAATTTAGATGCAAAGTTAAGGCTTGAAATGAGAAGTGCCATAAAAGAAATACAAAAGACTATTGGAATTACAACAGTTTATGTAACTCATGATCAAGAAGAAGCCTTAGCTATATCCGATAGAATAGCTGTAATGAATAAAGGTGAAATAGAGCAAATAGCAAGGCCAGAAAGTATTTATACAAGACCTTATAGTGTTTTTGTATCAAACTTTATTGGCAGTTCAAATTTATTTAAAGGGAATTTAACTAAAAAAAATCACAGTTGGGAAATAACTCTAAAAAATGGAAGTATAATAACAATGACAAATATAATTGATGATACCCCAAATGGAGAAGTTTGTATTTGCATTAGGCCTGAGGAATGGCGTATTGAATCTAATGGTATGGAAGGAAAAATCCTAAATAAAACTTTTTTAGGGAAATACATCAACTATAGTGTGAAAATTGAAAATAACATTATAGAATTAAGCCAAGATATTGGTCAGACAGAAGAAATATATAAAGAGGGCGATAAAATCAAACTATTGCCAAACACTTCAAAAATAAATATTTTTACAGCTGAGGGTACAAAAAATTTAATTAAAGGAGTTGTTAAATATGAAGAATACTAAAATTAAATTTGATTTTTGGACTAATATAAGTATTGTAATAGCCTGTCTTTTTTTGCTATTTTTAATTTACCCCCTATTCTCTTTGTTTATTAGCGGTTTTCAAAATAGTACAGGTCAATTTTCCCTAGAGCACTTTATTAAGTTTTTTACAAGAAAATATTATTACAAAGCTCTCTTAAATAGCTTTATGGTAACAATATGTACCACTTTTTTAGTTGTAATAATCGGTGCACCTCTAGCTTACCTTACATCCGCTTACAAAATAAAAGGAAAACAATTTTTAGATATTTTAATAATAATATCGATGCTTTCGCCTGCTTTTATAGGCGCATACTCCTGGATTATTCTATTTGGAAGAAGTGGAGTTGTTACTAAATTTATAGAAAGTCTATTTGGATTTACTATGCCCTCAATATATGGGTTTGGTGGCATTCTAATAGTAATGACCTTAAAGTTGTATCCGTTTATTTATCTCTATACAACAGGAGCTTTAAAAAAATTAGATGCATCTCTAATTGAGGCTGCAGAAAGTTTAGGTTGTAGCCCCTTAAAAAAAGTATCTACAGTGGTAATTCCTTTAATTACTCCTACTATATTAGCCAGTGGATTACTTGTTTTTATGAATGCTTTGGCAGATTTTGGCACACCTATGCTAATAGGTGAAGGTTTTGTTGTTATGCCGGTTTTAGTTTACAACGAATTTATAAGCGAGGTTGGTGGAACAGTAAATTTCGCTGCCGCTATTTCTGTAATAATGGTAGTAATAACAATAGGTGTATTTTCTCTGCAAAAATATATTGTAAATAAAAAATCTTTTACCATGAACTCTCTTAGACCCATTCAACCAAAGGAATTAAAAGGCATACATAAAATATTAGCGCATACTTTTGTATATCTTATTGTATTTTTATCAGTTATTCCTCAATTAACAGTTATTTTTACATCTTTTAAGGCAACAAAAGGGTCGGTTTTTGTACCTGGTTTTAGTTTAGATAGCTATAAAACTGCTTTTTCTAAATTAGGAGAACCTATTGTAAATACATATATTTTTGGGTTTATTGCTATTATTTGCGTTGTTGTTTTAGCCATATTTATTGCATATATTGTTATAAGAAGAAAAAATCCATTGACTACTTTAATAGATTCGGCTTCCATGTTGCCTTATATTATACCTGGTTCTGTTCTTGGTATAACTCTTTTGTTAGCTTTTAACGAAAGGCCGTTATTATTAAGTGGCACATCTTTTATAATGATACTAGCTTTTGTAGTAAGACGTTTGCCTTATACCCTTAGATCAAGTGCAGCTATTCTATACCAAATAAGCCCAAGTATGGAAGAAGCAGCTATTAGCCTAGGGGATTCAAGTATAAAAGCATTTTTTAAAGTTACTGTTATTATGATGTTACCAGGGGTTATGTCTGGAGCGATTATGAGTTGGATTACTATTATAAACGAACTTAGTGCATCTGTAATTTTATATACTGCTAATACAAGAACAATGTCCGTTACGGTTTATACAAATGTAATAAGGGCAAGCTATGGTAGTGCTGCAGCTGTGGCCACTATATTAACAATAACTACAATTATATCCTTAATTGTATTCTTTAAAGTTTCTGGTAAAAAAGATATTGGGCTATAAATCTTAGTTAAAAGGTAGGTAAACACTTGTACAAGAAAAAACCATACTCTGAATCTTCCCTATGGGAAAACTGCAATGGTGGCCAACCTTCACTGGTCGGAAACTCCGTTTCCTGCTCGTGTATGCGACCAACACCACGGTTCTACAGAGAATATATAAGAATAACAATATATAAAAAATCCATTGCTGTTTTAATGTTTACAATGGCAATTATATTAGCAATTTTACTTCTTGGATATTTCTACAATGTATCTACCAATGTTAAAAAAGAAAATAATAATAAAAGACTTAGTATTATAGAAATATTATCAAAAAGTGAGGATTTTTTAATAAATACAGACATTGACCTTACAAAAATAGACGGAAAATATGAACTAAACAAAAAAAGATCCATCTACGAAAAGTTTTATAACACCTTTGAAAAAAGTCTAGTTAAACCGAATATATATATCTTCACTTCAGATAATATAAATTTATTAAATAAATATATAACTATACCAAAAGGGGTAAAAATATATAGTAAAAATTGGGGCGTTTTTAGGGAACTAAATAACAGCGATAATGTAATAACAACAGTTGCAGTTGATACTGCCCATAGCAAAAAACTTAGATATTTAAAACTAGGTAGAACTATAAAAAAAGACAGCACTGTTGTTGGATATGTATTTTTAACTTTTGAAGAAAAAGAGGTGGTAAAGCTTTTTGAGAAATATACAACAGAAACTACTATCACTGATGAAACTGGAAGCTTTTTTTATAATCAAATAGGTATTCCAAGTAGAATCTATAATAAAATAAGCGATGCATTTGGGCACAAAGATGGAATAGTTACTTTAGAAAAAAATAAATGCTATATAAATTTTTTAGAACTAGATAAATATGGATTGGTCTTGTACTCAGGCGATGATTTTAGCAATATGAGGGAACTACTATTAGGGGCGTTTATTGTTTTTTTAGTAATCCTTTTTGTACTTTGTTTAAGTTTATACTATGGTACAAATAGTATTTCAAAAATAGGCACACAGCATTTAGATGAACTAAGAAAAGCTTTCCTTGTAGCAGAAGATGGAAACTTAGACGATTATTCTTTTAAAAGCTCTTACAATGAGTTTTTGTTAATTGAAGACTCCTATAATACAATGCTGAGAAGTTTAAGAAAACAAATAGAAAGAAATAAAGAAATTTCATATATTTTAGTTAATACAACAATTAGTGATTTAAAAGCGCAATTCGAACCACATTTTTTATTTAATACATTGGAAACTATAAGAGTTATGTGTAAAATTGACCCTAAAGTTGCCGAAAAAATGATTTTGAAATTATCAAGGCTATTAAGGTATAGTTTAAACTATCGCTTTGAAGATGTTAGACTTGACCGAGATATAGTAAACATAGAAAATTACCTGTCTATATTAAAATTTAGATTTAACAAAAAGTTTAAATATGAAATAAAAATTGACCAAGAAGTAAAAAGTTGCTTAATCCCAAGGTTAATTGTGCAACCCTTAATAGAAAATTCAGCAAAATATGGCATGGGTGAAAATAATATTTTGAATATAGAAATATCCGCATATAGATATGAGAACTCGCTTATTATAGATTGCACAGATAACGGAGTGGGTATAGAAGAGAATAAACTAAATGAAATTCGGGAAATGATGAAAAATGGACAAAACACTTCAGAGCATTTTGGAATTTATAATATTCATCGAATGCTAATTTTAAAATACGGAGAAGAATATGGTTTGGAAATTTCCAGCGAAAAAAATGTTAAGACATTAGTAAGGGCTACATTGCCATATATTAGTGGGGAAGAATAATGCACAAAGCTATAATAGTAGAAGACGAAGATATTATAAGGAAAGGTATGTTACTAGCCATAGACTGGAACAAGTTCGGCTTTAACGTAGTTTCAGAAGCTTCAAATGGCAAGGAAGGCCTTGAAATTATTTTAAAAGAAAAGCCGGATTTAGTAGTAACAGACATAAAAATGCCGGTAATGGATGGCTTAACAATGATTGCTAAAGCACAAAAAGGACATACTTTTAAAGCCATTATATTATCAAGTTACGGTGAGTTTGACTATACAAAGAAGGCTATAAATTTGCAAGTATACGACTTTTTAATGAAACCCCTAGATGAAACAGAGCTAGAGGAAATATTAATAAAGTTGCAAAATAGTTTGAACAAAGATAAAAAATATCATAGTTTTTTTGACATAGAGTATTATAAGTTAAAAGTAAATAATAAAAATTCATATACATATAAAGTTATAGAAATAATAGAAAAAAATTATAATCAAAAATTAAGCATTGAGCAAATTTCTGACGAATTTGGTGTTAGTAATAGTTATTTAAGTAGGAAATTTAAAAAAGCTACTGAACATACTTTTTTAGAATTTTTAAATAAATATCGAATAGAACAAGCTCTGGAACTAATGAAAAATCACGAACTTAAAATTTATGAAATTGCTGATAAAACAGGATTTACAGATTATAAACATTTCTGTAGTGTATTTAAAAAATACTTAGAACACTCTCCAACAAACTATATAAAGGATAGGTTAGGAGGTTAAAGATGATTAAATTTGGAACAGGTGGCTGGCGTGAAATAATAGGTGATAAATTTACAAAAAATAACATAAGAATAATTGCAACAGCTCTTACAAAAATGATGAAAGATGAAAATAAACAGGAAAAAGGTTTTATAGTCGGATATGATAGAAGGTTTTTATCCAAGGAAGCTTGTATTTGGATTAGCGAAATCATGGCAGGCCAAGGTATAAAAACTTTTATTGTACCCTATGGAGCACCAACACCATTAATAATGTATGCTGTAAAAGATTTATGCTGTGATTATGGGGCGATTGTAACAGCCAGTCATAATCCGGCGATATATAATGGTATAAAACTATTTACAAGGGGTGGTAAAGATGCCAACGAGGTTGTTACCGCAAAACTGGAAACATATATAAACTCGTTAATTTCGGCAGAAGTTAAAATATTAGATTTTGAAAAAGCAAAAAAAATCGGTTTAATAGAGGAAATAAATCCACAAAATAAATATATTGATTCCATTATCAATTGGATAAACTTAGAGGAAATTAAAAAAAGAAATATTAAAATAGTATTAGACCCAATGTACGGTGTATCTAAAAATGCCTTGTTAACTATACTTTTAACATCAAGGTGTTATGTGGATGTAATTAACGAAAACCATGATACCTTATTTGGGGGAAGAATACCGGCTCCATCCGAGAAGGCCCTTAAGGCATTAAAAAATAATGTAATAGATAAAAAAGCTGATATAGGAATAGCAACAGATGGAGATGCTGATAGAGTTGGTGTTATTGATGAGAATGGAAATTTTTTACATCCAAATAAAGTTTTGGTTTTAATATATTATTATTTATTAAATTACAAAGGCTTAAAAGGTGGAGTTGTAAGAAATATAGCCACAACACATTTGTTGGATAAAATAGCCAAGGCAAGAGGAGAAAAAGCTATAGAAGTACCTGTAGGATTTAAACATATAACAAAGGGCATGGAAGATATTGATGCAATTATAGGAGGTGAATCATCTGGTGGACTTACTATTGCTTCCCATATAAAAGGTAAAGATGGTATATTGGCGTCAGCAGTATTAGTAGAAATGATTGCCGTTACTAAAAGAAGTTTAAGTGATATATATAAGGAAATTACATCTCTCTACGGCGACTACTATATGGTGGAAAATCAATATGAATTCACAGCACATAAGAAAAATGAAATGATGAATACACTATTTGTAGAGAAAAGACTTCCCGAGTTTTTTGTAGAAGTAGAAAAAGTTTCATACTTAGATGGTGTTAAAGTTTATTTTAAAAATGATGGATGGATAATAATTAGATTTTCTGGAACAGAACCATTACTACGAATTTTTTGCGAAATGTCTACAATAGATGATGCTACAAAAATTTGTAATATAGTAGAAAAATTTTTAGATTTAAGAATTTGACAAGGCTTATAATTTATATTAGATTAAAATTATTTAAAAAGAATATAAAATAGACAGATTCGAGGTTAACATGAAATCCTATTTACCAAATGATATAAAAGACCAAAACAGAAAAATTATATATGATATTTTATTAAATAATCCACCTATAGCAAAAATTGAGATTTCAGAAATGACAACTATGAGCCTAGTTACAGTTGGAAAAATTATAGATTATTTTGAAAGTATAGGTATACTAACTCATTCCAATGAAAATAGAGAGGGTGCTAGAGGTTTAGGAAGAAAGAGAAACTTATATGACTTTAATCCTAATTCTTTTATGAGTATAGGAGTACAAATTATCGATGGAAAAGTTTCGGCTGTACTTCTAAATTTAAAGCAGGAAGTTATAGATAGTTTAACCATTAAAAAACTAATTTATTTTTGGGATGACCAATTATCTTTAGTACTGCATAAAATAAAAAATCACTTCCAAGAAAAATTAATACAATATAATGCTAAATTACTAGGTATAGGTATAGCTGTAGACGGTGGCATTAATACATATAAAGAAATAATAAGAATGAAAGTTAGCTATGCTGAGGAAAAGGAATTTAATTACCATGAAATTATTAAAACCTTAGAAAAAGAATTGCAATTACCTATATTTTTAGAAAATGATGTAAATGCGTCTGTTTTTTGTGAATTTAACCAACTTGAAGTTAATGATTTATTAGAAATAGCTTTAAACAACGGTATTGGGGCTGGAATTATTTTAAATAAAAAATTATATAGAGGTAATAATTCTGGAGTTGGGGAATTAGAATTTATGTGTTTCGACTTAGATTATGTTGCCATGCCCACATCTGTCGGTTGGTTAGAAACTAAGTTGAACATTAGGTATTTAGAGAAAAGATTTAATATTGATTTTAATAATATAAAAAATTCAAAAAAGGAAAACATTTACGAATGCGTAGAGTATGTATCAAAATATATAGCTTTAACAATATGTAACGCAGTGAGCTTATTAGAGATTTCAAATATTGTTTTAAGTGGGCCAGTAATAAAGTCTATGCCCGAGGAAATTATCGGAAAAATAGAAGAATATATTTTTAGATACACTGGCTGGAAGTTTAATGTTTTTTTCAGCACTATAGAATTTTCTAGTGCCATAGGTGCAGGATTATTATTAATTGAAAATGAGCTTTCACAAATTATATTTGGATAAAATATTTTTAAGTTAAAAAGGGGGCTGTTTTGAAATAAAAACATTCCCTGCAGAACCGTGGTGCTGGCTGCATACACGCAAAGCGTTTAGTTTTGCTGAAAGCAAAATTCAGAAATCAAAAGGTAATATTTAAATATTTTATATGAAAATACAAAAAGAGCGATGGGTTTTCGCTCTTTTTTTCTATTTATTTTTGTGGATTTTTCCACAAAAATAAAAGCTAATCCTAAACTCGATTTCAAAGGTGCAATAAAAACCCTATAAATTAGCCATATATTTGGCGCCACTTAATTTTATACTATTCTTAGTATATTATAACTCCGCAGCCCCTGTATTTACATTAAATTTTTCCTATTGCTCTTTTAAACTCCAACGGAGTAATTCCAGTAATTTTTTTAAAATTAATATTATAATAATTTTGGCTCTTATAACCACAGGCAATGGCAATTTCTAACATATTATAATTACTATTCATTAGCAGACTTTTACTTTTTTCAATTCTTAATTCATTTAAGGTGCGGGAAAAAGTTTTTTTGTTTCCTTTTTAAATAAATAGCAGAAGTGAGATTTATTTATATTCAAATAATTTATTACATCAGATAGATTTTATCTTCACTGTAATTATTTTCCATATAGTCTAAACTGTGTTGAATGTGATAGCTGTATTGTTTTGTTTTGCTATTATTAACTAAGTAACGTAAAAATTTAACTAAAACAGATTTTTTGCTCATCTTAGCCTGTGTTGATAATAATTATTTTTTCAATAAGATTTTTAGTATTTTATAAAGCAGCAAAATGATACAAATTTTCAATATACAATCAAGTGCAAGTACAGCAAAGAATCCTGTGGAATAATAATCAAAAAAAGTCATGTATCTCTCTGGGGCGATTCTTTCAACATAGGTACTAGTAACATCTATTAAAGCAAATGTAACTTTGTATAAAAAACTTGACCTCCTTTTGTTCAATATACCTATTTACATTATATTATAACATATTTTTATTTAATAGGAGGTCAATATGGAAAAAATAGCTATACAAATTTTAACAATAATCTTTATAGTGATAACATCTTTATCTACATACGCTAGTGAAGAACAACCTAGCGAATCTTTTATTAGGTCTGCAATTAAAAAAATTTATAATAAGTATGAGTATCTGTAAGATATTTTTTTGTCCATGCCTTTGGGATTGCCATAACGAATTTTTGTTTCAAATCTTTTATACAGTCAATGTTGTCTTCCGTTAGCATTCCTCTATCTCCGACAAAAATAAATTCATCAATTTTATATTCACTTTTTATTTCAGTAACAATGTTAGAAACCGTTGATTTATCAACAGTATTTTACCATTATTTTAATGCAATCAAAAGCTTTAGTAAGAAAAATCGGAATATTAGATTCGGCTTTATTTATAAATTTTTCACTAAATTTAAGTTTATCAATATAATTAAATAAATAGTAAAATGCACCATAGGAAAAAGCAGAGCTAATAGATAAATCATCTAAAGGAATCATTTTTTTAGATTTAGAAAACACATATCTAAGTCTTTCAGCTTCATTTTCTGAAACAGCACCAATGTTAGCAACAAATCTGTGCTTATTTTTACCATCTTTACGGTATGATTCTATTAAATCGGCATGATAATAAGTAGTATTTGTCTTTATTCTTGGTGTAATTTTAAAAAATATAAGCACCTCCTTAGGTTTTGACTTAATAATATCATTTAAATTTCGGAGCACAAGTCTAATATTCAAGTTTAGTCTTGACTGCACAACGAGGTGAAAAACAGGTCAAATCTTGCATTTTAGGGAGTTGACCTGTTTTTGGTGTTGAAGATGGGTTTATAACACCTCTATCTAAATCTATTGTCTATAGGATAAAGGATTTTTTTTGTTTTTTCTACTACTACTTTACAATTCATGAAATTACCGTGCCACTGACTGATAGGTCTATTGATTTTTGAGGTTTAATTCTTACTGATCGAAAAAATGCCAATTTGTACAATTTGAATTAATTTTGTATAATGTATAAGATAATTATTCTAAATAAGAAGGAGATAAAAAGTGGAACATAACAAGCGAAAGTCATATTA
The DNA here is from genome assembly GCA_047974375.1 of Lachnospirales bacterium. Taxonomy (GTDB): domain Bacteria; phylum Bacillota; class Clostridia; order Lachnospirales; family CAMZNU01; genus JBKECF01. The sequence goes on from JBKECF010000002.1 coordinate 67,709, forward strand.
CAATTTAGAGCACCAACAAAGATACAAGAAGAAACTAAAGTCCAAAACAATAAATTTCAATATGGAGAATGATATTGAGGCAAAGTTGTATGAATTTTTATCTACTAAGCCTAATATAAACAAATACATAAAGGAATTAATTAGAGAAGAATATGATAAAAACGAGGAGTAAAAAATGAAAGTCGTACTTCAAAGAGTAAATAAAAGTTCTGTTAAAATAAATGGGAATATAGTTGGGGAAATAGGTAAGGGATACCTAATTTTATTAGGCGTAGGCAATGAGGATACGGAAAAAGATGTAGAAGTTTTAGTAGATAAAATTAGTAAACTTAGAATTTTCCCAGATAGCGACGACAAAATTAATTTATCCATAGGAGAAGTGAATGGGGAAATTTTAGTTGTTTCCCAGTTTACTTTGTATGGAAGTTGCAAAAAAGGCAATAGACCTTCCTTTATTAACTCAGGAAAACCAGATACAGCAAACAAACTTTACGAATATTTTAAGGAGTATGCCAGGGATAAATTTGATAAAGTGGAGTCTGGAGTTTTTGGTGAAGATATGAAAGTTGAGCTGGAAAATGATGGGCCTTTTACTATATTATTGGAATGTGAAAATGGTGTAATATATTAATGGAAAAATGCAAATGGGCAACACAAAATGAAATAATGGAAACCTACCATGATACACAATGGGGTAAAATACATAAAGATGAAATACTAATTTTTGAAATGCTATGTCTAGAAGGACAACAAAGCGGTCTTAGTTGGAATACTATTTTGTCTAAAAGAGAAGGTTATAGAGAGGCCTTTTGCAACTTTATTCCAGAGGAAATAGCGAAGTTCGATCAAGAAAAAGTAAAAGAATTAATGAATAACAAAGATATAATTCGCTATGATAAAAAAATTGAGAGCATAATAAATAATGCCAAGGTATATTTAAAAATGAAAGAAAATAATGAAAAATTATACGATTTTTTTTGGAGTTATGTAGATGGTCAAATAATAAATTCAAATGAAAGCAATGAAGATGTGCTAAGCAAAAGCCCTTTATCTGAGAAAATAAGCAAAGATTTAAAAAACAAAGGTTTTTCTTATGTAGGCCCTGTTACGGTGTATTCTCTTTTACAATCTATAGGGGTAATAAATGATCATATAAACCAATGTGTTAGTAAGTTTTAACCTAAAGGAGGATAATATGAAGTGGATAATAGCATCCGATATACATGGATCAGACTTTTTTGGTGGCAAGTTGTTAGATGCCTTTCAACGTGAAAATGGCGATCGTCTTTTATTATTAGGAGATTTACTTTATCACGGACCGAGGAATGATTTGCCAACAGAATATGACCCTAAATCTTTAGTAGGTAGGTTAAACGCCATAAAGGAAAAAGTAGTAAGCGTGCGAGGTAATTGCGATTCAGAAGTTGACCAAATCGTACTAAAGTTCCCTATAATGTCCGATTATAATATTTTGGAAATAGATGGTAAAACAATTTTTGCCACTCATGGACATATATACAATGAAAATAATATGCCGCCTTTAGGTCTTTGCGATATACTTTTAACAGGCCATACACATGTGCCGAAGTTTACTAAGCACCTAGACTATATATATATGAACCCTGGTTCTGTTTCTATTCCTAAAGAAAATAGTTGGAATGGATATATGGTTTTGGAAAATGGTATTTTTATATGGAAAGATTTAGATGGAAATGAAAAACTCAGATTATAAATATACTGGAAGTTAGGAGTGAGGTTAACTTGAATTTACAACACCTTAAATACGCCATAGAAGTAGCTAATACATCTTCTATAAATAAAGCGGCAGAAAATTTATATATGAATCAACCAAACCTTAGCCGAGCAATTAAGGAATTGGAAGAAAATATTGGCATAAGTATTTTTAATAGAACAAGCAAAGGTATTTCTGTTACTGAATTAGGTGGAGAATTCCTTATTTCTGCCAAAAACATACTTAGACAAGTTGAAGAAATAGAGTCTGCCTATAAAAGTAATGGAACTCCAAAACAACATTTTTCCATTTCCGTCCCTAGAGCCTCTTATATTAGTGAAGCCTTTGTAGAATTTAGTAAAAAAATTGATAGAAGCAAGGCGATAGAGTTTTACTATAAGGAAACTAATGCCTACCGTGCTATAAACAATATACTAAAAAGTGGATACAAACTTGGCATAATACGATACAGACAAATCTTTGACGATCAATTTAGGGTTTGGTTAAAGGAAAAGGAACTGACAGCGGAACTTTTATATCAATTTTCTTGTAATGTATTAATATCTAAAGATAATGAATTAGCTACAAAAAATGAAATAGATTACAAAGAACTAGAAGATTTTATTGAAATAGCCCATGCTGACCCCTATGTACCATCTATACCACTATCCAAAGTAAAAGAGGAAGAATTTTCCGACTTTATAGATAAAAGGATTTTTGTATTTGAACGAGCTACTCAATTTAGCTTGCTGAATAGCTTGTCTAATTCATTTATGTGGGTCTCCCCTGTGTCTAAAGAAATTTTAGACCTTTACAATTTAGTAGAAATACCTTGTAAATCCACAAAACACATATACAAAGATATGATAATAAAGCAAAAAGATTATAAATTATCGGATTTAGATAAACTGTTTTTAACAGAACTAAGTAAGGCTAAAAGGCATAGCAAATAAAAATAACGTAACCAAACAACAAAAGCCCGTTGCCTTTTTAAAGGCTAGGGGCTTTTTTAAGTAGGTCGTACAGAACCATGGTGTTTACTGATGGCGATTTGCAAATCTTTATAATTTATAGGACTAATAGAAATTTTCCCCTTTACTATATTCACTAATTCCTTTTCTCGTAGGTTGGCAATAGTGCGGTTAAAAGTTTTAACAGTAAGGCCGACTTCTTCGCAAATTTCTTGACGTGTTTTTTTAATAATGACCTCATATTTTCCCTTTTGTATTCCATTTTTTGTTTCGTCCACTAAATATTTCATAACTATATAACTTACAGAATAATATTGACGCTCCCCTCTGCTATAAGAAGAACTATAAAGTTTGTTTGCTATGCTGCCGGATAATAAACAAAGGAAGTTTGCATCTTGTTGTATCCATTTTTTGAAGTGATGGCTACTTATATAAAAAATGGTGCATTTAGTAATGCTTTCAATTGTAACAGAAGATTCTTTGCGTTCAGCCAATAAAGTCACTTCCCCAATAAAGGAAATGGCTTTATTTTTTTCGATTAAAAAAATATTACCATTTTCAAATTCATTAACAACTCTATGAGTTCCATCTAGGACTATGCCGAAATAGTCTATAACATCATGTTTTTGGTGGATAATACTTTTTGGTGGATATTTCTTTATAAAAAAATTGTCTTTTATAAATTGTGGTGCGTTACAAGTATATTTATTCAATATTGGGTAGTTTTGTAAAACTTCATCGAAAGTCATAAGTACCTCCATTTTTAAAATTGTAAGCTTAAGCTATAATAATATTATTAATAGTTAAAAACGTTTTGTCAACTAAGATTTATGTAAAAGTGCCCAATTGTCCTTTTTTTATATTTATAGGTAGCCTATACTGATTTTAAAGCAAATATATTAAAAAACCGCGATGAACAGCGGTCGAACCCATGGGTTCGATTTTGCTGGAAGCAAAATTCAGATTTATAAGGAGGGCAATATGAAAAAAGTTAATTACATGTATGAAACAGTAAAAGAGCGAATAAAAATGGAGTATCCAATATATTTATTGGCATTTTTATTCATAATTATTTCCGATGCCATTGGTCAGATTAGGTTCGATATTGGTAAAGGTACATTAATAATATTCCCTATATTTTTTGCCATAATATTAGGGGTGCTAAGTGGTCCCCAAGCTACAAAAATAATTAATGACAAGAGGGCGAAAGCTGCAAGTAAAATTGTAATTGTAGCAATTCTTCCTTTTATTGCAAAGCTTGGCATAAACGCTGGTGCTAATATAATGGTTGTAATTGAAGCAGGGCCAGCATTACTTTTACAAGAATTAGGCAACTTAGGCACAATATTTTTGGCAATGCCTATTGCAATACTTTTAGGCTTAAAAAGAGAAAGTATAGGAGCCTGTCATTCTATAAATAGAGAAACAAATTTAGCTTTAATACAAGACATGTTTGGCTCAGAATCACCAGAGGCACGAGGTAGTTTATCGGTTTATATAATTGGTGGAATGGTAGGAACAATTTATTTCGGATTTTTAGCATCAATGGTGGCGTCAATGGGAGTTTTTCATCCCTATGCATTGGGGATGTCCTCTGGAGTTGGTGCTGGTATAATGATGGGTGCAGGCGTTGCAAGTATTTCTGCTGTATTGCCTGAATACGCGAATGAAATGGCTGCATTAGCGTCCACAAGCGAAACTCTTTCAGGTATAACAGGTATTTATGTAGCGATATTTGTTGCAATTCCATTATGTAATTGGCTATATAAGAAGCTAGAGCCGACTTTAGGACGTGTTACTAAAGCAGGACGAAAAGCAGCAGAGGAACTTGCTTTGGAAGGGACTAAAGCTTATGAAGAAAGTAAAAAAATCTAGGAAATATTGGTAATAAAATGTTAGTGAATTGTTAAATGTTGTTTGGGAGGTAAATATGCGATTTAAAGAATGGATTTTTCTTTTATGTGTTTCAGGCTTGGGAATGATAGTTGCAAACTTTGTAGGCTTTGGAGTGACAGTTGCTGATTCCTTAGGTGGTGTGGTAATATTACTTATAATTTCTCTTTTAGCAGTAATAGTTGATAGGTTTTCACCCCTTAAATTACCTGTAATTGCCTATTGTTCTATAATTGGTCTTTTGTTGGCTATTCCGATATCACCTGTTTCAGAACAAGTTATACTAGCAGCTAGTAAAATTAATTTTACTGCACCATTAACTATGGTAGGCGTATATGCAGGTATGTCTATATCAAATCAAATAAGCGTTTTTGCTAAACAAGGATGGAAAATGTTTTTTATTTCAATATTAGTAATGACAGGAACTTTTATGGGTTCATTATGTGTGGCGCAAGTTGTATTAAATGTAACGGGAGTAGCTGATAAAATTTTAGGATAAAGGTTAGACTACGGAACTAGCAAAGGAAAATTTGTATTTTATATTAGGGGGTATTTATGGATGTAATAGCAATATTTGCAATAAATGCAATAGTAGGTATGCTTATTGGTTGGAGTGGCATTGCTGGTTTTTTATTACCTATTTTTTATACAGGATACATGGACTATTCTGTAACTTTAGCGCTTACTTTAAGCTTTTCAGCATTTTTAGTTTCGGGGATTATAGGTTCTGTAGGCTATTATAAAAGTGGAAATTTGGAATTTAAAATTGCCATACCTTTAGGTATTTCAAGTTTGTTCGGTGCTATTATTGGCATCTTCCTTAACTCAATGATACCAGTAGATACAGTTAAAATTTTATTAAACTTAGTAGTTTTAGCCTCAGGTATTTCTATATTAATTAGAGAACGAAAGAGCAAATCCAGCAAAACCCACAATAGACAAATAAACAGCAGGTCTATTATATTAGTAGGGGTTGTTACATCGATTTTATGTGCACTATCTGGTGCTGGCGGCCCAATACTTGTAATGCCTTTGTTGCTACTTCTTGGGGTTAATGTAAAGCAGGCTGTAGGCATAGCCTTATTTGACTCCATATTTATAGCATTGCCATCGGTAATAGGTTATGGAATACAAGTAGATAATATAAAATCTGTTCTTGGTATTATTTTTTTAGCCTGTTTCGCCCATGGCATTGGCGTATTCTTTGGAAGTAAAACAAGTGACCACATAAAACAACAGCCTTTAAAAATTTCTGTGGCTATTTTTTCCATAGGAGTAAGTTTATATATGCTTTACGGATTAGTTCTTTAATATAGATAGGAGTTAGTATGAATGTGAATGAAGAAAAATACGATATAGTAATTAAAGATGGGACGTACTTAAATAGCCAATTGGAAATTAGTCATAGTGATTTTATTGGAATAAAAAACGGTAAAATCTCCTATATTGGGGATGCTAATTGTAAAGGTGATACTGTACTAAATGGAGATGGTCGTCTATATATGTGTGGCATGGTGGACGGTCATACCCATACAAGCCAGCAACTTTTACGTGGCCGACTTCTAGATGAAAAACCAGTTATATGGAAGCGAATAAACGTGCCTTTTGAAGCACAATTAAATGAAGAAACTTCAACTCTAAGTGCAGAGCTTTGTGCCTTAGAAATGATAAAAAATGGTACAACGGGCTTTCTTGACGCTGGTGGCAAATATGTACCAGAATTTGCAAAGGTTTATAAAAAGTCTGGTCTAAGAGGAAGACTTTCCTATATGACAAATGATAATCCTGCTATGCCATCGGCACTTCGTATAGAAGTTAAGGAGGGTTTAAAAAGGCAAATCGAACTTTATGAAGATTTAAAGGGAAGTTTATTAGAGGGAGTTTTTTCTGTAACAGCCTTAACGGCAGCTAGTGAGGAAATGATTCGTACTATTTTTTCCTATGCCAAAGAAAATAATATTTCGGCGCAAGTACACATGAACGAATATGCCAGTGAAGTATTTGATTTCATAGAAAAATATAGTTTAAGACCTATAGAATGGCTAGCTAAAGAAAATTTAATATCTGAGAAATTTACGGCTGCCCATGGTATTTTTTTATCTCAAGAGGAAATGAATATTATTAAAGAAAAAAATATAAAAGTTATGCATTGTCCTTTTTCTAATTGTGGTAAAGGTATTCCACCTACTCCACAGCTCCTTGCTCAGGGCACTAAAGTTGGCTTTGGTACAGATGGCTCTGCTCATGGTGGAGTTGATATTTTTAAAGAAATACGATTGTTCCGTGGGGTAATGAATTCTCACCATGGCATTTTAAGTGGAGATCCGCAAATAATGCCAGCAAAAACATTACTTAAAATGGCAACTCATGGTGGTTCAGCCGTTTTAGATGTGGAGGGGTTAGGATTATTTTCAGTTGGTTCACCGGCAGATATAATCAGTATTAAAACAGATGCACCCCATATTTTGCCAACCCAAAATTTAGTTAATTCTCTTGTGGAAAGTGTAAGCGGTTCAGACGTGCAGGACAGCATAATAAATGGTAGACTAGTAATGAAAGACAGAATTGTTCTTACTTTAGATGAAGAAAAAATAATGGAAAAAGCAAAGAAGTATATTATCTCTGGTGAAAAAATTCACCTCTAAAAGTAGATAAATGGAGCTGTCTTGAAAAGAAAAAACCTTGGTGCTTTGCCACAAGCCATTGGTCGTAAAGCCTTGCTTTACTGCTCAGGCAAGCAACCAGCCCCACAAGATTTCGAAAAAGCTTGACTTCAAGATAACTCCATTTGGCCTTAAGGCATCTACAGGATAAAAGTTCTAAAGGTCTAATTTTTCTTGGCAAATAAAGCCAATTTACAATAAAAATCCTCTAAAATTAATCTAGAGTCAACGCTGTTGTAAACTCTAATAGGTCTATTTAAGCCGGTGTGTACATATGCCATATCTGCTGTTATTAAAGGAGCGGGTACATAATCAAAATGAAATCTATCCTCGTAAAGAATTAAACCTACGGCAGGTGAATCCCCTAAAACCCAAGATTCCCCTGTTCTAAAATTACTTTTTCTTGGCATATCTTCAAAAGTATGGTCTATTAGCTGATCAAACAAATACTTCCCTATTTCTCCATGAGGCTCAACTCTATATTCTAGTTCGGCTATGGATACGCCCATCATTTCATAAATATTTTTTGGCACTTGCCAAAGTTCTATGTCTGAGGAAAAAACCACATTGGCACTATGTATGTCATTGCCTAGGTTAAACTCAATGCCGCCATTTGGATATTTACCGCCACCAATCCATATAGCTTTTAATTTTTTAGCAATTTTTGGCTCTATTAAATAGGCACTGGCAAGGTCTGTAAGAGGCCCGAAAAATGTAACATACAAAGGTCTAGGGTCATCTTTCATTGCCTCATTTATAATTAGTTGTGCACCTTGGGAATTTATTGGGGTGTTTTTGTTTTCTAAAGCTTTTGGTGCTCCTTTATAAATTAAACCTTCTTTATTAAAATTCATTTTATTTAGAATTAACTCAATTTCCTTAAAGCTTGCCTCCATGCTCTTTTCAATTCTATCATTACCAAAGTGTGCAGCTATAATTCCTACATTGTCGAACTTAGGGCTAAGCAAAGCTTGGACTATGGCAAATTGGTCATCTGCTTCATTTTTCGCATCTGTATTAGTAATTACTCTTACTTGTTTTTCCGTTGGCACTTTAAATTTATAATTATCGTATATCATAGTTGTCTCCTTATAATAGAATTTATCATATCTTTTTTTAATTGAAATCTTTTCTTTAAGCCACTTATTTTAATGTCAACATTCTTATCTTCTTTAGTAAAGAGTTCCAGGGAAGTTAAAAAACCTTCTTTCCAAGAAAAATTTGCTATTATATTTCCCTGTAAAACCATTCCAGTAACTTGGCCGCAAGGTAAATCCTTAGGTAGTGCTGGCAAAAATTCTAAGTATCCACCATGAGACTGTGCTAGGCTTTCTAAAATACCTTCACCTAGTCCGAAATTTCCATCAATTTGAAAAGGTGGATGTGTATCTAGCAAATTATTTTTAATGCAGGTGGACATCATTTTATTTATGTTGTCCCATAATGATTCACCGTTTTTTAGCCTTGCATAAAAACATATAATCCATGCGCGACTCCAACCGGTATGGCCACCGCCATATTTTAAACGTTTCTCCAAGGTTTTTTTTGCTGCATCAAATAAAGCTTCATTGTCCTCGGTGATTTCATATCCGGGGTGCAAGGCAAATAAGTGGGAAATGTGTCTGTGGCCTAGTTCCGTTTCCTCATAATCTTCTTGCCACTCCATTATACTGCCGTCCCTACTTATTTGTATAGGTGGAAGTTTATTATAAGTTTCTTCTATTAAAGAATATTCTTCCCCGTTGTTTTCTCCTAAAATCTTGCAGCACTCCATATATTCTTTAAAAAGCTGATGTAATATTTCTGTGTCCATTGTCGGCCCCATGGCAAGAGCCCCTATTTCTCCTATTTTAGATTTATATGTATTTTCTGGTGATACAGACGGACCTGTTATTAAAAAACCATTTTCATCTTCTATTAAATAATCTAAATAAAATCTAACGGCTTCTCTCATAACGGGGAATGCTTCTCTTTCTAAGTATTCTTCATCTAATGTATATTTATAATGTTCATAAAAATGTAAGGAAAGCCATGCTGCACCTGTTGACCATACTGGTGATGCATCAAATATACCCTCTGGGTCTGTATTTGCCCAAATATTTGTATTATGATGAGCGCAAAAACCACGGCAATTGTACAGTTCCTTAGCAGTTTTTTGCCCTTTAGGCACCATACGTTTTACTAAGTCAAACAAAGGCATATGGCATTCTGGTAAATTACACTTTTCTGCAATCCAATAGTTCATTTCTGTGTTAATGTTTATAGTGAATTCGCTTTGCCAAGGAGGTACATATTCACCATTCCAAATGCCTTGTAAGTTTGACGGCATTTTACAATTGTAGGAGCTGGAAATCATTAAATATCTTGCAAAGTGGAACATTGTTTCCACTAGAAATGGTAGATTCTCACTATTTCCATCTTTTATTTCTTGTAAAAGTTCCTTTGCGTCCTTGCTTTGGGTATCCCATTTCCCGAAAGATAAATCCATTCTATTGTACAACTCACCAAAATCTACTAAATGGGTATTTTTAATATTTTCGTAGCCTATATTTTTTGCCACAATCAATGCTTTTAAGGCTTTTTCTTTGTAATCCTCACTATCAAAGTTAGTTTCTGTTGTTAAATAAATATATGCGGTGCTAGTGTTTTTAATATAAATAAAATCCCCAATGGCGTCTATTTCTCCATCTATAGAGTCTAATTTTATAGCTGTGAAGTATTTTATGCCATCAACACCACATTGACCGTAGTTGCAAGTAGTTGTTTTATCGATTTTTTCTGTATTGTCTTCAAAAGGTTTTCGGCTCATATTTACAGAAAAAGTAATTCCATTGGGGTTGTTAGTTGTTATTTTAGTTGCGAACACGTTATATTTTTGGCTTACAAAATGCTCTCTTTTGTAGCTATACCCGTCTAGGTAGTAGCATACTGTAGCAATTGCTTCATCTATGTTTAGAATAGCTTTGTAGTTTTTTGCTTTGGCTTTGTGGCCTTGAATGCATATTCTCATATCGCCGGCAGGTTGATAGGGGTTCATGTATTTTGGTGTTGATGTCATTGCCAGTTTTGCTAAAAATTGAGCTTCTTCAACTTTACCCACTTGTAATAGTTTTCTTATTTTAGGTAAATATCTTAATGTATCAGGGTTTTTTCTATTTTTATCTTTACCATACCATAGGGTTTCTTCGTTTATGAAAATGGTTTCTTCATTTACCTTACCCATTATCATTGCCCCGAGTCTTCCATTGCCTAGAGGAAGACCATCGTCCCAATATCGTGCAGAGGATTTTAAATAAATTTCATGTTTATTTTTCATACTCTTTCTCCTTTTCCAAGGCTTTATACCATAGATTTTTGTAAGTTAGTTCAACTTGTTTCATTCCTAAGTCGTTGCAAATTCTTAGCATTTGTTTCCATATTTTTTCAAATTCAGCCTCATCTTTTGCGTATATCATATCCCAAGAATTTTCCTTTATAACAGCCCCTAGGGATTTGTTCACTTCCTGTATTCTTTTTGGTGGCTCTTTCATAAAATTTAAAGCTGTATTCCCTTTTATTGTGTTGAAGCTATTTTTGTTTTCAAAAAAAATTAATTTTTCTAAATGCAATGTACTTGGCCAATATTTGTAGCTCAAAGAGTATCCGTTTTCCATTTTTGTTGCTGGTGTTAGTCCTAAAGTGCCAAAATAGTCCAGATTATTAAAGGGATAGCCATTCATTAAATTTTCATTTTTATTTCTTATTATGGTCCATGCTGTGTCTATAACTTTAGGACCTGTATCCGTCATGGTCCAAGTAACATCTTCTGGTCCATTGTATAGTAAACTAATATTTTCTTTACTATAAAGCCAGTTAAGTAATTTAGCAGCATAGTCTGGATTTTGGCTATTGGTTGTAATTCCGTAGTACCATCCATTACCTACAGGATTGTCTTCTTTAATATAGATTTTCATATCCTCTGCTATTACAGGTACATAGCTATTTCCCGTAAATCCCACTTCTTTTTCTTTTATATTGAACTTTTCTACAAGGTCACTATAGTTAGAAAAAAGTACTCGACCACTATTATATTTTTTTTTGTAGCCCTCAAAAGTTTGAGTTCTGGAATCAGGGTCTAATAAATCTTTTTGGTTTGCGTTAAAATAAAATTTTAAAGCTCTTTTATAAAAACTATTCTCTTTTAATATAGAATTTATATCATTATTTATTTCCATAAAAGGAATGGTTGTATCTATTCCATATAGGTAGGAAAGTGCACTTGCCTCTTTGGCGAAATATTCATCTTCTGTACTGTAAAGGGAAAATCCGTACATTAATTCCCCGAGGGGCGTAAGAGGTTTGTTTTTTTTCATTTCCTCTATAATATTTAAATAATCTTCTAAAGTTTTTATACTAGGTTTATTTATTTCATCGTAAATTGCCCATTGTACCATGGGTATGCTGTTAGTATTAAGCTGAGGCCCAATATTACTAGGTAGTATATATAAATTTTCGCTGTTTCCATATTCATTGTTAGTATATTCAATTGCCTTTTGATATTCAGTTTCAAAAATATTGGGAAGTTCTTCTTTGTATTGGTTTAGGTTTTTAAGTAAGTTTGTATCCATTAAAAGAGATATTTGACTAGTATTAAAACCTATTACATCTGGTAAAGTTCCTGCCGCAATGTATTGCTTTAGCATTTCACTATTGCCACGACCACTGTTATAAAAGTTAACTTTAATGCCTGTATCCCTATGTAATTTATTAGCTGCCCAGCCTTTCCATAGACCTGTATTTGTTGAAGTAGATTGCTGAATTAATGCCGTTATGGTTATATCATTTTTTATTGCTTTCTTTGTATCGGATTTACTACAACTGCAGAATATAAGTGTTAGAGCAATTGTAAAAAAGATTTTTATCTTCATTTTCACCTCGGCTTTTTATTAGTAAATATAAAATGCAATTAATTTAAAAAGATTTTGTGTTATATTTATATATATTAACTTGAAAAATTACATGGAGGATAAAATGATTAAATATTTTAAAAATAGTTACTATTCAAAAATTATGTTAATTTGTATTATATTTATTTGTGGTATTACAGCTTTACTTCTACCTCTATGTAATTCATTAATACGCAAACAAGAAATAACCTACAACTTAAAAAACTATGAATTAGCATTAAATACCCTCTATACTTCTGCCCTGTATAGGCAAGATAATTTGGCTGTGAGTCTATCCCCTTTGTTTGATGACTCGGAAAAATACCAAAGCCTATGCCAGCTTTTTAGATACCCTTCTAAAAAAGTGCCGACGGAATATGGCGATGATGTTTTAGACTTATTGTCATCTTTATGTAATTCAAATACTTATTGTCAAGGGGCTTTATTACTTTCTCGTACAGGAAAACTTTATCAATACGATGTAGGATACGAAACTCTTATTCCTCTTGCATTAAAAGGTACAAAGGAAAGACTTACACCTTACAAATTGCAATTGCTTACATCGGAGGAATTGATGGATCTTAGTACAGATTACGAGATGCCCGGTTCTTCCGTATATGGATTAGGAACTTCTGTTTTTGACCCAACAACGGAAAAAGTTGAGTACCTAGGCACACTTATACTCCTTTACTCATCAAATGAATTCGCAGATATAATTTCTCAGTACAATTTAGATGCAAATAGTAATTTTACAATTGTAGCTCCAGACAAAAAAATATTGTTTACTTCCAATGAAAGTAGAGTAACTATAGATGACATCACTTCAAAGGCCGATGATCTAGGAATAATTACAAAAAATAATGTGCAATATTTTACATCATTTTTATTTAATGAAGGTTTTAAGTTTTACGTTTTTTATAGTATTCCATCTACTTCCTTTGCCAGTAGTTATATACAATTAATACTAACGGTGTCGGCGATTTTAATTTGTGCTATGGCGATTTTAATATATATAATTGTATTTAAAATATCCCATAGAAAAATAAATGAAATTCAAAAAGGTATGAGCCTAGTGGGAAAAAATAATTTAACTTATCGTCTGCCTGTGTCAAAGGAGAAGGACGAATTTACTCAAATAATACTTAGCTTTAATAAAATGTGCGATGCCTTAGAACGTAACGTGCAAAAGGCATATTTACATGAAATATCTCAGCAAAAAGCAGAACTATATGCAATGCAAACAAGCATTAATCCGCATTTTTTATATAATGCACTGGAGCAAATAAGGGTGCAAATTGTTCAAGGCTCATCTAATGCAGCCAGTCAGATGCTTTTATTATTATCTAAAATGTACCGTAACCAAACTAAGCGTAACTCGATTTTAACTATAGCCGAGGAATGCGGCCAATCGGAAAATTTAATTAATTTTTATTTATACAGATACGGTGACTTTGAATATGAATTTAAAATACACAGTTCCATTAAATTATATGCCATACCTAAAAACACTTTACAGCCCCTTATAGAAAACTATTTCGTCCATGGCTATTCAAACAACTCCGATGAAAATTTTCTTACTATTACAGCAATGCCCCTTGAAAAAGATGGGGAACCATGGATTTCTTTCAGGGTTGAGGATAATGGCAATTCCATTGCCGAAAAAGACTTATGTATATTACGCAAAAAATTGCTAGAGCCAGTTCTTAAAAGTCATGAGGAAAGTGGCTTTGCCCTTTCTAATGTTAACCATCGTCTTAAACTTGTTTTCGGCGAAAATTCTGGTTTGTTTTTAAGCATTGGTGAAAACAACTGTGGCTTTGTAGTCGGTTTTAATATACCTGCTGTGTTGCCTGAAAATTTATTAAATTCAAGTAAGTAAATATTTAAATATTATTTTTATTTCTATAAGCCATTACTAATTGCCAATCATCTCGGCTTAGGTAATGGCCTCCTTTTCTTAAGTGATAGCCTATTTTTCCTTCATGTAAATATTCCCCAACTTTACAATAATCTTTATAGATCAATCCTTTTTCTCCTAAAATCTCATAGGCTGGGTTAGTAGCTACGCAACTTAAAAATTCTGATTTAGGGTCTGCCCAATGGTCTTCTCTAGCACTGGATACATATAAGTGACTTGGAGCTATTAAACTTAGTAAAAAATGTTGGTCGAAAGGTAATTCATCTTCTTTATAGCTGAAAAAATTTCCATTGAACCATAGCCTTGAACCTGTACCTTTTAAATTTTCTATATTTTCCCCAGTTTTTCCACGGAAAAGAGCAGCTCCGCCTGCACCAGATTGGCAACTTACAGTTAGGGAAAATCTTTCATCGAATGCCCCAGCTATAAGAGCTGCTTTACCTAACCTAGAGTGCCCCATTACAGCAATTTTCTTTTTATCAATGTCGCTAGCTGAAGCATTTAAAACATCTAAAATTCTTTGAGTAGTCCATGCCCACATTTTTAACTTTCCCCAACTATCAAAGGAGTTTCTTGAGGAAAATCTCCCTAATCCTGTCATATGTTTATCATAGTAATCGGCGCATATATCTTGGTAAAATAGGTTAACTATACCGTAGCCACTGTCTATAATTTCCTCACCAATGCCATCAGCAATGACATTGGTAAAGGATAAATAAATAAAAATTGGAGATAACTTTTTATTTTTAGGCAGTGTAATGGTAAAGGGAATGGTACAATGGGAGTAATCTGATTTTATGTTTAGCTGGCACTCGCTTGTTTCTGCTTTGCTGCCGTAGTCATTTTCTTTAGTTCTTATTACTTCCATGTCTGTCTTATATGCTATGGAAGGTTCAAATCCTATAAATTCTCTGCTTAGTATGTGCCTAATTTCTTTTCTTCGTACTTGCCAGTCTTCAGGAGTTTCTACTTTTTTATCACTTGCAAATTTTAGTAAGTCTGGTAGTTTTCTTTTTAGTAATTCATTTTTTATCATTTAGTTTTACCTACAAATAAAATAATAAGGGTTTGGAGGATATAATGGAATTATAGCCGTAGAAGCAACGGAGTTGTGAAAACACTATTATTTTATGTTTTTTCTTGAGGGGAAAAATGTGTCCTACAAATAAAATAATAGTTCTACTTAATAATATCCGTAAAAATTTTATCTAAACCGCCATTAAAGCCTATTCTTCCCTTTAAAGACAGTGAACTAATATGTAAAGTTCCGTTGCCTACTTTACATTTTTTAAGAAATGGCAAATGTTCCTTTGGACCTACACTGCCATTAAAACCATTTTTCTTATAAGTGTAAATAAGGTCTTCCCCTGTTATTTCTGTTTCTATAATAAACTTGGCCGTAGCATCTATATATTTTTTCTCGTCATTGTACAACATGGATAAATCTTCATCTTTTTTATCCTGCACTACATAAAATAATTCGCCACAACTTTTTGTTTTAACATTGCCAATATTTAAATCAATGTTAATTTCTTCTTCTGGCAACAACCATAAAATATTGCTACCATCTGCCAAATGTTTCTCCATTATTTCCAAATCTTCTTTTTTTGTCCCGCTTATTAGTAAACTTAAGTCTTCATTTGCATTTAAATCAGTTACATTTAAATTGTAGATATCTGCCATTTTATTGGCATCTGTACCTAGTACTTTTAATTTTTTCTTTATTTTAGGTCTTTTATATACCTTGATTTTTATTTCTTCTTTATGAATTATCTCGCCTGTTTCATCTACTAAAGCACCTATAATTGTTGCATCACCTTTGTTAAAAGTAACAGGAACAACGCCATAACACTTACTAGTAGCTTCCTCAATGTGTACTTTTTCTTCAAAGGCTAAAGTTTTGTTTTTTCCTTCCCATACTTCTACATGAATTGTTAAGTCTTCATTTGTATAGGTATCATTTAAAATCCATGTTTCTATAGGGACAGTTTCATCGCTATAGGCGTAATTCCTGCCAGTATATAAGTTTAATTTTAAAGGAATTAAAGCTTCTTTGTATGCGAAATATGCAGGTTTTGGAGTTCGTTTAAAGTCAACAAGAGTTTTCATCCAACCCGATGGCCATGCGTCAATTAATAAATGAATAGCAGTATGGTTTATTAAATCGCCCCTTCTTCTAAAGGCATCTGTCATTAATTTAGTTGCATTGCTTTGATGGAGCTGACTTGCGTTTATCCAATCGTTCATGGTGTTTTGTTCTTTATACCAATCACCATGGACAGAATGACTTTGAGCCCTTACTATTTTATGTGGATACCAAGTTCCATCTTTTTCTTTTTCTATCCATTCTTTAGGGTAATAATAAACCATTACATCTACAGGGTCTAAGCCTTCTGCTCCGTATTCGCCGCATCCTATCATCCAACCTTTTTTAACTGGTGGCAAATATCCACGCATTAGCTTGCCAATTGGCTGACCATGGTTTGTATACCACATTGTGTAGGTGTGAAAGTCCGGCATGCCTGTTTTAGTTGGGCCGTCGTAATCACCTTCTACATTTTTTATAACTCTGTCTGGATTTTCTATGTATATGGTTTTTCTTGCTGCTTCAAAAAAAGCTTCTAGCTCATCTCGCAGTAGGTGTCTATGGCCTTTTGCCTCGTATCTTTTTGAAAATTTACTATTTGGGTCTTCGGTTCTTCTTATACAAACAGGTTCGTTTATAAATGTTGTCATAATGCAAGATACATGGTTTCTAACTAAATGTTCCATTTCTGTAACTTGTTTAATTGCCTCGGAAAATTGTGGCCTGCGTAAAAATCCAAATAATGGGAAATCGCACTGGTGCATCATGCCCAACATATCGAAGTATTCATATATTTCTTTTTGTACGGGTCTTTGGGTAATTCTGTAGTAGTTCATATTACATAATTTGCCAATTAGTATATCGTCTATTAACTGGTCGAAATCGTCATTCATTACACATTGTTGCAAGTGACCCATTTCATTTGCCCCACGTAAAACAATTGGTCTACCATTTAAATAAAACTTGCCTTTTGGATCAGAATTTTCATCACTTATAAATGTTTTAAGTCCAAAAGTTTCTATTTTGCTAGTGCTTTTTCCCTTTGTTAATTTTACTTTAGCACCATAAAGCCAAGGAGTATTTAAATCCCATAAACGGTACTTGGAAATATTTAAAAAATACCTGTACTCATTTTTACCTGAGCCAATGGAAGTAACTTTAAAACTTTTTTTACCAATAGAGCCACCTGAAAAGTTTTTTGGCACTAAATTTATATCCATAGTATAGTCAAAAAATAATTCATTTGTATAATTTATAACTCCAACTCTTACTTCTACCATGTCATTTTTTATATCTGGCCTTACAAAAATATCATCTATGTATATTTCTGGCCTAAGCTCTAGAGATACATCGCCGAAAACTCCTGCACCAGCAGGGCAGTGATGCCAACCGACTTTTGGGTCGTCCCACCCTGGGCCTGTGGCAGCATAAATTTTGTCGCCATCTAAATATTGTCCTTCACCTAAAATGGAAATATCATTTTTACAAAGGATAATTAATTCATTTTCGCTTTCCATATAGTTAGTAATATCAAAAGAAAATGGTGCAAAAAAACCTTCGTGTCCACCTACATAGTTACCATTTATATATATTTCACATTTATAGTCTACACATTGGAAGTTTATAATAATTCTATGTTTCTTTTTATTTCTCCAGTTCTTAGGATAGGAAAAAATCTTTTTATAGTATGCCTTCCATTTTCCATCTTCTCCGGCTGGTCCCCTATAGTCGGGTGTTTTTATATCAATCCAACTATATTTAAAATCATTTCTATGAGTAAAATTCTCATTAGTATACCTAAATTTAAAATCACTAAAATAAATTTTTTCTATTTCTTCGCCTTTGATGTGATTTTCCATAAAGGGCTTATAGTACTCTCTTAAGTTTTTTAAATCCTTTTTAAAGGTTTTTAAATTCTCATCGTAGGACTTCTTTTTTTCTTTATTTAGAAAAAAATTATCTGTACTAGGCAAGATGTGTTGGTTTACTTCCAGTGGTTCTATTTCTTTGTCGGTACTGTCTAAGGGGTGAGCTGTTTTTGCTATTTCGTGGAAAAAGTCAACTTTTTTCATAGGTACTCCTTGTTTTAAATTATCGTTAAACTGTTTCTATTATAATATGTTGAAAAATACAATATTTCAAGGGAAAAAGCTCCCTCACAGTAACTACTTATAGAGTTTTGTGAGAGAGCTTTTTTTCTTACTTCATTGCAGTTTTAAATTCTTCTTGTATTGCTTTATAGTCTGGTGAATTTACAATTCCACTTATAAATTCATTCCATTGGTCTTCGTTAATTTGACCCATAACATATTGTGTAGCCATAGTGTTAACGTCGTCTGTTAAAACGCTCCATTGGTTGTTGTAAGTTTCAGATTGTAAGTTGCAAATTGCATTTGCTCTTCCTGTTTCTGCTAAATCTGAGTATACAACATCTTTTATTGCTTTTACTCGTTCTATATTTTCATCAGAAGCTCTTTTAGCTCCCTCTCTCATAAACTTATCTGTAACTTGGTCTTGGTCTGTTTTTAAGAAAATTTGGTTCCAAGCTCCAACATAGCCTTCTTTTGCTTTGCCTTTCATTTCCTCATCGGAAGTGTCTTTAGTACCATCTTCTAATACCTTGTAGTGAATTCCTTCTACGCCAAATCTCATTAAATCGTTGTAACCTGGGTAGGCTTCTTCTGTACCATTAAATACTTCCATGATTTTTTGGATTTTTTCTTCTGAACAAGCTGAGCTTACTGCTATAGCTGAGTCTATGTCTGTTGGGTTTGGTTCAACTGTTAATGCTACTGGTCCTTGTACTGGCATTAAACACCAAGCTTCGTAAGTATCTGGCAAACCTGAATCAAATATTTTTGTTGATGTAAGGTCTGCAGATTGGTTCCAGTTGTACCATGTGTTTAAGTAAGCAACAGAGTTACCAGCTTTCCATTTAGAGGTATCTGAATTACCAAGGGCAAATTCAGAATCTATAACCCCAGCGTCATATAAATCTTTCATCCAATTTAAAAAGTCAATGTAGTTTTCGTCGAATTGAACATATTCAAATTCGCCATTAGCATTTACTTCCCAGTCTGTTTGACCTGTAAAAGCTACAGCGAAAGCAGCTGTTCTATCGTCCATAAAACCGTTGCCTGCGTTGTCAAAAAAGTCTAGTGCGTATATTTTTTGTCCTTCACCTTCTGTTGCTGCTTTAGAAAGATCTATTAACCAATTTTTAAGTTCATCCATAGTTTGAGGCTCTTCTTCAAAGCCGTATTTTTTCATTAAATCTTTTCTAACTTCTATACCAGAGTTTTGGCCTTGCTCAGCTTTAGAACGTGGCAAAATATAAATTCCATCGTTGTATTTAGCTTGGTTCCAAAAATGTTCGTCCCAGTTTTTCATTATTGCATTAGTTTCAGCAATGCCTGAACCTTTATTAAATAAGTATGGCGTCATATCAACAAATTCGCCGGCTTCAATAGCCTGTGTAAATACAGGGTAATAGTAGCTATTATTAACTTTATAAATTTGAGATACATCTGGCTGGCTTCCTGTAGAAATTAATGTATTCATTTTTTGGGCATAGTCTTGGTAGCTAACCCATTGAATGTCTAAAGTTGTATCAAATACTTGTTCCCAATGTTGTTCCATTTCGCTATTTTCTAAAGGACCATAACCCCAGTCCACACCCATAACAGATATAGCTTCTGAATCTTCAGTGCTTGCCCCTTCTTCCGGTGACGCTGTGTTTTCAGCTTCAGTTGTTTCTTCTGTTTCTCCTGTAGGTTCTGTGTTATTACTTCCGCAAGCTGTTGCCATTATCATAGTAAAGGCTAAACCTGCCGCTATTAATTTTCTTTTCATAAAATTTACTCCTCCTAAATATTTAAGTTAAAATACTAAACCTATCCCTTTACTGCACCAACCATCATTCCGCTTTGGAAATATTTTTGCATAAATGGATATATTAATAAAATAGGTAATACTACTATTACAACTGCTGCCATTCTCATAACTTCTTGAGGAACGACGCTTGCAAGCTCCAATTGTAAGTCTACAACGTCAGATATACTTGAGCTTAAAACTATTTTCTGTAAATAAACTTGCAATGGCGATTTGTCTGTAGAAGTTAAGTACATAACAGCACTAAAGTATGTATTCCAATAACTTACAAAGGCAAAAAGTGTCATTGTAGCAAGCATGGCTTTTGATAGCGGAAGAACAATCTTGCTAAATATACCAATTTGACTACAGCCGTCAATTTTAGCAGCCTCTTCCAATTCTACAGGTAGAGATTGGAAAAAAGAACGCATTACCATCACTGTCCATGCACCGCAAAGGCCTGGAAGTATACAAGCAAAATAGCTATCAATTAAATTAAATTGTTTTATATTCATAAATGCTGGTACCATACCTGCAGAGAATAACATTGTAAACATAACAAACTTATTTAGAAATTTTTTCCCAGGTATTGGTTTAGATAACATATAGGCAAGGCCTGCATTAAACAAAACGCTGAAAGTTGTTCCTAAAGCTGTTATTATAACCGATGATTTTAAAGCATTTTTAAAACCTGAACCACTTAAAATAAGTTGATACGCCTCTGTAGACCATTTTTTGGGCCATAACATTAATTTACCAGAAACATATACAGAAGAATCTGTAAAGGATAAAAGTACTACATATACAAAAGGTAGTATCATAATAAGTGCAAGAGCCCCTAGTATAACCCATAAAAATCCTTGATATATATTTTCACTTAAGCTCATGCTCATTTCTCTTTTTTTAAACATTTATTTCCTCCCTTACAAGTAAAATAATAAGAGTTTTGAGGATGTAATGAAATTACAGCCGTGAGAGCTACGGAGTAGCGAAAACTCTATTATTTTATGTTTTGCCCAAAAGGGCAAAATATAACCCTACATAACACCTTCATAGCCCTTGCGACTAGTTAGCCAGTTTGTTAAAAATATTAGAGATGTATTTATAACTGATTTAAATAAGCCAATTGCAGTTGTATAAGAATATTGTGTGCTACCACTGGCTATAGAGTTGTTATAAATATATATTTCGAAAACTTCTAATTGTTGTTTTACCATTGCATTGTTCATTAAAAATACTTGTTCGAAGTCTACAGAAATAATGCTACCCATTTTTAATATAAGCATAACTACAACTGTTGGCATTATACTTGGTAAAGTAATTTTACGTATACATTGGAATTTGTTTGCACCGTCTATTTTAGCGGCTTCGTATAAACTTTGGTCAATGCCGGCTATGGCGGCTAAGTAAACAATGGAACTCCAACCAACACCTCTCCATAAAGATTGGGAAACTATAATAGGATATATCCATTTTGGACTAAATAAATATCCAAAAGGCTCATTACCAAGCATTACAGATATTTTGTTTACAAAACCTTGCTCCATAGAAAGTAAGAAGAAGGTTAAACTGGCAACAATTGCCCATGAAAGGAAGTGGGGTAGGTATACAGAAGTTTGTATAAATTTTTTAAACTTTGCATTCCTTACTTCGTTCATTAAAAGAGCAAGTAAAATTGGCGCTGGAAAAGTTAAAAGAGATAACCCGCTTATTACCAGAGTATTTTTTAGCATATTGTAAAACTTCGGGTCTTTAAAAAGCGTTTTAAAATGCTCTAGCCCTACCCATTCACTTCCCATTAATCCAATATGTGGATTATAATTTTCAAATGCCATTATTAAATATCTCATAGGTAAATATGAAAATAATAATAAAATTATAATTCCAGGTAGACCCAATACATACAGCCATTTATACTCAGCCATTTGTTTCAATGTTGATTTCCTTCTAACTTTCTTTTCCACCATACGCCCTCCGTTTTATTTTGATTATAGAACTAAAACTAGTTCATGTATTTATGGTATAATATGTAAGTCAATAGACCTATCCGTCAGCCCCACACTGAGCGGCGAATTCGGCCGCATAATTGAGTTGGTCGCAGACTTGGTTGCATAGTCGAGCAGAAAGCAAAGCTTTCGACCAGACTTGGTTGCATAGTCGAGTTGTTTGCTTACTCGAGCAATAAAGCAAAGCTTTATAACCAGAGCAGTTTACGTAGTAAACGACCAGATGCTAGCATTGAGGTGGGGGTCTGATTCTTACCGATGAAATAATATGTTAACAACTAATGTTAGTATACTTATTTTTTTTCAGTATAAATATAGTAAACATTCAATATTTTTTCACTTTTTCAAAAAAAGTTTAAAAATTTAATAGTTGGTTTAGGCAGAGAGTTAGTATAGAATTTATAAAGATTATAATAAGTCTTCAGGGTCAATAGCCACTGGAAGGGGGTATTTTTTGGATATATTTAACTTAGTAGGTGAAAAAACTGAATATGATAAAAAAGAAACTTTAGAAAAAAGCAAGCCTAAAAGTTGGTGTAAAAGTGTTAGTGCTTTCGCAAATGGAATTGGTGGTATGCTTATATTTGGTATTAAAGATGATGATGAAATTATTGGACTGATAAATGCTGAAAAGGATTCGGAAATAATAAGTGAGCAAATTAAACAACATATTGAGCCTATTCCAACATTTAACTTGAGATTTAAAGAGCATGAGGGTAAAAAGCTTATTGTTCTTGATGTATATTCAGGAAATCAAACGCCCTATTATTACACTAAAGACAATGCTAAGGAGGCTTATTATCGTATTGGAAACCAAAGTGTAAAAGCAACTCCAGCTAAACTAAATGAATTAGTGCTAAAAGGAAGTAGAGAGTCCTATGATAACTTGAAATCGAAATATGACTTTGAGAATATGTCCTTTACTAAATTAAAATCAACGTATAAAAAAAGAACCAATAGACAATTTGAAGAATCGGACTTAATGTCTTTTGGTATTATAGATGAAACTGGCAACTTAACTAACGCTGGCGCATTATTGGCAGATGACTCACCTATACGACATTCAAGACTTTTTTGCACTCGTTGGAATGGTCTTGACAAAGCGCCAGGGACTATAGATTCAATTGATGACAAAGAGTATATTGGCGGGTTAATAAACCTATTACAATATGGTACGGATTTTGTAACAAACAATTCAAAGAAGATGTGGAAAAAGATTGTTGATGGACGAATTGAAATGCCTGACTATCCTGAACGAGCTGTACTAGAAAGTATTGTTAATGCGTTAATACATCGTGATTATTTAGAAATAGGTAGTGAAGTTCATATTGATATATTTGATGATAGAATGGAGATATACTCGCCTGGAGGAATGTGTGACGGTACAAAGGTACAAGAGAGGGATTTAAGTAAAGTACCATCAAAAAGAAGAAATCCCATTATAGCAGATATATTTAACAGATTAAGATACATGGATAGGCGTGGTAGTGGTTTTAAAAAAATTATAAATGACTATGAAATACAGCCGATTTACCAAGAAAGTATGAAACCTGAATTTACTTCAGATAATGATAGCTTTTTGTTAGTGTTAAAAAACTTAAATTATAAAAAAACGGCGATAAAAAAACGGCGATAAAAAAACTTCAACGTTAATCATTCAGCAGGAGAAAATTCTGGAGTTTATGATATATGACAAAGATTATGTATTGCAAGATTTTTGTAAATTATTGCAGTTAAAAGATAGCCGTACCAGAGTAATCACTAAAACTTTAGTGGAAATGGGAGTTGTAGAGGCTTATGGTGCAAATCGCAGTAGAACCTATAAGTTAACAAAGTAATTGACTGGAGGGAGTATGTTCAAAGTTGTTATAGCTGATGATGAGCCATTTGTTATAGAGGGGCTAAAAAGTGCAATAGATTGGGAAGGCTCAAATTTCGAAATCGTATATACAAATACAAATCCTTTATGTGTTTTAGAGTATATAGGGAACAACCCTGTAGACTTACTTATAACAGATATTCAAATGCCGGAAATGACTGGATTAGATTTAATTTTAAAAACTAAAGTAATAAATGAAGACATATTTGTTTTAGTGCTATCTGCCTATGACAATTTCGAGTATGTAAGGACGGCTCTAAGAAATGGGGCAGAAAATTATTTACTAAAACCATTAGACCCTAGCGAACTTCAAGAGTCTATTACTTCTATAGAAAAACATATAAGAACTCGTTCTAATTTACAAATAAATGCTTATGGCAGTAGTATTTCAAATTTTAGAAGTATATTTGTAGAAAACTGGGTAAAAAATATTCTTAGTACTGACGAATTTCTAACTCGTGCACAAATGCTTGGTATAAATTTGCAATTAAATAATTATACTGTGTTGCTTTTTACAACTAATCAACGAGATACCAGTAGTATGGCTAGTCTTTTCGACAAAGTTATATCTATATTTATTGGTAAGTTTCAAAGTCATTTTTATTTTGAAACTTCTACCTGTCTTGTTTCTATTATAAGTAAAACAGGTAGTCGACCAGATGTGCGAAATTTGCTTGCCTATGTAGATGGTATACGAGAAGAATTTGTCTTTCCTTTTTTTGTTTCCATAGGGAATACCGTAGATAATTACGAGGAAGTTGGGGACAGTTATAGACATGCAAAAAAATATCAATTTCTTAGATATACCTCTATGACGGGGATTGTTTGCACTGCAGATTTATTACCATTGGCAACAAGAAAAATAATTGAACAAGATTTTGATGAAGTAAATAAAGAGGATTACGTAAATGAAGTTGTAAAACTTTTTGCTTTTGAATCTACACGCAAGGAAAGAATGGATATGCAATTAGCTATTTTGAGTCATGGCATTAATCAAGTAAATAATTCAGAAATAGATGAGGAAATAGAAGAAGTTCTAAAGGACATATGTTGCAATTCCGGTGATTTACACACATTAAAGGAATATGTTAGTAGATTTATAAATACTTGTTTTAATACTTTAGCAACTAAGCAGGAAGCCCAAAATAGCGTCTACCCATATGTAGATGTTGTAATAGAGGCTATACAAGATATTTCCAATAAAGATATCTCTTTGAAAACTTTAGCAGCACAATTAGATATGCACCCGTCATACTTAGGGAATATTTTTCATAAGCAAACGGGCTACTATTTTAATGATTATTTGAATGAAGAAAGATTAAAGTACGCTGCTAAATTAATGGAAAATACCTCATTAAAACTAAAGGAAATTGTGGAAAAGACTGGGTTTTCCAGCCAAACCTATTTTAATAGGCTATTTAAAAGGCGTTTTGGAGTTCCGCCTTTAGCCTATAGAAGAGAGATGAAGCTGAGTAAGGGTAAAGGTTAGATTCTAATTCTATATTCACCTGGCGACATATTATATTTTTTCTTAAATTCATTATGGAAGTAACTTAGGCTGTTAAATCCACTATCGTAACATATATCAATTATTTTAAGGTCTGTATTAATTAGCAAGTTAGCGGCATAGTTTAGCCTTATGCTATTAACAATATTTGTGGGAGTGGTATTTAAATGTTTTTTTATACACCTGCAAATATGTTCATGGCTTTTACCAGAAATATTTATAAGAGCATTTACCCCCTCGGTGAAGTGCTCTTTTTTATTTATTTCTTTTATGGTTCTAGTTAGCCAAAAAGGTATATTGTCCTTTTCTTTTTTTCTAACAAAAAAATATTTTGTAAGTATGTCAAATAATAAAATTTTTAAATTAGTTTTTATTATCTCAAAATTTTCTATAGGCAATAAATAAAGTTTATTTAGTCTGTCAATTAATTCTTCTTGCTGAAAAGTGGACAACATTACCATAGGCGTAATGGAAGTGTCCAAAAAAATATCGCTGTTGAATCCAGGACCTAAAAATGTTAAAAGTTCCTTAAAAGTTTTGCTAGAAAAAGCAAGGTTGGCCTGCACCCCGTTTTTAAGAAATTTTTTACCATGTACTTCATCTGATCGAATAAGAAGTAAAGCGCCCTTTTTTAAAAGAATATTTTTATTTGAAAATTCAACTTCAATTTCTCCATCCACAATTAAGGAAAGCTCAAAAAAATCATGCTGATGAGGGAATTTAGTTTTATCTAGATTGTGAGATATAGCGTAATGTATATCCGTTTTTGGGTTTAATACATTTTTTTTATATTCTTTAGATACATCCATTTTATTTCTCCTTTCTAAAAAAAATAATATAGTACAAAAATGATAGCATGATATAAATAAAAATAGCAACTATTTTTTAAAATATCAAAATAGTGCAATTAAAATATCAACTAACTACAAGATATTATGAAATTTGTACATTAGAATAAAAGTGTAAAAAATAATAATTTTAAGGAGGCAGTGTGTTTAAGTTTGTAATACTTGGTGCTGGTAATATATCTAGAAAATTTTGTGATGCTGTTTCCATTACTAAAGATTGTGAAGTTGTAGCAGTTGCTAGTAAAAGTTTGACAAGGGCAAAAGAATTTTCCGAAGAATTAAATATAGGAAATTATTATGATGATTATGAGGAAATGTTAATAAAAGAACAGCCGGATTGTGCCTATATTGGAGTTGTACAAAGTCAGCATTTTAAGCTTACCATGGTTTGTGCTAAACATAAAATAAATGTCCTTTGTGAAAAAGCTATGTTTATGAGTAGGAGCGAGGCAGAAATTTTCTTTAAACAAGCCCGTGAAGAAAAAATTTTTTCTATGGAGGCGATGTGGAGTTGTTTTTTGCCATCTGTACAAAAAGCTAAGGAGTGGATACATAGCGGACGTATTGGGAAATTAAATTTCGTAGATTATTCCATAGGTCTTATTGTTCCTAAGGATAAAGAAAATAGATTTTTAAATCCTAAATTAGGAGCTGGCGCAAGTTTTGACATAAGTGTTTACGGATATCATTTAACTAGATATTTAGTAAACAAGACAGTTGATAAAATCCAAGTAATGGCGAAATGGGCTGATACAGGCACAGATATTTCAAATAAAATTTTGCTTAAAATGTCCGACGTTCTTGTGTCTATATCTTCATCTTTTGAAGCGACAATAAAAGAGGAAATGGTTATTTATGGTGAAGAAGGCTTTATTGTATTACCGCATTCTCATTATGGCACAGAGGCGAAGTTATACAATGGAGAAGCTCTTATGGAACATTTTATTGACTCGAAAACAGAAAACGGTTTTATCTATGAAGTAGAAGAGGTTATAAAGTGCATTGAACAAGGATGTCTGGAGAGTTCAGTAGTTCCTAACAATATTACTTTAGATTGTTGTTTAATTTTTGATATGATTATGGATACAAAGTATGAGTAAAAATGTAAAAAGTGGCTAAAAAATCTGGCAAGAAAGAGGGGTGTATTATGAAATTAGGATTAGGACTTTATAAGCATATGTTAAATGAGGAGCATTTTTGCTTTGCAAAGCAAATTGGCTGCACTCACATTGTGGCACATCTTGTAGACTACTATAAGGAAGATGAAATTGTAAAAGCAACAGATAAGGATTCGAATTATGGCGTTGCAATTGCTAATGACCCAGCGTGGGAGTATGAAAATTTACTTAAGCTAAAAAATGAAATTGAAAGCCATGGATTAGTTTTTGAGGCCATAGAAAATTTTTCCCCAGCAGATTGGTATGATGTTTTGTTAGGTGGCTCAAAACGGGATGAACAAATAGAAAATATTAAAAAGATAATTGAAAATGTTGGAAAAGTGGGCATAAAAACAATCGGTTACAACTTTAGTATAACTGGAGTGTGGGGACATTCCCGTTTGAAATGTGCAAGAGGTGGGGCTGTTTCAGCTTGCCTAAGGGAAGAAAATGCTTATAGTACAGTGCCGTTAAAAAAAGGTGAAATATGGAATATGAAATATGAAGACCATAATGAGATATTACCCTTTATTTCTAAAGAGGAGCAATGGGAAAGATTGGAGTATTTTTTGCAAAGAGTTCTACCTGTTGCTGAAAAGTACAATGTAAATTTAGCCTTGCACCCTGACGACCCACCAATGGAGGTTTTACGAGGCCAAGCTAGGCTTATTAATCAGCCTAAGTATTACGAAAAAGCTTTTGGCATAGTGGAAAGCCCTAGAAATACTTCGGAGTTTTGTATGGGAAGCATTCAAGTAATGACAGAGGGGAATATATATGATGCTATAGAAATTCATTGTAAAAACAATAAAATTGCCTATGTTCATTTTATGAATGTAAAAGGTATAGTGCCCTGATATGA
>JBKECF010000012.1:0-1949 GCA_047974375.1 Lachnospirales bacterium
AAAAAAAAGACATCAAAGAATGAGCTATTACAACTACAGTTTAACCACACCTGAGTATATTTCCGCTTGGGAGAAAAAGCAAAGAGAAACAAAAATAAATTGCTCATAAAAGGAGAATAACTAGGGGTAATTATACCTTTAGTGGCATGTTGCAAGTGTTTGATACTCCTAAACAAAAAAATCAAATGCGTGAATCATCAAAAAATAGTAATGTTGAAAAATACAATTTTTGGAATACTCAGCATAGCTTTTGTAGCTATTTTAATAGCCATTAACGTAAGCATAACTTCACCAGAAAGTAGCGGTATAGATTTATCCTCCTTAAGCCTAATTAATAGCGCTAATGCAGAACAAGGTGATGATTATACGAGAAGCGTAAGGAACTACAATTTGGTAGTTACACCAGAATATAATTATAGAAAGTATGATGAAGATGACTGTACAAAAAAATGGTGTGAATATTATACCTTAAGTGGGTGGTGTTACTTTTATGATTAACAAATCTTTAATGGCAGGATGTTTTTATCCTGCCTAAATTTGCAAAAAACAATGAATTACATTACTAAATTTACACAAGTAACGCTAATTTCATTACTGACTTTAACGAGTTGTAAAAATGAAAAAGTTAGCATCAAAGAATTTCCTTCTTCCCAAAAACTTAAAGGCACTCCACTTACTACCGTCAAACCCTATTGCCCTCATAAAATTATGGTTGAAGATTCACTTCTTATAATTATAAATAGAATAGGCGATTATTTTTTTCAAGTCTATGACACTAAGAATATGAACTTATTGGTTGAATTTGGAAATAAAGGTAGAGGCCCAGGAGAGTTTAATGAACCTACATTTATAAACAAAAAAAAAAATATTGAAGGGAAAATATATAATCTAATTTACGATACTGGAAGTAAAAGAATCAGCTATATTAACTTCAATGACTTTGTCAAGGATAAAACTACCGTCATCAAACAAGAAAAACTTCCTAAAAAAATGGGAGACCCTGATAGTTTTGTGTTTTACAGTGACACTTTGGCAATTACAGCTCCCGGAGACGGTGGAGGCGGACGATTTCAACTTTTTGGAAATGAAAAAACTAAAACAACCGCATATATTCCGGAACTACCTTTTAAAGTTCACGAGGATAATTACTACCCAATTTATGTCACTAAAAGTTCACTTATTAATATTGAAAAGAAAAAGTTCGTAGCGACCGTTCCAATGCTAGGGCAATATGATTTTTTCGATTTTTCTGGCAACCTATTGTACTCCTCTATAATCCACCGAAACGAGAATCTTAAAAAGACAGCATCATCATCAATGGAAGTTAATAAATCTGTAAAGTTGTTTTATCAAACAGAATTGAAAAATGTTGGAAATTTAATTTATTCTATATACTACAAGTACAAATCTAATGAAGGCTCATTTTCGACTACATCAAGAATCCACATTTTTGATTGGGATGGAAATCTTGTTAAGGAATATCTTTTAGACAAGCTTATTCTATCATTTGCTTATGATGATTTTAATAATTGTTTTTATGGAATTGCTCCCTATGAAGAAGAACATCAAATTATTAAATATGACTTGGAAAATAGTGGCATGTTGCAAGTGTTTGATACTCCTAAACAAAAAAATCAAATGCGTGAATCATCAAAAAATAGTAATGATGAAAAATACAATTTTTGGAATACTCAGCATAGCTTTTGTAGCTATTTTAATAGCCATTAACGTAAGCATAACTTCACCAGAAAATAGCGGTATAGATTTATCCTCCTTAAGCCTAATTAATAGCGCTAATGCAGAACAAGGTGATGATGGTGAGTATGCAGGATGGGGTAATTTTTGGCAGGGGCAAGGGCTCTACAAAGATGAATGGCCGATAAGAGAATCCTGCCCAACCTACGAATATAATGATGGTTATTGGGGCATCTATGGTGGCTATGGTGGCT
>JBKECF010000017.1:0-1351 GCA_047974375.1 Lachnospirales bacterium
TTGACGAGGGCCGCTCCGGGCTCGCGCGCGAACTGGCGCGGATGAACCTCACCGCGAATATATATACGCAATGGTACTGGAAGGTGGATCTCCACAATCTCTTCCATTTCCTTTCCCTCCGCGCGGACCCGCACGCGCAATACGAGATCCGCGTCTACGCCGACGCGATCTGCGAGTTGACGAAGGCCTGGGTCCCGGCGGCCTATGAGGCGTTCGAGGATTTCCGCCTCGGCGGGGCGCATCTTTCCCGCGCGGGGCGCGAGGCGGTCCGCCGGATGATCGCCGGCGAGACGCTGGACGCGGACAGCGCCGGCATGAGCCCCGCCGAATGGCGCGAACTGATGGCGGCGATCGGGTGACGGGCGGGGCCCGAAACGGCCCCAACGGGGCGAGCGCCGGCCTTGGCCGGTTTCTCGCCGAGCAGAACGCGCCCTTTTCCGGAGGGACGGTGTTCGAGCAGGCCCTGTCCGAATTGCGGGCGGGCCGCAAACTGAGCCACTGGATGTGGTTCATCTTTCCCCAGATCAGGGGCGTCCCCTAATTTCACGGCCATCGCGCCTCCGCCACATCCCGTCGCTTCGCGCTTGCGGATGCGGCGGAGGCGCGGGCCTATCTGGCGCATGAGACTCTGGGGCCGCGGCTCCGCGATTCCTTTCAGCTCTGTCTCGATCAGCCCGAACGCGATGCGGCGGCGCTTTTCGGCGCGGTCGATGCGGAGAAGCTCCGCTCCTCGGCGACGCTTTTCTCCCTGATCGCGCCGGAGGCGCCGGTCTTCTCCGAAACGCTGACGAGTTTCTTCGCGGGCGGGTCATGCCGGGCGACTCGGGTGATTTGCGCTGGCGACTCGATGAAAGGAATCGCCGAAATTCAGCGTTCGGGCCGAGTTCGTTAAGAATACCTAACGTTTCAAGGGGGCGGGCGCCCGGCCACGCATTTTTCCGGCGCCATGAGAGCCCTTCCGAAGCGGCGGCTGACCCTCGGTAAAGCACCCGCCCCGGTATTTTGTCGAAAAAAGTACGCCTCGTAACTCATTGATATCATTTGAAAAACGAAGAAAAATGATGCGAATGCGAAAAAAGTTCGAGAAAGGTGTTGCGGGGTCCGGGGAATCTCTCGAGATACCCGCTCACCGGCGGCGGGGAGCCAACAACTCCTCGCCGCCGGCGGCTCCTCCGGAGCCTAGCTCTTTGAAATCGCAGTAAGAATGAAGGGATATGTGGGCGGTCTGGTCGACATCGACGTAAAGACACGCACACGTATCGCCGGGGAGAATGAGACTTTCGGGTCGAGTTCGATGAACCGGTAACACATGTGCGGGGTCTTATCTCGTCAAGGAAATCAGCAATGATTT
>JBKECF010000115.1:0-4697 GCA_047974375.1 Lachnospirales bacterium
TGTGAATTATTATTGGTTTCTCTCCTATATTCATTTATTGCTTTTGCATTTCTCTATTACCAATGCGACTTCCTATTACTCCAGCATGTATTTCACCATATATATTATTTACCCCTCCGATAATTCTTCTATATCATCCATCTCTAAGATAAGAAACAAATAAAAGCAAGTAAAAAATCTATTTAAAATAAACAAACTCTCAAAAAGGTTTATAGCAAATATAAAAACTATTAACAAATACCAATTATATTTATTAAGAGCCTTAGCTCTATTGATTCGCTGAAACAATAGAGATATAAATATTATAAAACCTAGCCAACCTGTCCCTGAAATCATCCCTATATAACCGTTATGTGGACCAAAATTTGCACTTTTTCTCATCGGATATCTATACTCATTCTCTTCTGTGAACATTAGCTTTCTATTTTTCTCTTCTAACGCCAAATTTCCAGCCCCAAATAGTTTGTGTTCATTCTGCTCTATGATACAACCCTTCCAAATAGCATACCTGTTACTACTTAATTCATTTATTCTCTCTTCTAAATCATTATTAGCTCTTGGATCAATTGAAATATTATATTGTATAAAAGTATATGCTCCCGCCATAATAATAAGACATCCTATCAGTGTAATATGACACAGTCTTTTCTTATCGATTTTCTTTGAAAATGTTTTAAAAATTAGCACTAAAATTACTGCTAAGAAACCTATCTCTGCACTACGAGTATTTTGAGTAAATAGGAACAACACATTATATATTGCAAAGATACTAGCAAAGACTTTTATTTTTATAGACCATTCTCTTCTATATATAGCAAACATTAAAATGATTGCAAAAGCGGCCATAATTCCCGCTGTATTTGGATTTGAAAATATAGCTGCGGTATTGTTTTTAAGATAATATGTATAGTTATTTAAAAACTCTAAATCACTTCTCAGTATTTTCTCTCCCATATAATATATTATTAGGCATAATAATGTTAATATAAATTCTATAATCAAAAAACCATATATATATATTTTTTTTAAAGCCCTTTTATCTATGGTTATTTTCGTGATACCTATTAGAAAGAATACTTCAAAAAATATTGTTCTGGCAACACTGTAATCCATTCCTGAGTTAATAAAGGAAACAGCTCTAATTACAATATATGCAATTAGAAGGTAATTGGCCTTTATCAGGGACATCTTTTCTTCTTTAGATTTTAGAAGAAAGTTAATTATTACAATACCTACCACTCCTATTACAAGTAGGTTTTGTATTGTTTCTAAACTTTTATCCAGCCATAAATTTATCACTGTATTGAAAAGGACAAAGGTTATAAATACAGCAGGCATTAAAATTCGGCTATTTATTTGATTCAATTTGTTAATCCATAATTTATTACCTTGCATCTCCAAAATCTATCCTTTCAAAATTAAGTTAATTACATTTTCTGTTGAGTTACCTTTGCAATTTGCCATGAACTTCTCGCCAAAATCTTTTCTTTTTTCATCAATGACTTTTGCTTCTAAAATCTTTGAAGGAAGCTCTTTCCTATTACATGCAACCTCTCCATATACATACTCTTTAAAGTCAAAATAAAGACCTCTTCTGCCTTCGTATTCTTTCCTATCTAAGGCAAAAAACACTATAGGCTTATTTAGTAAATAGTAATCGAATATAATAGAAGAATAATCCGTAACAAGAAGGTCTACAGCTATTAATACCTCATTTATATCTTTATATTCTGACATATCATATATTTTGTCACAGTTATGTGCTACAACCTTACCTAGATCAATATTGTTTCTAATAGCCCTATGCCATCTTGTTAATATTAAATACTCATCGCCTAATTCTTCTTGAAGGTGGTTCAAATTGGCATATTCAAAATTATAATCAGCTTCTTCCACCTTATCACCCCTATATGTAGGCGCAAATAAAACTAATTTTTTGCCCAAAAACTGAGGATATCTTTCATAAAAAAGTTTTCTTTTTCTATATATTAAACTCTTATTAAGAAGATTGTCTGTTCTAGGTACACCTGTAGCGTGTACTTTAGATATATCTATACCAAATGCTTGACTATAACATTCTCTAACATTTTCACTACTGACTATTGCTTTCGTATACTTTTTATATCCACTGTGTAGCTTCCATATTTTATCTATGCTCTCTACTCTACTATATCCAAATTTTTTATATGCACCTGCTCCATGCCAAAGTTGTACAACTTCTTGCCCCCTCCTGACTCTTAGCGCTGATGTCAGTCCATAAAAATCATCTAACACAATATACTTTGAATTAGTTAATGCTTTCCAAATACTAATGGTTTCTTTGAGCGAATTTACTTTTCTTCTATCACCCTTTATATACACCTTTTTGCTATATTTATTGTCAAGTGCATCATAAACGCACTTTAAGTTTCCGTCCAGCTGCTTCTGTGCTTCTGAGAGAAAAACAAATTGATTTTCATCTATCTTAATAAAAACTGATGTTATTCTATTGTATATAAAAAAGCAAAACAAATTGATTGCCTTAATGAGTTTCTTATTCATATACCCTCCAAAAGTCTAACCGACTTATTATATCAATTTTATTCATCTAATGCAATTATGAGATAGTTGTTACAATTGATTTTTCAGCTTTTTCCACACTATTCTCTTTAAATATTGAAACTCTTCTCTATTTTTATAGATGAAAAATAATATTAAATTAGGTACTATAATGCTAACAACGCATTTTAATAAAAATCCTCCTGCACCTCTTATATCTATAAAGTTAACCATAGTAAACGTAATACCTACTGCTATAATAAAAACCATAAAATATTTTATATACTTGCTATACACAATTTTAGGCGATTTGTTAAACCCATATTTATAAAGTACATAGGGTTCAATCCAAACACATGTAAGTATAGAGCTTATTATCGTTCCAAGCAACACTCCTGCAACCCCTATATAGTCTACAAGCACAATCGAAATCATCAAATTTATCAATGACTCATATATAGGCATATATCTATTTTGCCAATATAACCCTTTTGCATTTTTAAAGGTCTGAGCGGCACCTCTCATGCCAGAAATGTATATCTTTATAACGATTAAAAGAACTATCCAATCATTGAATAAAAATTTTTCTCCAATCCAAATATCTCCAATAAATGGGTTTAGTAATGCCATTAAACAACTGCCTAAGAACATATACAGCCAAAAGTTTGCAAAAAGTGTCTTAAAAAAAATATCTTCTTGGATATCTACATCCTCTTCAACTGTTAAGTGTCCAACGCTAGCAGATATGCTTTGAAAAAATTTATTTATAAATAGTGTTAAAGCATTTGTTATAGTACAATAATTTGCATATATACCTACACTGATAAGTCCTATAAACTTAGATAATATAAGATTGTCTGTCGCAAATACTACGATTGTTCCCATCTTATGAAATACCATAGCACCTGTATTTTTTTTAATTTGCCCAAGGATTTCTTTTGGTATTTTCTCCTTATTCTCTCTATCTCTTAAATATGGATATCTTCTATTTGCAATTACAGAAATGCTTATGTTTTGCATTAATATAAAGCTTATACCAATTATCATATATGCGATATAACTTTTTGTAGTCAATAATATTGATATCTGCAATGCCACCATCAAAACTTCAAATATACCGTTATTTAAAGCCACTATATAATTGCTCTGATTTGCTGTTATAAATGCTGCTTTATATGAGAAAAAATATGATACGGAAGAGTTAATGACATAGAGCATATATATTGTATATATACCTTTAATATCTGGCATATCTTTTATAAAAATTCCAATATACGGTGTTATCGCTAATCCTACTACTAATATAAAAACACCTATGCCAATATATATTTTTTTATATAAAAACATAATAGCTTTTATATTGCCTTTTTCTTCTCTAGCAATAGGTTTATAAAGGCTAAAAATAATCGCCTCTCCTATGCCTAATTCTGCTAATGAAAGCATCATAAGCACATTGCTAAAAAGTCCACTAAGTCCCACATACTCTATAGCCAAGACTTTTATTATTACTGTACGGGAAATAAACTGGCACATAATATGTACCAGCTGAAAAATCCATGCCATCTTAATGTTTTTTATGGAATTTTCTAACCTCATCGCTCCCACCGTTTATTTTATAAATTCTTTAATGGCTTTTGCAACTTCCTCTATCTCTTCTTGTTTCAAATAAGGATGCATTGGAAGTGCTAAAACAGTATCACAAAGTTCAATAGTGTTTTTAAATTCAGAATCTTCATGTTCCAAATCAGCAAAAGCTTCTTGCTTATGCATAGGCTTTGGATAATATACCATACTAGGAATTCCCTTCTCCTTTAATGCTGCTTGCAATTCATCTCTTTGTTTGCTACTTTCAAGCTTTATAGTATATTGAGCCCAACTTGAATAATATCCATCTTCAACTATTGGCACTGCAACAATATCGCTTAATAGCGATGTGTATTTTGCAGCCACTTTATTTATATCTTCAACCTCATATTCCTCAAAAGCTTTTAGTTTAACCAATAGCACTGCTGCTTGCATAGTATCTAATCTTGAATTAAGTCCAATTCTTACGTTATCATATTTCATTTCACCCTTGCCATGCACTCTAATGGATTCTAAGAGGTTAGCAAGTCCATCATCATTTGTAAATACTGCTCCTCCAACTCCATAACATCCAA
>JBKECF010000067.1:0-4030 GCA_047974375.1 Lachnospirales bacterium
CTCGCTACTGTGTTTTTGTATAGCCAATGTCTTAAATCCCATTTGTAAGCTATTTAAAAGTGCTGCCATAGTTGTTGGTCCTGCTATGTTTACTTTAAATTCTCTCTGCAGTACTTCAACTAATCCCGTTCTCACAACTTCTGCATAAAGACCTTCAAATGGTAAAAACATAATAGCAAAGTCTGTCGTATAGGGTGGCTCTACATATTTGTCTCGTATATCTTTTGCAGCTTTTTTAATAGCAGTTTCTAAGGCTTTAGAAGTTACATCAATTTTACTTTTATCTCCTTCATCATAAGCGTCTATAAGCGCCACATACGCATCTCCTGGAAATTTCGCGTCTATAGGCAAATATACAGTACTCTTTCCTTCTCCAGGCATTTTTACTGCAAATTCAACCCTTTCATTTCCTGACGATTTAGTCTTTATATTTTCGTCATATTGTTCATTGGACAAAATTTCTTCTAAAATTGCTCCCAGTTGAATTTCTCCAAGAATACCACGTGTCTTCACATTTGAAAGTACTTTTTTTAAATCACCAACTCCAGTTGCCAATGTTTGCATTTCTCCAAGTCCTTTGTATACTTGTTCTAATCGCTCGGATACCATCTTAAATGATTTACTTATCCTATCTTCTAAAGTTTTTTGCAATTTTTCATCTACAGTGTCTCTAATTTTCTCAAGCTGCTTATTATTTTCTGTCGTTACTCTATCCATTCTCCTTGTTAACTCTTCTAGTCTTTGATTTTGACCTGCTGATATGCTTTTTTGATTTTCCAAAAGCAAACTAGTCACAGAGTTCATTTCACTGCTCACCGAACGCTCCATATTTTTTTCCGCATTTGATGCAATTATTAAATTTATGATTGCTATAACTAATATAACAATTGTAAATCCCATAGATACTAATATTATGGTGGTCTCCATTAATCTACACCTTCCTTTTATTTCTTTAATTTGCTTGTTCAATATATATCTATCAAACTATTTATAACTTCTCCTGCCATAATCAAACCTGCTACTGATGGGACAAAAGATATACTTCCTGGAGGACTCTTCCTTACTGTTGGAGTCTCTCTTGAGTAAACCGCTTTTATATCCTTAATGTCTCTTTTAGCAAGTTCTTTACGCACTACTTTCGCTAGAGGGCATATAGAGGTTTTATGTATGTAATCCACCTCTATCATTTGTGGATTCAACTTATTGCCCATCCCCATACAGGAAATAACAGGAGTATCCACTTTTTTACTATTAGATATTATATCTATTTTAGCTGTTATATTATCTACAGCATCTATTACATACGAGAACTCTGAAAAATCAAATTTTTCCTTTTTCTCTGGCAAATAAAACATCTTTATATCATTTACTTTTATACATTTATTTATAGATAGAAGTCTTTCTTTAAAAACTCTTACCTTATACATTCCTATAGTTTCTTCCGTTGCTATAATCTGCCTATTTATATTTGTCACATCGATAATATCATTGTCTACTATAGTTATTTCGCCAATGCCCGCTCTTGCTAAAGCTTCCACACAATATCCCCCTACTCCTCCGACTCCAAAAACTATAATGTGTGAGTTATTTAGTATATCAAGGTTTTGACTACCGATAAGCCCTTTAGTTCTTTCAAAAATTTTATTCATTCTTATATATATACCTGCCTTTTTCTAAAATAGATGTAATTGTACTCGCTGAATATCCTAATGCATTCAACCTTCTTGCCAATTTATCTCTCTTTTTTTTATTCATTTCCATGCCTATAATTTTTTTCATCTCTATAATAGCATTTTCAATTTCTATTTCATATATACTTCTATCTATTTCATTTTCAAATTTATAAATGCCCTCCTGTATATCTGTTGATCTAACCCCTTTATTTCTTAATTCTAATTGTATTCTATATAAAGCTTTTCTTTTACTCAACCCATACCTTATATATGCAGATGTATATCTCACATCATCTATATAAAATAATGCTTTTAAATTATCTATTTCATCAGATATTTCTTTTTCATCAAATCCTTTTTTCTCTAGATAGTCTTTCATTTCTATTTCTGTTCTCATACGATAATGTAAAAACTTAAGTGCAATATCATTTATTCCCATAAAAGCTAACTCCTATTACTCCTGTTAAAACTAAGCCTGCACATATAAAATGATATAAGTAAAAAGGCTCATTTAATATAATTATTCCTGCCAATATTGAAACAACCATTGAAAAATTACCAAATACTGCCACCTTAATAGTTTCTAACTGCCCTAACATAAATGCCATTAACTGAGAAGTTATAAATATACATCCTACTCCTAGGTATGCAGTTGCTATTAAAAACTCAAAATTGGCAACTGGATTAAAATAATTAATCAGCGTTCCATCTATCATGCCTGTTATGATTGTAATTGTATTAAAAAAAATAAACCCTGTTGTACATATATAAAACGTTACATCTAAAGGTGTGTAGCATTTTCTTATATATCTCATTCCTATATTAGCTATTGCCATTGATAGACTGGCTAAAAGTAGGCAGACTACACCTATAAAGTTTAGTTCTAAACTTTTTGTTCCAACTAATATCATGTATATTAAAGCTGAAGCTGTAATAGCAATAAATATGCTTTGCTTAAAATTCGCTTTTTCTTTTAAAAATTTAATTGCCATCAATTGAACTGTTATAGGCGTTATTGAAAATATAATTGAACCCAATACTGATGTTGTATAAAATATTCCAATAATTTGTAGTGTCATAAATCCCACATATGATATTGCCGTTATGAGCATTATTTTTTTGCTTTTTTTCTCTGGTGCTAAAGTTTCTTTTTTAAAGAATATTTTTATTACTAAAAATGTTACTCCTGATGCTATAAATCCAAAGTTAAATCTATATGTAAGAGTTTCCAACTCTGTTGCAAGTTCTTGACACACTTTGATACCTATAAAAGAAAACCCTACCAATATTGAAAATATAAACGCTGCTATATATGCTCTTACTTTATCATTCTTAAACATATATCAATATCCTCTTCATATGTAGCAATTGCACTCTCAAAACCTTCTAAAACGCTTACCTCTTTTACAAATATGCCATTTATCATTTTAACTATATTTCCCTCTTTAACAACATTGATATCTGATACTTTATTAAATATATTTTCTCCCAGTAACTTTGTATAAGCTTCCTTTATTGTCCATATTTTTAAGAAAGATCTGTTTCCTTTTTCTTCTATATACTTTGTTTCATCTAGAGTAAAATATCGCTTTGAAATCTTTAAATAATTCTTTTCTCTAATTTTTTCTATATCTATTCCTATATCTACTATATCTATAGCACATATCCAAACATTATCACTATGACTTATATTATATTTAATGTTAGAATCCTTGATATAAGGTTTGTTGTTGTTTCCTTTTTGTATATCCTCTTTACAGAAAACTTTACTCAAATTATTTTCGTCAACATACATATTTAACGCATTAATTAAAAGTTCCAAGCTCGTTATTTTTTCTTTTTTGTATTTATCAAAAAAATATAAAAACATCTATTTCTCCTATATAATTACATTAATATTATCACACTTTTTATGTTATTTTTCAAGTATAGCAATAACATATTAAAAACCCGAAATGCCTATTGCTTCTCGGGTTTTAATATTTTTTTATTCTTCTGTTGTTTCAGCTTCTTCATCCTGTGTTTCTTCCACTTCTGGAGGCTCAAGAGTTTCTTTTATGCTTAAACTAATTCTCTTTCTTTCTTTATCTATTTCTAGAATTTTTGCTTCTACTACATCTCCTATTGAAAGTTCGTCGTTAATATCTGTAACCCTTTTATGGCTTACCTCCGAAATGTGTACAAGTCCATCAAGTCCAGGTTCAAGTTCTACAAAGCAACCATACTCTTTAATTTGAACAACTGTACCTTTAACAACGGTGCCTAATTGATAACTTTCATCAATTATGCTCCATGGTTCTGGCATAGTCTGTGTTAGACCTAGTGATACCTTACCTTTTTCAGTATTCAGAGATAGT
>JBKECF010000082.1:0-1193 GCA_047974375.1 Lachnospirales bacterium
GTAATACCTAATATTTCCCCTTGTTTTACAGTTAAATTTATATTTTTAAATTTTGGACCACTTAAATCTCTTAGTTCCAAAATATTTTTTCCTAAATTAAAAGCTTCTTTTTTTTCGTAAGTATATATATCATGTCCTACCATATATCTGGCAAAATCTGTTGTTGTTACATCTTTTACTACACCTTTTTTAACCATATTTCCATCTCGTAATACTGCATATTTTGTACATATTTCTTTTACTTCATTTAATTTATGGGAAATGAAAATAATGGCAACATTATCCTTTGCCAAATTTTCCATCATTGTAAAAATACGTTTAATTTCCACATCTGTAAGACATGTTGTTGGTTCGTCCATTATTATTATTGATGATTCCATTAACAAAGCTCTACCAATTTCAACAATTTGCTTAAAAGATGAATCCAAATCTCTAACCATAATTTTTGGATCTAAGTCTAGTCCCATTTTTTTAAACTGTTTTTTAGTTTCATTAATCATCTTTTTAGTATCTAATATACCACTTTTCTTTTTTAATTCCCTATTTATATACATATTTTCATAAATACATAAATCATTGATTAGGCTTAATTCTTGGTGTATAAAGGCAATTCCTGACTGTAAAGAATCCATGGGATTTTTAAAATCCACCTCTTTGTTGTCAATTAATATTTTTCCAGAATTAGCTGACAACACCCCTCCTAATATATTCATTAATGTGGATTTTCCTGCTCCATTTTCTCCAAGCAAGGCACATATTTCTCCACCTTTTAATTGAAAATCTACATTTTTTAGAACTTCATTATTTCCAAAGGATTTACAAATATTTTTCATTTCTAATGTCATAAAACACCTTCATTCTTTAAAAATTTACAAAGCCATTAATTAAAATGACTTTGTAAATAGCTATACTAATAAGGAGAGTTTTCGTCTAAATACTCTGTATAATTAGTTTTATCCACAATAGTTGTAGGTATAATTTTCACTTCTTCTACTTCTTTCCCATTTAAAATATCTAGTGCCATATCAACTGCATCTCGTACCATAGCCGGACTATATAGAGCAGACTCTACCCATATATCTTCATATTCTGGCATCATATTAAAATATTCTTGACAGCCACCACCACCTGTTACAACTTTAATACCTTTACGTCCAGACTCTTTTATTGCTTGTAAAACGCCTATGGAAGTT
>JBKECF010000034.1:0-2135 GCA_047974375.1 Lachnospirales bacterium
ATAAATAAAGCTATTGAAATAATGGAAAGAAATAAATCTATAAAAGTTGCTACTTTAGCAAAGGAAGTTGGATTTAATAGTTCTAATACTTTTATAAGAGTTTTCTCTAAAATTACAGCAATGACACCAAAACAATATAAAGATTATATTAAAAATCAATAATTAAACAGAGGGCTTAGGCCTTCTTTTTTTGTATTTATAGGGATTTTGTAAAAAGAATATACGAAAATATAGAGTTTTGATGATGATTTGTAAATGGAATATATATTTTTCACATAAAAAAACATACAATTATTTTGAAATTAGATTGAAAATAATTTCTAAGAAAAAGAAAAAATGAAAGGGGGAAGTTTATGGATAAAAAATCATCTTTTAGTTTAATAGGGAGGAAAATAAGAAAAGATTGGGATTTATATTTATTGCTATTGCCAGGTTTAATTTGGTATTTAGTATTTGCCTATAAACCTATGATGGGCTTAAGAATGGCTTTTTATGATTATAATGTTTTTAGAGGCTATGAAGGAAGCACATTTATTGGCTTAGAAAATTTTATTTATTTTCTTTCTGGACCAGATTTTATAAGAACATTTAAAAATACAATGATGATTGCTTTTTGGCAAATGTTAATCGTATTTCCAGTGCCTATTTTCTTAGCAATAATGGTTACAGAAATGAGAAACAAATTCATTAGTAAATTGACACAAACAGCTACATTTTTGCCTTATTTTATATCTGTAGTAGTTGTCTGTGGTATGACAATTAGTTTTTTATCACCCAGTACAGGTGTGATTAATTTTATGCTTGAAAAAGTTGGATTGGAACCTGTTTACTTTATGGTAAAACCAGAATACTTCAGAGGGATATATACAACTATGACTTTATGGCAAACAGCAGGATATAATTCTATAGTTTATATTGCGGCCATAATGGGTATTGATCCTCAATTATATGAAGCAGTAAAAGTAGATGGAGCAGGGAAGTGGAGACAAATTTCATCTATTACATTGCCTTGTATTATTCCAACAATTGTAATTATGTTTGTTCTTAACATTGGGAAAATGGTTAGGGTAGGTTTTGAGTCTATCTTATTACTTTATCAACCAACAACATATGAAACAGCAGATGTAATAGCAACATATGTATATCGTACAGGAATTGGTAATGGGGATTATGGTTTGGCAACAGCAGCTGGTTTATTTGAAGCGCTTTTCGCATTATTGTTAGTTGTTGCAGCAAATAAATTTAGTAGAAAAATTTCTGAAACATCATTATGGTAGGAGGTGATTTGTTTGGAAAAAAGAAAAGAAAGTCAATTAATTACCCTTGAAGAGAGGATTTTTTCCCTTCTTGCTAGTATTATTGGCATACTAATAACTATTATTTGTTTATATCCAATTTTCTATGTATTAATTGTATCTGTTAGTAAACCTTTTTATGTAGAAAATGGAGATGTAATGTTTTGGGTTAAGGGTTTTACATTGGAAAGTTATAAACAAGCTTTTGCCAAAGATGGATTGTGGCTTGCCTATTTAAACACATTTTTTTACACTATTTTTGGCGTAATTGCCAATATGTTTTTTACTACAACTATGGCCTATGCCTTGTCTAAGGAAAAACTAGTTTTTAGAAAGTTTTTCACTTTTTTAGTTGTATTTACAATGTGGTTTAATGCAGGAATGATTCCATTATACATGACTTTTGTAGATTTGAATTTATTAAATACAAGAACAAGTATTATTATTGGTTTTGCAATTAATACTTATAACTTAATTATTTTAAAAAGTTTTTTTGAACAAGTACCACCTTCATTGGAGGAGGCGGCAGTTATTGATGGGGCTTCAAACTTTCAAATTTTTAGAAAAGTATTTTTGCCTCTTTCAAAGCCAGCTTTAGCCACAGTGGGAATGTTCTATTGTGTAAATAGATGGAATGGGTATTTTTGGGCTATGAACTTATTAAAAGATGATAGCAAAATACCTTTACAAGTATTACTTAAAAAACTAATTGTTGATCAAGTTGCAAATGAAACAGAAGCTGGAATTGTTACAATGGATTCTTTAGCATCACAAACAACTATTATATATGCAATTATAATAATTGCAATTATACCTATGACTATAGCATATCCATTTGTA
>JBKECF010000024.1:0-14959 GCA_047974375.1 Lachnospirales bacterium
TTTA
This sequence comes from Lachnospirales bacterium, assembly GCA_047974375.1. Taxonomy (GTDB): domain Bacteria; phylum Bacillota; class Clostridia; order Lachnospirales; family CAMZNU01; genus JBKECF01. The sequence continues at coordinate 5 of JBKECF010000024.1, forward strand.
AATTGGTACTATTTAGAAGAAAGTGCTAAAACAGAATTTAGATTTATTACTGCCATGTCCAATACCGAGCGTACAGATATTTTAAACATGGTTGTTACAAAGTTACAGGAAAAGTACCCTAATATAGAATTCGTAAACGATTCTGGTGCTGACTACAACGGCAGAGCAAAGCTAGCCTTTAGCTCCGGCGCCGGTTATGACCTTATATTAACAGATGATTTAGGTATTTCTCCTATTCGAGATGCGGGATATTTAATGGATTTATCCCCATATTTCGAAAAATACAATTGGGAAGATAGACAAAATGAAGGTGCCAGCGACTTTTATAATCAAAGAACTCCTGGGCAACGTTACACCGTGGGTATGAACTATGCACCTGTTACCGTTTACTACAACAAAACTATTTTTGAAGAACTAAATTTAGAAATCCCTAAAACTTTGGCGGAATATGAAAATATTTTAAAAGTTGCCACAGAAGCAGGATATATAGGGGCAGAAAACGCAAAGGAAAATGTTAACGGTTGGTATATACAAAGCATGGTGCAAAATTTTGCACCCTATGAAGATATTTTAAATTGGTACTATTTAGAAGAAAGTGCTCCGTCAATTGGTGAGGCCTTTAAAACTTCCTTTGATTTAGTAAAAAAATGGTCGGATGCAGGTTATTTCCGTGATGACTATGAAGGCATAGATTACGGTGATACTCCTATGTTATTCTCCCAAGGTAAAACAGCTATGTCCCTAGATGGAAATTGGATGTTAAATGGATATGAAGATGGTGGTGTTGATGTAGGTATTTTTGCCTTTCCATCCGTTGAAGATCCAAATCAACAAGTTGTAATTATAAATCCAGTAGATGCCGCTTTTGGCATTGGTGCTCAAGCCAGCGAAAAAAACAAAGAAATAGCTGTAGAGTTTATTGATTTAATGCTAACACCAGAAATAGCAGAAAATTGGTTAACTGTAGGCTCTATACCTTCAGTAACTGCTGAATATTCCAATGAAGCAGCATCACCTTTAACCCAAGAGCTATTAAATGCAATTAAAGATACTAAAAGTGGTTATTACTTAGACAATGCAAAAGCTGGATTTTTAGATGTATTTATTAAAGAAATTCAATTATTTACAGCAGGTGACCAAACATCTGAAGAAACTTGGGGGAATATTGATAAATTTTGGAATGAACAATAGTAAATAATATAGAGCGGAGTTAATATGGATACACATAAAAAATCTAATTTTAAAGAAAGATTTGAACAAAATATAATTCCTTATTTATTTGTTTTACCTGGCATGACTTTATTTTTTTTAATTGCAGTAATACCTGTTGCTCAAACTATAATTTTAAGTTTTACCGATTGGAATGGAGTAACCCAACTAAACCAAATGAAGTTTATTGGCTTTAATAACTTTATAAATGTATTTAGTAGTGAACAATTTAAAATTGCCTTATTTAACAACTTACAATGGGCAGTAGTTGGAACAACAATTCCAATTGTAATAGGCTTGGTACAAGCGGCAATTATTGTAAATAGCAAAATCAAATTTAAAAACGCTTTTATTCTTGTTTTATTTTTACCACAAATACTTTCAAGTATGATTATGTCAATTATGTGGCTTGCTATTTACGATCCAGCTTCCGGCGCTTTAAATGCATTTCTAGAATTAATAGGCTTAAGGCAATTTACTGGTCCATGGTTAGGTAGTAAGGAAACAGCCTTTAAAAGTCTATTGTTAATGAGCATATGGGCTGGTTATGGTTTTAATACAGTTATTTACTCATCTGCCATAAGAGCCGTAGATCAAACAATGTACGAGGCAGCAGAAATAGATGGAGCAAATACATTACAACAATTTTTTAAAATCACAATACCTTCTATAAACAAAACAACTACTACACTACTTTTACTCTCTTTAATAGGTTCATTTAAAGTTTACGACAGTGTTGCTCAAATGACAAGAGGCGGTCCCGGTTATCACACTTACACTCTTTCCTACTATTTATACAACACAGCCTTTACAATGAATAAAGCTAGCTTGGGATGTGCTATAGCAGTAATTTTAACAATAATCGTTTTTACTGTTTCCCAGGTATTCCAAAAAGTTAGGGGGACTGATTAATGAAAAAAAATAAAGGCACATTATGTGCTTATGTTTTCTTAATTTTTTGCTCGACATTAACTATTTTTCCAATGCTATTTATGTTGTCTTTATCTTTGCGAACAAGGGAGAGCATAATTCAAAAGGGTGTATTTTTTTTACCGGAAGCATTACACTGGGAGAATTATATAACAGCGTGGAATCAAGGTCATTTTTCTACATATTTTAAAAATAGTATTATTATCTCCTTTATATCTGTAATAGGTGTTATTATTTTTTCAACTTGTATATCCTATGCATTGGTCTTTTTTAAATTTAAAGGTAGAAAAATAATAAGTAATCTATTATTAATAGGTTTAATTATACCTTTTGAAGTTGTCATTATCCCTTTATATTTCAACATGAAGTTTGTTGGCTTGCTAGGCACTAGATCACCTGTATATTTAACTCACATAGCATTAAATATAGCCTTTTCTGTTTTTATTATGAAAGGTTTTATTATGGACATACCAAAATCTATTATAGAGTCAGCACGAACAGACGGAGCTACGGAAATGATAGTCCTTAGAAAAATAGTTGTACCTATTATTATTCCCGCTTTAGTTTCTATAGTAATTTTAATATTTATGTGGACATGGAATGACTTTATGCTATCTAACTTAATGCTTACAAATGATAAAATTAAAACATTGCCCTTAGGTTTAAGTAGTTTCCAAGGTAAGTTTACAAGAGATGTACCTCTTACATCAGCAGCATCAACTATTATGATGGTACCAGTGTTAATTATATACATTGTATTTCAAAAATATATGATAAAAGGTTTAACCCTTGGAGCAGTAAAAGAATAATTTTTCGGACTAAAAACGTCATCCTTTGACTTAGGGTTTTTAGTCTTTTTTTTAATTTAGAGTTGACACATCCATTTAGTTTGTTAATAATTAAACTATAAATTAAATAAATATAGTCAATAGACCTATCCGTCAGTAGGGACTTATACCCCAACTGAGCGGCGAATTTTGTCGCATAACCGAGTTGATCGCATACTTGGTTGCATAGTCGAGCAGAAAGCACAGCTTTCGACCAGGTAAGACAACCTGTGCCAGCATTTAGGTAGGGGCCTAATTCTTACCGATAAACAATCTATATTCATGGTAGCACTTTATACTACCTATTAATGAAAGGAGTTATGTTATGAAAGTTATTGGAAAGGATTATCCTATTCATGACGCTGTAGGAAAAGTTACGGGAAAAACAATTTATGTAGGCGATATGGAAATGCAAAATATGGCCCATGCCGCTGTTATTTTCAGCGATATTTCTCATGGAATTGTTACAGAAATTGACGATTCAGAGGCTTTAAAAGTTGAAGGAGTTATTAAGATTTTAACCTGTTTTAACACTACCCAAAGAATGTACAATCGCTACAGACGCGAAGCCAAACAGCTAGTTGAAGATGAAGAGTGTATTTTTAATAAACACGTTCGTTTTGTTGGGGACAAAATTGGTGTGGTTATAGCCGAAACTGAAGATATAGCAAGAAAAGCCGTAAATCTTATAAAAATTACTTACAAAAAACTTCCTCATTCATTTTCAACAGATGAAACTTTAACAGGAATTATAAACGGAATACATGAATACGGCGTCATCGCTACTCATGAATGCGAAATTGGAAATAAAGACCTAGGTCAAAGCGGAGAAGTAACTGTAACAACAACTACAAAATTCCCATCTATAGATCACTTAACTATGGAAACCCACGGAGTAGTTGCCTCCTATGAAAAGTCAAATAATTTTTTAACTATATGGAGCCCTTGCCAAAGCGTTCACGGCATTAGAACGGTATTAGCCGACCTTTTAGTAATGCCTTATTCCAATGTTCGAGCAATTAAAGCAACTATGGGGGCGTCTTTTGGGGCTAAACAAGAAATTATGCTAGAGCCTATTGCGGCAATTTCTTCTATAGAAACAGAACGACCTGTTAAGCTTATTTACAATAGAAAAGAAGATTTTATTTCAACCATTAGTCGCGGAGCTGTAGAAGCTAAAATAACTTCTAAATTTAAAAAAGATGGTACATTAACAGCTCTTTACCCAGAAATAACTTTAAATGCAGGTGCCTACCTTGCTAATAGCCACGCATATATAAGAGTAATGGCCGGTAAATTATTTAGAGCATATAAATATGATTATGCAAATTACAAAGCCAAAGCCGTTATAACAAATACTCCTGTTTCTGGTGGCTTTAGAGGTTGGGCTGCCCCCGAAATAACTATTCCTATGGAACATAATTTTAATGAAGCTGCAAAAATATTAAATATGGACCCTCTTGAGTTAAGGCTAAAAAATGTAGCTGAGGAAAATGATATTGATATATTTAACGATATAAGCCTTGGAGAAATTAAAATTAAAGATTGTTTAACAAAAGGTGGTTCAAATTTCCATTGGGAAACAAAGAAAAAAGACACCTTGGAATTTAATAAGATTAACACCAGATACAAAAGAGGCATAGGCGTGGCATGTGGTGGCCATGTTAGTGGTTTTTACCCTAAACTTCATGATTTTTCTATGGCAGAAATTAGACTATGCGAAGATAGCTCTGTAATTTTAAATGTTACTATGCACGACCATGGTTGTGGTACTGTTAGAGCTATGCAAATGATAGTGGCTGAAATTTTAGGCATAGATGTCGATAAAATTAGAGCTGAAGAAGGAGATACAAATAAAAGTCCCTATGAAACTGGTTGCTATTCAAGTAAAACAACTTATGTTTTAGGTAAAGCCGTTTATAACTGTGCAGAAAATTTACTTGAAGAAATTAAATCAGCTGCTAGTGAAATTTTAAAAGTGGATAAAGATGACATTATAGTTATGGACGGTTCAGTAACTTTAAAATCCAACAGTGATATTAAAATGACTTATGGAGATATTGCCGTAAAATCCATTAGGGAGCTGCAAAAAGAAATTTTAGCTATATCACAATACACAAATGTATCTAACCCTGGAACTGTTGGGGCTCACTTCGCAGAAGTGGAAGTTGATACTTATACTGGAATGACTAAAATTTTAAGTTATACAGCTGCCTGCGATATTGGAAAAGCATTAAACCCAGCCATGTGCATTGCCCAAATTCAAGGAGCTGTAATAATGGGAGCTGGCGGAGCACTTACAGAACATACAAAAGTTTCCCCTTCAGGCTTATCTACAACTAGTATAAAAGATTACCATGTTATTAATGCCTTTGAATCGCCACAAATAGATGTTGTCCTTATAGAAGAAGGAAAGACAGATGGACCCTTTGGTGCTAAATCCATAGGTGAAATTTCACACATTCCAGTATCAGCAACGATTGCAGGAGCTGTAAATAATGCTTTAAATTCGAGTATCGGCGATCTGCCCCTTAATCCAGATAAAATAGCAGACTATCTTTCTAGATAACTTAAAAATTCTATACTTTTAGGAGGAAAAAATGGAATTAAATTTTAAAGTAAACGGAACAGACATAAAAATAGACGTTGAACCATCAAAAAGATTAATAGACATTTTACGTGACAATTTAAACCTAACAGGAACTAAAGAAGGTTGTGGCGAAGGTGAGTGTGGCGCTTGTACAGTTATTATTGATGGTATTGCCATACATTCATGTCTTACGGTGGCAATACAACTTGAAGGAAGAGAAGTTATAACCATAGAAGGCCTTGAAGAAAATGGTGAGCTAGACCTAATACAAAAATGTTTCATAGAAGAAGCAGCCGTCCAATGCGGTTATTGCACTACAGGAATGATAATGTCCACAAAGGCTTTGTTGTTAAAAAATCCAAAACCAACAGATCTAGATATTAAAAATGCAATTTCAGGAAACATTTGTAGATGTTCAGGATATAGTCAAATCGTTAATGCTGTAAAAAGAACGTCAAAAGAAATGGAGGCGAAATAATATGGAAAATTTTTCTCCACAAAATATTAAAGAACTACAAAAGGCATTAGGGGAAATGACAAATAAAACCAAAGTAATCAGTGGTGGAACAGATTTAATTATGCATTTAAATAATGCCATAGATATAGACGGGTTACTTTACTTAGGAAAAGTAGAAGAAATGTGTAAAATAGAAAAAACAGATGACAACGTGTATATAGGTGGCGCTGTTACCATGACTCAACTTGTTGACTCTCCTCTCCTTTGCAAAAAATTCCAAGGAATAAAAGATGCCGCTATAGATGTAGGCTCTGAGCAAATTAGAAATAATGGAACTATTGGAGGAAATATTGCAAATGCTTCTCCAGCAGGCGACCTTATTCCCATAGTTTTTATGCATAATGCAACTATTATTATAATGGGACCAAAAGGTCAACGAGAAGTGAACGTAAATGATTTTATTTTAGGCCCTAATAAAACCTCTTTAAATTATAATGAAGTGTTATATAAAATTAAACTCCCTATTCCTAGTGATGAAAATTATAGCACTCATTTTGTAAAACTAGGCTCAAGAAAAAAAGTGACAATTTCAAGAATTTGCGTTGCCCTTGCTCTCACTCTTAAAAATGATACGGTAGAAGATATTGGTTTATATATTGGCTCTATTTCCATAAAGCCTATTAGACTTTTAGACGGTGAAAAAATAATAAAAGGCAAGAAAATTACAGAAGACTTAAAACATCAAGTTTCAGAAATACTATCCAAAAAGATTTTTGGAATTACTCCAGAGGAATTTGATAGAGATTATAAAGTTTGGGCAGCTAAAGGAGCAATTTTTGATGTATTTGAGTTATTCAAAGCTTAGTTTATAAATAATAGAAGAAGGTGAGTGATTCAATTGAAATTCGAAAGTAAAGAACTAACAAAATTTATATTATTAAGTATATTAGGAATATTTTTATTTTTTACACCAATACAAGGAGCTAGTGTGCCTATAGTTGTACTTATTAACTTCGTAAGTAAAACCCTAGGTAAAAATTTTCTTTTCCTTGTAGTATTTATAAGCGGAATAGGTTTGAACATTACAGTTTTATTAGGTAAAACTTTTAAAATCGAACCTTTTAAAACTTGGCATAAAAACCTAGGTAAAGTCCAAATAGTTATGTACGTGATTTCCCTTATATCCTACATTTGTATTTTTTTCTCTATTGGGTCAGAAAATTCTATTTTTAATAATGTGCATATTGGAGGCGAGGTTAAAAACGTTGCCCCAGCCATTTTTACCACTATTTTCTTTGCAGGGTGGTTTATATATTTTTTACTAAAATCTGGATTTGTAGAATTTGTAGGCGTACTAATTGAGCCTATTATGAAACCAATATTTAAGCTTCCAGGCATTGCCGGCTTAGATGCATTGTCTTCATTTGTAGTTTCTCCTGCTGTGGCTACTAATATTTCGGCGGAGTACTACAGGGAAGGGGTGTACACAAGGAAAGAAGCCATAGGCGCAGCCACTTGTTTTAGCACATGTAGTGTTGGATTTATATTTGTTATGTCTAATTTAGGCGGGGTTCCCGAAATGTCAGGAATAATGACGATTTCAACATTTCTAATTACTTTATTAATGACCATAATAATGATGAGAATACCCATAATTAGTAACTACGAGAATATATATATTGATGGTTCTACAACGGGAAAAGTGGTTGCCAAAAGTAATAAAACTATTTTAAACAGAGCTGTTGCCGAAGGAATAAAAAAATCTAAGGAATTTTCCTTTAGACATTTTTTAATAAGCATACTAAGTGCTGCAAAATTTGCAATATTAATTGTTACATTTATGAGTGCCATAGTTATGATTACCCTTACAATTGTGTACCATACAAGCTTTTTTGATATAATTGGCAAACCCTTTGAATATATTTTTTCTTTATTGGGATTAGAAAACGCAGATTTAATTTCCTCTGCTCCTGTTTTAACATTTCCATCATTAACACTTCCTGTTTCAGCTATGGCAGGTCTGGAAATAGCCTCTAAAAGTAGATTTTTTGTTACACTACTTTCTATTACTCAAATTTTATTTATGTCTGAAACTGGTACGGCATTAATGAACTCGGATATGAAAGTAACATTTAAAGACATAATTATTTTATTTATAATTAGAACAGTTATTTTAATACCTATTGTTGCTTTGGTTTCTCATTTAGTATATTGATCGGTAAGAATTGGACCCCCACCTCAATGTATAATGGGTGGCAGGACAGTCTAATTCGCCGTCAAGTGGGTGGTCAAGCCCCCACTGGCGGATAGGTCTGCTGACTTTAGGCTAAATAAAAAATCGGAGGTTTAAATGAAAAAAATAAAGTTCCCAAATGCATTTGTTGTATTGTTAATAATAATTGTAATTACCACAATTTTAACCTATATAATTCCAGCTGGAAGTTACCAACGAAGCATTGTAGATGGTAGGACTGTTGTTTCTGGAAATTCCTTTGAATTTATAAAACAAACCCCTGTTAGTTTATTTAATATGTTTAAAGCAATTCCCCAAGGAATTATTTCAGCTACAGAACTTATTACTATGATATTGTCCATTGGAGGTTTTATAGCAATTATTAATGAAACATCTGCTATAGAAGCATTGATTTTTACCATTAGGAATAAAGTTGGCGACAAAAATTCCTCAGTAATAATAAGTGGTTTAGTCCTGTTTTTTGGTTTCCTTGGTGCCTTTGTTGGTATGTTGGAGGCGTCAATTCCTTTTGCTACTATATGCATAAGTATAGCTCTTGCCTTGGGTTATGATATTATTGTTGGTATGTCAATACCATTTATAGGAATAGTTTTAGGATTCACCGCTGGGCCAACAAATCCTTGGACCGTTGGAGTCGGCCAAGAAATTGGGGAGTTGCCTTTATACTCTGGAATTTTATATAGAATAATTATACTAGCTATATTTATGTCCATTGGAGCTTTATATATTTGTTCCTACGGAAATAAAGTTAAAGCTAATAAAAATAATAGCCTTGTTAAAAATATAAACAACCCAAATTACTATAGTAAAAAGAAAGAAGTTAATTTAACTTTTAAAAGAAAATTAGTAATATTAAGTTTTTTACTTACTCTTGCCATGGTAATTTTGGGAACTTTAAAACTAAATTTCACTACTATTGATATGACAACAGCATACATTATAGGAAGTGTCGTAGCAGGTTTTATCTTTGGTTTTAATGGAGATAAAATATCAACAACATTTTTAAATGGGGCTAAGTCTTTGTTTGTTGCAGCTATGGCTATTGGAGTATCCAGAGGCATAAGTATAATTATGAAAAGTGGAAATATACAAGATACTGTAATTTATTATTTTTCCAATTTGTTAAATACATTTCCATCTTGGGCCTTTGCCGTTGTTATGTATATTTTTCAAGGTTTTATTAATTTTTTTATTCCATCAGGAAGCGGACAGGCCATGGTTACCTTACCAACTATGTTACCCACAGCAGATATTATTGCTTTAAATAGACAAATAGGAATTTTAGCCTATCAGCTGGGAGATGGAATTACTAATTTATTTTATCCAACAGTTGGATGTTTAATCGGTTTTTTGGAAGTTACCAAGGTACCTTATACGACTTGGATGAAATTTATAACGCCCTTAGTAGGAATACTATTTTTTACTGGCATTATAATTTTACTAGTAGCTACTTTAATAAATTATGGACCCTATTAGTAATTTGAGAATAAGAGATAAATCTGCCAAGATAAGCAACTAGAAGCTAAACCTCTAGAAGCTTATCTTTTTGATTGCAAACCATTATGTTGAAGAATTAATATGTTTTTAAAATAACCTAACATGAAAAAAGGTGCTATAAATTAAATTTTTTATGATATAATGCAGTATACAGTTGCAGTTGTTTGGAGGATGTAATGAATTTAGTTGATACAATTGTTAATAAACTTAGTGGTCAAGATAAAATAACGGACACGCCCTTTCCTTGTATAAAGGTTTCAGAGGGTAAAATTGTGCAGTCTAATATTTTATTTGACAATCTAATAGGAACTCAAGAAGATATAATTAGTAATTTATTTGAAAACATAGACTTAAATGTAAACAAACAAGTTATAAAAATAGGAAATATTTTTTATAATGTTTTTTCACTGCCATTACATGATGATGAATATGTATTATATTTCACAGAAAATATTTACAATATGGATGCAAGTAAAATAGTTACAGAAAAAATCTCTGTAGGATACATATATATTGACAACTACGAGGATGTATTGGAAAATGTAGCTACAACAAAGCAACCTTTATTACTTGCATTACTAGACAGACGCATAAACGCCTTTGCCAAAAGAATTAACGGAGTATTGACTAAATTTGATAAAGACAGATACATTATATTTTTTAAAGAAGAAAAACTAATATATTTGCAAGCCAAGGAATTTGACATATTGGAGCAAATAAAAAATATAGAATTAGACAACAAAATCCCCTTTACCCTTAGTATAGGCATAGGCTGTGGAGATTACGAGTTTAATATTTTAGCAGAAAATGCAAGAGCAGCAACAGACTTGGCCCTAGGTCGTGGCGGAGATCAAGTAGTTATAAAAGACGGCAATAAGTATACCTTTTTCGGTGGAACAGGTAAAGAGTTTACTAAAAATTCCAGAGTTAAAGCACGTGTAAAAGCACATATACTATCGGAACTTATTTCCTCTGCCGACAATATTTTAATAATGGGCCATAAATTTCCAGACCTAGATTGCTTAGGAGCCTGTGTTGGAGTACATAGAATAGTTAAAAGCATATCTAATATAAATTGCAACATAGTTTTAAACAATGTTACCTCTGCAATAAACATACTTTACGATAAATTAGTTGCAACTAATGAGTACAAAAATGTTTTTATAGATAGCAAAGAAGCCATAGACATTGTAGATAGCAAAACCCTAGTAATAGTGTGTGATGCCTACAGAGTAAGCATAGTTGAGTGCCCCGAGCTTTTAAATATTTCTAAAAATATTGTAGTTTTTGACCACCATAGAAAAGCTTCCGACTATATTCAAGATGAAGTTTTAGTGTATCATGATTCAACAGCATCTTCCACAGCGGAACTTATTACTGAAATGATTATGTACATAAAAAACAAGGTAAATTTAGTAGACATAGAGGCAGATGCTCTTTTGGCAGGAATAACTGTAGATACTAAAGGTTTTACATTTAAAACAGGAAGCAAAACCTTTGAGGCTGCTGCCTATTTAAAGAAAAATGGCGCAGATTCTCACAATGTTCATATACTATTACAAAGCGACCGTGCTACTTATGCCGCTAAAAGTAATTCTGTAAATAAAGCAGAAATATATAGAGATACATTTGCTCTATCTATTGTGCCAAACAATGTGGAAAACCCTAAATTAGTAGTTGCACAAACAGCCGATGAATTATTAAACATTGTAGGCATAAAAGTAAGTTTTGTTTTTTGCCAACTAGGTGGGCAAATAATAATAAGTGCTCGCAGTCTAGGGGATTATAACGTACAAACCATTATGGAAAAATTTGGCGGAGGCGGCCATAAAACTGTTGCAGCTGCCCAAATAACCAATATGAATATGGATGACACAATTAAGGCTATAAAGAAAATTTTAGAAAATCTAGAAGTTTAGATATTTACAAAGGAGGACCTTATGAAAGTTATTTTACAAGAGGACATAAAAGGTGTAGGCAAAAAAGGTGATGTAATTAATGCCAGTGATGGCCATGCAAGAAACTACCTATTACCAAAAGGCTTAGCTGTAGAAGCAAACAAAGGAAACATAAACCAATTAGAACGTACTAAACATAACGAAGAAGTACAACGTGCCGAGAATTTAGCAGCAGCAAAAAGTTTAAAAGAAGATATAGAAAAAGTAGTCCTTACAATGGCAGCAAATGCCGGCGAAAGCGGCAAACTTTTTGGAACAATTACAAATAAAGAAATAGGCAAATCCTTAGAGGAAGAACACAATATAAAAATCGACAAGAAAAAAATCGTTTTAAAAAGGCCAATTAAAAATATAGGTGAATTTCATGTTGATATAAAATTGCACCCAAAGGTAGTTGCCTCATTAAAAGTAGTAGTTAAATAGGAGGATATATGGAAAAATATATAGACATCCCCAGCACTTTATACGAAATATTGGAGAATAAATACAATGATGTAATACTAGACATAACTAAATCCATAGCCGATGGATTGCCGGATTCGGACAAATTAAATGAAGAGGAATTTTCAGAACTATTAGATGATCTTTATGATGATTTTATAGATACTTCCATACAGGATATTATGGAGAAAATGCTAAATTTCTACGTTTTAAGAGAATTGGAAGATGATGACCTTAAAAACTTGTTTGAAAATGTCGTTGATGAAGAAATAGAATCAGCACAAGAATTTTTTAGTCATGAGCATCAAGAAGAACTTTTTGATACTTTGTCCCATCATTTCGAAATTGATGATGATGATGACGATGAAAACGATGAGAAAGTAATAGATTTTTGGAATTTATAAGGTAGGTAACTATGATTAATAAATTAAGAGAATTAATGAAAATAAATAATATAGACACATATATTATTACAAAGTTTGACCCTCATCAAAGCGAGGACAGTGAAGAATATTATAGCAGCGTAAAGTTTATTAGTGGCTTTACTGGCTCGGCGGGAACTGTTGTTGTAACGCAGGGCTATGCCGGACTGTGGACAGATGGTAGATATTACATACAAGCAAAAAAAGAATTAAATAAGAATATTGAATTGGTAAAGGCTAGTAACCCAGGGGTAATTGGCTTTTTAGACTATGCCTACAAAAACACCAAGACAAATGGCAAAATAGCCTTTGACGGTGAAACTATGTCCTGTTACATGGTAAAAAATTTGTTAGAAAAGACTGAAAAGAAAAATATTACTTTAGAAACCAATGTAGATTTTATTGGTGAACTATGGACAAATAGACCTAGTTTATCTAAAAACAATATTTTTATTCATGAGGAAAAATATTGTGGTGAAAGTAGCCAGTCCAAAATAAAAAGAGTCCGCGAAAAAATGGATACAGATTATTATATTATTTCATCTTTAGATGACATTGCATGGCTAACAAATTTAAGAGGTAGCGATGTAGAAAATAATACCTTTTTTGCCGCCTACTTTGTTCTGTCAAAAAATGATGCAATTCTTTTTATAGATAAAGACAAACTAGATTTTCATGTAGATCATGTAGATGTGGAAGTTAGAGATTATAATGAAATTTATGACTATTTAAAGGCCTTAGAATCTGAAAATATAGCCTTAAAATCAAGTAGCACCAATTACAATATTTTTAAGGCTTGCCAAGGTAAAAAAATAATAGAGTTGCCTATAGATATAACTGAAGAATTTAAAGCAATAAAAAATTCTATAGAAATAGAAAATTTAGAAAAAGTAAATATACGTGACGGCGTTGCCATGGTACGTAGTATTAAATGGGTAAAAGAAAATTACAGAGAAATGGATGAAGTAGACGTTGCCAATAAATTTGCTGAATATAGACAAATAGGGACGAACTATGTAGGCCCAAGTTTTGGAACAATTGCCGCATATATGAGTAATGCAGCAATGTCCCACTATCACCCAACGAAAGAAAATTGCTCCAAATTAAAAGACGGCGGCTTTATGCTTGTAGATAGCGGCGGCCAATACTTTGATGGCACAACTGACATGACACGTACATTTTCCCTAGGCAACTTAAGTGATGAAATGAAAAAAGACTTTACATATGTACTAAAATCGCACATTGCCATAGCCTCAGCAAAATTTCCAGAAAACGCAACAGGTGGTCAAATAGACGGTATCACCAGAGCCTCTATGTGGGAAGATGGCGTAGACTTTAACCACGGTACAGGCCACGGCCTTGGTTTTTTCGGCTGTGTACACGAAGGGCCTCATAATATTTCTGGCAAAAGTACTAGAAATTTCCCTAAGGGTATATTAGTTACTAATGAGCCAGGCCTTTATAAAGAAGATAAATATGGAATTCGTACAGAAAATACTGTTACTGTTGAGGATTTTAAATCTACAGAATTCGGAAACTTCTACAAGTTTAGAACAATTTCCTATTGCCCTATTGATATTGATGCCATAGATGTTTCTATGTTGAATAGTAGAGAAATTAAATGGGTGAATGATTATCATGATGTTGTTTTTAGTAAGTTGAAAGATTATTTAGATAGTGAGGAAGTTGAGTTTTTAGAAGTGGAAACTCGTAGGATTTAGGTTTAGGTTCTTTATATGAAAAAAGAAAGGAGCTGTATTGAAATAGGGTAATCCTATTTCAATACAGCTCCTTTTTATGTTTGTATGTTACGCCGACCTTAAACTATTTAACTTTTCTAGGGATATGTTTACAGCCTCTATTATTAATTCATCCGATAATCCTAGTGAGAGCATCCTTTTTACTACCTCAGCCTTACCCTCAGCTTTACCTTTTTCCATGCCTTCTTCTAGCCCTTCTTCTCTATTTAGCGCAATCATTCTTCCACTGTAAATATTTCTTTTGCCATAGTTATAAACCCCTTTCTTTTCAAGTATTCCTCTAATAATCCTGCTTCATTACAATCTTTTACTGCTTTTTCCAGTGATGTCACTGCATCTAGGCCTTCGTTTTTATATTTTTCTATTTGCCATATTAGGAAGGAATACCCCTTTAATACATTATTTTCATTGCTTTTATTTATAGTGTTTTTTGGTAGCTTATCATAGTGTATATTTATTACTTTTGCACCAATGTTAAATAATTGGTCAATTTCTTCATTATAAAAATTTTTGCTTAAGTTTATTTCTGTTTCTTTATTTTTTTCTTTTCCATTGTATAGTATGTATATCTCTGGTTTTGGTATCTTTACTGCTTTTCTTCTTAATAGAT
>JBKECF010000035.1:0-1341 GCA_047974375.1 Lachnospirales bacterium
CGTCGAGCTGTTGAACCGGTTCTTCGGCGCCGTCGTCGACCAGGTCCACGGCCACGGCGGCTGGATCAACAAGTTCCAGGGCGACGCCACCCTGGCCGTGTTCGGGGCCCCGGTGCCGCTCGACGACGCCGCCGGACGGGCGCTCGCCGCCGCCCGAGCCGTGGCCGCGGTCCTCCCCGATGCCGTGCCCGAGCTCGCGGCCGGCATCGGCGTGGCGTACGGGCCCGCGGTGGCCGGTCACATCGGCAGCGAGGCCCGGTCCGAGTTCACGGTGATCGGCGACCCGGTCAACGAAGCGGCACGCCTGACCGAGCTGGCCAAGCTGTGCGATCCGATGCTGCTGGCGTCCATGGCCGCGGTGGACGCGGCCGGTGCCGAGGAGCGCGCCCGCTGGACCGAGGCCGGTCACACCCAGCTCCGAGGCCGACTCGACGAGACGCGCCTGGCGCAACCGGTCGGTGCCCGGGCGGCGGTGGGCGGCGACCGTCGATCCTCCGTACCGCCCGAGAACCGACCGGAGGCCGACGCTACGAGCTCCGTCGGGCCGGGCCGCCGACCGGCCCCGTCGGTCGGGGTCAGCCCGTCCCGACCGCCCTGAGCCCGACCCGGCTCGGGCGAGCGGCAACGGCTGCCGCCGCCGCTCGCCCGGCGGCCCGACCCGACGACACCGCGGCATCGGCCAGCAGTCCCTCGTCGGTCACCGCGTCCGACGCGAGGAAGACACCGGTCAGGTCGGGCACGACGACCGCGGCCCGATCCGCCGCCGGGGCCAGCCGGGGTCGATCGTGGGCGACGACCATCCGCTTGCGCTCGATCACGTCGACCACCTGATCGCGCCAGCCGGGTTGCCACGCGTCGAGCGCCGTCTCCAGCCTCGCTCGAGGCGACGCGTCGGGGTGGCGATCCGGCTCGTAGAACAGGCCGTGGACCAGGGCACCCCCGTCGGGTGCAACCCGACAGGTCACGCCGTGGTCGACGCTGTAGAGGGGTTCGTCGAGTGCGTAGCTACCGGCGCGAGCCCTCGGCTTCGCCCGGAGCAGCACCTCCAGCGTGGAGGCCAGGACCGGTTGGGCGAGCGTCGCCCAGCGGGCCACCGCCGCGCTCGTGCCACCCAGGAGGCGATCGGCCTCGACGGGACCTCCGGCGGCGAGCACCACCGACGCCGCCGCGACCGTCCCGACGCCGCTGTCGACCAGCCAGCCCCCGCCGGGGCCGGGACGCACGGCCCCGACCTTGGTCGTGACGTGCCGGACACCGGTCCGCGCCCCGAGATCCGCCAGCCCGTCCACCAACGTCTGCCAGCCACCGTCGAGGTAGTCGACCCCGCCTGCGGCCCGGTGG
>JBKECF010000104.1:0-1026 GCA_047974375.1 Lachnospirales bacterium
TAAAGCACTAGTTATGCCTGAAAGTACGTATAAAGATTTAATGCGTCAACTGAAGAATGAGAAACGTGTTTATGTGGAATCAAAACGTGGTCGAAACGGTTATACAAAATTAGCAACTAAAAAATCTATGGCCGTCACACTAAAAAATAAAAAGCAATACTTGTTTAATCACTATATGGACGTTCTAAAGCGTTACTTTGAGGACAGCCCTATGTTAGTTCGATTTGCCAAAAACATTGAATTTAAAGAGACTAGAGACTACTCAGAAATCCTTTTATTTGAGGGAGTTACATAATATTTTTAAATGGACGAACTGCCAATAACATAATTCTAGAATTATGTTTGTTGGTTTTAAGTTTTTAGAAAAGATAGTTATAAAGAGTGAGCCGGGTTGCTTTAGCAACATTTTTTAGGCGAGAGTTTTCCTTAGAAAACGGCTGGTGTGCCAGGTAGCTGAAAGCTACAGCCGAGACTTTAGGCTCGTTATATAC
The DNA here is from genome assembly GCA_047974375.1 of Lachnospirales bacterium. GTDB lineage: Bacteria > Bacillota > Clostridia > Lachnospirales > CAMZNU01 > JBKECF01. The sequence continues at coordinate 492 of JBKECF010000104.1, forward strand.
TGTGGTGAAGTAGCGTTAATTTTGGGATGAAGTTGAGAGTACGGGGGAAGAATTAGAGGTGATCGTTACACTGATACGACCACCCCTAATAAAAAAAGCCACACAATAAAGTGCTAGCTTTTTTGTCATTGGCGTTGTTGAGATTATTAATTTTGAGATATTTATTTTACTGCCAGGCATTTAATAAACTTGTCTGTTTATTATTGCTTGGATTTAGTAGTTGTTCAATATCTAATTCAAGTCCTTCAGCTTCTATTGCATATTCAATTAAGTTATAGAATTCAGCTAATTTTTCCATAGGTTTTATATTTTTTCTAGTGGGTTTATTTAAATATGTAAGTCTCATTTCATGAAATTTTAGAAGAGTTGAATATTGTTGACTTGGATAGTTTTGTAATATTTCATTCTGTTTATCGATATATTTATCAATATCGGTTAAACTTCTGTATTTAATTTTTATGTCAATAACATTATTCATAAGTTGTGCAATTATTAATCTTACTTCACTGCTTTGATAGCGTAAAATATTTTGTGT
>JBKECF010000013.1:0-1106 GCA_047974375.1 Lachnospirales bacterium
CCCTGCATAACCCAAATAGTCGGCATAATTGCAGAAGGCACCATTAAGCCAGCTAAAAGAAGGTTATTAGCAATTGTTGTAACTCTATCTTTACGCCTTGCTATAACATATCCTGTCATAGAACTAAAAATAATTAGTACTAAAACAGCAGAAATAGTTATTATCATACTATTTTTAAAAGCTAGAAATATTAATCCATTATCTTCTGTTATTACTTCTAAATAATTTGACCATACAATTGTCTCTGGAAATGATATTGATAACTTATTTGCCCCTACTCTATCTTTTAACGAATTAACAAGAATAAAGTAAAAAGGAACAATAAATACTACGCCCGCAACTATTAGCCCAAGAATAGAATAAAACCAATTTAATATTTTTTTATTTCTCATTACTGTTCCTCCCTACTTAATAAAAATCTTTGTAACGGATATGCAAATAATGCTATCATTATGAAAATAATTACTGTACCAGCTGATGATAGCCCATAATACCCTGATGCATATTGCTTATATACAACTGATGCAACAACATCTGTTGCAAAACCTGGGCCTCCACCTGTCATCGTCCATATCAAATCAAAAGATCTCATTCCACCAATAAATGATAAAATAATTACTGAATTCATTGCTGGAATACATAGAGGAAATGTAATATATTTTATTTTGTCAAAAGCTGTTGCTCCGTCCATTTCAGCAGCCTCATAATATGATTTATCAATAGCTACAATACCAGCTATATATATTACAGTTGCAACACCAAGACCTTTCCATACATCCGTTGCAATAACTGAATATAAAGCTATATCTGGATTTCCTAAAAAGTTAATTGGTTCAAATCCAAAAGTTGTAATAACCGTATTTATTAAACCTTTAGAAGGATGCATTAAAGATCGAAAAGTAATACCTACAGCTACAGTACTTACAATATTTGGGAAAAAGACTATTGACCTTATTAAATTACTTGCTTTAATTTTACTTGTTAAAAATATTGCAATAAAAAAAGCTAAAATAACTTTTATCCCACTTGTTAAAATAGCATATTTAAAAGTATTTATAACACTACCCCATAGCGACCTTTCATTAAAAAACAATTTAAAGTTTGTT
>JBKECF010000080.1:0-1186 GCA_047974375.1 Lachnospirales bacterium
GCAAAAATGGTTATTGCCTTACTAGCTGAAATTAAAGAGGGGGATATTTAATCATGGAAGCATTATTATCAATTGATTACACTTATGATTTTGTGGCAACAGACGGCAAGTTAACCACAGGGCAAGTCGGCCAAGATATTGAGCAGGATTTAGTGTCTTTAACTAAAAAGTTTATTGAAACTAATCAGTTTGTTGTTTTTGCAATTGATGGACATAATCCAAACGATAGCTATCATCCAGAAAACAAATTATTCCCAGCCCATAATGTTCTAGGAACTAGCGGTAGAGATTTATATGGTACTCTAAAACCTTTATATGAAAACAATCAAAGTAAAGAAAATGTTTATTGGTTAGACAAAAGGCATTACTCTGCTTTTAGTGGAACAGATTTAGATGTTCGACTAAGAGAAAGAAATATAAGAAAAATTCATTTAACAGGAGTTTGTACAGATATTTGTGTGTTACATACAGCTGTAGATGCTTACAATCTAGGCTATGAGATAGTCGTTCACGAAAAATGTGTCCAAAATTTTGACGAAGAGGGGCATCGTTGGGCTTTAAGACATTTTAAAAATACATTAGGTGCTGAAATAGTATAAAAAGAGGTTGCGATATAAGGAGTTAACTTATGTCGCAGCCTCTTTTTAAATTTTAAATAGAAAGATAAGAAGTAGGGCTAGAATAATTTGTAAAGAACCGACTGCTAAAGCATAAATCAGAAAGCGTACGCCCTCTTTAAAAAATTTAGCGAAATCAAGTCTAAGTCCAATCGCTGCTAAGGCTGTAATTTCAAACCACCCACTGATAAAATGTGCAGTAGAGCTAATTATTGGTGTTAAAGAGACTAGGCTGTTTAAGGTACAGAAAAATAAAAAACCAATAATATACCAAGGTAAAGGGCTTTTTTTAGCTTTTGTATTTTCAAGGTTATTGTTAGTAGCTAAACGGTCTTTTTCAGTAAACTTAGAAAAACTAAAAACAACAACAACTAGTAGAAGAATACGTAAAATATTAAAAAGAGTTGCAAATTCAACAACTTCAGGACTAACCATACTGGCACTAGCAACTACTTGTCCGACAGATTGTAAAGTTCCACCAATTAAAGCACTTTGAGTTAAAACACTTGAGTAAAGTCCTGTGGCAATAAAGGGTAATAGTAGCATCAAGACGGTTCCAAGGAGGTTGA
>JBKECF010000018.1:0-1091 GCA_047974375.1 Lachnospirales bacterium
ATGTGGTCCGGCTAGAGCTTGTTTACAAACGGGAAAATATGCCACACAAACTAACTGTTTTAGAAATGCTATAGCTTTATCAAAAGATGAAGATACCATAGCTAAGTATGTAGAAAATGGGGGATATGATACAGCCTATATTGGAAAATGGCATTTAGCATCAACTGATACTAAACAAGATTATGCTACCACTGCTATTCCACTTGAATATAGAGGTGGTTGGTCTAATTACTGGATGGCTGCAGATGTATTAGAATTTACATCAACAAGCAAAGGCGGATATTTATTTAATGAAAATAATGAAAAGGTTAATTTTAATAAATATAGACCAGATGCCCTTACAGATTTTGCTATAGACTATATTGATAATAAGAGGGATAAAGATAAGCCTTTTTTTCTTTTTATCTCATATTTAGAGCCACATCATCAAAATACTAGCAACAAATTTGAAGGACCTGAATATTCTGAAGAAAAATATGGGGAATTTGTACCCCCTAAAGATTTAAAAGAGGGTAGGGGAGATTGGCAAGAAAGTTATGCTGACTACTTAGGTTGTTGTAATAGTTTGGATAATAACTTAAATAGAATTTTGAAAAAGTTAGAAGAAGAAAATTTAAGAGATGATACATTAATAATATTTACAAGTGACCATGGTTGTCATTTTAAAACTAGAAATTCTGAATACAAAAGAAGTTGTCATGAAAATTCTATTAGAATTCCTTTGGTTATAAATGGTCCAAAATTTAAAGGTGGAAAAGTTATAAAAGATTTAGTTAGTCTTATGGATATTCCTCCTACATTTTTAAATGCTGCAAATATAGATATTCCAAAGGCTATGGTTGGAAATCCATTACAAAACTTATTGGAAAATCCTGAAAATTGGAAAAAGGAAATTTTCATACAAATTAGTGAAAGTCAAGTTGGAAGGGCTATAAGAACTAAAAAGTGGAAATATTCTGTTAGAGCGTTAAATAAAGATGGTTGGATAGATAAAGATAGTAAATTATATTTTGAGGACTTTTTGTATGATTTAGAAAGTGATCCTTTCGAAGAAAGAAACCTAGTTAGAGAAAAAGAGTATGAGAATATTC
>JBKECF010000019.1:0-39431 GCA_047974375.1 Lachnospirales bacterium
TGCTTTTTAAAATCGTCTGTATAATTTTTTGTTTTTTTAGCCATGTATAATCTCTCCTCTACTTTTTATTTATTATACTATGACCGAATTTTATTTGTCTAATTAATTATAACCTATCCACTGTTAAAAGAAGTAGGGAGATTTCAAAATAACCTAGTACAAAAAAACTCCCGTATAAAAAATGACTGGAGCTTTTTGTACATATTTAGCATTTTTAGTTAACGATAGGAATCATCCTTGAAATATAAATTTTTTGTATCCTTAGTTCTTTTGAGAAATTCCTTTGGGGTAATGCCAAATTCTTTTTTAAAAGATTTTAAAAAATATGAATAGGACGAAAAGCCGCATTCTTGAAAAACCTCAGATGCGTTTTTTTTACGCCGTAGAAGTCTTTTACTATAGGCTAATCTTTTTTTAAATAAATAAGTGTTGTAGGTCATATCTGTTACATCTTTAAATTTATGGGAAAGGTGGTATTTACTAATAAAAAATTCCTTTGCCACTGTTTCAAGAGATAAATCTTCGCTTAAATGGGAGTTTATATAATTTATTACATTGTCAATTAAGGTACTACCATTTACTTTGTTTTCTAGTATTTTAAAGTCATCGTTTAAAACTTTTTTATTTATATATATAAGAAAGTTAATTAAATTTTGTTCAAAAATTAAATCATCGCCATAGGTTTTAGTTTCCTTTTGCTCAGCAAAAAGTCTAAGATAATCGTAAATTTCCTTTATTTCAATTTTTAATATTTTGCTTTTTGAATTACCAACAGGTTCAAAGCATTTTTCTAAATTAGAAATATTTGAGGAACGTCTTTGTAAGTATTTAGGAGTAATATATATAAATACTCGTTCGAAATAATTTGTATTTTGAGCACAAATTCTATGTAGGTCACTAGGGTGAATTAACAAAATAGTGCCTGCATCAATCGTTTGGTAAGAACCGTCTAAAAAGAAAGTACCTTGTCCGCTTAAAGTAATGTGTATTTCGTAAAAATCGTGGGTATGATATTGGGTAAGGGTTTCGTTTACAAAGTCTTCTATACAATATATATCGAAATCTTCAGAGATCATGGAGTCGGCTAGTGTATTTTTAATTTTTATCATAATAACCCTTTCTATTTTATGGAAGTTTCAATGTAAGTTATTCCCCTTAATTATACTATACATAGCAAGATTTTACACTTTTTAAGCTATATAATTCATATTAAGTAAGTAATATATTTGATAAAATTTATTTATAATACAATTTACAGGAGGGTGTAATGATTAGGCATGAAATTTTTGTACCAAAAAAAGAAGTTGAAGAAAATATTAACAAGCTAATGGAAAATTTAACAACAATAAAAGATTGTTCAGGTGATTTTCTTTTAGATTTTGATGGCTTAAAAGTGGACGATAAAAGTTGGACTATTTGGAATTGGCCACAAGGGGTAGGTTTATACGGAATTTACAAAAATTATAGGCAAACAAAAAATCCCTTGGCATTAAAAATAGTTACAGATTGGTTTGACGCAAGAATTGAGGAAGGTGCACCACCTAAAAATGTAAATACAATGGCACCTCTTTTAACTATGGCATATTTATATGAAGATACAAAAAATTCTAAGTATATTCCATTTTTGGAGCAATGGGCAGAGTGGGTAATTAGGGATATGCCAAGAACAAATGAAAGAGGATTGCAACATGCCACTTACGGACCGGAAAATAAAAATCAACTTTGGGATGATACTTTAATGATGACGGTTTTACCACTTGCTAAAATAGGCATGTTATTTAATAAACAAGAATACATTGAAGAAGCAAAACATCAATTTTTAATACATATTAAATATTTACAAGATAGAAAAACAGGGCTTTGGTATCACGGTTGGACTTTTGAAGAAAATCATAACTATGCTGAGGCTTTTTGGGGTAGGGGAAATTGTTGGTTAACAGTGGCTATTCCAGAAATTATAGAAATACTAGAGCTAAAGGAGGGAGATTTTTTTCGTGAATTTTTAATTAATACACTGAAAGCACAAGTTGAAAGCCTTACTAAGTATCAAGATGAAACTGGTCTTTGGCATACTCTTATAAATGATGAAACTTCATATTTAGAGTCCTCGGCAACAGCAGGCTTTGCCTATGGAATATTAAAGGCAGTAAACAAGAGATACATAGACAAAAAATATGAGGCTGTAGCGTTTAAAGCCATAGAGGGACTTTTAAAAGAAATAAATGAAAATGGTGAGGTCGGTCATGTATCCATTGGCACAGGCATGGGTGATACATTGGAGTTCTACAAAAATATAGGAATGACAGCAATGCCCTACGGGCAATCTTTAACGGTTTTATGCTTAACCGAATTGTTAATTGCATTTTGTTAAATAAGGAGAAAACATGAGAAAGTTTAAAATATTTTTAATGTGCATCCTAAGTATGTTTATTATAGGTGGATGTAGTGGCAGAGGTGATGAAGGTACAGTTTTAAGGTTTGGATATTCTAGCAACTCCAAGCCTGTTATTGATTCGATGAAGGAGTTTGCAAGGCTTATAGAAGAAAAAACACAGGGTGAAGTTACTGTTAAGTTCTATCCAGATAGTCAACTTGGTTCGGAAGTTGAATTAATAGAACTAACTCAAACAGGGGCAATAGACTTTACTAAAGTATCGGCATCAGCGCTAGAAGGATTTTCTAAAGACTATTCCATTTTTGGAATACCATATTTATTTGATGATGAAGAACATTTTTTTAGAGTAATGGAAAACAAGGAAATAATGGAGTCTATTTATAATTCTACAAAGGATATGGGCTTTGTTGGCTTAACTTATTATGACTCTGGTCAACGTAGTTTTTATATGACAGAAGGTCCAATACTTTCCCCAGATGATTTAAAAGGTAAAAAAATAAGAACAATGCAATCGGAAACAGCAATTAAAATGGTAGAGTTATTAGGTGGTTCAGCTGTGCCTATGAGTTCAAGCGAAGTATTTACATCATTACAGTCGAATTTAATAGATGGTGCTGAAAATAACGAATTTGTTTTATACACTGCTGGACATGGTGCAGTAACAAAATATTATTCCTATGATGAACATACAAGAGTGCCAGATATAATTATTATGAATAGTACCTTAAAGGATAGATTAACAGAAGAACAATACAATAGCGTATTGGAGGCGGCTAAGGAGTCTACGGAGTTTGAAAAAACATTGTATAAAAAGGCTGTAGAAGAAGAAAAAAAATTAGCTACAGAAAAATATCAAATAGAATACTTCGATGATGTAAATAAAGAGCCTTTTTTAGAAGCAGTACAACCTTTGCACGAGGAGTTTAAAAATGACCCGCAGTTTAGTAATGTATATAGTAAAATACGTGAACTAGGTAATAAATAGGAGGGCATATGAAAAATTTAAGAGAAATATTAGATAAAACAGTAGAGTGGATAGGCGTAATTCTCCTTGCAATAATGGTTTTAACAGTACTTTGGCAAGTTTTTACTAGAACGGTTTTAAACAATCCAAATACAATTACAGAGGAATTTGTTAGATTTAGCTTAGTGTGGCTGTCTTTACTTGCTTCTGCCTATGTTGTTGGAAAGCAAGCTCATTTAAATGTATCTTTACTAAGCGATACTTTAAGTGGAAAAAATAAATTTAAATTGGAAATTGTTATACAAGTTTTATTTTTATTATTTTCTTTAATAGTAATGATATTTGGTGGTTTAAAAGGTGTTTCCATAACTATGGGGCAAATTTCACCATCCTTAGGCTTGCCTATGGGCTATGTATACTTGGCTGTACCTGTATCAGGAGTAATAATGCTGGTGTACAGTGTAATGAATTTAATTGATAGAATAAAAGAAGAAAAAGGGTTGTAAAAGGAGGGATTATTTTGGCTTTAGAAGCAGGTTTAATATTATTTATAGTTTTTGCAATACTATTATTTTTAGGTATGCCTATAGCTATTTCCGTCGCTATTTCATCTATAACGACATTGCTGTTAGTAGTGCCTTTCGATGTGGCAATTTTTTCATCATCTCAAAAAATGGTGGCTAGTTTAAATAGTTTTTCTCTAGTGGCAATACCGTTTTTTGTATTCTCTGGAATTATAATGAATAGTAGTGGAATTGCCTCCAAGTTAGTGGATTTTGCAATGCTTTTTGTAGGGAGAATACCAGGAGGGATAGCACATACTAATGTATTGGGTAATGCCTTGTTTGGCTCTATGTCATCTTCTGCCATTGCAGCCTCAACAGCTATAGGTGGGGTGTTAGTGCCGGAGCAAGAAAAAGCGGGCTACAACAAACATTTTGCTGCAGCTGTAAACATTGCCTCGGCACCTACAGGAATGATAATTCCACCTTCAACGGCATTTATTATGTATTCTTTGGCAGTAACAGGGGCTAGTATATCGGCTTTGTTTTTAGGTGGTTATTTAATTGGTGCTATATGGTGTATAGCTATTATGATTGTAATATACATCCACGCAAAAAAACATAAATACCCAACAGTTGACGGAGTAAAAAAAGGTGCGGCTACAAAAATAATTATTGATGCTGTTCCAGCAGTTTTATTAATTTTTATAATTATAGGCGGTATACTCACCGGATTTTTTACAGCAATAGAGGCATCGGCAATTGCTGTTGCTTATTCAATACTTATATCTTTATTTTTTTATAAATCCATAACAATAAAGGATTTACCTAAAATGATGAAAGATGCATTTTTTACAACAGGTGTAATTACATTTTTATTGGCTACATCATCTATGATGTCTTTTGCTATGGCATTTACGGGTATTCCATCTGCTATTGCCTCAGCTATTTTAGGATTTACAAGTAGTAAAATTTTAATACTTTTATTAATAAATATTATATTATTGTTAATTGGTATGTTTATGGATGTTGGCCCTGCTATATTAATTTTTTCGCCAATATTTTTACCTATAGTATCTAGTGTAGGTGTTGACCCTGTGCATTTTGGTTTAATAATTATTATGAATTTAACAGTAGGCTCTATTACTCCGCCAGTAGGAACAGGTTATTTTGTAGGTTCATCTGTAGCAAATGTAAAACCCCAAGAAATGCTTAAACCATTATTACCTTTTTACTTTGCAATACTTGTAGTACTAATGTTAATTACTTATTTCCCACAATTAATAATGTGGCTACCAAATATGGCATAGGGGGAAATTATGAGAAAAGCTTTTAAAATGAAATTATATAATTCTATGGAAGATGAATATGTAAAACGCCACAATGAACTATGGCCAGAAATGGTTGATTTAATACATAACCATGGTGGGAAAAATTATTCAATATTTTTTGATGCTGAAACGAACATCTTATTTGGTTTTATAGAAGTAGAAGATGAAAAAAAATGGGCAGATCTTGCAAAAACTGATATAAATAAAAAATGGTGGAATTTTATGGCAGACATTATGGAAACTAACTTAGATAACAGCCCAGTATCAACAGACTTAAAAGAAGTTTTTTATTTAGAATAGGGGTGTAAAATGAATAAAATAGGAGTAAGAGGACATGACTTCGGCAAAATGTCCATTGCTGATTTACCTATATATATAAAGGAAAAAGGGTTTGATGCTCTTCAACTAGCACCAACAAAAGCCATAGAGGGAATAAATATTTTTGAAGATATTACAGAAAAAATTCTCAATGAGGCAAGGGAAAGTTTTTTTAAAAACGATGTAGAAATTAGCGTATATGGTTGCTATGTAGAAGTTGGATTGTTAGATAAAGAAAAAAGGCTTAAAGAAGTAGAAAAATTTAAAAGAGGCATTACTCATAGCAAAATATTAGGTGCAAAAGTAATTGGAACAGAAACAACAGCATTCCCATTGCACGGGGAGCGAGAAGATGCATACCAAGGGCTAAAAGACAGCGTATGTAGAATGGTAGAGGAGGCTGAAAGAGTTGGTGTGGATATTGCTCTAGAGCCTGTTGTAACAAATGTTTTAAACACACCAGAGTTAACTAAAAGGTTGCTAGATGAAGTAAAATCAGATAGGCTAAAAATTATTTTAGATGTTGTAAATTTATTTACAGTGGAAAATATTATTAACCAAAGAGAAATAATAAATAGTGCCTTTAATTTATTAGGGGATAAAATAAAAGTTTTGCACCTAAAAGATGTTTCACTAATAGGTAAGAGAAGTATAGAAGAGTTAAATATAACAAATGGCATTTTTTGCACTGAATTTATAGGTAATGGTGTAGTGGATTATAAAAATATTTTAAGCTTTGTAAAGGGGAAGGAAATACCTCTGTTACGTGAGGGAGCAACCCTTGAAAGCTATAAAGTAGATATAGCCAATGTAAAAAATATGCTGTATAGTTAGTGTATAAATGTGATTTTAGAACATGTCGTCAACTTAATAAAAATAGACAAAAAAGGAGATAATTATGAATTTAGAAATAAGATACTCAAACCATCCTAATGATTCCAAAATGTATGACACAGAGGAACTTAGAGAAAATTATTTAATAGAAAAAGTTTTTGTTGAAGATGAGGCGAATTTAGTTTACTCTCATAACGACAGAATAATAGCAGGAGGCATTACACCTGTAAATAAAGACTTGGAACTAAGTGCAGGAAAGGAGTTAGGCGTTAGTTATTTCTTTGAAAGACGAGAGGCAGGAGTTATAAATATTGGGGGCAAAGGAAAAGTTGTTCTTGATGGTGAAACTTATGAATTAGGACAGTATGACGGTTTATATATTGGAATGAAAACAAAGGAAGTAAAGTTTAGTGCTATAGATAAAAATGACCCACCGAAATTTTACTTTAATAGTGCCCCAGCACATACAAGGTACGAAAGTAGAATAATTACTTTAGAGCAAGCTCGAAAAGTAGATATGGGCGAGGCAGAAAATTTAAATGTAAGAACAATAAATCAATATTTACACCCAGACGTATGCGATACTTGTCAATTAGTAATGGGTATGACAGTATTAAAACCAGGTAGCGTTTGGAATACAATGCCTTGCCATACTCATGAAAGACGTATGGAAGTTTATATGTACTTCAATATGGAAGAAAATACAAGAGTAATGCACTTTATGGGAGAGCCAACAGAAACACGCCATATAGTTATGGCGAAGGAACAGGCTGTTATATCCCCGAGTTGGTCCATTCACAGTGGTGTTGGTACAAGCAATTATACATTTATATGGGGCATGTGTGGCGAGAATATTGAATTTACAGACATGGATCATGTGGATATGAAAGACTTAAGATAGTATAAATATAGGAGGAAAAAATGGAATTTAAAAATTTTAATATGAACTTTTTTTCACTAGAGGGAAAAGTTGCAATGGTAACAGGTGCCAATACTGGTATAGGTCAAGCCTTAGCCTATGGTCTTGCTTCGGCAGGAGCTGACTTATACATAGTTACTTACGATAAAAATTGGGATGAAACAAGAGGATTAATTGAATCTTTAGGAAGAAAAGTAGAATTTTTTCAAGCTGATTTAACAAAGGTAGAGGAAATAGAAAATTCTATTGAAGAAGGCATAAAGTTTTTTGGCAAAATAGATATTTTAGTTAACAATGCAGGTACAATAAGACGTGCCCCATTATTAGAATACAAAGATGAAGATTGGCAAGCAGTAATGGATATAAATTTAAACACTGTATACTATTTAAGCCAACGTGTTGCTAAATTAATGGTTGAACAAGGCAACGGAAAAATAGTAAACATTGCATCTATGCTAAGCTTTCAAGGTGGTAAATTTGTTCCACCTTATACAGCGTCTAAACATGGTGTAGCAGGATTAACAAAGGCATTTGCCAATGAACTAGCGGACAAAGGAGTTCAAATAAATGCCATTGCACCAGGCTACATAAAGACGGCAAACACTGCGCCTATAAGAGCAGATGAAAAAAGAAATAGCGAAATACTATCTAGAATACCGGCAGGAAGATGGGGTGAAACTTCAGATTTAGTTGGTACAGTTGTATTTTTATCGTCTAAAGCTGCAGACTATATTAATGGTAGTGTTGTTGCTGTTGATGGTGGTTGGTTAGTTAGATAGTATGAATTCAAGGCATTTTTTTAGACGGATTTTTGGTTGTTATATCTGGTAAAGATGGTGGTGAGTGGGCAGAAATAGCAATTAGAAAATTTTTGAATAATGAAATCAATAATAATAGTATTAATATTAATAGTTGGGAATATGATTACGACAGAGATGTAGGTAATCATCCTCATTTATAATGTGAGGTGTATTTATGAAAAAAAGGGATATGTACCCATATTTATTTTTGGAATGTTAACGGGATTTTCAACGTCTAGTTATTTCTTTGATTTCATTGGTAAAATATGGTCTTATTTAAGTAATCTTTTCGGATAACCTCATAGCATAGTTAAAATTCTAGAGGAATAAAAAGGTTCTATAATAAATAGTTGGTGATAAAAAACCATATTATTTATGTATAGAACCTTTTTTGATGCCATTATTACTCGATTTTTAAATTAAATTCGTCAATAGCTACCTTCAAAGCATTTGCATGTCTATATATTGTTTCAGATATATTTACTCCACTATCTGCATAGGAAGAAGAATTTCCAATTAACCCTTCCATATTTTTTAAGTTCTTTGCTATTTCTTCAATAGATTTTTCTTGCTCTTTAGAAGCTATAGATATATGACTGATTATTTCATCAACATTGTTTACATTCTTTACTATTTCATCTAAAGCCACGGCTGTTTCATTTGCTATATTGCTTCCCGATGAAATTTTTTCTAGAGAATTCTCTATTAGTTCGCTAGTTTCCTTAACGGCTCTTTGGCTACGCTCGGCTAGATTTCTAACTTCTTGAGCTACAACAGCAAAACCTTTTCCGTGAGTTCCAGCTCGAGCAGCCTCTACAGCTGCATTTAATGCCAATAAATTTGTTTGGAAGGCTATATCCTCAATTACCTTAATTATATTGGAAATTTCGTTAGAGCTATGGCTTATATCGCCCATAGACACTAACATATCTTTCATTAATTCATTACCAACCTTTGCTTTTTGGCTTGATATTACAGAAAATTCATTAGCCTTGTATGAGTTCTTGGCATTCTCCACTGTTTTGCTACTTATATCATCTATACTAGAATGTAGTTCGGCAACATAGTTAACTTGTTTTGTAACGCCAGCAGATATGTTTTTATTATTTTCAGACAGATTTTTTGCAGCCTTATTAAATTCATTAGCATGGGCTAAAAATTCATTAAATATTTTATTAAATTCATCAGCTATATTGTTAATAGAATATTTAATTCTGTTGTAGTCACCTATATAATCTCTATTAATTTCTACATCTAAATCTTTTTTAGACATTCGACTTAAAGAATTATCTATATCTACAATGATAGATTCTATACTTCTTGCTGTGCGATTAAAATTATCTTTTATTGTCTTATACTCGCCGGAATAATCTCCCACAATACTTGTATTTAAATCACCTTCGGCAAAGCTGATTAAGCTATTTTTATACTCCGACAAAGGGGCTGAAATAGATTCTAGTAATTGCTCAATGCCAACCATAAGACTACGCCATTCTCCACTTGCAGAGTTAGTATCTATTTTAATATTTAAATTACCATTAGCAACTTTATTTAGAACATTTCGCATAACGGTATTTATGTTCTTCATGTTGGTTTTTAATTCATTTAAAGATATGTTAATAATTGATTTTTCTGTTGGGAATTCTTTTACGTCGTGGTCAAAGTTACCATTTACAAACTCGTCAATTAATCCGAAGGTATATTTCATTTCGTCATTGACATTCTCGTAGCCTTGGTTAACTTCTTCTATTAACTGTTTATACTTTCCGCTATATATGTCTGTATCTAATTTATAGCTTAGATAACCTTCGTTTTTCTTCTTTATTAATTTACGTACATCGTTTAAAATAGATTCGAAAGTATTTACAGTATCGTTTATAGTTTTAGACAACTGACCTAATTCATCATTTCCGCTTAAATCCTCTATGTTAAAGTCGCCATTAGAAACTTTATCTACATTATTTTTAAGTTTATTTATTTTTTTATTTATGCCATTGGAAACAGAACGAGCTGTTATAATTAATACACTAAGAGTAACTAATAGTATTATTGTCATTACTATTAAACCTAATTTAACATATTTATATATGTCATTTAATATAGACTGAACATAGTTGTATGCTGTATCTCTTAGCTCTCCCATTTGAATTCTAACAGCACCTAGCTCTTTCTCGCTATCGTTGTAATATTTTTTACCAGCAATTCTGTTTTCTTTTACTATTAAAAGTAGTTTGTCTGCCACAGGTAAAAAATTATCGTTAATATCACTGAGTATTGAGCTCATTTCATCTTGAACACTTGGGCGAATATCGCTTTTATTTACATACTCTCTTAATTCCTTGTGTTCTTTTTTGAATTTTATAAGGGCTTCATCTGCCCTTTTAAAGTTGTTAGTATCCATGCCTTTCATAAATGCACCATACAATTCATCCAAAGATGCATCTAAATGACTAACTTCATTGGATACATAAATACTTTTAGTATTTAAGGTTTTTGCCCCGTTTACTAAAAGTTGTATTCCTAAAAAGCTGTATGTAAAAATTATAATACTTACCAATACAGCCAAACCAAAACTTAAATAAAGCTTTGTTTTAATTTTAATATTTTTGTATTTTTTCAATACAATCCCCCCCTAACTACTTATTAGAATCTTTTGTTGTATAGCAAATTAGAAATATAGGTTCTTCATTTGCATTAAAGTAAACTTTCCCTTTTAACATAAGGTTCGATTTATTTTTACTAAGGTAAAATGGCAATTTAAATTTAGTTTTTCCATTGGTTAAAACGTCGTAAAAAACAGTAAGTAGTTCAGTATAATTTTCATTTGTTACATCGCTTTTTATGTACTCCAGTATTTCGTCTGAAGTATGATTTTTATGATCTCGCATTATCATTTCAGCCATAACATCCGAAAAAATAAATTGTCTATCTACAAAATCGTATTCAAAAATACCCACATCTAAACTATCAACTACTAGTTTGTGACGTACTTGTATTTCCTTTATTTGGTTTCTTACTATATCTAAATGCTCGAAGTTACGTTGTAATTCTTCTTCATATCCAGCCAGCTCAACATATAAGTTCTTATTTTGACTTCGTACCCCTTCTAGTTCGAACTCTCCCTGTACTCTTTCTGTAACATCTTCTATGGTTAATAAATAATTTTCTATAACCCCATAGGAGTCGCTGGCTTTTCTACCTGTTACTTTATGAATTCTAATTTCGTTGTTGTATTTTAAATTTAGTTCAAAAGTTGCTTCTTTTTTTGTTTCTAAAGCACTAATAAATTCAACTATTTTCTCGTTGTCAGTATCTACTGTATCTAAAATTTCAAATAACTCTTTATTAACTGGATCTCCTTTAAAATTCATTAGTTTAAGTAATTCCAGAAAATTTTCTGAATGGTTTATAATCAATCCATTAAAATCAATTCTACAAGATACTATCCGTGTCATGGAAAGGGCATTTTCAAAATCTCCCTTTAAAGTAAACAATTTATTTATTGCTAGTACAAAATATATAATTGCTACTACCAATAGCAAGCATATTACTGCATAATTAAGTAAATAAAATTCTCCCATTATTTTCTCCTTACACTTTTTACTTTTAACAGGTTTATTTTAACATAAAATGTCAGATGTTAAAATTCCCGTAAATTAATTAACCTTAATGCTTCTTTTGGACTTTCTAAAGCCTTTTCTTTAGCTTTTGTATTAAATAAAGCCAAATTTTTCTTAATTGTTTCCATATTATTTAATATGTAAACATAGTGGTTAATTAATATATCGGCATTTATCTCTTTTATATTAACATAAGTATTTTCACCGATGCTACTCATTATACCTTCAACTTTTGGGTCGTATACTAAACCAATAACAGGAGTATTTACTTTTATACTATAAATAATGGTATGTAAACGCATTCCTAAAACAAAGTTGCTGTGTTTTAGTATGGATAATATTTCTTCTATAGTAAAACTTTCTTTGTACAAATAAGCTTTAATTGTAAGTCTGTTTATTATTCTTTGGGAAATTTCTGTATCATTTATAGGCTGCATAGAAACGAATACAGGAGTAAGCCCATATTTTTCGCCCATATGGTTGCAAAATTTGCAAATCTCTTCTTCGAAATTACTCTCCAAATATTTCCAATTTCTTATGGATACAACAAAATAATTTTTAAAGTCTACATTTTTTTCTACTTTCATAGTAAGTGCAAATGCAGGGTCTACAGTAACAGAAATATTATTATTTATTACATTCATCTTTTTAATTTCATTAAATGCTTCTTGGTCGCGGAGTGTAATGGCGTCCATTTTATTCAAAATAGCTGTAGAAAGCTCTCTGTTTATTTTTTTATTTACAGGGCCTATGCCATTGGAGTAAAGCATTGTTTTTGCACCTTTTTTATGTCCTTGGTAAATTAAAAACAAATAATAAATTAAAGAATTTGTGCTAGTATGGTCTTGTATAAGAGTACCACCACCACTTATTAACAAATTGGTTCTTTTTAAAGCCCTTGTTATTTTGAAAATATTAAACCTGTTAATGGATTGTACACTATATATTTCTGAGGTTTCTTTTGGAATTTTAGACAATACTACAATTTTAATATTAGGCTTTTCTTTTTTTAAATTATCAACTATGGACTTTAATAAAATATCATCGCCATTATTTCTGAAGCCATAATAACCTGAAATCATTACATCTATTTCTTTTTGGCTATAGGCAACTTTTTCGTAAAGTTTAAGTGCATCATCTGCCATTCTAGTTACAGAATACTTATCTATTATAACTTGCCTTGAAAATACACCGAGGTCCTTATATTCTGCTTCTTCCATATCCAATATTTTTTCTATGTCATTGAACAAAATGTCTTCTTCCACATTTTTACAATCTCTACAACAGAAGTTTGTATTTATGGCAGTATCTAAATTTTCTCTATTTAATATACCAAGGTAACCTTGATTACCTGCGAGGATAACAGGCTTTTCACAGGCCATAGCCTCCAAAGCGGAACGGCTTACTCCAACAAAAACATGGGATAAATTCACTAAGTCAGCAGTATCTATTCTGCCACCTGTTAGTGTTATTATTTTTCTTCCTATTTTTTTATTTGCTCTACTAGCCTTATCTTTTATTTTTTCAAAGTCATTGCCATCACCTATTATAATAATTTCAGACTTTGGATACTTATTATTTATTTTTTCGGCTAAACCGATTATTACATGGGCAGGATAGCTCCTATCTGTATCCATTCTACTCATATATACTATTTTTTTACCTTCGCCTAAATTAAATTCATCTTCTAAATGTTTAACTTCGTGTTTAGAAAATTTATTCACATCTATTCCATTTATAGTGAGGAGTATATTACCTTTTTTTACTTTGTAACTATTTATTAAATAGTCTTCTATATCCTCGCTAACAACTAAACTTGCTTCGCCCCAATTGGAAAGAATATTAAAAGGGAAAGTAGTCCTAAAATTCAAATGAGCAGTGGTTACAAATCTAAAATTCATGTTTTTTTTAAGTAGCCCAATTAAGAAAGAAGGAATTCTTGCATGGGAGTGAATAAGACGAATATTATTTTCTTGTATTATTTTTTTTAATAAAAAGTAGGACTTAATCATATTAAAGGGCACTTTATTATGAAGGGGTACATTGTAATGGATTACTCCGGCATCTTCCATTTCCTTTACATACTGGCCGCCATTAGATGCTACATGAACTTCTATGCCTTTTTTGATTAATGCCTTAGATAGTTCAAGTATATGGGTTTCTGCACCTCCTATATCTAATTTCATTGTAACCATCAGCACTTTATATTTATACATTTTTCTCCTCATTTTGTTTATATAACCTAAATCATAGAAAGGCTAATTCTCTTCTTTTTAAGGTCTACATCGATTACTTTTACAGTAACTACATCTCCAACGCTTACTACTTCTAAAGGATGTTTAATAAAACGTTTACTCATCTTAGAAATATGAACTAAACCGTCATCATGGACACCAATATCAACAAAAGCGCCAAAGTCGATTACATTTCTTACAGTTCCTTTAAGTTCCATGCCGACTTCTAAATCTTCCATTTCCAGCACATCGTTTCTTAAAATAGGAGGGTCTATATTCTCTCTTACATCACGCCCAGGTTTTTCTAATTCTTTAATTATATCTAGTAAAGTTGGTTTACCTACTTCTAGCTCTTTTGATAATTTATCCACATCTACATCTATTTTAATGTTGCCTTTTAAAGTTTCCTCGTTATGGCCACAATAATCTAAAACTTTTTTTGCAATTTCGTAGGATTCTGGATGTACGCCAGTATTATCTAATAAATTTTTAGAATCACGTATTCTTAAAAAACCGCCACATTGTTCAAAGGCTTTAGGGCCTAGTTTTTTTACTTTTAATAGTTCTTTACGGCTTTTAAAGCTTTCGTTTTCTTCTCTATAAGCAATTATATTTTCTGCAATAGTGTTGCTTATACCCGAAACATAGGACAGTAGTTTTGGTGATGCTGTATTAAGCTCAACTCCAACGGTATTAACACAATCTTCTACTACGCCACTTAAAGTATTATCTAAATATTTTTGGTTCATATCATGTTGATATTGGCCTACACCTATACTTTTAGGGTCGATTTTAACCAACTCTGCCAAAGGGTCTTGAAGTCTTCTGCCTATGGATACGGCACTTCTAAGGGCTACATCGAAGTTGGGGAATTCTTTTGCAGCTAAAGGAGATGCCGAATATATAGATGCACCAGATTCATTTACAATAATATAATAAATCTTCTTACCTGTATCTTTTATTAAATCCACTGCAAAATTTTCTGTTTCTCTAGAGGCTGTACCATTACCAATGGCTATTATTTCAACATTGTATTTTTCAATAAGAGGCATTAAAGTTTTTTTGCTACCCTCTATATCGTTTTTAGGTGCTGTTGGGTATATAACTCCTGTGTATAGTACATCTCCAAAGGGGTTTAATACACAATATTTACAGCCATTTCTATATCCTGGGTCTAATGCTAGTATGGTTTTATTCTTTAGTGGAGATTGCATTAATAATTGCTTTAAGTTTTGACCAAAAACTTTTATAGCGCCTTCTTCTGCTTTTTCTGTTAATTCATTTCGTATTTCACGTTCTATAGCTGGTCCTATTAATCTTTTATAGCTGTCTTCAATTACATTTGCTAAGAATTCTCTTGTTATTTCATTTTCTTTAAGTATATTGTAACGCAACCCGCTTAATATATGTTCTATTGGGGCTATAAGCTTTACAGACAGCTCTTTTTCTTTTTCGCCACGATTTATGGCTAAAACTCTATGACCTAAAATATCTGAAACGGGTTCATTATAGTCAAAGTACATTTCATAAACTGTATTCTCACCTTTTGCCTTTGTTTCTATTATTCCTTTTTGAAAAGTTAACTTACGGATAAAAGTCCTATAGTCGGCAGTGTCGGAAATCCATTCAGCTATTATATCGTGGGCATATTTTAGCGCGTCTTCCTCTGTTTCTACTTCCTCGTTTAAATGTTTTTTAGCTAGTTCATTTAAATTAGTAGTAACCTCTTGTTGAAATATTAATTTAGCTAAAGGCTCCATTCCTTTTTCAATGGCTATAGTTGCTCTTGTTCTCTTTTTAGGCTTAAAAGGTCTGTAAATATCTTCTAATTCTGTTAATGTTAATGCGTTGCTTAAAGCTTTATCTATATCATCTGTTAACTTTTCCATTTCTACCAAAGTATTGCGTATGGTATCACGTCTATCATTAAAATTTCTTAAATAATTTAAGCGTTCAGATAGTTCACGAATTTTTTGGTCATCTAATGAACCGTGCATTTCTTTTCTATATCTAGCAATAAAAGGAATTGTGTTACCTTCGTCAATTAACGCTATAATATTTTCTACGTATTCCTTTTTAATTTCTAATTCTTTGGAAATTATTTCTACTATCATAAACTTCTCCTTAGTTAATGTTAAAAATTTTATTGTAAACGATTAAAATAATTTTAACATTAAAAAGTGCATTTGTCTTTTATTCCATGGAATTTTATAAAAGCCAATATTTTTTAATACTTATTAGCTGATATAGCGTATTTAAAATGATTTTTGGTAATGAAAAAAACAAAGATATATTAAATGATTTTTTACTTTCTATATTGGATATGGGAGATGTAGACTAGACAATGCAGAAAAGCTTGCTGAAGAAAATGGCGTATCTATTGTCACTAAAAATATGTAATAAAAACTACAGTTCTTTAACCTAGTAGAACAGCGGTGTTGGTTGCATACACGAGCAGGGAATTGAGTTTCCGACCAGTGAACGGCTGACAAACGCAGAGCGTTTGGTTTTTGCGTAGCAAAAATTCAGAAATAAAAAATGGTATATCAACTCTCGTAATTAAAGGATAAAGCTAATATACCATTTTTAATAATTTTATGCTCTGCCTAGATACTCATTTGTGCGAGTATCTATTTTTATTACATCACCAATACTAAGGAATAAAGGTACATTTATACTTGCTCCTGTTTCCACTATAGCTGGTTTAGTTGCTCCAGTAGCCGTATCGCCTTTAAAACCTGGCTCTGTTTCAGTTATTTCAAGTTCTACAAACATTGGAGGTTCTATGCCGAATATTGAGCCTGCATGAGAAAGAATTTTTACTATTTCATTTTCTTTTACATACTTCAGCGTTTCGCCTACTTCGTCAGCATTTACAGCGATTTGCTCGTATGTTTCCTCGTCCATAAAATGATAAAGTTCACCATCGTTGTATAAGTATTGCATATCTTTTCTGTCTATGTGAGCCTTTGGCATTTTTTCACTTGGTCTAAATGTGCGCTCTGTTGTGCTACCTGTTTTTAAATTTTTTAATTTAGTACGTACAAAAGCCGCACCCTTACCTGGCTTAACGTGTTGGAATTCAATAACAACAAAAATATCGCCATCTACATCAACTGTTACACCATTTCTAAATTCACCTGCTGAAACCATAAATCCTCCTAGATTATATATATTTAAATAGCCTGGTCATAAAGCCTTGCTTTATTGCTCGAGTATGGTCGAAAGCTGTGCTTTCTGCTCTGGTTATAAAGCATGCAGCTCAAAAGCTTTAATTATTCGACTAGACTTTTTAGGAATTATACCATACATTATATTTATGGGCAATGATGGTACAACTTCTGCTTTTTTCTTAGATGTGCCTAGGTTTTTCTTTAATAATTTTACATGCCCGCACTATGGCTGTATATAATTCCACGTTGTTTTGTATTTCCGTTTCTTCTGTTTTATTATTTATACCATTTCCTACAATCATATAACGTGGAGCTAAATTATTTAATGCAATTACCATTACATCAAGTATACAAAAATTACAAGTGCACATATTCATTTCTTCCATAATTGTTCTTACATTATTTTCTACCAGAGTTTCTGTATAATTTTTAATTTCCATACATCCTCCTAAATATAATCAATTTTTGGTTATGCCTTTAAAATTTGGCATACCAGATCCTAAATTTATAGTAATAACTCCTTTGTATTCTCCGTTTTTTATCAGTATAGTACAAGGTGTGCTTGTAGTCCCACTTTCAATATATACTATGTTACCTGTAGTTGAGTTTAAACTTAAACTATCTATATCTTCTAAGTTCACGATTTTTTCTACCTGTACAACTTCTTCTAAGTATTGTATTATTAAATCATTTTCTGTAGTGAAACTAATACTATAAGTTCTATGATTTTCTATAGACTTTATACGACATTCTTTCAATACATTTACTATAATGTTGCTATTTTTTTCTATATTATTTTTCTCAATGAAGCTAACATAGCTTAAACTAATATTTACTATAGCAATAAACATAATAGTCACTATAATAACTTCTAAAAGCGCAAATCCTTTTTTGCTTTTTATCACAACTCCAATAAACCTATAAAGTTCTTCGTGGCATTTGATGGGTCGACTCCTTTTAGGGTTGCTATTCCTATGGCGCGACCTTCTAACGATGGCTTAAGAGGAATTTCAAAAAGTTCAACATTGTCAATTACGTCCATAGAAAAATCTTTAACTACAACTGCCAAACCTAAGTTTAATTTTGCAACTTTAATAATGGATTCGCTACTACTAAGCTCAATATTAGGTACAAGCCTTACACCTTCTGCTTTTGCCATTTCGTCTATATTTCTTCTAGCATTACAGCCCTTTGCAAGCATTAAAAGGGAGTAATCATTTAGTTCTTTTATAGTTACCCCTTTTTGGGCTAAATCTTTATACTTTGTGCCGCCTATTAAACAGTCCTGTATTGGCATTATTTCTGTAATATCAATACCATCACTCTTTTCTATAGGGAGGTTAACAAAACCTACATCTATTTTGCCTTCCTTTAATAAGTTAATCGTTTGGGCTGAAGACAGGTTTTCTACTTTAATATTTATTTTAGGATGTAATTTTATAAATTGTTCAATATGTGGCATTAAAAAATTACTAAGCAACACATCGGATGCTCCAATAGTTAAGTCGCCTAAATGTAAATTTGTTATTTCCATATATTTACTTTCGGCTAATTCAATTAAGTCCATAGCCTCCGATAAATATTTGTAAAGAACTTTGCCCTCTGTTGTTGGAAGTATCCCTTTAGCAGAGCGAATTAATAGTGGCTTGCCTAATTTTTCTTCCAACTGTTTAATAGACATAGAAACTGCTGGTTGGGAAATATATAATTGCTTCGCTGTTAGAGACATATTACCTGTTCGTACCACAGTACAAAACACTTTGTATAAATCTAAAGATATATCGAAATACATATTTTATTCCTTTCGAATTTTATTGTTCACACTTATTTTTTATTTAACATTGTAATTGTATTTTATCAGCAATTATACCATATATCAAATTTTTTTATACCAGATTATTAAAAAAATAAATTTCAAAAATAACCTTGAAAAGATACTAAAGTAATAGTAGACTTGCAACTATAGGTTGCTTAGTTATATAAATTACACATAGAATATTCTATGAATATATATAATTCTAACAAAGTACACCTAAAATAATTAGTAAATTCTTTTTATGAAAGGAGAAACAATGAAAAGTTTTTTAAAAAGAAAAGAAGTTGTTATATCTATGAAAAAGTATGGTACAGAATCTCTATCCTTCATGGCACTAGGGTTATTTTCAACTCTTATTATTGGATTAATATTCAATCAACTTGGTGAGCTATTAAGCTTTCAAGCATTTCTTAAACTGGGTTCAACAGCTACAGCTTTGTCAGGTGCTGGCATAGGTATTTCAGTTGCTTATAGTTTAAAAGCTCCTCCCCTCGTATTATTTTCTACCTTAATAGGCGGCGCTTTAGGTTACGAATATGGAGGACCTATTGGCGCTTTTGTAAGTAGTATTTTTGCTAGTGAGATAGGTAAATTAATTTCTAAAGAAACAAAAGTAGATATAATAATAACTCCAATGGTTACGATTATTACCGGTGGTTTAGTTGCTTATTATTTAGGTGCTCCAATTAGTGCCCTAATGACTTTTATAAGCACTTTTATAGAACGTGCGACAGAACTTATGCCTTTAGTTATGGGTATGGCAATAGGTGCTTCTATAGGAATGATACTTACTTTGCCTATTTCTAGTGCAGGTATTTGTATTTCCCTTGGGATATCTGGTCTTTCAGCGGGTGCTGCTTGTGCCGGATGTTGTGCACAAATGGTGGGATTTGCTGTGGCTAGTTACAAAGAAAATGGGATTAATGGACTACTTTCCCAAGGTATTGGTACATCAATGTTACAAATATCAAATATTGTAAAAAATCCAAAAATCTGGATAGCACCAACAATTGCCAGTGCAATATGTGGGGGGTTATCAACAACCGTTTTTAAAATGACAAATACAGCTTATGGTGCAGGCATGGGCACAGCTGGTTTAGTAGGACAATTTGGCACACTAGAGGCAATGGGAAACACTCCGCAAGTTATTTTTAAAATATTAATTTTGCAAATAATTTTGCCTGCTATAATTACGCTTTTTATTTCAAGTGTATTAAGAAAAAAGGGTTACATAAAACTAAATGATATGAAAATATAATTTTAGAGATGTAAGTTGTAAAGCTTTCTAATTCACTGTTCAGTATAAGGTATTTTGGTGGATAGGTAGTTTGACTTTTTTTAGATTTAAATATAGAATTTACCTAAGAACAGGCACAAATGTAGCACAAATAATACACATATGTTTGAACTTAGAAAGGGACGCTATGAAATTAAAAAATTTTTTAAAATATAATAATATAGTTGTATTAAGTCATAATATACCTGACTCTGACAGTATATGCAGTGGGTTTGCTTTATCTGAGTATTTCAAACTAATGGGCAAATCTGTTAAATTTATATATGGTGGTTATGAAAAAATAACGAAGACTAGCTTAATTATTTTAATTAACGAACTTAATATAGACATAGAATTTACCAATACATTACCGCTCAATACGGAACTACTAATTACTGTAGATAGCCAATACGGTGCTGGTAACGTTACTAAATATGATGATACGGAGAGCGTAAGGATTGTTACATTAGATCACCACAAAGTAGAAATAAAAGATGATAAAGACACCTTAATACTACCTCAATATGGTAGCTGTACTACCCTTATTTATAAATTGCTGTTGGAAAGTGGATTTAATATACACAAGCACCACGACATACTAAATGCTTTATATTATGGTATTTATACTGATTCTAATGGCCTTTCTGAGTTAAGGCACCCACTAGATAGAGATTTAGCAGAGGTTGATCATGACGAAGAACTTATGCGAAAGTTGCGAAATGCGGCAATAGCCCAAAGGGATCTAGACATAATTAGTAAAATCTTAACAAATCGTATTATTATTAATAAAATAGCTCTTTTTCATGCTGAACCTTGCGACCCAAATTTACTAGGATTTACAGCTGACATAACTCAGCAGGTAGCGGGAATAGATTGTTGCATATTGTTTGCAGAATTAGAATACGGAACAAAGCTGTCCATAAGAAGTTGTACAAATGAAATAATGGCACATGAAATGGCTGATTATATGTGCAGGGGAATTGGTAGTGGCGGTGGTAATAGAGATAAATCTGGTGGTTTTATTAGCTTAAGTAAATTTGAAGAAGTATACCCCAATTATACCATGGAAGATTATTTAAAATGGAAAATTAATGAGTACAATGCATCTAATAAATTTGTATACTACCCTTCTAAAACTACATTTAAAAATATGAAAAAGTATAAGAAAAAGCCGAGTGCCATGGGCTTCTTAAAGGCAACAGATTTATCACCTAAGTATAGCACAAGCATAATACGCACCATAGAAGGTGATATAAAAGTCTTTATAGAAGACGACCTCTACTTATTAGTTGATCAAAACGGAAAAATTATTAAAATAAAGGAATATGAATTTAAAGATTTATATGAACCTACTGAAGAAGAATATATAATAACTCCAGAATATATACCAACAACAGTTAGCAAAGGTTGCGAATACAAAGTACATTTATTAAGTCTTTGCAAAGGGTGTATACAAAAAAAGGATGAAATTATAGAAGCTCAAGTACTGGAAGAGAATACTAAAATATTTATAGACGAGAATAGAGATAAATACTTCTTTGGAAGAAAGGGTGATTTTATCCTTTTAAATCATACTGGTGTGGATGTGATTTCACAGGATATTTTCAATGATAAGTACGTAGAATTATAGTGAGGACAATATGCACCTAGAAAAATTTTTAAAATTTAGAAAAGAGTATCCAGAATTTATTTATCATAGCTATACCATAGAAGAAAAAGATAAAACTTTAGACTTTTCTTTTGAGTTTGAAATAGTCGGACTTAGTAAATTTAATCCAACTTGGAGTATTGACAAACTTAAGGTGATAGAGGATAAAACGGCAATAGAAAATCTTGTATTTTCCATTGGTATGGTTGAATTAATAAGTTATTGGAAGATAACTTGTTCTCCAAAAGTTATTATAGAAGCTGGCGCTTTAAATAAAAAACAAATTAAATGGTGGAAGAATGAGTATTTTCATGGACTTGGAGAATTTTTTTATGTAAATAATATAGAAACCCATAATGACTTTAACCAAAGTTTTATGAATATAGAAGCCCATGGTAAAAAAATTTTGTCTGGACCAAAACTAGATAGAAACAAGAGGGTTTTAATACCTATTGGTGGTGGTAAGGATTCTATAGTTACTATAGATTTACTAAAGGAAATGGATTGCACTGGCTTTATAATAAATCCGCGGGGAGCTACTTACAATACTTTTAATGCTAGTAATTTAAGTTCATTAATAACAGCACGTCGCACATTGGATAAAAATATGCTGGATTTAAATAGCAAAGGTTATTTAAATGGTCATACGCCTTTTTCGGCAATTGTAGCCTTCTCCTCGGTATTGGCAGCTTGCATAAATGGCATAAGCTATGTTGCCCTATCCAATGAATTTAGTGCAAATGAAAGTACCATTCCTGGTACAAAGGTTAACCATCAATACTCAAAAAGTTACGAATTTGAATGTGCATTTAGGGAGTACGAGGAGAATTATTTAGGGTCAAATATTTATTATTTTAGTATGCTAAGGCCTTTTTCTGAAATGCAAATAGCAAAATATTTTTCTAGTTTAAGTAAATACCATGAAATTTTTAGAAGCTGCAATGTTGGTAGTAAAGAAGATAAATGGTGTGGACACTGTCCGAAGTGTTTGTTTGTATATATAATACTTTCGCCTTTTTTAACAGAAAAGGAGCTAATAAATATTTTTGGCAAAAATTTATTACACGAGGAAAGTCTTTTAAATGAATGCGAAAAATTAATAGGAATTCAGCCTGAAAAACCTTTCGAGTGTGTAGGCAGTAGAGATGAAGTTATTACTTCATTAAAATATGGTTTTATAAAGCATCAAGAAAAATTCCATGAAAAAGATTCCAAAGCAGAAGACTTACCAGTTTTATTAGGTAAATGTGGCGCATACGCTTTTATACAAGGAAATGAGATTTACGACTACTGGAAAATTTATGAAGAAAATGCCTTGCCAGAAAATTTTGCTGAGGTGGCTAAAAAGAAAATGGAGGAAAAAGGTGCATTTACTCCAATTCGCCAAAAATTTTCTAAATTAAAAGATAAAAAAATACTAATTTTAGGCTATGGTAGAGAAGGTCGTTCCACTTATAATTTTCTAAAAAGCATAAATATTTATGATGAGCTAGCCATAGCTGACAACAATACACTAATAGCTAAAGAAGATATAAAGGCAACTCTGTATCTAGGTGAAAACTATTTAAATGCCATTGATGAATATGACATTATATTTAAAAGCCCAGGTATAAAATTACCTCGTGCAAAGTCAACATACAAGGGTACAATTACCTCCCAAACAGAAATATTTATGGAGCTATTTTCCCACCAAATAATTGGTATAACTGGCACAAAAGGAAAAAGTACAACTAGTAGCATGTTGCATCATATATTAAGAGAAAATGGAATAGATTCCCTTTTGGTTGGGAATATTGGTATTCCTGTTTTTGATATAATAGACCATATATCCCCGGCATCTGTAATAGTTTTTGAACTTTCTTGTCACCAGCTAGAGCATTTAAAAATATCGCCAACCATGGCAATTCTTTTAAATCTTTTTGAAGACCATTTAGACAGATACGGTGATTTTGAGTCCTATGTTAATGCTAAAAAAAATATTTTTAAGTATCAAAAATCCCTAGACACTTTATATTGTAATGAGGATATACTGCCTAGACGAAATGAGTTTTCTGGTAAATTGATATCCATTAATAAAAATTTCCAACTTAAAGACTTTTCTCTTGAACTTTTAGAAGGTAAACACAACATTATGAATATCGCTTTTGTTTATGAAGTTTGTAAATTTTTTAATATAAATGATGAAGACTTTATTTATTCCATTACTACATTTAAGCCATTACCCCACAGATTGGAGTATATAGGTACTTTAAATGGAGTGGACTATTATGATGATTCTATTTCTACAACAGCCGAATCGGCAATTAATGCAATAAAGTCTGTGGAAAATATTGGAACAATTATATTAGGTGGAATGGACAGGGGTATAGAATATACAGGTTTAATAGAATTTATTTTGCAAAGCTCGCTAAAAGAAGTAATTTTGCTATACGATTCTGGGGAAAGAATTTTGAACGAACTAGGTTCACGCCAAAGCAACATAAAATTTACTTACATGAACTCTTTAGAAGAAGCTAGTGAATATTTAAAAAATAATCCTAGGGAGAATACAGCCTGCATACTTTCACCAGCATCGGCGAGTTATGGACATTTTAATGGTTTTGAAGATAGAGGTAATAAATTTAAAAAATATATATTCGGATAAATAATTTTACAAAGATAAAAGGCTACCCATAAAAATTAATGGGCAGCCTTTTTTGTGTTTCCACAATAATTGCATAGGTAAAAATTTATCATAAATTTCCGTCCCTTAGGACGAGAACCAGAAAATACTACTTTTGCTATATTTTATTTATTTATGAAGGTTAACTATAAGAGTGCAAGAATAATTTTATTTATTCTTGATAATTGTCGTAAGCGTCTAATATTAATTTTTGCAAGCTTTCCCTTGCTTCGGAATTTATTGGATGCGCAATATCTCTAAATTCGCCTTCTAATGTTTTTCTACTTGGCATAGCTATAAACATACCTTTTTCACCTTCAATAACTTTTATATCATGTACAACAAAAGCATCGTCAAAAGTTATAGAAGCAATAGCTTTCATTTTGCTATCTTCCTTTGTAATCTTTCTAATTCTAATATCTGTGATATTCATATAAAAAATCCTCCTCATAAGTTATGATACGTGGTTCGCCTTCATAAAATTAAATAACTTTTTAAACTACTGTATTTTTCCCCAGTATAATAGGTTCTTCTTCAGTCCCGATTATTTTAGTCCCCGATGTTATCCTGCAGTTTCTGTCAGTAATTACATGTTTTAAAGTACAACCTTCTTCTACAATTGTACCTTCTAGTAAAATAGATCTTTCTACACACGCATTATCTTTAACAACAACTCGTCTAAATAAAACGCTGTTTTCTACTTTACCTGATATTATACTACCGTTTCCAACTAAGGCGTTTCTCACTTCGGCATTAAAATTATACTTTGCCGGTGGTTCGTCCTTAGGTTTTGTGCAAATGGAATGGTTTTCGTGATTAAAAATCATATTAATTTTTTCATCTAAAAAATCCATATTGCATCTATAGTAATTTTGTACACTATTTATTGTTCTCCAATAAAAGTCATCGTTTACTTGAAAACAACTTATATTTAATTTTTTTCTATATCTAACAATTAAATCTGTTACAAAATCGTATCTTAAATCTTCACTTAGCTCTTCCAATAATTTTATTAAAAGTTCACGCCTTATTACATAAATGGCTAAGTTAACTAAATTTGTTTCTGGTGCCAATGGTTTTTCTTCTAAATATAGAAGTCTGTTGTTATCATCCATTTGAACTACACCATATTGACCAATATCATCATCATATATTCTTTTTACTACCATAGTTAAATCGGCATTTTTTTCTACATGGTGTTCTAGTAAATAATTATAGTCGCCAGAATAAATACCTTCGCCGTTTGTAATTACTACAAATTCTTCATTACTTCTTTTTAAAAAAGATAAATTTTGATACATGGAGTCTGCGGTGCCTTTATACAACAGGGAGCTATCGTTAGCTAAATAAGGTGATAGTATAAAAAGTCCGCCATGTTTTCTACCGAAATTCCACCATTTGGAAGATGATAGATGATCCGTTAAAGAACGTGAATTGTATTGAGTAATAACAGCTACCTTATTTATTCCTGAGTCTGTCATGTTGCTAAGCGGCCAGTCTATTGCTCTATAACTACTACCTAAAGGTATAGCTGCTGTTGCACGAGATTCTGTAAGTTTGGAAAGTCTTGAACCCTTTCCGCCTGCTAGTATTATACCAATAGCTTTCATCAGAATACCCCCTCTTCCGAATTATCTATAGTTTCGCCACTCCCTAATACTCCGCCTATATACTCTTCTGCCTTGCTTTTGCCAATAATAACACAGTTTTTACCAATAGTTACATCCTTTGGTACATAAGAGTATTCACCAATTACGGTAATTCCTGTATCGTATATTTTTGGTTTTAGTTTATTAGGAATGTTGTCAAATTCGCCTATTTTAACATTTTCTTCTATAGTAGTGCCTTCATCGATTATGGCTCTATTTATTTTTGCATTTTTCTTTATGGTGCAATTGCTCATTATAATAGAGTCTTTTATGGTTACGCCTTCGTCGATTGTAACCTCGGGACCTATTATTGAATTAACTAGTGTACCGTGAATTTTGCAACCATCAGCAATTAAGCTTGCTTTTATGGATGCTTCTTTACCGGTGTACTGTGGTACTTGGCTTTCCGAATTAGTATAAATATTCCAGAAATTTTCGTACAAGTTAAATTCAGGAACTGTTTTAATTAATTCCATATTTGCAGACCAATAGGATTCTATTGTACCTACATCTTTCCAATATCCGACAAACCTATGGGCGTATAAATCCAAATTTCTTTCCAACATAGCAGGTATTATATGTTTACCAAAGTCACTATCGGAGTGTAATTGAGCGCCCTTTATAAGTTCTTCACGTAATTTTTTCCATGTGAAAATATAAATTCCCATTGATGCTAAATTACTAGTCGGGTTTTCTTCTTTTTCAGCAAATTCATAAATTTGATCTGTTCCTTCAACAGTTTTCATTATACCGAACCTGTGAGCTTCCTCAATAGGAACTTCTAAAACTGCAATTGTTGCATCGGCTTTGTTTGCCTTATGCTCTTTTAACATTTTGGAGTAGTCCATTTTATAAATATGGTCGCCAGAAAGTATAAGAACATATTCTGGATTGCAACTATCTACGTATTCTAAATTTTGGTAAATAGCATCAGCAGTACCAGAGAACCAACATTTTTTTTCTTGCTTTGCATGTGGTGCTAATATTGTTACCCCGCCATTGGAACGGTCTAAGTCCCATGGTACACCAATTCCTATGTGCTTATTTAAAGCTAAAGGACGGTATTGAGTTAACACACCTACAGCAGTAATTCCTGAATTAACACAATTACTAAGGGGAAAGTCTATAATTCTGTATCTACCACCAAAACATATACCCGGCTTAGCCTTTGTGTTTGTTAAAACGCCTAACCTACTACCTTGACCACCAGCTAACAACATAGCCAGCATTTCCATCTTCGCCATACAATCATCCTCTCAGGCAATATTCAATAAGATGTTATTTGTAAAAAACTTTCCTTTACTGTTACATTTATAACAAAGCGTAAAGTATAAAATATTACTTCTTTAAATAATTCTAACATATACTCTAATAAAAATATAGTCCACATTTAATAAAATGTACATTTTTAGTATATTCGATAAATTTATTTTTATTATATATTAAAAATGTATAGGATGACCTCTTAAGAATAACATAAAATGAATTATTATTGGATATTAATTGTTTTTAAAATGAAATTCATTTAAAATTTTCTTTTTTAATTGTATTTAATTTTAAAATATTTAATTTTAACCACTGCATGATGTATGTATATTATTTTTTTATGATTATTATTTAAATAAAATTGTGATTTGTGTATTAATTAACTATAATTGACAAAATCCTTAAGTCTAATATATTATTAAATTAGTATCAAAAAAATAAATTATTATAAATAAAGGAGCGAAATAATGAAAATAGGAATAATAGGATTGGGAAAGATGGGTTATAACATTGCTTTAAACGGACGTGACAAAGGTCATGAAGTAATTGCGTATAACAGAAGCAAGGAGAAAATGGACGAAATTGAAAAAGAGGGTGTAAAAGTAGCACGTACTCTAGAGGATTTAGCCAAAGAATTCGGCTCTGAAAGAAAAATAATATGGATGATGATACCAGCGGGCGACACCATTGATAACATGATAAAAACTCTCATACCTTTACTTAATAAAGGAGATATACTTCTAGACGGTGGCAATTCAAATTTTAACGATACTAAAAGAAGAGCCTTAGAATTAGAAAAGTTAGAAATAGATTTTTGTGATGTAGGTACATCTGGCGGAATGTCTGGGGCAAGGCATGGGGCTTGTACAATGATAGGTGGTAAGCCAGAGGTGTTTTCTGTAATTGAGCCTTTCATAAAAGATATTTGTGTAGAAAATGGATATTTGCACTGTGGTCCTTATGGTTCTGGTCATTATGTTAAAATGATACATAATGGAATAGAATATGGCATGATGGGTGCTATTGGTGAAGGTTTTGAAATATTACATAAATCTGAATTCGATTTAGATTATGAAAAAGTAGCTCGTGTATGGAGTAATGGCTCTGTAATTCGTGGTTGGTTAATGGAACTTATGGAAGAGGCATTTAAAAAAGATGGCAAGTTAGATAATATCTCTGGCGAAATGTATTCATCGGGAGAGGGTTTGTGGACAGTAGAAGAGGCTTTAAAGTTACAAGTATCAGCTTCAGTAATTACTGCATCGCTTTTAGAAAGATATCGCTCTCTAGAAAATAGTACCTTTACAGGAAAAAGTGTAGCAGCACTACGAAATGGATTTGGTGGACACTATTTTAAATCCACTAAAACTAAATAGAAAGGGAAATTTATGACAGACAATTTAATTGTATTTGGTGGCACAGGGGATTTAACTAAAAGGAAACTGATACCAGCCATTTATAGTTTATATTTAGAAAACAAAATTAGTAAAGATTTTAAATTTATTGCCATAGGTAGAAGAGAAATATCTACTGGTGAATATAAAAAATCTTTATTAAGTTGGCTGGAGAATACTTTTAACAATGGAATAGACGAAAAAAAGTGGGCTGCCCTATCATCAAATATACATTATATTCCATTTAATTTTTCTGAAGACGAAGGCTACGAAAAATTAACAGCGCTTATTAATAAACTTCAAATAGATGATCCATCTTTTTATTTGGCAGTTGCACCTAATTTTTTTGAAACAATAGTGGAGAAATTAAAAATCCATGATTTAAACTATAATTTTACTAAAGGTGAGTACAATAAAGTAATTATAGAAAAACCCTTTGGTAAGGATTTAAAATCAGCTGTTAGTCTAAATAAAAAAATACTTAAAGTATTTGATGAAAGTCATGTATATAGAATTGACCATTACCTCGGTAAAGAAATGATACAAAGTATTATGGCTCTTAGGTTTTCCAATATAATCTTTGAACCAATATGGAACAATAAATACATAGATAATGTTCAAATAACTTCTTCTGAAACAGTAGGAGTTGAAACTAGGGGAGGTTATTACGAAACTTCTGGAGCTTTGCGTGATATGTTTCAAAATCATATGTTGCAATTATTATCTCTAGCAACGATGGAACCTCCTGTAAGCTTAAGCCCTTCAAGTATCCACGATGAAAAAATTAAAGTTTTAAAATCCATTAAGGATAGTTTTGAAGAAAAAGATATTATTTGTGGTCAATATATAAATTACAATGGTAAAAAAGGTTATCGTGAAGAAGAAAATGTTTCGCCTAATTCCGTTACAGAAACCTTTATAGCAACCAAAATTGAAATTGATAACTACAGATGGCTAGGCGTCCCTTTTTATATTCGCACAGGTAAGCGAATGGAAAGTAAGTGTATACAAATAGTTATAGAATTTAAAAAAATTCCTCATTTGCTTTATGGGAAAATGTTTGATGTAGATCAAAATTTATTAGTTATTAACATTCAACCCAAGGAAGGTATTTCTGTTAATTTCAATGTAAAGAAAAATGGAATTGACACAGAATTAGAAAAAATGAAAACTCATTTAGAAAGTGTAGGGGATAATATAGGAAATACGCCAAAAGCTTATGAAAAATTGCTTTTTGATTATTTAAACAATGAGTCCACGCTTTTTACAAGATGGGATGAATTAGAAAAATCTTGGGAGCTAGTTGAAGAAATATTCCAGTTATGGCAAAATAATAAAGTAATTCACAACTATAACTCCAATCTAGGTTATGGGCCGAAAGAAAGTTACGAACTATTGGAAAAAGATGGGAGAAAATGGCATGAACCAGAAGATTTATGATGTTTCTACGGAAATTACCGAAGATATGCAAGTTTATAAAAATAAAGATAGCAAACGCCCTAGATTTGAAAATATAGATAACTATGAAATAGGCAACCATTATGCAAGTTATTTACACATAGATTGTCATGCTGGTACTCATGTGGATGCACCATTGCATATGATTGAAAATGCTAAAGATCTATCGTATTTAAAACTAGAAAACTTAATAAGAGAGGTAAAAGTGTATGAAATTAATTCCGATTTAATTTGTAAAGAAGACTTAATTAACATTGATATACAAGAAGGAGATTTTATACTTTTTAAAACAAGAAACTCTGAAGTAAATGAATTTAAACTTGACTATTGTGCCTTACATAGTAGTGGGGCAGAGTATTTAGCTGATAAAAAAATATGTGGTGTTGGGGTAGATGCCCTAAGTGTTGGCAGAGGTGATGATAATTTACTTACGCATAAAACTCTTATGGAAGAAGAAATAATAATTATAGAGGGCTTGCGACTAAAAGATGTACAAGAAGGTACTTATAATATGATTGCTCTACCTTTAAAAATAAATACTTTAGAAGGTTGCCCTATGAGGGTGATTTTAAGAAAATAAAAAAGTACTGACGGGATTGCGTTAAAATCGCAAATGCCCGTCAGTTTTTTTTATTTCTTCCTAGATTGAAAGTCGATTTTAAATTGAGAGATTAAACCACAAATTTTATAAGCAATAAATAAACCTAAAACATAATAAATTATATTGTCTATATTGATGTATACTTTTTGGTTTAAAAGGATATTCAAGGATTCGAAAATAAGTATAAATATTGCGCTAGTTTTAATATAAGTAATATGTTTTTTATAATTATATCTCTGTGCCAATATCAAACTAATAGGAAATAGTAAAATACCTAAGATGATAAAAGCTACAATCTTCACAATATTTCTTACCATAAAGTACCGTGATAAATCTAAACCTCTCATAAATAATTCGTCGTATAAATTATGAAAAGGAATTAGGTTAAAGTCTATCACTTTATCAATATCACTTGTAAAAACAAATTTGAAGTCAGGTATCCTAATATATAAAAGAAAACATAAGTATAATAACACTATTAAGAAAAGAAATGTTAGGTTATATTTGCTTTTGAACAAATTTATCATTTTTTCACCAACGAGCCATTTACACTAAAAACTCCATAGAATTCAATATAATACTTTTTATTTGACTTGTAGTTGCTTAAGTTTAGTTTTTTTGAATTACCTGCCTTAACAGTAGTGCTGTATATTTCGGTATCAAATCCTATGTTTTCTCTATGTATTATTACTTTAACATCTTTTTTAGGATGACCTTTATAAGAGTCGAGTGCTTTAATCGTCAGTGTTCCGTTGGTAAAATCAGAGAAATACTTATCTGTATAAAGAGTTGTACCTGTAGAGGTATGACCAGCAAAACTTAATTTTCCTTCAGACCATTTATGTGTTTTAGTAGGCTTTGAAAAACCTCTTGAATTTTTGTCTACTACATCAAAAGGCATATCTTGTGTAAGATTTATTTCTGAATTTAAAGTATTTATTAACTTTGGTTCTTCAATATCTTCCACAATTTCAGTTGTTACAATCTCCTCGGCGTTTTGTAAATTGCTGTAAACTTTGTCATTTGCATTTACTATAACAAAGGAGAAAAGATTGATTATTGCAACGCTTAAAAAAATAAAACTGCCTATTTTTCTTTTCATAAAAAGACCTCCATTTTTTAAAGGGTAGTGTAAATCACTACCACCTAGAAACATAAAATCTAGTTTCATATGATATCATAGATTCGTTCATGAATTAAATAACATTACTATTTTACTCACAAACGATAACTTAACTTATATTGTAAAAAAATATTTAATAGTACCGGAACTATTACTTATTGTATACAAAAAAAAAAAAATAGCTAGTGACATTCTGTCATATAGCATAATTACAGTATTAAAAAGTTACTAGTTTTTTACAGTTAACTTATTTACCATCAAGAAAAGAGTTATTAGGTTATATTTGCTTTTGAAGAAATTTATCATTTTTTCACCAAGGAGCCAGTTGCACTAAAAACTCCGTAGAATTGCTCCGCCACTTAGAAATATAAAACCTAGCTTCGTGTGATACCATAGTTTTCTTTATGAATAAAATAACATTGTCATTTTATTGAGTATCAATGCAAAAGGAAATTGTTATACATTAGTATATGAATATACTAACGGAGTGATTGAAGGGCTTAATAATAAAATAAAAGTTATAAAAGAGTGGCTTTTGGATATAGATGTTTTGACAATATGAAAAAAGAGAATATTAGTTACACAATGTAGAACCGTGGTGGTCGGCGGATAAACGTGAAATGTTTGGTTTTGCATTGCAAAATTCAGACAATAATTAAATAAAGTTTTTTTGGAATTTAAAAATGAGATACCCCATAGAATATTTCATTTGAATTATTGCAGGTGTTAATGTTTTTAATGAACAACTGGATTTGATAAAGAGTCAATTCAAAACAACTCAACCAAATATATTTATACACTTAATATTTATTTTTTGTTTAAATATGAAAGCCCCAATAAGCTGGAGCAAATAATAAGTGTAGGTGGTAAAGAATAATCAAAATTAGCAGCAGTAATAAGCCTTTGAGAATACGCTATCAACAATGGAATACTAGCAAAAATTAAAAAAATTAACAAAATAACATTTATTATTAAAAAATTGTAATTGAAAAAATTCTTCATAAAAAGACCTCCATTTTTTAAAGGGTAGTGTAAATCACTACCACTTAGGAATGTAAAAACTATTTTCATATGATATCATAGATTCATTTATGAATTAAATAACATTACTATTTTATTCATAAACGATAATTTAACTTACATTATAAAAAAATAAATAATAGTACCGGAACTATTATTTATAGTATACAAAAAAAATAGCTAGTGACATTCTGTCATATAGCATGATTATATTATAAAAAGAATATTAGTTTTTTATGGTTTACTTATTTATCAACGTTCTAAAGGCTGGTTTTAAATATAAGTGCAAAAAAGAGATATGAAACACATCAGTATTTCATATCTCTTTTACTTATTTAAAGCAGGTATCCATAATTATATCGTAAGAATCCTTGAACAAATCACCAATACTACTTATTTGGTTATCATCTATTAAGGCTTTTATTTTTTCTGTTGCCTCAGGGTTGTTCATACCCTCGTTTAATTTTTTAACAGCATCTGTTATATTCGTTTCCTTAAAATTCACACCATCTTTACTTGGGTGTTTAGCTGTTCCATCTACAGAGAAAAATCCATAATGTACTATTTTTCTAAATTCCTCATATTCTGCAGTATTTTTATCAGGCTTGTTTTCAATCCTCCAGTTGTCATCGGCAGACACTTGAACTACACCTTTAGGGCTTGAACGAAAATAATCCGCTAATATTTCTTTAACTGTTTCCTGATCAGTTGTTTCTGAATTGTAAATTGGTTTTTCCTTTGCATCTATTATACCTAATTCCTTCAAAACAGGTATTCTACTGCTATTTACAGCTAAAGTAATTATATCGTCCTCTTTAATATCCTTGTTATTTATACGCATGTAAGATATTTTATTACCTTCTTTTTTATTTTGATCGATGGTATAATCTAGCCCAGCGAAAATATCGAAATCTCTGTAAGAAATATCTTCATTAAAGCTAATATTAGCATCGCCTGAGTCGAAGGTGTTAATAAAATTGGCAGACCATTCCATGTATTTTTTTAACTCTTTTCCTGTTATTTCAAAGGTAACCAAAGTATAATCTTCTGGGTAGAATTTTGTTATATCTTTGGTATATACGGCTTTCTCGCTGAAATCCATATCCAAGTTAAATACAGGTGTTGCCGACACATCTGCCCCACTATATTTTAACTGTGCATCATTTATTATGTCCATAAGGGCTGTATCTTGTATTAGAACTGTTGGAACGCCTATAAGTTCTTGCTCTGGCAAAACATCGCCTTTAATAGAGCCTATTTCTGTTGTACTGATTTTTTTTATTTTATCATCAACATTTTCAAATTCTTTTTTAAAATCTTTATCTGGTGTAACTCCGTCTAAATTAATTAAGGTGCTTTTTTTAGTTGTGATTTTATATTCTCCATCTTTTTTTTCTAACTCCAATGTAACTTTAGCTATATCATCACCAGCGTTTAAAATTAACGTATCTTCATCATATTCTTTTGCAAAAGGCTCTCCGTTACCTGTAAATATAACGTCTAGCTCTGGTACGGCTTCTGCAATTGCTTTTACATTATCATTTTTATCACCATAATAATCGTTTTCTAAGCCTAAATGAAAAGCACCGACTAATACATCTACTCTACCTTCAAGTTTTTCTACTGCTTTTTTAATAGAATCTATTGTATCAATAAAAGTAATTTCTCCGCAATTTTCAGCTACATTATCTTGATAATAGGCTGTGCTTGGATTGCTTAATCCAATAATTCCCACTCTTATGCCGTTTATTTTTTTAAGTACATAGGGCTCTACATAGTCATTCCCATCTGCGTTTTTAATATTTGCAGACAAAGTTGTACCTTTAAAAGCTTTTATAGCTTTGTCTAATGTATCTTTACCTAGGTTGAAGTCATCTTCACCTAAAGTCCATATATCGTATTTAATCTCGTTCATAGCTTTTATAGCAGGGTGTAAAGAATCCTCCTTGAACAATTCCATGTAGTCGCCGGATATTGTATCTCCTGTGTCTAAAAGTAATAACTCGCCGTTTTCCTTTTCTTCTTTTACTACAGTTGCGATTTTTGCAAATCCCTTTTCAGAGTTGGTTTCATCAAAATAATTATAGGATAAAATATCGCCGTTTACCTTTGATGTTCCTAAAATTATAATTTCTTTAACTTCCTCGGCATAAACAGTTGATGCAAAGGTCGTAAATGTAACTACCGACGCTACTGCTAATGACTTTATTATATTTTTCATATTTACCTCCATAATCTTTTATATAAAAAAAAGGCGTTCAATGAACGCCTTAGCAAGCACAAGACGGGATTCGAACCCGCGACCCTCGCCTTGGCAAGGCGATGCTCTACCACTGAGCCACTTATGCGTAGAACTTTTTTACAATAAGTAAAAAAGCGGGTGATGGGAATCGAACCCACGCTATCAGCTTGGAAGGCTGAAGTTCTACCATTGAACTACACCCGCATATGCCCAGAGACGGAATCGAACCGCAGCCACGAGGATTTTCAGTCCTCTGCTCTACCGACTGAGCTATCTGGGCTTATGCTCGAGGCCGGAATCGAACCGGCACGGGATCAACTCCCGCAGGATTTTAAGTCCTGTGCGTCTACCAGTTCCGCCACTCGAGCAAGTGTGAAATTTATTGACTATGCTTAAAAAGCGAAGAACTTAATCCCCTTATAAGAAGTACATACCCTTATGTAAACATACCTCTAAATTAAATCCAAATAGTCGTTAAAAAAATAGGAACTTTAGTAGTTTCCATTAAGAAAACCCGAATTCTCTTCTGGATAAATTCGGTCAGGTTTGCACCTGATATCTAATGACAAAGGTTATTATATAGATTAATTAAATACTTGTCAATACTTTTTTGTAATTTTCCTTAAGATTTTTTTTGCCATAGTTAAATCGAAAATTTTTTAATAAATTTTAAAGTGCGCAAAAAACATTAACCAAAAGGAAAGGTGTTCTTATGAAACCAATTATAACAAAAGAAATGAGATTTAGGGAAAAAATATGTAAATATGCAAAAAAACACGGAGTTACAAAAGCAGAAAGAAAATACCACATAAACAGGCAATTCATATACAGACAGCTAGAAAAATATAATGGCACAGTACAAAGTTTAGCATTAAAATCAATAGGACCGCCATCTGAAATTTTACTTCGTAAAAACCAAACGTTTCACGTTTGTCCACCGTTCACCGTGGTTCTACAATGAACATACAAAAGAGGAATTAGGATTAATAAAAGATGTTTACAAAAGATACAGGCTCGCAGAAGTTTTCATGCACTTAATAAAAAGAGAGTATAGCAGGTTCTATGTTTGAACGGTCCTTCGTCATTATTTGCTATTGCCTCTTCAAAAATTATTTTGCACCATTGCCATTTAAATGAGGACTACCTAAAACTGCTACTATTTTTCTATTCATAACTAACCAACTTTCTCTTTTCAAACTTTTATAAGTTTAAAATATATCATAGAATTTCCAGTTATTTTAAATAAAATTTATAACACTATAATTCATTTTACTAATAAATCCATATTTCTTACTTTGTCAATTTTGGATGACATATCTAAAGCCTTTAGGAAAGTATCCTGAAACATGTCTTCTCCCTCTTCTTTATGTATTGCAAAAATACTCTCATTTCCAAAAATATTATACCTAATGTTTTTATCAAATAATTAAAGGTTGCTTTTTATAAAAAAACCTTTAATTATTTTAATAATAAACTAAAATAATTAAGGGTTTATAAAAGATCACATGAAATTTATCTGTAAAAATATTCACTTTACAGAGCCGGCGGTAATACCTTTTACAAAATATTTTTGCAATAAAACATAAATAATTAATGCTGGAATTATGGCTATTACCGTACCAGCAAATACAATATCCCATCTGGCTGTATATTGTCCTACAAAAGAATAAACTTCTACCATTATTGTTTTTGCTCTACCAGAAGGTAAAACTAAATATGGCATTAAAAAGTCATTCCAAATTCCTAGCCCATTTAGAACTACCATACTTGCAGTACATGGACCCAAAAGAGGAAATACAACATTCCAAAAAGTTTTAAAAGGTGAGCAACCATCTATTTTTGCTGCCTCTTCTATTTCCAATGGTATCCCTTTTAAAAAACTTACATAAAGTAAAGTTCCAAAAGATACAGAGCCTGAAACATAAATTACAATTGGCCCCCATGAATTACCAAATAAAGATAAAACTTTTAACTCTTTAAAAAGAGGAAACATATACATATGAAAAGGAATCATCATTCCAAGTAGGAATATTGAATATATTTTTTGAGCAAACTTACTTTTACTTCTGGCTATACCATAAGAAGAAAGTGGAACTATTATAACTATTAGAATTTCTGACACAACTGTTAAAAATAAACTGTTAAATATTGCAACTTTAAAATCAGTTAATGTAAATAATTCTATAAAATTATTAAGAGTCCATGTTTCTGGCAATGCTACAGGATTTTTTAAAATTTCGCCATTAGTTTTAAAAGCAGATATAATAGCAAAAAATACAGGTGCTAAAAATAAAAAAGCTATAAATGCAGTTAAAATAATAACTACTATTTGTGTGAATTTTAATTTTTTCATTTATAATTGCACCTCTCTTTTCCTTAACACTTTTTGTTGAATAGTATTTAGTACAACTATTAAAACCAGTAACACTACTCCTACAGCTGTACCAAAGCCTTGTCGACCTTCACCAAATCCAACCTTATATAATAAATATACAATAGTTTCTGTTGCAAACCCTGGTCCGCCATCTGTCATTACAGCTATTTCATCAAATACTTTTAATCCACGGATTAAAGCTAATGTAAAGTTAATTGTAAATGCACCAGATATTAAAGGGATTGTTATTGCCTTAAACTTTTGCCAACTGCTAGCGCCATCTATATCCGCTGCTTCTAATACATCTGTTGGTACACCCTGCAAAGATGCTAAGAATATTACCATGTAGTATCCTGCACCTTTCCATATCATTACAATCCCAATACTTAATAATGTTACTAATTGAGTCCCATCAATCCAATGAACTGGATCTTTTTCAAACCAATCTAATACTGTATTAAAAACGCCAAAATTATAGTTGTACAAAATTTTCCATATAAAACCGGCTACAATTCCACTTATAAGTACAGGTATATAAAAAATACTTCTAAAAAAATTTTTCCCTTTTGCAACTTTATCAACTAAAAGAGCTAAAGCTAGAGCAATTACATTTTCAAATACAGATATAAAAACAGTTAAAAAAATTGTGTTTTTAAGTGCATTATAAAATCGTGGGTTTGTAAATATTTCTTGATAGTTTCTTAAGCCTATAAAGTTTATATTATCCGAAATTCCATTCCAAGATGTAAAACTATAGTATAAACTAAATACTGCAGGCAATATTAAAAAAACTGTAAAAAGTAAAAATGCAGGAGCCATAAATAACAAATATGACCTTTCTGTATTTTTATTAGTAAAATTAGACTTCATTTTTCTACCCCTTTAAAAATTAAGCGTCGACTTGTAGGAAGTCAACGCTATACTTTTTTACTCTATTCCAACTCCTGTAACAGGATTAAACTCGATTGTTGATGTCGACCATTGTGCATCTAATTGAGAAAGTGCATCTTCTACA
Source organism: Lachnospirales bacterium (assembly GCA_047974375.1). GTDB lineage: Bacteria > Bacillota > Clostridia > Lachnospirales > CAMZNU01 > JBKECF01. The sequence continues at coordinate 38,636 of JBKECF010000019.1, forward strand.
GATATAGTATCTTGTAAATATTCAACCATTGTTTTAAATGTAAAATTTCTAAAATCTGGTGGTAATTCATTATATCCTACTCTTCCGTCCCATTGTATAATACCATGATCTTGTAATTCTGTTGATGCAATAACTTCTTCAAATAATGGACTAGTTGTCATATCTGGCATTTCTATTGTTGATGGAATAAAGTTTAATGCACTTGTATAAATACCATAAACATCTGGTGCAAAAAAGTATTCACAAAAAGCATCAAACAATTCTTGGTAACCAGGATTTTCTTCTACAGCCTCTTTTGATAATGCCCAACCGCCAGTACCAGCACCACCAACTTGATTTAACTTACCTTCTTTATCGTATACAGGGAACCAACCTAATTCAAAATTCGGATCTGCTTCTTCAATTTGGCTAAACATCCAAGTACCAGAGTATAACATGGCAGCCATATCACTAACTAAAAAAGTTGTAACCATGGAATCTGGTGTTGATGCCCACCCTTCATCTACATAATTCATCAACTCTTTATATTGCTCAAAAGTTTCTTTAGCACCAGTATATTCTGACCAAGTAACTTCCCCTCCATACATATTTTCTATAAAGTTCTCATCATCAACAATTATATTATCTTGGTACATTTTATTAAACCAAAAGCCCATATGCCATATATCATTTCCACCAACTACTATTGGGGACATATCCTCTAACTCTTGAATCTGATTACATAATTCTATAAATTCATCCCATGTTTTTGGTTCTTCATTTAATCCATTTTCTTGGAAATATTTTTTATTATAAA
>JBKECF010000062.1:0-1408 GCA_047974375.1 Lachnospirales bacterium
TCCCATTTTTTTTCAGGATAAATCTTCTCTGAGATAGCTATGGCACCGTCACTATCCATCATTCCTTTTGTATCACGGTAGAACTCCATAGTACCAGTTCTTGCGTTTATTAAACTGTAACCTAAAGCACTATCTTGCTTGTCATCATCACTTGTAAAATCTGTGAAGTACAGCAATTCTCCTGTTTTTGATACTAAAGGTGTGACAGCTCCAGAAGAGTAAATACCATTTGTGGTTGGAATTTTTACATCATCTTTTGAAAAAAGACTGTTTAACCATCCCTTGCCATATTTTCCATAATAATTATTCATGCTACTTGCTACAGCACTTGTTAAGGGGGCATCAATTTCTGCTGGAACATCTTTCAAATCATAGACTTTCGTTTCACCTGTGACACTGTTTAAAATAGCTACTTTAAATTGGTCATAACGCTTCTTACCACTTAAGCCATATTCTTTGTATAAACTTTGAACATAATACGGAGTTCCATCATTTCCTATTTCTAAATTAACTGCTCCAATTCTTGTATAGTTAGATGACTTAGCGTAAATTTTTCTTTCAGCATCTTGCCATAAATAACTACTTGGAACATAGGCCATTTCTTTTTCAACAAACTCTGGCTGAGCATTAATATCAGTAGCACTTACTTTAAAGTAACCTGGCACTTTTTTATATTTATTCCATTTCCAAAAACCACGATATTCTAAACCAGAAATATAAACATATTCCCCATCAATTAATTGAGCTGTCGTTGTTCCTAACTGATAACCACTATAATTCGGAACACTACTCATCATTTTTTGCATTTTATTACGAGCACTTTTAGTAGACATCGCAATAGGGGTTTCCTTTGTTGATTTTAATTCCTCTGTTTGTTCTACTTTTTTAACAGGGATTGTTTGATAAATTTCATCAATACTTATAATTTTCATTATAGGAGTAGCTATTAAAAATAGTAACAATAATCCTATAGACACCAATAATATTTTCTTATTCTTTTTATCATAAGCATAACTTTTCTTTTTTCGTTCCTTACCTGAAGTTATCATTGTTTCTTCTTGAAACGATAGAATAAAAGTAAACAAACTACCTAATATTAAGCCAATTAAATTATAAAGAATTAATTGATTTAATGATTGTGACGGTAGGACAAAGTAAATATAGATAAAAGAAAATATTAGATAACCAATCACAACCTTTAGACCTTGTAGTAAAGCTTTCCTATTTCGATTTTTCTTATCCTTTAATACAGACCCTAAAATAATAGCCACTATAAACCCAACACTAAATTTTAAAGTAATAACTAATAATCCTAAACTCAAAACACCACTCCTCCAAAAACTTTAATACCTTAATTTTATCAAATACATTCCTATTAAACATCGGTCTAAAGACCAAAAAAACGACA
>JBKECF010000025.1:0-1164 GCA_047974375.1 Lachnospirales bacterium
TTCTCTAGGTATATTTTTGTGTTTTTCCAAAGTTAGTAAACAGGCAGGCAAAATTCCGCAGCTTCCCGCTGTTGGAGAAGCAACTACTTTTCCCATACATGCGTTAATTTCAGAAACAGCCAAGCTTGCCATTATAACATGGCCAATAAAGTCTCCTGATACAATTGAATTTTTCATATATTCCTTAAATTTATAGGAATTACCTCCAGTAAGTCCGCTTAGTGATTTAACATCTTTTTGACTTCCTTTTTTAATAGATTCTTCCATAACCATTAAGTTAATTGACATATTTTCAAAAATTTCTTCTTCTGTCATTTCTTCTAGAATGGCTGTATGTTTAAGAACAACACTAGAAATTGTTGTGTTTTCTTTAATTGCATAATGAATAACTTCTTCTATATTATCAAATTTCATAACTCCTCCTACTGTGATGGTATTAAAATAGATTTTTCTATAAACTCAACGCCTAACAAAATTTCCAAAATATGTTCGTTAATAGATTCATCTACTTCTATAACCATAATTGCTTTACCTCTTTTTTCTTCTCTAAAAACATTCATTGTCGCAATATTAATATTATTTTCAAAAAGTATTTTAGAGACTTTCATAACTACACCTTTATAGTCAAGATGATTTATTAAAATAGTATTTTTTTCGCAATTAATTTCAACTTTTAAACCATTAATGTTTTTTATTAAAATATTTCCTCCTCCAACTGATACCCCAATAATTTCTGTAGTAATACCATTTTTAATAGCTAAAATCTTAATTGTATTTGGGTGTTCTTTATTCTCGTTGGAAGTGTTAAACTGGAAATTCATATTTTTAATTTTTGCTACATCAAAAGCAAATTTTATATTTTCATCCCAAGTGTTAAATCCTAATAGTCCTCCTAAAATGGCTCTATCACTACCATGTCCCTTATAAGTTTTACTAAAAGAACCGTAAAATGTTATGTTAACACTTTCAGGAATACCACCACAAACTCTATTTATTACTTGTCCTATTCTAACTACACCGGCAGTATGAGAACTAGACGGTCCAATCATTATAGGCCCGACAATATCAAAAATATTCATAGTATCTCCTTAAAATTAAACTTAATATATTTTTCCTAATTTTACTTATATTATTTATAAAATAAGTTTCTTGATATTATTATTA
>JBKECF010000064.1:0-11481 GCA_047974375.1 Lachnospirales bacterium
TTGCTTTTTAAAATCGTCTGTATAATTTTTTGTTTTTTTAGCCATTTATAATCTCTCCTCTACTTTTTATTTATTATACTATGACCGAATTTTATTTGTCTAATTAATTATAACCTATCCAATCCATCCTCCACAAGTGTCTGTACTCGCTTCACATCGTTTGTATTTCTCGTGATGAGCGATGATGTGCCTATTTTGTCAAATTCGTCATTAGAAAAGCTCATTGCCTTTCTATAGACTTCTCCGCGTAGTCTGGCACCGAATCTGTTCGCCAGCCGCGAGGAAAAAAAGGCATTTAAGACGGCCGCGATAAAACTTATTGTGGTCAAGGCAATCATTATCGTGCCTTGATTCCAAATATAGGCCATATTGTTTGTTACTACACCTTTGTCTACGATATTCGTGGTTATCGTAGGAATGTACAGATCGCAAGCCGCCTGTACAATCAGAAAAGCAATGGCGATTATCGCCGCTATCGGGTTGATTTTCTTTACTAATTTGAACATAAATGTCCCTCCAGTTTGATTTAGTGTCCTTGGAAACAAATCAAGTATAGCACGGTTTAGTTTCTTTGTCAACTAAATTTTTTCAAAAAAGGCAGCTCAATCAAAGAGTTGAGCTGCCTAAAATTTCATATATATTTTTTATTGGGTTGGAGTACTTATAATCTATCAAGACCTCCCGACTTAATATCTATACCCATCTTTTCAATTTCTGCATCCAAATGCCTATTATATATTTCAGTGAACCTAAGCATGGCTTCATATTGTTCCTTTGTTACCTGCTCAAATACAGCCTTATCTCGCTCTTGGTGTTCTTTGTGTAACTCCGCATGGATTTTGTAAATTTTTTCCCCTTGCGCAGTAAGTCTAAAATAGATTTCTTTTTTATTATTTGATTTCTGATAGCTTTCGATAAGACCCTTATTAATCATCTTTTTTGTCAATTTGCTTATGGCGCTTTTGGTCATATAAAAAGATTCCGCAAGCTGTGTCACGTTGGAATCTACATTTTCTCCAATGTATTCAGCGCAATGTACTTCAGACGGATAATAATCGCTAAGTTCAGTTTTCATCCTTGCGCCATTAAGCAAATTCCTCTTGTTAAATAAATCCCAAAAACCCTCCATGACTTGTTCTTCTATATTCATGCTCTATCCTCCTAACTGTTGATACGCTAACAGTATTATAATAAATTTTTGTGTCTTTATCAACAAAATGTTTTGTTTATGTAAGTGCAGTTTTAACTCGTACAACGTACAAATATGGATGATGGAGAACGAACCAAACTAAAATAAAAGGCTCTAAATCTGTATGAGCAGGGGAAAATAAGTGAGGAATGTTATAAAATAGTTTCAGATATAGATTAAATTTCAGGGGATTTACTAGGATTTCAAAAAGAAAGCATCACAGTATCATGAAGCTTCGGGCGGCTGGTTCTGGTGGGAAGCAAAGGAAGTGAACCCTATTTATGGCTTTGGAAACTCATAGTCGATATGCAGAATGATTATCACAAGCTAGAAAATTTAATTTGGTTTGGAGTGGTCAAGACCATGAATGATATCCAGGGGATAATTACTGTGATATAGTGGGTACTGATATTTATGCTAGTGAATATAAGACTGAGCAAGTTCATCGTTACATTAAATGGCAAACTAGCATGTACAAATCGCTTCAATCCTCGGAGCAGTAATTGCTCTTAAGTACTTTAAACTGAAAGATTCTTGTCAGTAATACAGCAAGATAACAGATTAAGAAATGTCCTATGATGATATCTTTTTTGCAAATAAACTCCTAAGGTGTGACATCATACTGTCCTTTGAAAACAGCGGCAAATTTTGTTTTTTGCGATATTCTTCAGTGCGTTTTTCAGTATGCACACGTTCCGTCTCCTAATTTTTTAGTTTTTTATGCCTTTCCAGCACAAAGTGAGAGCATAAACAACCCCACACCGATGAGAACGGCGAGTGTAAGCTGTGGAAACCCGTGACGGTAAACGCGCCCATGTTGAAAGGGGCGTTAGTAATGCCAACCAGATTAAGTATATAACTGCCAACTTAGATAACGAATTAACTTCTTTTAATTTTCCCCAGAAGAGGCAAGTCGAAATGATTCCACTTTTGGGGTAAATATGTTTCCTAATACGGCATCCCCAAATTTCAAACAGTAGATATGTTCCCACGCACTTCCAAGCCTTGAGTTGACTGTATTTTAAGGCAGTTGATATGTTTCCCCATAACGAAAAAAACGGCAAGACCAATTTCATAACCAGCTTTGCCGCTATATCGATTCTCTCAAAACCCCAATAAATCAGCCTTTCAGCCACCTTTCCTTGTAAGCAAGATGACACACTCCACGTGGTTACACATACAAAACATATCTACAGGCTGAACATCACCGATACAATAGCCTTTTTCGGCAAAAATCCCCAGGTCACGTGCTAGAGTTTTTACATCACAGGAGATATAGATAATTTTTTTCACATGCTGGGCAACAGCGTCTATAAATTTTGTATCCAATCCCTTTCGTGGTGGGTCAACTATTATTGCATCCAAATTATGAATCTTAGATATTTCCTCTTCTGCCAGTCCTACTATGAACTCAACATTTTCCAGTGCATTTAGTTCTTTGTTTTCCTTGGCACAATCCACGGCTTCTTTTACGTATTCTATGGCTGTTACATTATTATTTTTCTCTGCCAACATCAGTGATATAGTGCCAATACCACAATAGGCATCTAAAACATTATCATTTTCTCCCATTAATTCTAAAGCTTTGTTATATAATTTAGTGGTTTGTATAGGGTTTACTTGATAAAATGAATGTAGGGAGATTTTAAATTTATTACCATTTAATTCATCTATTATATAGCCGTTGCCGTATATTACATCGTATTTTTTTCCTAAAATTATATTAGTTTTATCCTTGTTATAATTAATTAGTACAGTTGTAGCGCCTATACTTCTCATTTCTTGAGCAAACTCTGAATTATATTTGAAGTCCTTGCTATTTAGGACTAGGGCAACCATTAATTCATTAGTATTAAAGGCGTATTTTACTACTAAGTGTCGAACTAGGCCTTTGCCCGTTTCTTCGTTATAGGATTTTAGTTTATATTTATTTATAAATTTATTGCATTGATGAAGGACTTCATTAATTTTTTGATGTTGTATCATGCAATTCTTAATTTCTATAATATTATGACTTCTTTTTTTATAAAAACCGAAAAAATATTTGCCATCTTTTTCGCCGCAAGGAAACTGCCCTTTGTTTCTATAGTTAAAAGGATTTTCCATTGGTATTACTTCATTTACATCGGTATTTACACCTCTTATTTTTAAAGTATTTTCAATATTTTTTCTTTTAATTTCCAATTGATATTTATAATCTATATGACAAAAATCACAACCACCACACTCATTGCTATAGGGACAAAAAGATTTAACTCTATAGGGGGATTTTCCTATAATTTCTTCAAGTCTGCCAATGGCATAATTCTTTTTTACTTTTATAATTTTTATATTACATACATCTTTTGTGATAGCTCCATTTACAAAAACTACAAAGTTATCTACTTTACAGACCCCCATACCATCATGGTTAACATCAATTATTTCCGACTTTATATAATCATTTTTTTTCATATACACCTATTTTATCCTAAAAAGGCTGTCACCTAAGGAGAACAGCCTACATACATTTTAATTCTGAATTTTGCTTTAAGCAAAGCCAATTTAGTGTCTGGTCGGAAGTTTCACTTTCTGCTCGACTATGCAACCGATGTCACTGTTTAGCACGGTTCAAAATTGTATTTCCTTTACTTTTAAAAATTTTACTAGAACAGATACAAAAACACAAGATAGAATTTTATCTACCATATTTGCCATAACTGAACTGGCGAAAGTTGATTCAAATATATCTTTGCCCATTCCCTGAAATAAAAGCACTAAATAGTCAGTACCTGCACCAGTTATGCCGTCAAAGAGCAATACATTTATGGGAACTGCTATTAAGGAACAGACAAATCCTAAGGAAATTCCCATTATAATAGCTTCTATAATTCCAAAGCCTTTAGGAGCTAGCATGCCTGCTATAAAGCCTATGGCGATATTTACGGGGGCAAATGGTATGGCGACAACACCATAAGTTAAACCTAGAAATAAATTTGTAGATAACCCAGTTAATACACCAAAAAATGGGCCACATATGGTTGCTATAAAAATAGTTCCTATGGAATCCAAAAAGAGAAATGGTGTATCTAGCTTTTCGAATAAAGAGCCTAAGGCTACGTTTACTACTACAGCTACAATTGATAAAAGAACTTTTTTTCTTAGTGTTGCTCTAAAATTTTTCATGTTCCCTCCTTATGATGTTGCGAGCTTTTTTTAGTATTCTTTCTTTTAAAATTTTTTCGTGACTAGAATTGTAGTCCTCTTGTTAAATTTATTATATCACTATATATGACCTATGTAAAATTGAAATTACGGATATCAAAGAGTTTTCTCTTTAAAATGCCTATTCGTCCTGTAAATAATGGACCTACTATGGGGGTATGATTTTTACAGATTAACTAAAAATGCGGCAGGAAGCTATTACAGCTGGGCAGTTGCATGCCTTAATTATTTTTTTTGTATACTTATTCTATAGGTGGCCGAAATAGAATTTTAAAGGTGTTATTTAAGTAATACACAGTTAAGTTACTAAGCTTGAGTCAGTGTTCTTCTGTACGGCTTGTGGAGAAACAATTGAGTATGATCCGTTTCTAGATTCATCAATAAGTTACAGCGACTACGATGCTTTAGGTAGGGTGTTTTTTGATAGCGCAAGGACTTTGAGTTCGAATGCCATAAAATATAATTATAAACTTTAACTTGTTTCAAGACAGCCTCGTTTTTTATATATCGAAAAAAATAATTCCATGACAAATATTTTTTTATGTGTTATGCTTGTGAAAATAAAATATGGGGAGCTGGTATTCTGGCTGAGAGGAAGTAATTGAACTTCGACCCTTAACCTGATTTAGGTAATGCTAACGTAGGGAAAATATCAAATTTATTAGATATGCCTTTATGGTGTGTCTTTTTTTTTTGAGAAATTACTTCCACCTATTTTGTTTTAAGATTAGCGAGCAGAAATTTAACTACATTTTTAGGAGGAAGAATGAAAGAAGAAAAACTAACATTATTTGGAGGAATATTACTTTGGTTCGGTGCAGCCGTATCTATTACAGAAATAATGACAGGTGCATTAATTGCCCCATTGGGTCTAAGTAAAGGAATGCTAGCAATAATTTTAGGCCATGTTATTGGAGCCATACTATTTTATTTTTCGGCATTAATCGGAGCAAAAAATAATAAAGGTGCAATGGAAAGTACAGAAATATCTTTTGGACGGAAAGGTTCAATATTTTTCTCCCTGTTTAATATTATTCAGTTAATCGGTTGGACAGCTGTAATGATAATAAGTGGGGCTGATGCAATGAATTTCGCCACAGGTACGGAAAATACATATATATGGTGTGTAGTTATAGGGATCCTTATACTATTATGGATATTCTTGGGCCTTAAAAATATCTCTAAAATAAGTCTTGTAGCTGTTACTTTGCTATTTATACTTAGTATTTATTTAGGGTTTATTGTTTTTGGTAAGGGATCTGTAAACATTACAAGTGAGGGAATAAGTTTTGGCTTGGCCTTAGAGCTTTCTGTGGCTATGCCGCTTTCTTGGTTGCCGTTAGTTGCCGATTATACTAAAAATACAGATAAACCAGTTAAATTAACAGCTGTTTCTAGCATTGCGTATTTTATAGGAAGTACTTTAATGTACACCATAGGGCTAGGGGCAGGAATAAATTTTAATACATCAAATATAGTAGAAATACTAGTTTCTTCGGGAATGGGTATAACGGCTATGGCTATTGTTATTTTATCCACTGTTACAACTACTTTTTTAGATGTGTATTCTGCTGGGGAAAGTACCGTAAATATATTTAATAAACTTAATCAAAAAATAACTTCATATGTAGTTTGTATATTGGGGGTGGTAATTGCTATTTTTGTACCTATTTTTCAGTATGAAAATTTTTTGTATTTATTAGGTTCGGTTTTTGTGCCTATGGCAACGGTTATGATAGCTGATTATTTTATAAATAAAAATATAGAACTTGATAAAAAAAGAAACAAAATAAATTTAATTATTTGGTTGGTGGGATTTGTTCTTTATAGAGTCTTTTTGAAATTAGATACCAGCTTAGGAAGTACTGTCCCTGTTATAATTATAATTTTGATAATTACAATTTTGGTTTCTATACCAAAAGGACAAAATAGAAAATATTAAGTTAATATAGTAGAAAGGAAGAAAAATGTTAAATGAAATTAAAGAGATTTTTGAAAACACAAAAAAACAAACACCAATTGTACACACAATTACAAATTATGTAACTGTTAATGACTGTGCAAATATAATTTTAGCAAGTGGTGCATCACCGATTATGTCAGATGAAATTGACGACATAGAAGAAATAATAGGTTTTGCAGGAAGTCTAATTATAAACATGGGTACATTAAATAAAAGAACTGTAGACTCTATGATATTTGCAGGAAAAAAGGCCAATGCCTTAAATATTCCTGTAGTTCTAGACCCTGTAGGTCTTGGGGCTACAACATTTAGAAATAAAACAGCGGAAAAACTATTAAAGGAAATTAATTTTTCTATAATAAAAGGAAATGTTTCTGAACTTAAATTTATGGCAACAAACCTGAGTAATACCAGTGGAGTAGATGCCAGCGAAGATGATATGGTTACGGAAAATAACATGGAAGACACCATTACAATGCTAAAAAAATTAGCTAAAAGACTTAAGGCTATAATAGTAGCCACTGGGGAAATTGACATTATTACCGATGGTGAAAAAACATACTCTGTTAAAAATGGAAGTCAACTTATGAGTAAAATAACTGGCTCTGGCTGTATGCTAGGCTGTGTAGTAGCTGCTTTTGCGGCAAATAATAAAAGTGATTTATTAAATAGTACCCTTGGTGCTGTAGTAACTTTTGGTATTGCCGGAGAAATAGGTGAAAAAAATTTTAAAGGCACTGGCTCTTTTAGAGTTGCATTAATTGATGCCATGTCCAATATTACATATAAGGAAATAGAGGAAGGTGCAAAAATAAATGTTAAGTAAGGATTTATTGCTATATGGTATAACAGACAAAACTTGGTTAAGGGATGAAACTTTAGCCCAACAAATAGAAAAAAGTTTACTAGGCGGAATTACACTTTTACAATTACGTGAAAAAGATTTGTCCTACGTGGAATTTCTTAGGGAAGGTTTTGAAATCAAAAAACTTACAGATAAATACAAAATACCCCTCATTATAAACGATAATATTGACGTGGCCATGGAAATAAATGCTCATGGAGTCCACGTTGGACAAGATGACATTGCTTTAGAAGAATGTCGTCAAAAATTGGGAGAAGAGAAAATAATCGGGGTTTCTGTAAGAAATGTAGAAGAGGCTTTACTTGCTGAAAAAAACGGAGCAACATATCTAGGAGTGGGCGCTATATTTGGCACTACTACAAAAACAGATGCAAAAAATGTAAACGTAGATACTTTGAAAGAAATTACAAACGCTGTAAACATTCCAGTAGTTGCCATAGGTGGCATAAATAAAGGTAACATACCTGTGCTGAAAAACACGGGTATTGCAGGAGTGGCGGTTATTTCTTCCATATATGCGCAGATAGACATAAAAAAATCAACAGAAGAATTATTAAGTATTGCAAAATCAAATTTAGGTTAAAGGTGATTATGAAAACAGTATTAACAATAGCAGGCTCCGACTGTAGTGGGGGAGCTGGAATACAGGCGGATTTAAAAACAATTACGTGCCACGGGCTTTATGGTATGAGTGCTATTACCGCCTTAACGGCTCAAAATACAACAGGAGTTCAAGGGATATTTGAAGTAGATGCGGATTTCTTAGGGGAGCAATTAGATAGTATTTTTACAGATATTCCGCCGGATGCAATTAAAATAGGAATGGTTTCAAGTGTGGCTTTAATAGAAGTAATTGCTAAAAAATTAATCCAATATAATGGAAAAAATATTGTTGTAGACCCTGTTATGGTTTCTACAAGTGGCTCTACATTAATATCTAAAGAGGCAATAGAAATCCTTAAGGAGAAACTTATACCTCTTGCAACATTAGTTACACCGAATATACCAGAGGCAGAAATTTTAACATCTAGTGAAATAAAAAATGAAAAGAAAATGATGTCAGCTGCAAAATTTTTAGGAGATAAGTATAAGTCTGCCATACTATGTAAAGGTGGACACAATGTAGAAGATGCCAACGATTTGCTTTATGTAGAAGGCAAACATACATGGTTTTATGGGAAAAAGATAAATAATCCAAACACCCATGGCACAGGATGTACCCTATCAAGTGCTATAGCGTCAAATTTAGCAATGGGTAAAAATGTTAATGAGTCTATAGAAAATAGTAAAAAATATATTTCTGGCACATTGGTGTCAATGCTGAACTTAGGTGCTGGTAGTGGACCGCTAAATCATATGTATAATATAAAAATAGGGTAAAAAAAGGGACATAATTCGCGTTTTCTTTGAATTATGTCCCTTTTTTCTAAGTAACTGAACTAATACAAAAATAAATTTTGCATATAGGGAAATGTTAATACTATTAAAAGCTAAATCTAAAAAAGTCAATAGGCCTATTCGCCAGTGGGGGCACAAGCTCCCACTGAACGGCGAATTCGGCCGCATAACTGAGTTAGTTGCTTACTCGAGTCATAAAGCTGAGATTTATGACCAGAGCAGAAAGCAAAGTTTTCGACCAGGTTAGACAGCCCCACCACCTATTTATACATTGAGGTGGTGGTTTAATTCTTACCGATTAAAAATAGAAACTCAAATAAACCACAGCAGAATATATATTTAAGAGTAGTTTTATTATTTTTAAATACAAGTTTTTCTAATAGACCTTTAAGTACTCCATCTGCAAAATAAAAACATATGAAAAATTGAATCAAAGTTACAGTTGTGCTATATTTGGTGTTTAATTGAATCAGTACAAATTAAGTTTAAATTTCATAATAATTCCTTTTAAAAAACTTTTCATTACAAATAAAAATATACTATAAGTATTTAATATTTGTAAAAAAATGTTTAAGCCTAACTTATATTTTTCCAACTAAATCTATTCCTGGGGAAAGAGTTTTTTCTCCTGGCTTCCATTTAGCTGGGCACACTTGGTCGCCGTGTTCATACACAAATTGAGCTGCCTGTACTTTTCTTAATAATTCCTCGGCATTTCTGCCTATGCCATTGTCATGAACTTCATAAGCTACAATGCTACCTTCTGGATTTAAAATAAATGTACCTCTGTATGTTAATCCTTCTTCTTCTATTAATACATCAAGCTGCTTAGATAGTTTTGCGGTTGGGTCGCCTATCATAGGGTACTTAATTTTTTTAATAGTATCACTAGCATCTGACCACGCCTTGTGAACGAAATGTGTATCGTTAGACACGGAGTATATTTCACAACCAATTTTTTGGAAATCCTCGTAAATATCTGCAACGTCCTGTAGTTCAGTTGGGCACACAAATGTAAAATCTGCTGGGTAGAAAAATAGAACAGACCATTTTCCTAATAAATCTTTATTTGAAACTTTTATAAATTTCTCATTTTTGTATGCATCTAATTCAAATGCATCTAATTTTTTTCCTATTAACGCCATAATTTTCTCCTTTTCTCTTAAAACTACTACTAAAATCTAAAAATCGCAAAAATCTCTTCCTAACTTTTTGCAAGCTTCTATACCGTCTTCATCTGGTTCTAAGTTTACAATTAAACCTTGTTCAAAAATCTCAATGCCATTGCCTTTAGCACGCTCTTCCCAGTCACGCATCCATTGACCGTCGCCCCAATCGTAGGAACCAAAGAGTGCTACTTTTTTGCCAGCTAAATCTTTTTCTATACTAGCATAAAAAGGCTCGAAGTCGTCTTCTTCCAAAACTTCATCTCCCATAGATGGGCAACCAAGTATTAGCTTATCATATTCATCTACTCCAGAAAAATTATCAATTTCCACACAATCAACTTCAACACCTTTTTCCCCCACTCCCTCAGCAATTGCTTTAGCCATAGTTTCTGTATTACCAGTTTGAGACCAATAAGTTATTCCTATTTTCATTTTTTCCTCCTATACATTCACATAAATTCGCACCGTCTGCCAAAAGTTGGCAAAGGAAACATCTGCACTTAGTGTATTCACTAAATAATTTATTTTTTTCCCTAGAAAATTTATAAACTTTCCAGTATCCGGAAAAAATAAAATTTTTGCCTTTGTTATCAATAAATCCTTTTACATCTTCCAAAGGGTAGTCTAAAAAGATTCCAATTTCATGAGGGAAAACATTTTCGTTATATCGTTTGCATAAATGCTCCAAGGCATGGACCAAGGTAAAGTTTGTATAGTTGTAATGACCTAAAAATTCTTGAGTATCTTTTCCATTTAGTCTATGACTTAAGGCTTCTTTGTTGTAAACAAGCAATGTATGGTTTTCTTTGGTTACTTTAAGAGTTTTAAAGAAAATATTATTTTCATTCATGTGAATGTTAAAAGCATCTAACTCTTCTGGTAAAAAAAATTTACACTTTAAAACTACTAAATTTGCCATCTTCTTATACATTAAGGTAGGCGCACAATGAAAACCCAGCATTTTTTCTAAATATAAATTCATAAACCCTCCATAAAGTGTGTTCTCTTTAGTTAACAATAATATAATAACATAGCAACTAGTTCTATGCAATGCTTTTTTAATTTATTTTTTTGAATTACTTCTATAATATAGTGTGTTAAAAATTAATAAGTGATTAAGATTATCAACTATGCAAATAAAAAATTAAAAAAATTGAAAAAAAGTATTGACATTGATAATATTTAGCAGTAGAATATCTATAACAGTTGTGATTAATTTGTGCTGTGTAAGCAGTGCTTTTTTTATTGCCTTGTTATGACTTCTTATTTATAGAGGGAAAAATAAAAAAATTAAAAAAACTATTGACACAGTTTAAAAAAGAAGATATAATAATTTCTGTTGTCACGATATGGAGAGGTGTCCGAGTGGTTTAAGGAGCTAGTCTTGAAAACTAGTGATGCTTTACGGCACCGTGGGTTCGAATCCCACCCTCTCCGTTGCACTATATGTGCCCTTGGAGAAGTACCCAAGTGGCTTAAGGGGCTCGCCTGGAAAGTGAGTAGGTCGGTAACACGGTGCAAGGGTTCAAATCCCTTCTTCTCCGATTCAAACTAAAGCTATGCTTCTTTAAGAAGACGAATTGCATATTGAAAACTAAATAAGATAAGAAATGAACTACTCGTTAAGAATGGTTTTAGACAATAAATGATGAAAAAGAATTTAAGCTAGAACCGTCAATTCAATAAAAAACTA
>JBKECF010000102.1:0-1892 GCA_047974375.1 Lachnospirales bacterium
ACAAAAAACTACTGCCTATCCAGGTTTTATTTTTCCTCTAAATGGTTTAGCCCAATTCCAAATAGATGGTAATCCTTATTTAATGAGAGAAGGATTTGTTTTCCATGGTTGTGGAAATAAAGAACTACTAAAAAAAGTTGTTGGCAATTCAGATTGGGAGTACATTTTAATATTATATGAAGTTTTTAATGAACCAAAAGATATTACCTTAGCAAATGAACATTTTGAACTTGAAATAGGAAAAAGTCCTATTATTGATGACCTACTTTTAAAAGTATGGAAAAAATATAAAAAACCTGATGATATATCCATTTTTGAAGCAAATACGCTTTTTAGAAAAATCTTAGAAGAAGTTTTTTTACGTTGTAAAAAAGAAAATAATAACGAACCCCTAGAAGTTTACAAAAAAATAATAAACTATATAGAACATAACTATATGAATGATATTTCTGTAAGTTTTCTTGCAGAATTAGCAAATATAAATGAAAATAAATTATTATATATTTTTAAAAAATATTCAGAATTAAGTGTAATTGAATACATAATTAGTTATAGGCTAAATGTTGCTTGTGAACTACTTTCAACTACAGATATGCAAATAAATAAAATTTCAGAAAGCGTAGGATATGATGATCCTTTTTACTTTAGTCGCATTTTTAAAAAACGTTTTGCTATGTCCCCTATTCATTTTAGAAAAAATCAATAAAAATTTTAAAAGGGCAATGCCCTTTTTTTAATGGAAATATTCAAGACGACAGATTTTTTCAGTAAAAGTCCATATATTTTTATACAAAAGTCTATGTATATAAATGTTTGTCTATGGTAACATCATTCTTGGTTAACGCAGTCTAACATTTACATACAATTTTAGGAGGAAATATGAAACATAAAATTAGAAAACTATTAATTACTACTTCTGTTGTTACAACTCTTGCCTTTACAGCAAGTTGTAGTACTTCAGATACTATAACAACAACTGAAACTACTACCACAGATACTCAAACTAATACAGCTAGTAATGAAACTGTTGCAGAAATCACAGCTTATGAATATACAGATGCTGCCGGTCGTACTCATTCTTTTGATGAAGCACCTACGAATGTAGTTGTTGATTATTTACCACTATGGGAAAGCACTTTAATGCTTGGAGTTACTCCTGTTGGGGCTGGTGGCGCTGATCACTATCTTGGATACTGGAAGCCTTTCGAAGGATTAGACCTAGAAGGTACAGTTGATATAGGGCAACAAGAAACAAACTTGGAAATTGTAACTACTCTTACACCTGATGTAATTTTAACTCAAACTAATGACTTGCAAAATCCCGAAGTCGACGGTTACGATGCCATTGCTCCAACTGCTGTTTTTGGTAATACAACAAAAACAAACTGGAGATTATCTCTTAGAGAAGTAGGCGCCCTACTTAACCTTGAAGATAAAGCCGAAGAAGTTATATCTGAAGTAGATACTATTTTAACAGAATCAAGAGAAAGCTTTAATAATTTATACCAAGATGAAACTATTATTATGACTTCCCTTATGTCAGGAGACAAGCTATATACTGTATATAGAGATGATTTATACGATAAAGAAATGGGTCTTGGCCTTAACACACCTGAAGGATTTACAACTGAAACTAAATACACTGAACTGCCACTTGAAAATCTCGTAGGTATGAACCCAGACCATATTTTTATAAATGTATTCCCTGAAAACACAGCACATTATGAAGAATTGCAACAAAACCCATTATGGCAATCTTTAAGTGCCGTACAAAACGATAATGTTTATGTTATTGATGGACCTGGTCACTCCATAAGTCCTATGTCAACAGTTTATACAATTAACTTTATAATTGATAAATTAAGTCAATAGCCTCCAAAACAATAACCCTC
>JBKECF010000022.1:0-3408 GCA_047974375.1 Lachnospirales bacterium
CTTTAGCCTTAAATGATCCAGTGCTATTGTAGTCATTAACCCACTTATTTATTGTAGATTTCGCTACATTATATTCCTATGATAATTCAGCTACTGATTTTCCGTTCATTTTTAATGCCACTAGCTGCTTTTTAAAATCATCTGTATAATTTTTTACTCTTTTAGCCATATATAATTTCTCCTTCACCTTTTTATTTATTATATCATGACCGAATTCACTTTGGCTTAATTAGTATAACCTATCTACTATACAACTTGTCCTGGTTGTGGTAATGGAATAGATGATGAAAATGAAGCGGGTACAGGTTTTTGTATTAAATGTTCAAATGAACATCAATAGTGAACATTTACCAAAACCAAAGTTATATGATACCATATCTGAAGCAATCTTGATTTGATTAAAATTAATATCTAAAAGGTGTTTATGAATAATTGTTCATCTCTGTATAGTATATATTTAAAGAGTGATGAGGAGTTTTTTGATTTTATAGAATAATGTAATTTTGGATATGTTACCTAAAACCTAATAACTTGGTTTTTATTATCTCTTTTTTCAATGCTTTATTGCGTATTTTTTGCTATTTCATCAGCTAGAATAGTGCTCTCTTTTACTGCTATATTTTCTCTATAACCTAGCATATGATATATGTTTGATGAAAATTTATTTTCGTTTCTGTATTGTTTTTTACTTATATAGTTATTTTCCACTAAAGATTTCAAAACTTCACTTATTTTGTTTATACCTATCAGTAAATAGCTTTTGATTTGGCTCAGGTTTGGGAATGCAACTTCATGTTTTTTATTTCTGTACATATTAAGATAACTATATATAACTTTTGACTCAATATTAATATTTTTGTCATTCATTAATTTTCTTGGAATAATGCCATAATTATCAAATAATTCTATATTATTAACTTTTTTGTTAATAATAAATTGGTTACAAAAAAATCTTCCATCTACTTTTAGTAGGTTAGTGCTGATATAACCCTTATCATCTAGCTCTTTTATGTATTTATAGTATGTGTTTTTACTGCCTATCTTTAGATAGTTCATTATAGTTTCTCTTTTAGGAGTCGCAATATAGTCAACATTTTTGTATGCACATAGGAATAAATAAATGCCTTTTGATTTTATATTTAAATTTGTATCTTTAATTACTTTTTGACTGAATGTACTGTATCCGTTTTCTAAAATGTTTTCCATATTTTTTCTCCTTATTCATTATAATTCTAACAACAGGTTTTCTAGTGCCAAAAGAATTAGCTTATTATTTTTTATTATTTCTATAGCTGTTTCTATTTTTATATCTTGTCGTAGAGCGTTATTTATATACAAATTGGCTATGTGTTTTTTATTCAAGCTTATAATTTTTTCGTATTTTTTAATTTGGTTTACTATATTTTCTCTTGTAAGTTCTGGCTCTAAATTACTATCAAGCTTATTATCTTCCAAAACCTCTATTTCTTTGTGAGCGTCAATTTGGTTTACTTTATTTTCATTTGTAAGCTCTGGTTCTAAATTTAAATTTTTGATTTCATCTGCCGTAATTTTTTTATTATCTTCTTTAGCTTTTTCTATCACTTCAGCAACTTCTTTTTGTTGCTCTTTATCAAGTTTAGAAATTTCATAAGCTGTATTGGTACTTATATTTTCTTTTTCTAATTCGTCTTTAATATTTTCATTAAGATTTTTGCTTATAGCTTCGTACCTGCCTACTTCCGATGTTGACATATGTAAAAGTTCTGCTATGATATCTCTGGTTTTTCCTTTTATATCAGTGTTCTGCCTAAGTTCATTTGCTAACAACTTCATTTCTTCCACTTGTTTCATTTTTTCGAAAGAAGTTAATTCTCTTGATGTGGAATTTGCCAATATCAGCGTTAGCTTTTGCTCCAACTCAGTTATGTCTTCTATCTTGCACGGAATTGTTCCTATATCTTCACCATCAGCTATTAGTTCCTGCATAGCTTTATAACGGCGATGACCTGATATTATGGTATATGTATTTGTATCTTTATTTTGTGATACAACTAGATTGTGTTTTAGTCCTATAGCTTTGATGCTTGTTTTTAATTTTTCTATTTCTTTTACACTGTAAAAATTATTTTCATTAGGTACTATTTTTGAAATTGGTATATTTATAATCGCAAACTTTTTTTCTTCACTATTTTTTTTATCTATGTTTGTATCAAATATTTTCGTTATATCAAAAGCCATTTATATACTCCTTTTTGATAAAAATTCTTCTGCTAATTTTTCATAATCTATACTAGCTGTTGATTTGTTGTTGTAAATTGAAAGTGGTTTTTTTGCGAAGGTGCTTTCATATACGACTACTGTTCTACTTATTTTTGTTTCAAATGATTTATATTCTATTAAGTTTGAAAGATTTGATAAGGTTGACTTTATATATTCGTTACCATCTTTACTTACATTGCTGTTATTGCACATAGTAAATAATACTGTTGCTTTATTAAGTTTGATGTTGAATCCATCTGAATCTTTCAGATTGTCAATTTGTTCAGCTAGTATATTTAGTCCTGTTTTACAGAAATTGTCAATTTTTACTGTTATAATAACTTCATTAGCACACACTAGGGCATTTACAACGCTAAAATCAAGAGAAGGTGTGTTATCGATAATACAGTAATCATAATCACTTGCCACTTGTGCAAATGCTTTTTCGTATATTTTTTCTCTTGGTCTTGAGGTATCCAACAATAACCTCATATCAGCTTCTAATAATTTCATATTTGTAGGAATTATATCTAGGTTTTCGTATTTTGTATTAACTATTAGCTCTTTCATATTTATTTTCTTCTCTAAAAGAATTGTGTGCGTTCCTTTTTCATCATCATCTTGTGAACAACAGAAAAATTCACTAGTATTGCCTTGCTTGTCATTGTCTACTAACAATACTTTATATCCTTGTTTGGATAGGTTGTATCCAAGATTAATTGTTGTTGTGCTTTTTCCAACTCCACCTTTTAGGTTTGCTATTGATATAATTCTCATTGTAATCTCCTTTTTGATTTATGATTTCCATTCTTCCTCAACATTATAAGGTTTTCTTTTTATATTACGTTTGGATTTTTGTCCACAATTTCTTTTCTTTTGCATATATCTTTTTTGTCCGACTTCTGCTGAGTATACTTTTTTACCATCTTCTTTGATTTCTTCAGTAGCACCACGATGTAATTCGTTATATATAGTATTAGCAGACTTTCGCAAACTGCTTGCTATCTCAGCAATACGCATACCATCATTATAATTTTTTTCTACAAAGCGTCTTTCTTCAAGGTTCATTTGAGTGAATGCCATATTTATCATTCCTTTCTAAAATATAATACTTTTACACTAAAATTAAGTGATTACTAATTTCACGTTTAATGATACACCTTTCAA
>JBKECF010000030.1:0-1177 GCA_047974375.1 Lachnospirales bacterium
AACAAAAATTAGATTTACTACCATTACCATATATAGGAGCGTGTTATGGATATAATTTATAAAACTAAAATTTTAAGTTCTTTAGTAAAAGTTTTTCCTACCAAGGAACCAACAGAAGATATTGGCACAACAAAATTAACAGCTTTAAAAGGAGAAACAGTCTCTTTTCAAGTAGCCTACTCAAGTACAAAAAAAAGAACTTCCTTCCTAAAAGCAAAAATTAATTCACCCATTAAAAACTGTATAAAAATCAGAAAAGTTGTTAATGTCCCTTGTGAATATCCAAGCCATAAAGAAATTGATGACAATTATTTATGTACGACCCCTGGATTATATCCAGATTTACTACAAGATTTAGAAAATCACAGAGTGGAAATGGTAGCAAATAAATGGCAAAGTCTATGGATTGACATCGAAGTAACAGAAGATTTAAAGAAAGGCAATTATCCCATTACTATTGAGTTTTACGACTATGAAGAAGATACTTTCCTAACTAAGATTAGTCATAATATTACAATTTATGATGTATTATTACCAAAACAAAAACTTATACACACAGAATGGTTTCATGGAGACTGTTTAGCTGAATTTTATGGCGTTGAAGTCTTTTCAGAAAAACATTGGGAAATAATGGAAAATTTCATTGCAACTGCTGTAAAACGTGGTTGCAATATGATTTTGACACCACAATTTACACCACCGCTTGATACAGCAAAAGGATTTGATAGAACTACTATTCAATTAGTTAACATAACTTTAGAAAAAGGAAAGTACTCTTTCGATTTTTCCAACTTAGAACGATGGGTGAATATGTGTAAAAAAATAGGTATTACATATTTTGAAATGTCCCATTTATTTACCCAATGGGGAGCTACTTCTGCTCCAAAAATTATGGCAACCATAGATGGAGAATACAAAAAACTATTTGGCTGGCATACTGAAGCCACAAGCCAAGAATATATAACTTTTTTACAAAGCTACTTACCAGAATTAATTGAAAAACTAAAAAAATGGAATATAAATAAAACTACTTATTTCCATATATCTGATGAACCAACTTTAGAACATGTAGAGTCTTATACAGAAGCAAAAAAAATAGTAGCACCTCTTTTAAAAGACTTTACCATAATGGACGCCCTATCCCATTATGAATTTTATAAAAAAGGATTAGTAGAAA
>JBKECF010000063.1:0-1082 GCA_047974375.1 Lachnospirales bacterium
AACTGTTCTCACCTAGGTCAGGGAGTAATACACCTACAAAGTATGATGCAACATATCCTATCATCCAAAATATAATTAAAAAACTCTGATATTTCCCTGATTTTTTATCAGGGTACCATTCACTTAACAGTGAACTCCCTACTGTATAATCAATAGCTATACATGCGCCAATTCCGATTCTGAGCAATAAAATTATACATAAAATGTATGTGAAAAATTGTAAAAAAGATAATACAGTAAACAAAATCATATCTATTTTAAATAATTTTTTTCTCCCTAAAGAATCTGCTATTCCTCCCATAATAATACTTGTAGATAGACCGATTAAAGTTCCTGCATTTAATAATCCGAGCCAGAAACTATTTAAACCTAAAGGTTCCACAGCTGCTGAAAATCCAGTTCCCGCTATCCCTAAAGCATAACCACAAGCAATTTGGCCTAAAATATAGCATAAAAACACTTTTTTATGAATATTCATTAATGTTGGAGCCTCTTTATAACTAAGTGATTTCAAATAAATCCCTCTTTTCATATGTTCATTTGTTAACAATATCTACTAAAAAATAAAGTATAAGGGGAAGCCCATATACTTTATTTTATGGATCAATTATTAATTAATTTATACAAATGGATTGCTAATCCTATGTCTAACACACCGGAACCAACACTCTCATTTAGGGTAATTTCTTGATCGTTTTCTCTAAGTTTAATTTTTCCTACTACAGCTTCACCAATTGTTCCAGTAATGATACTTTTATCTACTAAACCATTTTCAAATGGGATTATTATATCTCCCGCAGCTTCCCAAAGACCTTCGATATGTTCTGTTACAATTTTATTAGCTTTTTTTACCGTTACCTCATCTATTTCTTGCATAAAAGATGTAAAGGAACCAATTGCATTAATATGTGTACCTTCTTGGACAGATTCTCCATTAAAAACAGGTGATGAAGACGTTGTACATGTACAAACAATATCTGATTTTTTAACACACTCATCATTTGATGTTGCAGCAACTATATCGTAGTGCCTATTTTTTATTTTTGAAATCATTTCAATAAAGTTTTCAACTCTTTTGGGGT
>JBKECF010000065.1:0-1212 GCA_047974375.1 Lachnospirales bacterium
TTTCTCACGGATTTACAGCTCTTTGCAGAATTACAGAGCCAGCGTTTTATGGGGCATTAATTAAAACGCCTAAAATTTTATTAAGTACAGCCTTTGGTGCGGGAATAGCAGCTATTTTTGCTAGCATATTTGAATTGAAAAGTTTTGTAATGGGAGGCTCACCAGGATTTTTAACGTTGCCATACTTTTTAGAACCTAATGGAGATATTGGGAATTTAATCATTGCTCTTATTACAGCAGGAATAGCGATTGTACTTTCTTTTATAACAGCAACTATTATATTACAACGAATTACTGTAACAAATTAAATTATTAAAAGTGTATTTCTGTTCTAGTCAGTATAATTATAAAAATTAGGTCATAACCAGTAGAATTTAAATATTTTTATATTGATAATAAGATCAGGAAAAATATTTTTTAATAATGATTAATCGTATTATTGAGGTTTGTAGTATAAGTGTTATTGATTTTTTAGATTCTCAAATAAATAAACAATATACTAATGTAAACTATTATAATTGAGTTTACATTAGTATATTTTTGCTCAAAAACTTGGAAAATAGGTCTTTTTGGTAGATTAGTTATAGTTTTTATTTGTTTTTGTACCCCCCTGTTAGGTAGGGGGGGTAAAAGTTAGCGTGGATAAATCCACGCTAACATGTCTTGCTGTTTGTGCGTTTTTTTTATTGCTTCGCAAAAAAACCGCACAGGCAAGCCTGTACAGTCAATCTTAATTTTTTTATCAGGCATAAACCTAGTCAGCATTTTTGGTAGGGATTTTGGTATGGAACTATATGAATATTAATGAAAAACAGTCATTTTTATTAAACTAAAACGTTGATTTATCGGTATTCCCCATCCTTATAAAGTATGTTCTTTATTCCCACTCTACTGTTGCAGGTGGTTTACTCGTAATATCATACACAATTCTATTAACGTGAGCTACTTCGTTTACGATACGAACTGAGATTTTTTGTAATAAGTCCCAATCAATACGAGCAAAGTCAGCAGTCATTCCATCAATCGATGTAATAGCACGGATACCAACTGTGTAGTCATAAGTACGACCATCTCCCATAACACCAACTGAACGGATGCCTGGAAGAACTGTAAAGTATTGCCAGATGTCGCGGTCAAGACCAGCGTTAGCAATTTCTTCACGTAAAATCGCGTCACTTTCGCGAACGATTTCTAATTTTTCTTCTGTAATTT
>JBKECF010000059.1:0-45522 GCA_047974375.1 Lachnospirales bacterium
GGGAAGCATTCAAGAAATGACAGAGGGGAATATTTATGATGCTATAGAAAGTCATTGTAAAAACAAAAAAATTGCCTATGTTCATTTTAGGAATGTAAAAGGTAAAGTGCCCTGCTATGACGAAGTGTTTATTGACGAAGGCGATATTGACATGATAAAGGCGTTAAAGGTTTTTAAAGAATTTAATTATGACGGTGTTTTAATTCCTGACCATACTCCAGAAATAGGAGAACGGGCAGGATGGTATACAGGTATGGCATATGCTGTGGGTTATTTGAAGTGTGCACTTAAGTTTATTGATGGGTAGATGAAAAATTAGGAGGTATAAAATGAGAAAATTAATGATGGCTTTGTTAGGGAGCGTTATGATACTAAGTTTTAGTGGATGTGGAAATAGCTCTTCAGATGCAGTTAATGAAGATACAGGAAATGTAAATAGCGAGGAAAAAGAAGCTAATATAAGAATGATAGTTATAGAAAATACTATATCAGATATTGAACAAATTTTAGCAGATTACAAAAATGAAAAACCAAATGTAAATGTAGAGTTAGTTCCATCGCCGGATTTTACAGCTATGGCACAAAGTATGTTGGCATCACACCAAGCTGGAGATGATTATGATTTAACTATGGTAAACCACACTGAAACAAGGGCTTATGTAAAAGGTGAAGTATTATTACCGCTAGACAGCTATATAGAAAGAGATGGTGTGAATTATGAAGATATTATATTCGAATCTCAATTAGAAAGTGGTAAGGTTGATGGGGTTCAATATGCTATTCCAACGAGTACAGACACTCGTGTATTAGCAGTGAATAAAGATTTGTTTGCTAAATACGGCCTTGATTACCCTGAAACTATGGATGATATGTTAGAAGTTGCTAAAGTGATTACAGAAAATGGTGATTATGGATTTGTAAATTCTATGGCAAGACATGACTATGTATCTACTTATGAGCAAGGTGTGTTTTTAAAAAGTGTAGGTGGCTCACTATATGAAATTAAAGAGGGTAAACCGATAGCAACTATTAATACACCTGAAATGAAAGAGTATTTAAATTTTAATTTGGAACTTTTAAAGTATATGCCGAAAGATTGTTTAACTATGACGGAGGATGATGGTAGAAAGTCTTTTGCTTCTGGAAATGTAGGGATGTATATTTATGGTCCATGGGAATTTGAATTTTTGGCAGATTTAGACTTAGATTTTGAAGTGGATTTAATATTAATTCCTGCAGGTGAAGCTGGACATTACTCTACATCTGGTGGTTTTCAGATGGCAATAGGGAGTGGTACTAAAGAACCGGATGCGGCGTGGGACTTGATGAAATTTATAACAACATCACCTGAAAATATGAGTTTAATGGCTAAAGATGGTTTACCAACTTTTAAAGAATCATTTAATTATGGACAATTTACAGACGAAAAATATGCGACTTTCAAAGAACAATTACAAACATCCTATTTACCTCAAGAGCCAGTAGCCAATTTAAATGAGGTTGTGGCAGATTTTAGTTCATATTGGGAAGACATGTTATTTGGTAAAATTACTGTAGATGAATATTGCGAGTCTGCTCAAAAAAGTGTACAAGAATTATTAGATAAAAATAGTCAATAGACCTTTGCGTCAGTGGGGACTTATACCCCCTCACTGAACGGCGAATTCGGGCGTATAACTGAGTTGGTCGCATACTTGGTTGCATAGTCGAGCAGAAAGCACAGCTTTCGACCAGACTTGGTTGCATAGTCGAACAGAAAGCAAAAGCTTTCGACCGGACTCGAGCAATAAAGCAGAGCTTTATGACCAGAGCAGTTTACGTAGTAAACGACCAGATGTATACATTGAGGTGGGGGTCTAATTCTTACCAATTAAGATTTGAAAATTTCAGAAAATTAGCTATTAAGGAGAGAACTATGTTTGAATCGAAAAGAAATAAATACTTTCCATATATAGTGGTTTCACCAGGGGTTTTACTTCTTGTGGTTATTATTTTTTTACCATTTTTGCAAAATACATTTTATAGTTTTACAGATTATGCACTAATGAATATAAACTACAAAATCGTATGGTTTGACAACTATATTAATATTATGCAAAAAGGCGAATTTATTGAAGCTCTTGGAAAAACACTTACATGGGTAATACTGAATATGCTTCTTATGGTTTTTCTGGGGGTTCTTGCAGCTTTCATACAAAATTCAAAATCTATAAAGGGCAAAGGGGTTTTACAAGTGTTTCTTCTGTTTCCTTGGGTTCTGCCAGAGGTTGTAACTGGCTATACATGGAAGTTGCTTTTTAATTATCAAAGTGGACCTTACTATGTTTTGGCAGAGCATTTGCATTTAATACCACAAAATGAAGATATTTTTTCCAATGGAGTTACAGCTTTATTTGCGGCGGTATTAGCAAACGTATGGCGAAGCTTTCCTATTATAGCAGTAACTATATACGCAAAATTGCAAACTCTTTCAACGGAACAAGTGGAAGCTGCAATGCTCGATGGTGCTAGTCGCTATGATGTGTTTCGCTCAATAGAGTTTCCACATATTGGACAAACACTTTTATCAATTACAAGCTTGTGTTTCATTTGGACTTTTAATTCTTTTGGTATATTGAAGATAATGACCAATGGAGGACCAGCACAAGCCACAGAAGTATTATCTTTGTTATTGCAGAAAAAGGCTTTTGAATTTTATGACTATTCATATGCTTCAGCCTTTGCAGTGATGATGATTTTATCATTATTAGGCGGAATATTACTATTAAATATTTTACCACGCTACCTTTATGGCAAAAAAAATAAGGAGGTGTAAATGTGGCAGGAATGAATAAAAACAAAGCATATATCGGGTTTAAATATATGTTGTTTATTTTGTTAACAGCGTTTTTAGTTTTCCCCTTGTATTGGATTATTTCTACAGCCTTTAGAAGTAATACTGAAATTTTAAGTTCAAATGTTTCATTAATACCTAAATCATTTACATTGGAACATTTTAAAGTACTATTTGTCGACATTGATATATTAAATTGTATGAAAAATAGTTTAACTATTACCTTGTTCACTGTTTTTATAAGTGTTTTTGTTGGGGCTTTAATGGCATATATATTAGAAAGATATGTTTTTAAAGGACGGAATACTATACAAAACATGATTTTATTTACTCAATTTGTCCCAATGGTCTCATATATAATTCCTTTGTATTTAATTATGAGTAAATTAGGACTTTTAAATACTTATGCATCTTTAATTATTACTTATTTAGGAGTGGCGTTACCTGTTGGTGTTGTAATGTTAGTAAACTTTATTAAAGATGTGCCTATTGCTTTAGAAGAAGCTGCTCGCATTGATGGTTGTACAAATTTACAAATAATGTTAAAAATAGTTTTACCTTTATCGGTATCTGGAATTATTTCTACTAGTATTTATATTTTTATAACCATATGGCAAGAGTACTTAGTAGCAGTATCTTTTATAACAAGAGAAAGTGCCTACACAGTGTCCCTTGCTTTAACGAAATTTCAAGGAGCACATGGAACGGATTGGGGTGGAATAATGGCGGGAGCCGTATTTATTTCCATACCAACTTTGGCATTGTTTGTATGCTTCAGGAAGCTATTTACCGATAGGTTATCAGGTGGCGTGAAAGGATAAAACATGATAAATCCAAACCAAATAAAAAACTTAAATGATGACGAACTATTCCAATTAATGAAAGAACATCTATACACAGGGGTTATTACAGACATAATGGATACCATGGGTTTAACCCATCAGTTTTTACCAACCTACATTACCCCATTGGATAGAAATATGTTACTTGCAGGACGAGCCTTTACCATACAAGAGGCAGATTGCACAGGAACTCATCTTTTCCACAAAAACGTTGAAAAACCTTTCGGGGTAATGTTCGAGGCATTGGATTCAATGAAAAAGAACGACGTGTACATTTGTGCAGGAGGTTACCCAAGGTATGCATATTTTGGTGGACTAATGGCAACAAGAATGAAAATACTGGGAGCAGCTGGGGCAGTAGTTTGTGGTTTTGTAAGAGATACTAAAGAAGTTTTATCCATAGGAATGCCTACATTCTCCAGAGGATGTTACGCCCAAGACCAAGGCATACGAGGTAGAGTTATTGATTATAAATGTCAAATTGAATTTGATAATGGTGTATTAGTGAATTATGGCGATATAATATTTGGCGACGTAGATGGAGTACTAGCAATTCCAAAAGAACATGAGCAAGAAATAATTAAAAAGGCTTTTGAAAAGGTTTTTGGAGAGAATGAAGTAAGAGAAGCTATATTAAAGGGAATGAGTGTAGTAGAAGCTTTTGAAACTTATGGAATCATGTAACAGGTAATGAATAAGAACTTAATATATAGCCAAAAAAAGAGCGATTTTTTATCGCTCTTTTAAATAAAAGTTTTGCATAAGCTTTTTTTAAAAGCTTATGGGGTTTGGGGCAGAGCTCCCAAGGTTTTTATGTTTAGCAACTACCCCGTTGTTATTAACCCAAAGTAAGGAGTAAAAAATGAAAAAAGAAAAAATGATTTTTGACTTACTTAACGCTAAAAAAATAAATGGTCTAATATTTTTCAGACCAGATGAATTAGTTATGGCATTTGGCTATCGCCCCTATTGGGGTATAAGCGTAGGAGTATACTATAGTAGTGGTGAAAAAGTTTTATACATACCAGACATAGAGCCAAAGGATTATTTACCGAAATCTACAACCATAAAAGAATTTCCTTGGAGTACAAAGGAAGACGCTTTCCGTATTTTATATAATTTAATAGGCGAAGATTTGAAAAATTGCAACAATAATAATATTTCTTTCATAAAATCCATTGGAAGAAGTACAACTCCGATTTTATCGGGGGAATACCCGCCGTTGCCCGAGGACTTTATTGAAGGAATAATGGCAATAGGCAACTTTATAAATATAGAAAATGACATAATAAATTTATACTCATTTAAAGATGAAAATGACATAGCTGGTCTTAGGTTATGTCATAAAGTTGTTAAAAAAGGAATTGATGCTTTTTATGAAAATTTGAAAGCAGGCAACTCCGAGTGCTATGTGGCGGCTCAAATGGAATTTGCCATTAGATGTGCTATGGAGGACGAAGGTGTAACCAACGCCCGTGGTTATGCTCAAGTGCAAAGTGGTATAAATAGTTCCTATGGTGCGAAGTTTAATTTGCCTACTAATAAAAAATTGGAACATGGCGAATTTGTTTTAACGGAATTTGCGGTTGTGGTTAACGGGTACTGGGCAGATATTACAAGAACGGCTATAGTTGGCAGTGCTACAGAAAAACAAAGAGAATTATTTAACGCTCTTAAATCAGCACAGGAAAATGCCATTAAAAATATAAAGCCCAATGTTAAAATGTCAGAAATTTATAATATTGCATATAATTCTTTGGCAAAACATAACTTAGAAAAATACTTCCCACATGCCCTTGGTCATGGAGTGGGTTTTAGATATCATGACCCTTACGGAAATATTACTAAAAATTCCACTGAAGTTTTAAAGACTGGCATGGTGGTTACTATTGAACCAGGTATATACCATGAAAGTTTTGGTGGCATAAGAATAGAGGATAATATATTAGTAACTAATAATGGCTACGAAAATTTGTCCCTATACAATAAGGGGGTTACAAATGAAAATAAATGATTTATTTAGTGTAAAAGACAAAATAGTAATGATTACCGGTTCTACTAGAGGCATAGGCAGAGCTATAGCAGAAGGCTTTATAGCAAATGGAGCTAAGGTAATTATACATGGTAGCTCAGAAGAAAAGGCGAAAAAAGTCTGCCAAGAAATAAATGCCTACGACTTTATAGGAGCTTCATTTTTAAATATGGATGAAGTTCATGAAATGAGCAATAAACTTAAAAATAAATTTGATAAAATAGATGTTTTAATAAACAATGCAGGTTTTGAAGAACATTTCACTATAGATAAAATGAAAATAGAAATGTTAGATGATATATATAACGTTAATACTAAGGCGCATTATATTTTAACTAGCAACTTAATTGACCTACTAAAAAAATCAGACTATCCATCAATTATAAATGTTACTTCAATTCATCAGCTTATTCCGGTGCGAGAAAATTCGCCCTATTGCATGGCAAAAGCTGCCCTAGATATGTTTACAAAAGTAGGAGCTTTGGAATTTGGTAGCCTTGGTATTAGGGTTAATAACCTAGCCCCCGGTGCAATTGCTACAGAAATGAACGAGAACCTTTTAGATGACTTAGAAAAAGAAACAGGAGTTAGTTTTGGCCAGTGGGTACCCTTAGGCAGAGTTGGGGATAAAGATGAAATGGTAGGACCTGCAATTTATTTGGCAAGTAAAGCATCAAGTTATATGACTGGTGCAACCCTATTTGTTGATGGCGGCTATAAAGAAAACTTGCTAAGGTATTAGGAAGGGGAAAAATGAATAGAAATCACGGTTGCCGTATTACTACAGACATAGTTATTAAAGGGAATAAAGCTTTGGTAATGGAAAATCAGTTATTAAGGCTAACTTTACTACTAGATAGAGGAACGGACATCATAGAATTATTATACAAACCTAAGGATTTAGATCTAATGTGGAGATCTCCTGTTCCGTTACATCGTAAATCCGACTTTATTTCTTCCACTGGAAATAGTTTAGGGAATTACCTAGACCATAATTCCGGTGGATGGCAAGAAATATTGCCCAATGGTGGAAGTGAATGTTTTTATAAAGGTGCATGCCTAGGAATGCATGGAGAAATTTCCAACATTCCATGGGAGTATTCTATTTTAGAGGATCATGCAAGTAAAATAACAATTTGTTTTTCAATTACTACTTTGCGTTCTCCTTTTTCTCTGGAGAAAAAAATAACATTAAAGGAAAATGATAGTGCTATTTATATAGAAGAAACTCTACAAAATTTAGCAAAAGAACCTATGGAGTTAATGTGGGGACATCACCCAACTATTGGCAAACCTTTTTTAGATGAGTCTTGCAAAATTTTTACTAATGGAAAAAATGGCTTTACCCTATCTACGGAGGATTTTAAAACCCAAAGGTTAGCACCCAATAGTAAATTTAATTGGCCAATAGCAACAGGGAAAAAAGGCACAATAGATTTATCAAAAATTCCAAAGGAATGCAATAATACAGCAGACATGATTTATCTTTGTAATTTTCCGAAAAAAGCAGAATACTATGTTCACAATAAAAACATGAATATAAGTTACGGAATGAATTGGAATGGTGAAATGTTTCCTTACTTATGGATGTGGCTAGTGTGTAACGGTGCTGGGGGCTACCCTTGGTATGGTAGAACTTACAATTTAGCCTTAGAACCATGGACCAGTTATTCGGCAAAGGGTTTAACAGGGGCTATAGAAAATAAAAGTGCATTGCATTTAAAAGAGGAAGAAGTTATAAAAACAGAATTTCAATTTTATATAAAAGAAGATTAGTAATAGGAGGATGCAATGGAAAAATTAGAGTCAGTAGATTATATTGATTTAATTCAATTTGCACATCACGATTTAGGTTGGCATTCCAATTCTTTTGAAAAAGAAGCTGCTAAATCCAATGAAGAAATAAATCAAGTATTGGAGCTAATGGAACTAGATGAAAACTATAAATGGACCCATGAACATGGTAGATATTTATATGAATATTTAAAAACTTATCCAGAAAAATACGAAGAACTAGCAAAAAGAGTTGCAGAAGGACGTTTTGAAATAGGCGCAGGCTACACTTCCCCCTATACCTCCTTTGTACCTAGCGAACTATTAGTTCGACAATTTATTTATGGCAAAAAATGGATTGAAAAACAGTTTCCAAACTACAAATCCAACGTATTTTACAATACGGATGTTCCAGGATTAGGTGCGCAAATGGCACAAATTCTAAAAAAATCTGGAGTAGATTATTTATATGCCAGTCGCTCTTGGGACTTTATAGACTATGGCGCTAATGAATTTAAAAAATGGCGTTCCCTAGATGGAACAGAAATAAATAGTCTATTTATGCATCAATACCCAGTGAATCTTGAAGGTGGCTTCAGGGATAATTCCGTGGAAGTTACTAAAAAACGTGTAGAGGAATATAATGTTTATATAAAAGAGGCAAATTTAGGAAAAGTTGTACCGTTGTTATGTTCCGAAGACATAATGACGCCTATGGATTATAGGGGGATTATTGAAGGATGGAACGCTAAGGGAGATAACTATCCAAAAATGAAATATGAAACAATGCAGAATTCTTTAAAAAGTATTTTTACAGAAGATGCAAATTTATCTGACCAACATACATTAATAGGTGAATGGCCTAATAAATGGTTTTATGAAAATATGGCATCGGACAACTATACTTTTATGAAACAGAGAGAGGCAGAAAGGTATTTAAGAGGTGCAGAAACTCTTTCACTTTTAAGAACAATAATTGGTGACGACCCATACCCGAATGAAGAATTGGAAAAAGGTTGGCGTAGTGCAGGTCATGCTTGTCATGGATATGCACCAATGGATTGTATAAACGAATTTAAAAATATTTACGAAAATGCTTTTACCATAGGGAAAAAATTATACGATGAACAACTTAATTGGCTTGCAAGTAAAGTAAATACAGACTCCAGCAAGGGTACTGCCTTTATTGTATATAATAGCCTTAGTTGGAATAGAAAAGATGTAGTAACCCTAGATTATAGTGCTGATTTAAAGATTCTAGACGAAAATAATAATGAAGTTGAGTACCAAATTACAAAAGATGAGAAAATAATATTTATGGCAGAGATTCCTGCCTTAGGATACAAAACCTTTTACATGGTAAAAGATACTAGAAGAAACAAAATTACTATAAATAAAACTAAATGGACAAGTACATTCTCAAATAATTATTATGAAATTACTCCTTGCCCCGAAGGTGGAGCATTAGAACAAGTTATTGACATAGGGAATAAAAATAAAAACATTTTTAGTACGAGTAAATTTAAAATAGGCGAGCTTTATGGTTTCCAATACGATGGGATGGGAGCAGGGGAACAACTTTATATTTGGCAGCCTCATAGCCCTGTTAGTTATTTAAAAGATTTTAGCCAGTGGGAATGTGTAGAATCTGGACAAATTCGAACGGTTTTTGAAACCACAGCAAATGAAACAGAAGATGGCCCTGTTACTTTACAACTGGTTGTCTATGAAAAAATTAAAAAAATAGAATTTCTACTACATTTAGACAATATGAGTAATACAGATAAACGCCAATTGCGTTTAATGTTCCCTGTCGATGCCAATAATATATTTGGTGCGGATGACTTAATTGATAAGTCTAAGGTGGCAGTTACTTACGAAGTGCCTTTTGGAGCTGTTACAGTTGGTGATGAGGTGTTGGATCAATATTCTAAATTTAATAATCAAGGTGAGCCTAATGCCATTGGCTGGAAAAAATTTGGAAGTGCAGCAACGGAAGGCTCAAATAAATACGGGGCAAAAGATGACAGAAACTCAGCCATAAGACCACGTGAAGTGCAAAACTGGATTTCATCAGCTGACAAGGAGAAAGACTTCCGTGTTATATTTGGTTCTTACAACCTCGGTTGGGATTATCAAGATAGCACTCCAAGCGAAAATAAAAAGCCTGTACTCCAACCGATTTTACTAAGCCATTCCTGTACTTGTCACGGTGATGGATATATATGGAATCAGCCAGGTAAACATGATTTTAAATTTTCCATGACATCTAGTAAATGGGAAGATGTTTCAGGGAACAAAATGGCAATTGAGTCTAATCATCCATTAGATGTTTGCATACAAGAAAATAAATCTGAAGGGGTCTTGCCAATTTTAAAAGAAACATTTTCCTTTATCTCAACGGAAAATGAAAATATTATTATTACAGCAATTAAAAAGCCTGAGGACGTAAATGGAAAAAATATTGTTATTCGTTTTTATGAAGCTGAGGGACGACCTTCTAAAGAAAATATAAAAATAACACTACCTAAAGAATTGAGTATAGAAAATGTAGAAGAAGTAAACTTAATTGAAAATGCTACAGAGGAGTATTTGGAAGTAAATAATAATGTAATAACTGTGCCAGCATCTCCTTGGTCCATTGAAACTATAATGATTTATTTAAAATAGTATGTTTAGAAACAAGAAAACAGCCAAAATTTTAGCGATGCTATAAATTTTGGCTGTTTTAAACAAAAACAATTTAAATTCTTGTAAGTTGTAATGAAATTTAATAAGAATATATGCGATTTTATATTTATATGTTAATATAAGGTATAAATGTTAAGTAACAAAAATAACAAACTGAATGTCCTTTGCGGAGGGCATTTTACTCCAAGGAGGCGAATTCAATGGCAAAAAAAATTAAAAATCTATATGTTATTCACCATTCCCATACAGATATTGGGTACACAGATTTACAAGAAAGAGTTATTGATATTCAAAAAGATTATATTGGAACAGTATTATCCGCTATGAAAAATCCAGAGTATCAGGGCTTCCGTTGGAACTGTGAAACTTTGTTTTGTGTGGAAGAATTTTTTAAAACAGCAACACAGGATGAAAAAAATCAGTTTTACCAACTAGTTAAAGATGGAAAAATGGGACTCTCTGCAAATTATTTAAACTTTAATGATTTATTAGACGCAGAAATATTTTTTACTCGACTAGAAAAGTGGAAGAACCATTTTGAAAAAAATGGGGTGTCAATAAAAACAGCCATGTTTGCAGACATTAACGGTATTTCCATGGGTTGTAGAGATGCCATGATTAAAAATGGTGTGGAGTTTCTTTACACAAATATACATTGCCATCATGGCATGTATCCTTTATTTCAAAATCAAAATGCATTTTGGTGGGAAAATAAAGAGGGCAAAAAACTATTGGTTTTAAACGGCGAACATTACAATTTAGGTAATGTACTAGGAATAAAGGCGAACGAAAGAGACCAAAAAGAAGGTATGTCGGAGGCGGACATTTTAAATGAAAAGCTAAAAGCTTATTTAGAAAGTTGCGAATCTCAAGGCTATCCTTACGATTTTATAGTTTCTTCTGTATCGGGGGTATTTAGCGATAATGCGCCACCAGAAACAAAAATATTAGATACAATAAATGCATACAATGAAAAGTATGGAGAGGAAACAAATATAAAAATGGTTTCCTTAAGTGAATTATACGATCTTGTAAAAGATGCCTATAAAGATGTACCGACTTATAAAGGTGACTTTACTGACTGGTGGGGTAATGGGGTAGGAAGTACGCCATACGCTGTAAAGCATTATTTAGAAGCAAGACGCAACTACCATTTAATAGAGCGTCTGGATGGTGATTCAAAAGAAAAATTTGCTGCAAATATGGAAATTGCTGAAGACAATCTTCTTTTATACGCAGAACATACATGGGGTCATTCTTCAACGGTAAATAATCCCTACGACACAATGGTGCTAAATTTAGACTCCAGAAAAAATAGCTATGCATCTAAGGCGCACGAAGCAACTAGTAAAGTTTTATTACAAATTGTAAAAGAAAAAGGGGATATACTTAGGTATTACAATACCAGTGGAAAAATTAAAGTGTATGGTACTTCAAAAAGAAAAGAAAAGCAGTTAATAGAATTTTATATTGAAACTTTAAATATGGATGCAGCAGAGATTACAAATGAAGATGGAGTTAAAATACCATGTCAAGTTTCGGAGCACCCTCGTGGTAGAAAAATAAGCTTTATAGACGAAATAGGCTACCAAGAAGAAAAATTTTACGACTTTAAAAGAGTTGCTAAAGAAGTTGAAACCATAAATACAAGGCAGTGCTATATTGGCGCTGAACAAATAAAAGACATTATAAACGACTACGACACAGATTATCAATTGCCTTATTATTTCGAAAATGATTATTTTTATTTAGCCTATGAAGTAGGCAAGGGGATTACTTCCTTTAAAAATAAAAAAGATAATACTGAAATGATAAAAGATGGAACTATTCCATTTTTTACTCCAATATACGAATCTACAAAAGTTAGGGAATCTTTACATAAGGTAGCTCCCCAAAGTATAGAACGTAGAATTATGGGTAGAAATATGCGAGGCAAACATAGTAAAGTGTATATTGGCGACCTAGAGGGAGTAGTGTGCGAGGAAAATGGCGACATCTTCAGTGTATTAAGATTTAAATATAAACTAGAAGGAGCATCCCGTGCTCATGTTGTAGTTAAAATTTTTAACGAAATACCTAGAATCGACTACAAACTTGAACTGGGGAAGAATAGTTCTCCAGATGTAGAAAGCGTGTTCCTGTCTTTAAATATAAATTTGGAAGATAGAGAGTACTACATAAAAAAAGGTGAAGAAGCTTTTAGAACAGGCATAGACCAAATACCAGGTACGTGTATAGACTTTTATATGTCCGATAACGGAGTAGCCTTTATAGGAAATAAAAATAATGTGCTAGTAGCTACATACGATACACCTTTAATTTACACAGGAGAGTTAAAGCACCATGCCATTAGGCTTTGTCAAAATAAATTAGAAGACAACAATAGGGATATTTATTCATGGATAATGAATAATATTTGGGAAACAAATTTTAAAATGGATTTATCTGGATTTTGTGAATTTATGTACAGTTTGTGGATAGAAAACAAAAGTGATGGGGAAAATGCCATGAATTTATTGGAAGAAAAAACTTTTATGCCAAAAGTAATAATAGTTGAATAAATTTTACTGCTTTTTTTAGAAATGTATTTTATATACTCAATAATAAATTTCTGTTAATATTAAAATAAATTTTAACGATAAAATATTTAAAAACGTGAGGCGGAAAAAATGAATATTAAAAATACTGTTTCTATGCAAGATTTGGCAGATGAATTAGGCGTAAGTAAAGTTACAATTTCTAAGGCATTAAATGATAAATACGGCGTAAGTGATGAACTAAAAAAGAAAATTTTTGAGGCGGCAGAAAAACACGGCTACAACTTACCGGACTATGGTAAAAGAAAAACACAAAAAATAGGAATAATAATGAGCGAAAAGTTCAATAGTAATGATAAGGGTAAGTTTTACATGGGAATGTACGACCATATTATTAATGAACTAAGGAAATATTCATGTACCAGCGTTATGATTACTCCAACTAGAAACACAATTTTAAAAGACGTACAAACATTAGTAGATACTGGGAATTTCGACGGCTTAATTTTACTAGGAATATTAGATCATAAAGTTAAAGACATATTGCAAAATATTGAATTGCCAAAGGTTTTTGTTGATATTTATGACGTAACACAAAAATCGGACTCTGTAGTAACAGAAAATATATATAGTTCCTACGATATAACAGGGGAGCTAATAAATAGGGGTCATAAAAAAATCGGTTTTGTAGGAACAGTGGGAAGTACCACAAGCATTACGGATAGATATTTAGGGTATGAAAGAAAAATGATGGAGCAAGAGGTAGAAATAAAAGAACAATGGATAATACCGGATAGAGATGAAAATGGAGTTCTACCTCTTGTTTTGCCAGAGGATTTACCTACTGCGTTTGTTTGCAACTGTGACGAAACAGCCTTTCAATTAGTAAAGGATTTAAGGAACAGGGGTCTTTTAATACCTAGGGATATTTCTATAGTAGGTTTTGATGATTCTGTTTACTCCAGACTTTGCGAGCCACCTTTAACAACTGTTGCTGTTAATATAAACCAAATAGGCAGAGTAACAGCAAAAAGAATTATGAAATCCATGGAAAAACCAAACAAAGGAGTTGGGGAGGTTTTTCGTATTCCTGGTCAAATTATTTACAGAGATTCTATAAAAGATATTAGGTAAATTTAAAATTTGAATTTTGAGAAGGGATTGTTCATATGAGAAAAAAGAAAAAAGTAAAAGCAAAATGGACGAGAAATGATACAGAGTTGACTATGCTTGCCATACCTACCACTATATGGTACATTCTGTTTTCTTTTTTACCTGTATTCGGTTTAATTATAGCTTTTAAGGATTATAAAATTACTCCTGGCAAAAGTTTTATTTACAATGTATTTAACAGTGAATGGGCTGGCTTTAAAAATTTCGAATTTCTCATAAAATCCAACGACTTATATACAATTTTAAGAAATACGCTGCTGTATAACTTTGCATTTATTATATTGGGAATGTTACTTTCTGTTACCTTGGCTATAATGATTAGCCAATTGTACAGCAAAAGAAAATCTAAAGTATACCAAACTATGATGTTTTTTCCTTATTTTATGTCTTGGGTAGTTGTTTCATATTTTCTAGATGCCTTTTTAAACCAAGATCATGGATTTATAAATAGCATGTTGGAGAACATGGGGCATGCTCCTGTAAGTTGGTATATGAATGCAAATGTATGGGTATTTATATTAACATTTATGTATTTATGGAAGTCTACAGGCTATGGCATGGTTATATATTTGTCAAGTATATCGGGCATAGACAGTACTTTATACGAGGCGGCCGTTACAGACGGAGCAACAAAATGGCAACAAGCTAAATACATTACGCTGCCGTGCCTAAAGCCTGTTATTATTATGATGTTTATATTAAATGTAGGTAAAATATTTTATACAGACTTCGGATTGTTCTATCAACTATCCCAAGGGGCCAGTGGCTCTATTTTTAATACTACTGCCACAATAGATACATATGTGTTTAACGCTTTACGTTCAGCTACTCCAATAGGAATGACATCGGCAGTCACTTTTTTTCAATCCGTATCTTGTTGCGTAATGATTCTTTTTGCCAATTGGGTAGTAACAAAAGTTGACGAAGACAGTGCCATTATATAGGAGGGGAATATGAGTAAAAAAAATAAAATTAATGAAAATGAACTTCCTAGACTAAATAGAATTAAGAAATGTACAAATTTAATTTTTAACTGGATATTTGCAATTCTTGCATTTGTTTGTGTTGTTCCTGTGTTTTTTATATTTATGATATCAATTTCATCGGAGGAATCTATTAAAGTAAATGGGTATCGTTTCTTTCCTAGTGAGTTTTCCTTAGAGTCCTATAAATTTCTTTTTGATGAGTTAAGTACTATAGTACAAGCTTTAGGGGTTTCTATATTTGTTACTGTAGTAGGAACGATTATAGGACTTGCTTTGACTATTATGATGGGCTATGTCTTATCTAGACGAAATTTTAGACTAAATGGACTTTTTACAATGATTGTATTTATACCAATGATATTTAATGGTGGTATGATTTCCTCCTATGTTGTAAATACACAATTCTTACATTTAAAAGACAGTGTATGGGCATTAATTTTGCCTTTATGCGTTTCATCTTTTAATGTAATAATCAGTAAAACTTTTTTTAAAAGTAATATTCCGGAATCTGTTGTGGAATCTGCTCAAATTGATGGGGCAACCCAGTTACAAATCTTTTTAAAAATGGCAATTCCACTGGCGAAACCACTTTTGGCAACAATAGCGTTATTTTTAACTTTTGGTTATTGGAATGATTGGTTCCAATCTTCGCTTTACATTTCGAACTCAAATTTATTATCACTACAAGCATTATTAGACCAAATACAAAGAAATATAGAAATGATGGCAAGCAATCCAGCCGCAGGAGTTTCAATGATTGAATATATGAAATCCATGCCTAAAGAAGGGGCAAGAATGGCAATGGCGATTATTATTATTGTGCCTATAGCTTGTTGCTATCCATTTTTTCAAAGGTATTTTATTTCTGGTCTTACTATAGGTGCTGTTAAAGGATAAATTTAAATATAATATTCGAAAGGGGATTAATATGAAAAAGAAAAAAATTATAGGTATGATTTTAGCGTTAGCAGTAGGAAGTAGTACGTTGGCTGCTTGTGGTGGTGGCGATGCTGAAAGTGGAAAGGCTACAGCATCTGGCGATGAAATACCAACACTAAAGTGGGTAACAGTTGGAACAGGTATGCCTAAAAATTATGAGACTTGGTTAGGTCAAGTAAATCCATATTTAGAAGAAAAAATAGGCGTAAATATAGAAATGGAAGTTGTTCCATGGGGCGACTGGGATAACCGTAGAAGTATTGTTACAAATTCCGGAGAGTATTTCGATTTATTTTTTACAGATAAAACACGATACAATATGGAAGTGGCCAGTGGCGTGTTTATGGATTTAACAAATATGTTGAATGAAACACCGAAATTATATGATATGTTGCCAGAGGACTATTGGAGAGCTGTCTCTGTAGATGGGAAAATCTACGGTGTTCCTACATACAAAGACTGTTCTTTAACAGAGTATTTTATATGGGATAAGGATATTGCAGATAAATATGGCATTGATATTAATAAAACAAATGATTTTGAGGCTCTATACAATGAGTTAGGAAAGGTACGTGATGGCGAAGGTTCAGCACCACTTCATTTTAGTGACTCGGGGGCAAACGCCTTGTTAGACATGTATTACGATAATGCTGGTGTTGGTTCTTTTGTAGGTGTAAATTATGATGATGAAACTAGAACAGTAGTAAATCCATTAGAAAATGAAATAGTTTTATCTCAACTTGATACAGTATACAAAATGTATTCCGAAGGCATTATAAATGGTGATGCTCCTACAGCGGACGATGCTCCAAAGTACAGAATGTTATTTTTAGGCCAAGGCTGGAGTGGAGCTGCCAAAACAAGTTGGGGGCCAAATTCAGGTATAGCAAATTGCGAGGCTGTACAGTTCGGCGAAACAGTTATGTCCAATAAAACTGTACAAGGCTCAATAAATTCAATTTTTTCAGGAAGTGAAAATCCAGCAAAAGCATTAGAATTTTTACAATTAATTAATACTGATACAAAACTTAGAGATTTATTTTACTATGGTGTTGAAGGCGAAGACTTTAACTATGTAGAAGATAATAAAGTTGAAAAAGTAAATAGTGATTGGAGTATGGCAGGGTATACTCAAGGAACATTTTTCAACGTATCTCAATTGTCGTCTGTCGATTTTAACCAATGGGACGAAGTTAAGGAGTTAAACCAAAATGCAAAGCCATCACCGTTATTAGGTTTTACAGTTGATTTAAGTTCTATGGAAACAGAAGTGGCAAGCTGTACAGCTGTTTATGAAAAGTATCGTAAAGAATTTTTTACAGGTGCACAGAATCCAAGAGAGTTAATAAAAACAATTAACGCAGAGTTAGAAGCGGCAGGCTGGGAAAAAGTAAGAGAAGAAACTCAAAGACAAATAGATGCATTTAACTTTGAAAGCTAATTTTTTTATAGGAAAAATTTCAAATTCAGTACTTGAAAATAGTAGAAACAAATGCTATAATATTTGACGGTGCAAAAAGTGCATCAATACGCACATAACTCATACTTGGTGATAAGTTATAGAGTTATGGAGGTTAAACCAAGGAGGAAAATATGAGAGAAAACGCAATTTCGATGAAGCAACTTTTAGAAGCAGGTGTACACTTTGGTCACCAAACAAGAAGATGGAACCCAAAAATGGACGAGTACATTTTTGCTGAAAGAAACGGTATTTACATTATCGACTTACAAAAAACAGTTAAAAAAATTGACCAAGCTGTAAACGCTCTAGAAGAAATACTTAGAGATGGTGGCGAAGTTCTTTTTGTAGGAACTAAAAAGCAAGCACAAGCTGCTATTAAAGAAGAAGCTGAAAGATGTGGTATGCACTACGTTAACAACAGATGGTTAGGTGGTATGCTTACAAATTACAAAACTATTTCTACTAGAATAGAAAGACTTAAAGAATTAGAAGTAATGGCAGAAGATGGTACTTTTACTGTACTTCCTAAAAAAGAAGTTTCTAAATTACTTCACGAAAAAGAAAAATTAGAAAAAAATATTGGTGGTATTAAAGAAATGGGTGGTATTCCATCTGTTATGTTTATAGTAGACCCACGTAAAGAAAAAATAGCTATTCAAGAGGCTCGTAACTTAGGTATACCTATTATTGGTATAGTAGATACAAACTGTGACCCAGACGAAGTTGACTATGTTATTCCTGGTAATGATGATGCAATTCGTGCGGTTAAGTTAATTTCTAGCAAAATCGCTGATATAGTTATTGAATCTCGTCAAGGTATGGATTCAATGGCTGAAGAGTTTGTTGGTGCTGAAGGTGAAGACGAAGCTTTTGAAGCTTAGTTATTTGATTTATAGGAGGTTTCTAAATGGCTGTAACTGCTGCTAAAATAAAAAAATTAAGAGAAATTACGGGTGCTGGTATGTCCGATTGTAAAA
The DNA here is from genome assembly GCA_047974375.1 of Lachnospirales bacterium. Lineage (GTDB taxonomy): Bacteria > Bacillota > Clostridia > Lachnospirales > CAMZNU01 > JBKECF01. The sequence continues at coordinate 18,246 of JBKECF010000059.1, forward strand.
ATGCACTTGTTGAGTCTGATGGCGACATCGATAAAGCAATTGAACTTTTAAGAGAAAAAGGTTTGGCTGCTGCTGCTAAAAAAGCAGGAAGAGATGCGACAGAAGGTGTTGTTAAAACAGGTATTTTTGGTAATGTTGGTGTTATTGTTGAAATAAACTCAGAAACAGACTTCGTTGCTAAAAATGATGAATTTGTTAATTATGTAAATCAAGTAGTTGAGCATGTAGCTAAATCTAATGCATCAAATATGGACGAATTAATGAATGAAAAATGGTTACATGATTCTTCTTTAAGCGTTGCTGAGGCTTTAAGTAGTAAAATTGCTGTAATAGGTGAAAACTTATCTATTAGACGTTTTGTAAAAGTTAATACAAATGGCGTTTTAGTAGATTATATACATGCTGGTGGTAAAGTTGGTGTTCTTTTAGAGCTTAATGCAACAGCAAATGATGCTGTTACTGAGGCAGGCAAAAATGTTTGTATGCAAATAGCTGCTATGAGCCCAATGTTTTTAGATAGAAGTGAAATTTCAGATGACTTTTTAGTTAAAGAAACTGAAATTCTTAGACAACAAGCTCTAAATGAAGGAAAATCTGGAGATATTGTTGAAAACATGGTTAAAGGTAGACTTAAAAAGCAACTTAAAGAATATTGCTTACTTGACCAAGAATATGTAAAAGCAGAAGGTAAAGAAACAATTGAGGATTACTTAAAAGCTATAAGTAAGGAAGTTGGTAGTGAAGTTTCTGTAAACTCATTTGTTAGATATGAAACAGGCGAAGGTTTAGAGAAAAAAGAAGAAAACTTTGCTGATGAAGTTAATAAAGTAATGCAAAACTAAGTTTTGCAAAAGTATGTGGGGAATTTGCCTTTAAATTGCAAATTCCCCTTTTTTTATAAACTAGTATAGGTTAAACATATAGGTTTATTTGTTAAAGGGTCTTCCCCTATATATGCATTAATATTATATATATCTATTAAGACATCTTTAGTTATAACTTCTTCTGGAGTTCCAATTTTTACGATATCTCCATTTTTCATACCAATAATATAATCTGAAAATCTTGAGGCCTGATTAATTTCATGGAGAACCATTATAATTGTTCTATTTTCTTTCTTATTCAAATAATCTAGTAATTCTAAAATATCTAATTGGTGGGCAATATCTAAATAGGTAGTTGGCTCATCAAGAAAGATTATGTCTGTTTCTTGGGCGATAGCCATAGCAATCCAAACTCTTTGCAGTTGTCCTCCAGATAATCTACTTGCCAATTTATCTTTCTGTTCCAAAACGCCCGTTACTTCCATTGCCCATTTTACAACTTCTTTATCTTTGTCTGTTTGTCTTTTGAACCTACTTCTATGAGGAAATCTACCGTATCCAACAAGTTCTTCTACAGTAAGTCCGTCCACTTCACCAGGTTTTTGTGGCAACATTCCAATTATTTTAGCTAAATCCTTTGTATCATAATTCTTAATATTTTTACCATCTAAAATTACATTTCCTTTTGAAATAGGTAAAATTCTACTAATTCCTTTTAGTAATGTGGATTTTCCGCAACCGTTAGCCCCAATAATTGATATAATTTTATTGTTAGGTATATTTAAAGATAAATCTTTAATAATTATTTCTTTGTCATATCCAACTTCAATATTACTAATACTAATTCTTTCCATATACTTACACCACGCTATAAGGCATATTAAAAGTATTTTTTAAATACTCTGCTGTTTTAAGTCCAACATCATTTATAACAATATTTTTAGTCGCCTTAGTTAGTTTTGTAATTTCTTTAACAGAAGTAGTATAAGATAGAATAGTTCTAACATTATTTTTTAATTTAATTTCTTCAATTAATTTAATATTACTTATTTTTGTTACTGCCCCAATTATGTTAATCGTTTCATCACTTGAATAGTCTTTTGTAAGGTTTTTTGTTATTTCATATAGACTTTCCGAGGCTCCATCTTTTTCCGTAAATTTTGTTGAACCCATGCTAACTGTAAAAAAGGGAAGCTTTGTCATTTCCTCTGAAATTATCTCATCAACGATTGCATTGTAGTCCGTTCCAATAACTTCACCAGTACTAGAAGGAATTAAGGCAATTGCTTGTATATAATCATTTGTTTCTATTTCTTTAATTGTTTTATAAACTTTGTCTTCTAATCCAAGAGCAATATCTTTTTCATCAATATGTGTACTATAAAAAACTCCTTTTATATTAGCACCTTCTATTTCCATAAACTTTTTATGGTACACACTGTGACCCATTTGCCCAAATTCTAAAATTGCTAAATTTTCAATTGTCCCAAGGGTCCAACACATTCCCATTCTTGAAGATGGACGAGGTAAATCTTTTACTAAAGGCATGGTACCACCTCTTTCAATTTTTTATTTAAAATTTTAATTCTTTCATATCCAATTGCAGATTGAAAATCCATAAACCAATAAGCGTTCATGGGCCCAGTTAAATCATGCATACTATGTCCAAAATGAAAATCACCTGCTATATTTTTAACTCCAAAGAAACAGGCATAAGGATCAAAGGTTTCTAAAACTTTATCTTTCCAATAATTCTCAACAATATCAAGTTCTTCAATGTGGACCGTTTCAATATTAAAATTTTGTTTGTTAAGTGCATAGGCTACAGATAAAGTTACAATAGAGGGCGTTGTAATATGTGTTTTTATTCCATTACCATTTGCTAATTCAATTTCTTTTTCTAAATTTATTTTTATATGCAAATCATTTTCAAGTTGTTTGTATATTGTTTTTAAAGTTTCTGTATCATAAATATCAAACAAATTAATATAATCTAAACCAATTCTATTTTTTAAAGTTTCTGCTAAATATAAAAATTTATGGGAACATACAATTGTATAAATTCCCTTTGTAATTTGACTGTAAACGTCTATATTAGAATTCAAGTCAAATATTTTAACAATGTATTGCTTTTTTATAATTTCAATTAACTCTTCTAATTCACCACTAACTTTTTCAGCAAATATATTAATTTGATTTTCTTTTTCTTTTATATCTAAAAAATCTCCTATAACTTTCATAGTTCCATGAACACCATCTTTGTATCCTAATCGTTTGTAATGAGCAACATCTAAAACTGCAATATTATCATCTCTATTGTCGCTAAATAAATTTTCATAGTCTTCACCAATTAAGGCTGGAATACAAGTCACAATTATAAGAATTTTTTCTGAACCATCTTTAAACATTTCATCAATAGCACTTTCTATTCCCTCTCTTGCACCAAAAACAACATCTTTTTCTTCCATTAAATATGTATAATGCACTGTTTTTTTGTCAGCAAATTTTGAGTTTAGTACAAGTCTACTGTAATAGGTACATTCACTTGTTCCAACAACCAGTGTAGATAATCCTTTAAAATTTCTGCAAATAGCTAATGCAGTGTGCATAGGGCAATGGCAACCTGGGGAATTAACATTATTTACAATTTTAATATCCCTATTATTATTAACTTTAGAAAGAGGGAGAAGAATTTCTTTGTTAACCTCGATAATATGCTCCATAAAATCAACTCCTATTCTATTACCATTTTACTAAGTTCAAAATACTTTTTAGCCATGGAATCATCTGGAAAAGCCTCAACAACTGTTTGAAATTTATCTTCGGCTTTTTGCACAACACTGTTTCTTGGTAATCTATAAATTACCTTTGTATCTTCTTCTTTGGCAACTTTTGAAACTAACTTATCTTCATTTTCAATATTTTTACTGTTTTGTATGAACCCTTTTAAACCCGCATATTTTTTTTTACTAAAGCTTTTTACAGCACTAGCAATGTTTGTAGCTGCATACAAAGACATCATTTCTCCTGATGTTACAATACAGACTTCATCTGCATATCCACCGCGAATTGGCATTGCAAAACCACCACATACTACATCACCTAAAACATCATAAATAATAATATCTGGATTTAATTCTTCATAAGCATTTAATTCTTCTAATTTTTCAAAAGCTGTTATAATTCCACGACCTGCACAGCCTATACCAGGTTTAGGACCTCCAGCCTCAACACAGTAAACACCAAGACTTCCAACTTTAACAATATCATCCAGAACAACAGTATTTTTATCTCGCAAAACATCTAAAACAGTAGGAATATTTTTTCCTCCTGTTAAGTTTCTACTGGAGTCAGCCTTTGGGTCACAACCAATTTGCATAACTTTATATCCGTCTTTTGCTAAAGCGGCTGATATATTTGAAACTGTAGTAGATTTTCCAATTCCACCTTTACCGTATATTGCAATTTTTTTAATCATAACTATATAACTCACTTTCTTTTGTTTTCTCTTAAGAAAAGATAAATAAAATATGGAGCTCCAATTATAGCAACAACAAGTCTTGTTGGTAGTTGCGACGGTTCTATAATTTTTCTAGCAATTGTGTCAGCAACAATCATTAGTAATGCTCCCATTAATCCGCTGGCAATAATTAAATATTTATGACGAGGGCCAACAATTCTTCTTGCGATGTGTGGTGAAATTAGTCCAACAAAACTAATACTTCCACCAAAAGCAACAGAACCACCTGCAAAAAAAATTGCCAGAGCCAATAATATTTTCTTTTCTTTTTTTGAATTAACACCCACTCCTACAATAACTTCTTCCCTTAGAGTTAATAAATCCAATTCTTTTGTTCTTGTATATGTAATTAACAAAAGAATTAATATCCAAGGAAGTAATATATATATTTGTTGCCAATTTGCACTCCAAATACTACCAGATTGAAATTGTGTAATAAAGTCAAACTGGTCGCTATCTAACATTAGAATTAATGTCATCATAATTCCGTTAATACCTGATTGCAGGGCAATACCATTAAGTATTAGTCTTGTTGGATTTAAACCTCTAATTTTATCTGTAGATAAAATATAAATAATTACACCAATAAAAGCCCCTCCAATAGCCGCCATAAAAGGCATTAAAAAAATGGAATGAAAGGAAATTATTGAGGTTTGCAGCGTTGTAAATAGAACAACAACAAAACTAGCACCTGCATTAATCCCCAGTATTCCAGGGTCTGCTAAAGGGTTTTTTGTTATAGATTGAATAATTGTTCCAGATACTGCAAAGCCTATTCCAACTAAAGCGCCTATAATAATTCGTGGCATACGCAGTGTAAAAACAACTAAGTTTTGACTATCACTTCCTTTACCGAAAAGTATTTGTACCAATTCCATTGAATTTACACTGGAATATCCAATTCTTAAACTAACAAAAACAAAAACGGGTACTAGAAAAAACAAAATAAGAATTTTAAAATTATTTTTCATTTTTGTTCCTCCTAGCCAATACTAAAAATACAGGAACACCTATAACTGAAATTAAGGCACCAATGGGAATTTCTGATGGAGCAATAAGAGTCTTTGCTAGTAAATCAGAAATAGAAACAATAATAGCACCATAAAGTCCACAAACTGGTAGCATAAACTTAAATTCATTACCAATTAACTTTTTTGCAATATGAGGAACTAAAATTCCAACGAAAGAAATCATTCCTGCTAATGCAACGGAAATACTAGCCAATGCAACAGCAACAAGTATAGCAACTTTCTGTATTAAACCAATATTTACACCTAAGGATTTTGATAATTCATCACCAATGCTTAATAGTGTTAATTGCCTTGAAATTAACATGGAAATAACAAAACTAAAGACAACAACAGGAAGTGCAATGTAAACATCATTCCAGCTGCTTCCAGCAACACTTCCCATTGTCCAATACGTAATTCTTTGGGCTGAGTCCGTTGCTAAAGCAATTCCTTGGCTTAAGGAAATAAAAAAACTACAAATAACAGTACCACCAAGGACTAATTTAAGGGGATTATTTCCACCAACAGCAATTTTACTAATTCCATAAATTAAAGAGGCACTAAAGAGAGAACCTAAGAAAGAAATAAAAGTAATTTGTAAAAAAGATAATCCGCTAAAAAAGGCATAGCAAACAGATATCATAAATACAGCACCAGAGTTAACTCCCATTATTCCAGGGTCAGCCATAGGGTTTCTTGTTATTCCTTGTATAATCGCACCAGAAATTGCAAGGGCAAAGCCTATTAAACTTGCTACAATAACCCGTGGTATACGAACATCTCTAACTAATAAATGCAAAGGATTGGTTTCATCAAAATTTTCAAAAAGAATTTTCAGTTCCGAAAAACTGGAGCTAGTTGCTCCTTGAGTAATTGAATACAAACTAGTAGCAACTAGCAGTAATCCTCCAAATATAATTAAAACAAAAAAATTTCTTTCTTTATTCATTAATTAATTTTCTACTTTCAATAGTATATCTGTAATAGTTCTTACTTTATAAATTGTACATAAGGCACTATTTCCGTGACCAGAGCCGTCTAAAATATATACATGTCCATTTTTATAAGCATCTAGATTTTGGAAAATAGGGTTAGCTTCCAAAGCTTCATAAATTGCAGTATCTGCATCGAATACATTTACAAATAAATAATCAGGATTCATAAGTGCTAAAGCCTCAAGGGTAACTTGTTCATATGATGATGTTGTTGCAAAACCCTCTGGAGTATTAAGCCCTAATCCAATTTCATCGTCGTATAATTCTGGTGTGTACTGCATATGGTAGCTATCCTCTGCCATAACTGTAAATTGTGCAACCGTAAAATCGTCGCTATGTACTTCTTTAATTTTTGCATTTGATTCAGCTAATTCACTTTCAACTTCTTCTATTACTTCATAAGCTTTATCTTCCTTACCAATTAGTTTTCCAACCTCAATTAAACTTAATCTCCAATCTAATCTTGTAGCATTATCAAATAAAGCAACATTTGTTACTTGCTCTAAATTAACAATATCGTAACTACTTATATCTCGTACTTGATGAAGAGTTATATCTGGAGCAATTTCTGCCAGTAATTCTAAATTAGGGTCCCCTAAGCCAATATCTATTGGTGTTCCAGGGTTAACTCCCTCAAAAGCGTCCCATGTGGCTAAATAATTTTCCGCACCAGAGGCTGCAACAACATTAGCGTCTAAAAGAATTAAAGATTCCCAAAGAGGCATATATGTAACAGCAACTGATTCTGGTGATTTTTCCATGAAAACTTCTCTTTCAGCCACATCTGTGTATGTATAGCTTTCATCGGCAACTGTTTCTGTAACTTCTTCTGTTGTTTCTACTGTAGTTTCCGCCACTGGTTCTGTTGTAACTTCTACATTATTACTTTGGCTTGTGTCGTTGGAACAACCAATTACTGTTGCCATTAACACTAAACTTAAAATTATATTTTTTTTCATTGTGTTCTCCCTTATTTGTTCGCTTTATGTAACTATTCAACATTACCACCCTTCCCTTACTCGTTCCGCTCCGCATCCAACTATATAAGGCTTCTTCGATTTTCGCTTCACTCGTACATGGGTGGTAACTGCTATCACCAACGAACTAAGAAAAAGGTCCTTTGTAAGCAAGCTTACAGGTCATTTTTGTTGCTTCGTTGGCTGAATAGTTATAGATTTATTAAAGATTGTTATAATAGATTAACACTTGTCTTAATAAAATAAAATGTTCTTTTTTATAATTTTTTTAAATACAAATTATAAAAAAGAACATTTTATAGAACTTACAATTGAAATTAGTGAGCCAATAGACCTATTCGTCAGTGGGGGCTTGTACCACCACTGAACGACGATTTAGATGTATATCAATTTTTAGTGGAAAAGCTATATTTTGTTTTCATTATTTTAAATTCATAAGGGGAAGAACCCTCATATTTTTTAAAAATTTTGCTAAATACAAAGGGGTCTTCATAGCCAACTTCTTTTCCTATTTCATTTATCTGCAATGTTGAAGTTGCCAATAATTGTTTAGCTCTTTCTAATTTAATTTTAATTATAAATTGTTTAGGATTAATTCCAGTTTTATTTTTAAATATATAGGAAAATTTATTATTATCTAAATTATGCAAAATAGCTAAATCATTAATTTTTATATCTTCTTTCATATTTTCTTTAATAAAATCAATGGAGGTATCAACAATTAAATCATTAGATAAATAGTGCCATTTTGTATTTTCTATAAAATAGCAAATGAGTTCTATTAATTTGTATTTCACTTTTAATTTTGAAATAAATTCTTGAGAATTATCTAATAAAATAATTTCTTCTATAATATTAAATGCTTTTGTAATTTTAGAAGGAGATATTTCTAAAACAAAATTATCTATAAAGAAGTCATTTTTCTTTTTAGAATTAAAATGAATAATATAATATTCCCAAATATTTTTATCCCTAACATATTTATCTAGAGTTAAGTTAGGTGCAGCAAATAGAATTTTGCCTAGGGACATATTGTATTCAACCTTATCTATTCGATATAAAGCACTTCCTTTTATTGGTATAATAATCCCAACGGAATTTGAAGTAAAAATATTTTCCACAAATCTATTTTCTTTAATAGAATATTTTCCGATATCTTCTAAATCAATTTGATTATCTAGAAAATATTTTATTATGCTGTTTAGTTCTGTATTCAATAATAAACCCTCCGTGTTGTAGCCCTTACTTTTGAAGTTTACACTGTAACTATTCAGGACTACTTTATCTCTATATAATCTTCTTTTCTTTAAATAAATCTAGCACTTGGCTTATATTCTTTTTACCAAAGGATATGTGTTCACCATTTATTATTAAACAAGGTACACTCATTACATTATACTTATCTCATAAATTCGAATAAAGATTTAAGTCGTAAACCTCCCCTCCAATATTATCATTTATGGAAGCAATTTTTCGCGACATAATAATCTCTCCTATATAAAATAATAAACGCTGTTAGTATAAAGTTATGATAAGTTAACAATATATTTGTGTCAATAAATATTACTCAAAAAATTTTGAATTTGACATTAAAGTTCAGAAGGTGTAAACTTTAGTTAACTTAATATAGACAGGAAGAGTTGCATGAAATAATTCGAAAAGATTTTATTCTACGCAAAGGAGTATAGAGGTAAACACTATCTCTCTATTTTTTTGCTTTTACTAAGTGTTGTTATAGAAATAAGCAGTTATATTTTTGCTTTTTTTTAATAAACACCTTAATTACAACTGGTACGGCAACAATAAAAGATGTACTTTTTTCAGGAATTGGAATTGCCATAGCAATTGTTTTAAAAACTTTTTTCTATGGACGCGGTCTAATTGTATACAATGATGTTGCTTTTGATACTTTAATGGGAATGCGTGTTGTCATGTCTGAAAAACTTACAAAATTATCTTTGGGCGAAATTAAAGGTAATGGAGTTGGGGTATATAAGAAAAAGTTGATTGATAATATTGAGAATATTGAGCTTTTACTTGCACATATGGTTCCAGAGTGAATAGCCTATATACTTAGCCCTATTTTAGTTTTTGTAATGTTTACTAGTTTTGTTAAGCAATCCTTTGTTAATGTCTGGAGCAAAAAAATGCTAACGACTTATCTGTTGCATCTTTGTCAAGAGGGCTAAGTTCATCTCGTTAAGATGGCAATAATAAAACAAGTATAAGAATAGTTAAATTTGGTTTACTGGATTGGATTATTATACTTTTTTTTGATGTTTACATGATATTAATAATTCCTCTGTAATGGAGAACAATAGCACTGACCGCTTAAGTTTATACACTAAAAATTTTTAAAATTAATTTTAAACAGAGTATTTTTTAATTAAATTTCTAGAGTTGACGAAAACAATAACATATGATAGACTCTTGCAGTGAGCTTAGGTTAACAAATTACAGTAGGAGATTAAAATGAAAAAATTTATTTGTGTAGCAGCAGCTGTTTTATGCTTATGTAGTTGCAGTGGAGAAAATACAATAGAAAGTAGTGCTACAGAGTCGATAGTAAACAATGAACAAATACAAGGAGATAATGTTGATGAAAACATATACCCATACACAATAGATGCTATAGCTGTAAATGGAAATGTGTACCCGCAAATTTTTGAAAAATCACCTGCTCGAGCTTTTCCTAACAATCAAGGTTTAGCTGAAACTATGCTAAAGTTAGGGTTACAAGATAGTATTGTTGGTGTTGGTGCTCCTTCAAGTGAAGTTGAACCTAGTGTGGCAGAAGAATTTAATTCTCTTAACTTAATTTCAGATATTTCATCTGTAAATAAGGAGTTAATTTTAGGTGCTAACGCTGATGTAGTTTTAGGACGTAGCACACTTTTTAGTGATGATACTGGCTGGGGAAATGGAACTATAGAAGATTTGAATGGGTTAGGTATAAAAACAGTAACACAAAAGGCTAGTTTATTTAATGCTACTGTAGATGATTTATTTGCCGATGTTAGAGAGTTGGGGATGATTTTTAACATTCAAGAAACAGCTAATGCCTTTGCTGATAAAATGGAAAATAAATATAAAAATCTTGTAGAACTAACAAAAAATGAAGAAAGTAAAACCTTTATAATTATTACAAATATGGGTGATGAAGATATTTATTCTTTTGGAATACAAGATATAAGCATGCATGCAGACGCCTTTAAAGGCGTAAAAATGAATTATTTAGAAGAACATTTGTCTGGAGTAATTAGTCCAGAACTTTTAATAGATATGAATCCAGATATTATAATAGTTTTATCCGCTGATGGAGAAGGCTTAGATGGTGAAGCTACAAGAGATATGTTATTAAATTCAGAAAATTTGTCATCTGTAACTGCTGTTGAAAATAGTGATATTTATATTCAAGATTTTACTGCAACTATGTCTTTTAATTATAGATTGTTAGATGTAATAGAAAGCACAGTACATGATGTGTTTGGAGCATAATATTTATGTGTTTTTACATTAAGTAAATCTAGTAGTTAACTTATATTTTACCAAAGGAAATGTATTTATTATTTATTTCAATCTGTCTTAAAAAATAATTTGGAGGATCAAATGAAAAGAAAATTAAAATTAACAAGTTCCATTATAGCCTTAACATTAATACTTAGTAGCTGCGGGAACAGTAATACAGCACAAGAAAGTAATATGCAAAATACAGAAACCACAACAACAGCTCAAACAACTGAAGTAGCTGAAACAACAGAGGAGAATGTTTATTATCCTGTTGTTGTAGATAGTCATGAATATGTTAATGGTGTTTACACAGAAATCTCTCAAACATTTGAAAAAATTCCAGAACGTGTTTATTGCAACAACCAAACGTCTTTTGAAACCTTATTAGCACTTGGTGTAGCAGATAGAGTTGTTGCAACTCCACGATTAGGTAACCCTATTGCCAATGGATTAGAAGATGAACTATCAGAAGTTGAAGCAAATATTGATTTTATTGACGATCCTTGGCCACCACGTGAAATTGTTCTTGGTAGTGACCCAGACTTTATTACAGGTAGAGGGGCGCTTTTTCACAATGAAACATATGGACACGGTTCTGTAGAAAATTACAATGAAAGTGGAATTCCTACATATGTTCTTGAGGGTATGTTACCAACTGCAACAATAGAATCTGTTACAGATGATGTAAGGAATTATGGTAAAATCTTCAATAAAGAAGATGAAGCAGAAGTAGTGGCCGAAGAATTTGAAGAAAGATTAAATGCTATTAATGAAAAACTATCAGGTATAACAGAAGATTACGGAGTTATTTTATTGACTAATTATCATGATAATACATTTTCAACTTTTTTAGGTAAAGATGGTATTACGGCAGATATTTTAGATACGGTTCACTGTCATACAGTTTTTGAAGGACCAGGATTTGAAGTTAGCGCTGAACAATTGATAGATATGAACCCAGATTATATTTTTTATATGGATTATGTTGGTAGTGTTTTAACAGCAGAGGAAGCTATTGCAGAATTGTACGCAAATACAACTATAGAAACTGTATCGGCGATTGCTAATCAAGGAATATATAAAGTTAGTTATAATGGAATGAATGCAGGTGGTCTAAGTACTATAGACCAATTGGAAGAATTGGCAACATTATTATATCCAGATGAAATGGGGGCTAGTCAATAGACCTATCCACCAGTGGGGGTCTGATTCTTACCGATTAATAAAGCCTAACGCCTAATACCTTAGAACGAAGAGGTTTAGGCGTTTTTTATATGTCTGCAATTTTTCTTAGCCATTGAGGAATATTTAGATTTACAAATTAATGAAGTTAATGTATACTAACTTTGTTAATTTAAAGAAACATAACTAAAAAGGAGAACGTAAAATGAAAAAATTAATTAAGTTATTTCTTGTAGCTTGCTCTCTAATTGTATTGGTGAGCTGTACAAATACAGAAGAAACATCAACGGCAAATAATCAAATTTCAGAAAGTACAACTACAAATAATGAAATATCAAACTATCCTCTTGAAATAACAAATTATAAATTACCAGAGGGTGGAGGAACACCTACAGAGTTCACTCAAATTTTTGAAGAATCACCAAAAGCTATTCTAGCTAACAATCAAACAACTGGCGAGTTACTCGTTGAATTAGGATTAAAGGATAGCATAGTTGGCGTTAGTGCTGTATTTAATGAAATTAATCCATCAATAGAAAAAGAATTTAATAGTATACCTAATATTTATACTGAATATATACCTAAAGAGGTTGCCATTGGTATTTCTCCGGATATAATTTTAGGCCGTTCTGCTTTGTTTGATAATGCTGATTGGGGTGTTGGAACAGTAGATGATTTACAAGCAATGGATATACATACATATTTATTAAATGCCGGAAAAGAAGATGCTACAATAGAAGATATCTTCCTTGATATTTCAGAAATTGGAAAAATATTTGATGTAGAAGAAAGAGCAACAGAATTTTCTAATGAATTAAGAGGAGAATTGGATAATATTACAGATTCTCTATCTGAAGAAACTGAGTCTAAAACATATGTGTACTGTTGGAGTTCTGATCCAGAGGCTTTAAGTTTTATAAGCATGAGTAATGGTGGTTTACAAAATGATGCCTTATCCTACTTAAACTTAGAGAATGCTTTTCCAGATGTTGAATCAGATATCAGCTTAGAATCTTTGATTGGAGAAGACCCAGATATAATACTATATCCAGTGTTTTCTGATACAGATATAAAGGAACAAATTATTAACAACCCAAAATTAGCTGATTTGACAGCTATACAAAATGATGCTGTTTATCCAATTAATTATAACTATTTCTTTGGATATGGACACACAACTGTTGATGGTATTTTGGAATTAGGACAACTTATTTATCCAGATTTATTAGGTGAAGAAATAGTTGGCTAAAGTAATATTGGAGTGGAAACAGCGTACTCCTTTAAATATATCTCAGAAGATGCAACAGAGCAGGAGTGCACACAAGTATTTAACGAAACACCAACTAGAGCTTATCCTAATAACCAAGGGCTATAGAAACAATGCTTAAACTTGATTTAGCAGATAATATTGTTGGAATTGCATAAACAATTGATAAACAAGCAATTTTAGATTCAGCTGCATTAACTTCAGTTAGTGCAGCTGAAAATGAAGCCATATATGTTTATAACTTTACAGATGTAATGACTTATAATTATAAATTTATTAATGCATTGGAGCGTATTGTTTCCGATGTTTTTAAAAAATAAAGTTTTAAAAATCAATTTTACAGGAAGTACAACATCTTGAGTACTTCACATATTTGGAGGAATAATAAATGAACAAAGATAAAGATGTCAAAAGTTCACTTTTTATATTTATTTTAATTGGACTATTTTTACTAATATGCTTTTCCATATGTTTTTCGGTTTCCGTTGGACAAGTTGAAATACCCCTTAGAGAATCATATACAATAATTATTAATAAATTATCCAATGGTCAATTGGGAGATTTAACAAATATCGGACAAAATTATATTAATATTATTTGGCAAATTAGATTTCCACGAGTGCTTATGGCTATACTTATTGGAGCAGGTCTTGCTATTAGTGGTACAGTTATGCAGGCAACAGTCCAAAACCCTTTAGCAGACCCGTATTTATTAGGAATTTCCTCTGGCGCGTCCCTTGGAGCTACATTTTCAATTTTAATTGGATTTGGTAGTTTTGGTATGTTTAGTAATCTTGGTGTATCATTTGGAGCTTTTCTTGGTGCCTTTGTTGCCTCTATGTTGGTGTTAACACTTTCCAGCCTAGGCGGTAAAATGACTTCCATAAAACTTGTTTTATCTGGTATGGTTGTTAATGCTTTATTTAGTGCGTTTTCTAATTTTATTGTTTATTTTGCTAATGATGCAGAAGGTATTAAAAGTGTTACTTTCTGGACAATGGGTAGTTTAGCCTCTGCAAGTTGGGAGGATTTACCTTTAGTATTATTTGTTGTTTTATTTGCTAGTTTTATTTTTATTATTCAATCAAGAATATTAAATACAATGTTACTTGGTGATGAAACAGCAATTACACTTGGAATCGATTTATCTAAATATCGAGCAATTTATATGATATTTACATCTTTATTAACAGGCATTTTAGTTGCTAGTTGTGGAATGATTGGATTTGTTGGTCTTATTATTCCCCATGTTGTAAGAGGTTTTGTTGGTGCCGACCATAGAAAATTAATACCTATCGTTATTTTATGCGGTGGACTATTTTTAATATGGTGCGATGTTTTTTCTAGAATAATTATAGATAATAGTGAATTACCAATAGGTATAATAACATCAATGATTGGTGCCCCAATGTTTATATATATGTTAATTAAAAAAGGCTATGGCTTTGGAAGCAAATAAGAGGTGAGAAAATGGAATTATCAATTAAAAATATAAAAGTATCTTTATCAAATATAGATATAGTAAAAGATGTTTCTTTACATGTTAAAAAAGGGCGATTCGTTGGAATAATAGGTCCAAATGGTTGCGGTAAATCAACTTTATTAAAAAGCGTGTATAAGGTTAACAAACCTAAAGGTGGAAGTATATATTTGAATGAAATTGATTTAATTAATACAATGCCTAAAGTTGTTTCAAAAAGTTTAGGTGTTGTTGGGCAATTTAATGAAATGAGCTTTGATTTTTCTGTTAAAGAAATGGTTTTAATGGGAAGAACTCCCCATAAAGGATTATTGGAACCTGATAATGCAGAAGACTATAAAATTGTTAACAAAGCCTTGGAACAAGTGAATTTAATTGATTATGCGGACAGAAGTTATATTTCTCTTTCTGGTGGAGAGAAACAGAGAGTAATTTTAGCAAGAGCTATTGCACAAGAACCGAAGTTTTTAATTCTAGATGAACCAACAAATCACCTTGATATTAAGTATCAGTTGCAAATATTAAGGGTTGTTAAAGAACTAAAAGTTGGTGTTTTAGCTGCACTTCACGATCTATCTCTTACTTGTGATTATTGTGATTATGTATATGTTATGAAAAAGGGGAAAATTGTAACCCATGGAGATCCACATGACCTTTTAACAAAAGAACTAATTCAAGAAGTTTATGAAGTTAATTGTGAAACTTATACAAACCCAATCACTGGTAAATTAGGAATTGCCTATATGTAAAATTTAGTGCATCACATTGTTTGTAACTATTCAGCCTTTCCTGTTTTTTATAAATTAGTATTTACATACTAAAACTTTCATTTAAAATTAATTTTAGTTTAACATTAATTAAGTTGTTTTCAATTGAATTTAAATATATTTTACTAAACTAAAATATATTGACTTGCATTTACAAAGTATGTATAATCTAACATAGTTAACTTAAACAAACTATATTTTATATTACTAGGAGGATTTATGAAAATTAAATTTGGATTTATTACAACTCTTTTTGTTGGCATAGCTGTTTTATCGGGCTGTGGAAGTAATGGACAAAACAACGCAACTGAAACTACAACTACAACCACAACAGAGGTTACAGCAGAATCTACAGATGGAACAACTGAAGCTTTAGTCGAAGGAGATGTTTTTCCAGTAACAATAGAACATGCTTTTGGGGAAATAGTTATAGATGAAAAGCCTGAACGAGTTGCAACAGTAGCATTTGGTAATCAAGATGTTGTACTTGCCTTAGATGTTGTTCCAGTTGGATTTTCTGCAGCAAACTTTGGTGTTCAAGATGACAGTGGAATGTTGCCATGGACAAAAGAAAAGTTAGATGAACTTGGTGAAAGTTCTCCAAATATATTTCAAGATACAGACGGCATAGATTTTGAGGCGGTATCTGATTCTAACCCAGATATTATTTTAGCACCATATTCTGGAATGACAGAAGAAGAATATAATTTGTTGTCAGAAATTGCACCAGTTGTTGCTTTTCCAGAAACAGCATGGACAATTAGCACAGAAGATTGGGTTCGTATAACAGCTAGAGCTCTTGGATTATCTGAAAAGGGAGAAGAAATAATACAAGGAATGGAAAATACAATGATAACGAAAGTGAATGAACATCCAGAATTTGAAGGTGAAAAATTCCTTTGGGCGTCGTTTGACGAAACAGATTTATCAAGTATACATGCTTATTCACCAGTAGATACGCGCGTAAGTTTTCTTTATAAATTTGGTTTTACATATCCAGATAATGTTGACCAATACATGGAAGAAGGAAGTTATTCTTTGAGCATTAGTGCAGAAAATGCTGACATTTTGTATGATGCTGATTTTTTAATAGGTTATAGTTCAGAAGAATCTTACGCAGCGGCGGCTGCAGACCCTGTTCTTGGGGAAATACCTGCTTTAAAAAATAATGCTGTTGTAAGTATAGTTAGCGGAACACCACTTTCTGCTGCTTTAACAATGACACCACTTTCTTTTGATTACACAATTGATGAATACACAAATAAATTAGCAGAAGCTATTGCAAATGTTCACTAAAAAACGCTTTAAGTCAATAGACCTTTCCGTCAGTGAGGGTCTAATTCTTACCGATAAAAAATAGGGAGAAAAATAATGAGTAAAGAAAATAAATATTTACCAAAGCATTTTTTAGCTACACTTTTTATTTTTATTATTTTGTTTTTAATTACAGTTTTTCTTTCTATAGCACTTGGTTCAAGACAGGTTACTTTAACGGAAATATATCAAGCATTATTTGTTCCAGAAATTTCTGAATTTGGTGTAAACGTTGTTAGAAAAAGAATTCCACGTACAATTTTTGGATTACTGTGCGGAGCAGCTCTTGGAATCTCTGGTGCTTTAATGCAGGCTGTTACAAGAAATCCTATTGCAGATCCTTCTATTCTTGGGGTTAATACAGGTGCCTCTGTTTTTGTTGTATTAGGAATTGCATTTTTAGGAATTACTACACCAAAAGAATATATAATTTTAGCACTAATTGGTTCTACTGTTACAGCGATTATTGTATACGGAATTGGTTCTATGGGACGGGGAGGAGCAACACCAATTAAATTGGTTCTTGCGGGAGCATCAACAAGTGCTGCTTTATCCTGCATTATTAGTGCTATTTTAATTCCTCGTTCTTTTGTCATAAATGAATATAGATTTTGGCAAGTTGGTAGCATTGGAGCAGGTTCGTGGGAATATGTGAAAATTTTATTTCCCTTTGCATTAGTCGGATTTATTACTGCTTGTTGTCTTTCAAATAGTTTAAATGTGTTAGCTTTAGGTGATGAAGCAGCAACAAGTATGGGTGCAAGAACAGGAATAATTCGTTTGTTATCAGCTTTTGCTGGTGTTATTTTATGCGGAAGTGTTACAGCACTGGCTGGACCCATTGGTTTTATTGGGTTATTATCGCCCCATTTAATTAGAATTCTTTTAGGAGCAGACCTTAAATATACTATTCCATTATCAGCCTTAGTTGGGGCGGTTATTCTAACTTTTTCTGATGTTGTTGGACGACTACTAACTTATCCTGGCGAGTTAGAAGTTGGTGTTGTTACTGCATTTATTGGAGCACCAATTTTAATAATTGTTGCTATGAGGGCTAAAGTATGAGTGAACATAATAAAAATATGGAATTTATTTTGTTGGGACAAAAAAAGAAGAACAGACGATTTTTTACTGTTATTATTACACTAACATTACTTTCTTTAATAGGTGCTTTCCTTACTATTTATTTAGGGAATACTATTTATTCAGTAGAAACAATTATTAGAGTTTTTTCTGGTGGAGAAGTAGAGAATGCTACCTTTTCAATTTTGACTCTACGTTTACCACGAATGTTAGCTGGTTTAACTGCTGGTTTCGCTTTTGGTTTTGGAGGAAGTGTATTCCAAACAATGCTAAGAAATCCTTTAGCTAATCCTAATATACTTGGAATAACATCAGCATCTAGTGTTGGTGCATTAATTTGTATTTTACTTCTAAACGGAGGTAGTACTGTCATATTTTTTGGTTCAATTATTGGAGCAACAATAGTAGCTGTATCTATTTATATGTTGTCTAAGTTTAAGAGGTATTCCGTTGGTCGACTTATTCTTATTGGAATAGCTTTTCAAGCAATGATGAATTCTTTAATAAGTTATTTGCTTTTAATTGGCAATGAAAATGATTTGTCAAGTGCAGTACGGTGGATGAGTGGAAGTTTAAACGGTGTAAGTCTTTCTTCAATTTTCCCTCTAATCTTAGTAATGATTTTCTGTATTCCTATAATTATTGCTAAGGCAAAAGATTTAGAAATTTTAGAATTAGGCGAAGAAAGTGCAATTACTCTTGGAATTAATACTAATAGAACTAGAGGATTTCTCCTTATTGGAGCAGTTGTTTTAGTTGCTGTTGCAACGGCAACAACAGGACCTATTTCCTTTGTGTCTTTTTTAGCAGGACCAATTGCTAAAAGAATAACTGGATATGGTAATTCATCGCCTATAACAGCAGGAATTTTTGGTGCTACCCTCGTGCTTTTTTCCGATTTAATGGGTCAAAATCTTTTTGATACCCGTTTCCCAGTTGGAGTTGTAACAGGTTTAATCGGAGCACCTTATTTAATTTATTTATTAATAAGAATGAATAGACATTGTGAGTTATAACACTTCCAACTAATATGAACATAAAATGTTTTGAAACATATTAGTTGGAAGTGACCGATTTAGGTGAATTAAAATTTAAAATAGAGAGGCTATATAATGGAATTAAAAGTTGAAAATTTAGTAGCAGGTTATGACGAAAAAATTGTTGTTAAAAATGTAAGTTTAAAAATTCCATATGGAAAAATAAGTGTAATTATTGGTGCAAATGCTAGTGGTAAATCTACATTGTTAAAAGCAATGACTAGAATTATTACGCCTATGTCTGGTGAAGTTACAATTGATAATAATAATATTAGAAAAATGAACCCTAAGTATTTAGCAAGATTATGTGGATTACTTCCCCAAACGCCAATTGTTCCAGAAGGGGTTACTATAGGCGATTTAGTTAGTAGAGGTAGATATCCCTACAAAAAATTATTTACTCCTCAATCCAAAGAAGATATAGAAGCAATTACAGAAGCTATGGAAATAATGGGAATTGTTGAATTAGCCAATAGTTCTATTTCTGAATTGTCTGGTGGACAAAGGCAACGTGCGTGGATTGCAACAGCCCTTGCACAACAAACAGATATTTTATTTTTAGATGAGCCAACAACATATTTAGATATTAACTATCAAGTTGAAATATTGGACTTAATGGTAGATTTAAACAAAAAAAGAAATACAACAATTGTTATGGTTCTACATGATATTAATTTATCTGCAAGATATGCAGATTATCTTTTTGCAATGAAAAGCGGTGAATTAATTAAAGAAGGCACACCAAAAGAAATTGTTACGGAAGATTTAATAACGGAAGTCTTTGGAATGTCATCAAAAGTTGTTGATGATCCCCTTTCTTGTACGCCACTAATTATTCCTAAAGGTAGACACTTTTGCTAAAAAGAAAGGATAGTAACGTTTTAGTTCAAAGTTTCTATCCTTTCTTTTACGTTAGTATAATCTTTATTAAATAAAATCAGTCTTTTATCATTTTTAACACTTTCGGTATTTTCAAGAGAATTGTTTTCTGCATTAGATGTTGTTTCCATACTATTGCAACCACCAACAAATAAAGTAATAGTTAACATAAATATTATATATAATTTTTTTATATAACCTTCGTATATTTATAAGCATCCTTCATTTCACGTAAGATAAAAGGGCATTTTTTATTACAGTAAATTATATGTAAGACAAACAGGTCTTTTGGTTTCCTCTTCAAAAATAATTTTTGCTTCAATAGAAAAAACATCTCGCAAATTTTCTGTAGTTAAAACATCTCTAGCATCACCGTGGCTAATTATTTTTCCACTTCTCATGGCTATCATATAATCAGAAAATCTAGCTGCAAGGTTTAAGTCATGTAACACCATTGCAATAGTTACATTTTGTTCTCTATTCAAATTGTACAGAAGTTCCAACACTTCTAATTGGTGAGCCAAGTCAAGATATGTTGTTGGTTCATCTAATAAAATCATATCTGATTGTTGAGCCAAAGCCATTGCAATCCACACTCTTTGGCGTTGCCCGCCTGAAAGAGTATCAACTTCTCTGTGATAAAACTCCGAAAGTTTTGTTACATTTAATGCCCATTTAATAATCTCTCTATCCTTTGAGGTTAGCTTTCCAAAACCTTTTTGATGAGGGAAACGCCCATAGGCAACTAACTTTTCAACTGACAAGCCACTAGGCGAAGTTGGGGTTTGAGGTAAAATAGCCATTTTTTGAGCAATATTTTTTGTAGGCAGCTTACTTATGTCTTCACCACTTAAATAAACAACACCTTTTTTAGGTTTTAAAATTCTACCAATTGCTTTCAAAACTGTAGACTTACCACAACCATTTGGACCTATTATGGAAGTTATTTTGTTATGCGGAATTCCCATTTCAAGATTTTCAACTATTACTGTTTGGTCATAGGCAATATCTAAATCAATCGCTTCTATGCTTTTCGTATTTTTGTTCATATAAAGCCCCCTAGTTTGACTTTGCCAATAAATATAAAAAATATGGCGTTGATAAAATGGTAATGATTATTCCGGTTGGAATATCAATTCCAAAGCTGATAGTTTTTGTAATTGTGTCGGCAGCGACTATTAAAATTGCACCTGTTAAACAAGAAGCAGGAACAAGAGCCTTATGATTTGGTCCTACAAGCCTTCTTGCCATGTGCGGAGAAATCATTCCTACAAAAAAGAAATTTCCTCCAAGGGAAACACTTCCTGATGCTAAAGCAACTGCCGCAATAGATAGAGCCAAAAATTCTTTCTTAACAGATACTCCAAGTCCTGTTGCTGTTTCCGTTCCTAAGTTTAAAGTATTAAGCACATGTGATTTATAAAAAACATAAATGCAAATAAATATAATCCACGGAGCTAGTATAGACAAATACATCCAATCATCACCCCAAAGGTTACCTGCATTCCAACGCATCATAAAATCCAATTGCCTATCATCAAGCTTAAGTGTAAATAAGGTTGTAACAGCACTATATCCTGATGAAAGAGCAACTCCTGTTAAAATTAAACTTGTTGGAGAAATATTTTTTTCTCTCTCATATGAAAGGAAATAAATCAAGGCAGCAGCAGTCATTCCTCCTATAAAGGATAACAATGGAAGCTAAATAGCTAATGTAACGGTTCCAGACGTGATATATACAACGAAGATAAGAACAAACAGACCTGAACCTGAACTAATACCCAATGTTCCAGGGTTTGCCATGTCATTTCTGAGGAGACTTTGCATTATACAACCTGATACACCCATTCCCATTCCAACTAGGATTCCTAAAATAATTCGTGGCAGTCTAAATTCAAAGACAATTAGGTTTTGGTCATCTGTTCCATTTCCCAGCAAAATGTTAAAAACTTCCATGGGGATAAGTTCATTTGCCCAGAATTAATGCTAATAATTACAAGAGCCAGTAATATTACTATCATTATCAAAATCAAATTTACACTTCGTTTGGTAGAATATCTTCTTTTTATCAATCAAACTCCCTCCTTTGCCTTCTTGCAAGGAATAGGAAATAAGGAACACCGATAACAGAAAAAATTATTCCAATAGGTGTTTCAAATGGTCTATTTATAAGTCGACCAATTAAATCAGCAGAAGCAGTTAACAAAGCGCCATATAAAACGCTAGCTGGAATTATGTATCTATAATCAACACCGACTATGTATCTAACGATATGAGGGGTAATCAATCCAACAAAGCTCACTGGTCCAACAACGATTACAGATAAACCAGTTAAAACCAATACAATAATTATTGACATTGCTTTTACAAATTTTGTTTTCAAACCTATACCTATTGCAACATCTTCTCCTAAGCTCATTACTGTTACAGATGGAGATAGAGCAATAGAACCAATAATCCCAATAAGGAAAAAAGGAACAATGACAAGTAACTCGTTCCATGTTGCACCAGCAGTTCCTCCAGCCGTCCAATACACCAAATCTCGTCCGATTCTGAATCTAAGAGCAATGAATTGTGATAAAGCTCCAAACAACATGGAGATGGAAATACCTGCAAGAACTAACCTTTGTGGTGTCATTCCTTTTTTTCCCACGGACGCTATAAAATAAGTCATGCTTGTGGCGATAGCAGCTCCCGAAGAAATACCCATTAGTCCTGAATCTGCTAAGGGATTTCTAGTTGTTCCTTGCATTAATGCCCCACAAACAGCAAGGTTTGCTCCAACAATCAAGTCAGCAACAGTTCTTGGTGCACGTAAAGTCATTATTATTTGATGGTCAGTAATACTTGGCTCAAAGTCAAAAATGGCAGACCATGCAGTTGCCACGCTCATGTTTGCAGCGCCAAAGGAAATGGAAAGTGCCGAAACTATAATCGTTAGAATAATTCCAATGATCATATAAAAAGTAAAACGAACTTCTGAATTTTTAGTTTTATTTGTAGGAATAGAATCTGTTTTCAAATCCATTGATCCTTTCTTGAATGTATTCTAAGATTTAATTGATAAGAATTAGACCCCCACCTAAATGCTAGATAGGTGGCAGGACTGTCTAATTCGCCGATCAGTGGGGTATAAGCCCCAACTAATCGGATAGGTCTATTGACTTTCAAATGCCAGTAAATTTTCTATCACCATATCAATTAATCTTGAAGCAGACATAATATCTGTATACTATGTTGTGTTAGGATCCAACACAAATGTTCTTCCTTGCCTAATTGTTTCTATGGAATTTATCACGCTGTTACTTTCCCAGTCCTTTGGATAATCACCCAAGCTTATAAAATAATCTCCAACATATTCTGGAAAAACTTCGTAGGAAATTTGTCCCCAATAAATATCCTCATCAATTATGTTCTCCTGAATGTTAGGAAGAACTGGTAGCCCCATAATATCGTATAGAGTTGTTCCAACACCATGCTTATTTCCTGCCACCTATGCTTGCCCATCATCTAGTTGAGCAACCGTTACAAACTTGTCTGCAATTCCTGCATTAGCAAGTACATCGTAAGCATCTGCCGCCTTTTGATTATAAGCATCAATAATTTCTTTTGCCTCATCTTCTTTGCTTAAGATTTCTCCTACAAAATTTACTCGTTCCTCAGTTGTCAGCTCACCATACGGAACATAAACAGTTGGTGCTATTTTGGATAAATCCTCATATCCTTCGTCAGACCATGAAAGAATTATTAAATCAGGTTCTAAAGACATTGCCGTTTCTGGATCAAATCCCCAACCTATGTATTTAAGATCTTCCAATCCTTCTCCAAAAGCAAGTTGCCCTATTGTTTCCGATACATTGTTTTCATCAACCGTGTTAAGTGTTGACAGAGCAATTGGCTTTACACCAAGAGCAACAACATCACCAACTATGTAATCAACTAAAACTCTTTGAGGGTCAGTTGGAATTTCCACATAACCTTTTGAAGTGCTAATGATTTTCGTTTCAGGAACCTGTTCAATTTCTGTGTCAGTTATTTCTTCAGTAGCTTGTGTTTCTTGATTCTCTGTTGTGGAAATATTTTCAGCGTCTTGATTTTCAGCCGAAGTGTTTTGGTTACTGCAACCTGTTCCAAAAAGAAAAACTCCACAGATTATTATTGATAAAAGCTTTTTGATTTTTTTCATGTTGTCTCCTCTATTCAAATCAATCTAATTTAAAATTTCATCAATTATCACATCTAACTGAGCCTCTTGGGAAATAATGTCATCGTAGTAAAACATTCCGAAAGGAACATAAATTAAATTGTCATTTTGAACTGCTGATAAGGAATTCCATATCGCCATATCCTCGTATCCTGTTATTCCGTCATCGCTAGTGGAAACAACAAGATAATCGCCAGTATATTCAGGTAAAACCTCATCAGAAATTAATAGATAAGGTTCACCTCCATCAAAAATTTCTTCTTGAACTTTTTCAGAAGGTGTAAGTCCTAGCTTATTGTAAATAATGTCTCCACCACGTCCCCATCTATCACCTACAATCATATTTGAACCAGCTTCCCATAACTCTACAATGGAAAAAGTCATGTTATAAACCTCTGGTTTTTCTTCGTGAATCTTTTCAATAGTAGCTTGAGTTTTTTCTTCGTAATCTGCTAATAAAATTGTGGCTTCATCTTGCTTG
Organism: Lachnospirales bacterium; assembly: GCA_047974375.1. Lineage (GTDB taxonomy): Bacteria > Bacillota > Clostridia > Lachnospirales > CAMZNU01 > JBKECF01. The sequence goes on from JBKECF010000059.1 coordinate 42,776, forward strand.
TTTAAAACTTCGCCAATATATGTAAGTCTTTCTGAATATCCCATTTCTGTGAAAGGAATGAAAACCGTTGGTGCAATATCTTTCACAATTTCATAATCCGATTCATTTATTACAATAATCAAATCTGGGTCAAGAGACATTACCTCCTCTGGATCCCAGGCATTTGATCCGATGAATGTTGTTTCTGTTAATTGTTTAGTAAAAGCCGCACCTTAAAAAGGCTCCATACATCCAACGACATTACCTCCCAAAGCTATAACATCTCCTTCAAGATAACTTGTAACAATTCTTTGTGGATTGTTAGGGACTTCAATATCACCAAGAGGGGTTGAAACTGTGTGTGTTCCTGATTGGTCATCTAATGAGATGTTTTCATTTGATATGCTCGTTTCTGAATTAATCTCTGTTGAAGATGATGTACTGCTATTTTTATTTGTTATGTTTAATACGTTTGCTTCTCCTGTTTGTCCACACCCAATTATGGACAAAGCCAAAGCATATATAGTAGGTACAATTAATACTCTTCTTAACATAATATTCTCCTTAGTATTACAAATTATAGTTTGCCTGTTCTGACTTTTTATGTTATCATCGATAAAATATATTGTAAACCATGAATAACTTTTAATGCTATGTTATTTTGTTTATAGTATTTTTACTGCATACTTTATGCAAAAATGCTTTATATTTTGACCAGAGTGATTCATCGGTAAGAATTAGACCCCTACTTCAATTTATACATCTGGTCGTTTACCACGTAAACTACTCTGGTCATAAAGCTTTGCTTTATTGCTCGAGTAAGCAACCAACTCGACTATGCAACCAAGTCTGGTCGAAAGCTTTGCTTTATGCTCGACTATGCAACCAAGTGCGAGCAACTCGGTTATGCGGCTGAATTCGCCGTTCAGTGGGGGTGCAAGCCCCAACTGACGGATAGGTCTATTGACTTTGAAATGCTATTAGAGTAATAGTGAGTTTATAGGAGGATGTTATCATCGAATGTCGCTAATTAATTAACAAATTAGTATTAAACAACATTATTTTTAGATTTATTTTAAATACAATTGCAATTTATAGGGAGAGATTTTATGAAAACAGTTTTAAGAATTTATATTGAAGCAAAAAAATATTGGGTTGCCTTAATTATTGCTTTTATTGCACTTATTGCTTCAACTATAGCTAGCTTTTATTCACCACTTGCCATAAGGGAATTAACTAATTTAGCTATTGAAGGTCAGGAGGGGTTTGCTACAGAATCCTTAAATATTGGACTAAAGCTTTTGTTTTTCATATGTATTCAAGCTATTGGTGCGTCATTATCAGGTTATTTAAATCATTATGGGGCGTTAAATTTCCTAAAAGATATGAGAAAAAAATATTATGGAAAATTACAGAATATGAGTTTGAGATATTTTAATAAAAGTAGAACTGGTGATTTAACATCTAGAATGGTTGCTGATGTAATGGGAATAGAACTATTAATTGCACATGTTATTCCAGAATTTATTTTAAACATTATAACTTTTGTTGGCATAGGCATTTTGTTGTTTACAATAAGTTGGCAACTGGCTTTAGTTAGCCTTGTCAACATACCTATTTTATTGATCATTACTGTTTGGCAAAGCCGTAAACTTTACCCTATCTGGAAAGAAACAGGAAGAATTCGTGGAGAATTGTCTAGCACTGTACAAGATAATTTATCTGGAATAAAGGAGATTCAAATTTTCAATAGACAATCATTTGAAGAAGGAAAAATAGAGAAATTGTCTATTAAACACACTCTTTGTTATTTAAAATCAAGTTTTCTTTTTGAAATAACTTATCCCCTTTTGGCATTTGTTAATGCACTGGGAAGAGTTTTTGTAATTATTTTTGGTGGTTATTTAGTTTCTAAAGGTCAAATTGAAATTGCGGATATAATAGCTTTTACAATGTATTTATCAATGTTTTATGCTCCAGTTAGTGGTCTTTCTGGATTACTTGAAAACGCCGGGGATTCAGTAACCAGTTGTCAAAGAGTTTATGAGGTTCTAGATGAAATTTTTGAAATTAACGAATTAGAAAATCCTAAGATCTTATCAAGAACGAAAGGTAATATCCGTTTTGAAAATGTTTCTTTTTACTACAATAAAGAAATTCCTGTAGTAAAAAATATAAGTTTAGAAATTAAAACAGGAGAAACAGTTGCCTTTGTTGGAACCACAGGAATTGGAAAATCAACAATTGCAAACTTAGTTAATAGATTTTACGACCCACAAGAAGGCACTATACTAATTGACGGTACAGATATAAAAACCGCAAGTCTTGCAAGTTTGAGAGATAATATTTCTATGGTGTTACAGGATACATTTTTGTTTAATGGTACAGTTTATGACAACATAGCTTATGGTTGGAAAGATGCAACGCATGATGATGTTGTTAAAGCCGCTAAATCAGCCCATGCCCATGAGTTTATTATTGAAATGGAAAATGGGTATGATACCATTCTCGGCGAAAGGGGAGTGCGACTTTCTGGCGGACAAAAGCAGAGAGTTTCCGTTGCACGTGCAATTTTAAGAAACTCACCAATTCTTATTTTAGATGAGGCAACTTCTGCTCTTGATACAAAAACAGAGTCAGAAATTCAAAAAGCACTTGACGAGATATCTAAAGATAGAACAACAATTGTAATTGCTCATAGGCTTTCTACTATTAAGAATGCAGATCAAATAGTTGTGATGGCTATAGATAAGATAGCTCTAGGAACA
>JBKECF010000028.1:0-1175 GCA_047974375.1 Lachnospirales bacterium
GATGTTGTCCGGGCAGTTTTTAGTAAAGATGAAGTGGGCATGGCAGTTGGGCTCTTCTCGCTTTTCATGTCACAAGATGATATTATAAAAGGGGTTGAGCATGGTTTATTAAAGGGTTCGGAGAATCAAGCAACGGGATAAGATTTACATCATGTATTTGATGACCCTAAACATAATTAGGATGGATATTTGAATTCACAAGGAGGAAATCAAAATAATGCATTCAATTCGGTGCAAAATGCTGCACAAAAATATGCAGATAAATTTGGATATACAAGAGGGCAGGATATAGTTGTGAATGTTAATGGGTTTAATATAACAGTCAGAGGAAATATGGTTAATGGGGTTTTCAGAATAGGGACATTCTTTATTCCTTAAGGAGAAAAAATGGATAATAAATTAATAATTCAAAAAGTTATGAATTTGCTATTAAGTGGTAATTCAGCTGTATTAAAACAACTTATGAAGCAATATAAAAATAGCAAAATAACAGACATAAAAGAAACAGGAAAAGGTGTTTTTGTAGATTTTAAAATTTTAGATACTTCTTTAAAATTAAATTTAAAAGGAGTCAAAAAAGATTTTGCCTTTGGTGATGTGTATGGAGAAATTAGTACAGAGTATGGAGATGTAGAGTTTATATTATTTGTTAAAGACGGATATATTACAATGTTAGAAGGGTTTACTTATTTTTCAGATGGATGGAGTAGAGTAACAAATAAGACAGTATTTAGATACTTTAATGGAGATAGGGACATAAACGAGTTAGATAAAAAGTGGATTGACAGAGATTTTGAAAATGTATAATCAATTCGATATATGCGCTGAGATAGGAGTATTGTCTTAATATAATGAGTAAAAGTGTAATATACTAACCCACAAAACAACACGATACTAATAACCCTACTAAGTAAATACAAGCAATACGTAACAAACAGTACTAACAAAATAGACACAGTTAGTACTTTTTTATGTACTATTTTATTGTTTATAATATTTCAGAAAAGAACATAACCCCAATAAAACTAGTGCATATTTGAATTAGAGTACCAACAAAGTCATAAGGAAAAGGTTGCTCACAATCGAAATAGCCTATAAGTTTATAGACCTTATTTTTGAATCATGTAAGGTTTCAATAAAAATGTTCGTATCTCCCTATAAAGGTCAACCATGTA
>JBKECF010000033.1:0-9683 GCA_047974375.1 Lachnospirales bacterium
GCCACTGCCTCAAGTACAGAAATTCCTTTACGGAGTAAGTTGCAAGCAGATGCTAATGCAATAAGTAAAAAAATTGAAGTGAGTTTTCTCTCTAATCCTGATGCGTATAAAGAAATGAAAGTACTAAATGTAGAAAAACATGATGAAATCATATTGGATTTGTCAAAAAATATAAAAGGTTATGATTGTATAGTATTAGCTCAAGCGTCAATGGCGCATTTAGATGAAAAAATACAAAGAATTACAAATATTCCAGTGTTATCTAATATACCACTGTGCTTAAAGGACATTAAAGACAATTTATTAAATTTACAGAAAAGAGAATAAATATGAACATTGAAAAAAAATTAGAATTAAATAAGCTTTGCCTGAAGTTTAGGCAGGACTTAATAAATTTACTGCATGATATTCAAACAGGCCATCCAGGAGGTTCATTATCTGTTTGCGAAATACTGACAACATTATATTTTTATGACGCAAATATTTCTCCAGACAACATAAATCATAGTCATAGAGATAAAATTATATTGTGTAAAGGTCATGCCGCACCAATGTTGTATTTGGAGCTAGCAGAAAAAGGATTTTTTCCTAAGGAGGAGCTAAAAACTCTTCGCCAAATAAATAGTAAATTGCAAGGACATCCTTGTGCACTTAAAACTAAGGGTGTGGAGGCATCAACAGGACCTCTGGGGGCTGGTTATCCTCTTGCACTAGGTGTAGCATTATCAGATAAGCTTGATAATTTAAATTCCTATACCTATGCTATTTTAGGTGATGGAGAGATTAATGAGGGGGTAGTTTGGGAAACAATTATGAATTCAGTAAAATTCAAAGCAGATAATTTAATTTCTATTTTGGATTGGAACGGAGTTCAACTTGATGGCGTAACAGATGATGTAATGCCCATGGGTGATATTGAACTGAAATTTAAAGCTTTTGGACTTAATACAATAGTTTGCGACGGTCATAATGTTGAGTCTATAAGTAATGCAATATATCTTGCTAAATGTACAAAAGGTGTACCAAGTATCATTTTAGCCAAAACAATTAAAGGGAAAGGTGTCTCTTTTATGGAAGGCAGTAATAAATGGCATGGTTCACCAATAAATAAGGAATATTATAAATTAGCAATGCAAGATTTAGGAGGTGTTTTATAATGGCTAAAGCAATCCGAGAAGTTTATGGAGAAACTTTAAGAAATTTAGGTGATGAAAATGAAAATATAGTTGTATTAGATGCAGATGTATCAGGCTCTACAAAATCTGCTATATTTGGAAAAAATTTCCCTGAACGTTTTTTTAATTGTGGTATAAGTGAATATGCCATGGTTGGAATGGCCGCAGGAATGGCAAAAAGCGGAAAAATTCCTTTTGTAAATACATTTGCTGTATTTCTAACAACAATAGGTTCTCTTGCAGCTAGAACTTTTATGTCATATTCTAAATTGCCTATAAAAATGATGGGTGCTTATGGTGGATTATCTGACGCATACGATGGAGCAACGCACCATTCCTTAGAAGATATAGCATTTATGAGGACATTACCTAACGTCATTGTCATGGTTGCATCTGATGAACAAATAACCAAATGGTTAATTGAAATAGCAGTAATAGTTCCCGAACCTATGTACATAAGGCTGTCTAGAAATGCATATCCAGATTGTCACTATAAAAATACTAATTTTGAAATTGGTAAAGGTGTTATAGTTAAAGAAGGTACAGATATTACAATTATAGCTTGTGGGTTAATGGTTTCAACAGCTTTAAATGCTGTGAATAACCTTGAAGAAAATGGAATTTCTGTACGTGTGGTAGACATGTTTTGTATTAAACCAATTGATAGTGAATTAATAAAAAAATGTGCAACTGAAACAGGAGCTATAGTTACGGCTGAAGAACATAATATACTTGGTGGACTAGGTGGGGCAGTTTCGGAAGTATTAGCTAAATCAGGAATAGGCGTTCCTTTAGAAATGGTAGGTATAAATGACTGTCATGGTGAATCAGGAGCATATAGCGACTTACTAAAAAAATATGCCTTAGATGAATATAGTTTAGTTGCAGTTGTAAAAAAAGTAGTCGAGAAAAAGTCGAATTAATAAATAGGATATTAATATGAATAAATATATAAAACGATTTATGAGAATAGTAACCATTTTAAATGTATCGTATAATGAACTGGCTAGTGGAGATGGAGCAATTTTAGAACAATTAAAAAAAATTGTTACTGATGATTATTTTGAAGCAGTTGAAGTAACAAAAATGAATGATAAAAATATTTTTAAGAAATCGGGCGAAATAATTAAAGCTAGTAAAATGTCTGTCGCCTATGGCGGACAAGGAAGATTATTAAGTACAGGATTAAATATTAATGATTTAAATGAAGAAGGAAGAGAAAAAGCTTTAGAAACTTTAAAAGAAGGTATTGATGAAGCTTATGAAATAGGTGCAGAAAGTTTTGCTTTTTTAGCAGGTAATTATGAAGAAAATACCAAGCAAGAATCTTTTAGAGCTCTTATTAGGTCTACAACTGAGCTTTGCCAGTATGCTAAGCTAAAAGGGGATATGCCGATACTTTGTGAAGTTTTCGATTACGATATTGCAAAGAAATCTTTAATTGGCCCGGTACATTTGGCTAAAAGCTATGCTGAAATAATTGGTGAGCAATATAACAATTTTGGTTTGATGATTGATTTAAGTCATATACCTATGATACATGAAACTTTAGAAGAAAATATATTACCCATTAGGAAATATATAAAGCATGCACATATGGGGAATACTGTAATAAAAGAATATTGCCCAGCATATGGTGATGAACATCCACCTTTTGGATTTCCTAATAGCGAAAATGATGTTAAAGAGCTAGCGGATTATTTAAGGCTACTATTAGAAATAGGTTTTTTAAATGAAGAAAATAGGCCCATAGTTAGTTTTGAGGTTAAACCTTTTGAAGACGAAGATCCAGATATTTGCTTGGCAAGTGCAAAACGCACTTTAAATTTAGCATGGGAACTAGTATAATGTAATAAAATAAGAGGAAGAGAGGAAATAACATGAGAGAATCAATACATAAATATTTTAAAGTGGGGACAATAAGTTGGATGTCTTTCCCGAATTTATCTGTAATAGAGCAAGTTAGAAGAATAGCTATTGATGATTACTTTGATGCAATAGAGGTTTCTCTGTGTAAGGATGAAGCAGAAAGAGATGAAGTAAAAAGAATTTTAGAACAATCGCTTTTAAAGGTGTGCTACGGTGCACAACCTAGACTACTAGGCCCTAAATTGAACCCCAATGATATTAATGAAGAGGGAAGAATTGCAGCTGAAAAAACACTTTTAGAAGCTATTGATGAGGCTGAATATTTAGGAGCAAAAGGAGTTGCTTTTCTATCTGGTAAATGGGAAGAGGAAACTAGAGATTTATCATATAATCAGCTTTTGAAAACTACTAGAAATCTTTGTGACTATGCAAAAGACAAGGATATGATGATTGAGCTGGAAGTTTTTGATTTTGATATGGATAAAGCATCTCTTATTGGTCCGGCACCTTATGCCGCTCAATTTGCGGGAGATATGAGAAGTACGCATAATAATTTCGGATTATTAGTCGATTTGTCCCATTTTCCGACAACTTATGAAACATCAAAATTTGTTATACAGACTTTAAGACCTTATATAACACACTTGCATTTTGGAAATGCTGTTATAAAACCAGGGTGCGAAGCTTATGGCGATAAACATCCACGCTTTGGATTTCCTCATAGCGCCAACGATATTGCTGAACTAGTAGATTATTTAACTGTTCTAAAAGAAGAAGGTTTCTTTGATAGTAAAGAACCTTTAGTATTATCAATGGAAGTAACTTTAATTGGTAATGAAGATGCCGAAATTATTATAGCCAATACAAAAAGAGTGTTAAATAGAGCTTGGGCTTTAGTAGAAGAACAACATTAATTAAGGATAAGGAGTTAAAAATGAAAATAGTAATTTTAGACGGATATACAGAAAATCCAGGTGATTTAAGTTGGGAACCCCTGAAGGCTCTTGGCGAACTTATTGTATATGATAGAACATCATATGTAGAAAGTGACTTAATAGCTGATAGAATAGGCAATGCTGAGGTAGTCATTACAAATAAAACTCCAATAAGTAAAACTACTATAGACAAGTGTCCGAATATTAAATTAATATCAGCCCTAGCTACAGGATATAATGTTATTGATTATAATTATGCAAGAGAAAAAAATATTCCTGTTGCTAATGTTCCGGCTTATGGGACGCAAATAGTTGGACAATTTGCTATTAGCTTATTGTTAGAGATATGTTCCCATATTGGCCATGTTGATAAAACTGTACATGATGGAGTGTGGCAATCAAATATTGACTGGTGCTATTGGGATTATCCTCTTATTGAACTTGCTGGTCAAACAGCTGGTATAATAGGGTTAGGGAAGATAGGCCAAGCTACAGCTAGAATTTTAAATGCCCTTGACGTAAATGTGCTGGCATACGATTCTTTCCAAAGCGATGAAGGTAAAAAACAAGCAAAATATGTTGAATTAGATGAGTTATTTGCAAAGTCAGATATTATATTTTTGCATTGTCCTCTTTTTCCTGAAACAGAAGAAATTATTAATAAAAACACAATTAAAAAAATGAAAGATGGAGTAATTATAATTAATAATAGTCGCGGCCAACTAATAAATGAAGAAGATTTGGCAAATGCACTAAATAGTGGGAAAGTATATGCGGCTGGTCTTGATGTGGTTTCTAGTGAGCCAATAAAAGCTAATAATCCTTTGTTGACCGCTAAAAATTGTATTATTACTCCGCATATATCTTGGGCTGCAAAAGCTGCAAGACAAAGAATACTTGATATAACAGTAGATAATATTAAATCATTAATAAGTGGAAACCCTAAAAATATTGTAAATTAATTGGTAAGAATTAGACTCCCACCTTAATGTATACATAGGTTGCAGGACTGTCTAATTCGCCGTTCAGTGGGGGTGCAAACTTCCACTGAACGGCGAATTCCGTTGCATAACCGAGCAGACAATGTCGTTAACTGTAGAACTACAGTACCCATGTGCCAAAGTATACCTGAGTTTTACACCTAAAATATAAAGTATATCTACGGAATAATAAGATTTTCCCGAGAAACAGAAACTTTAGACAAATATACTTACACAGGCAGCGACTCAGTGAATTTTGTGGACTACAACGGACACGAAAAAGAAAAAAGTAGTTAGGAGTAAAAAATGGTAAAGGTAATGGTTTTTGTCCCTCACTTAGATCTAAAAGAAACTTTTAATGATGTAGTTAAAAAAATACCTAAACTTAATAATATTGATGTTAAATTAACCTATGTTTTTGGTACGCCAGACACGTTATTTGATGATTTAAATGCAGAGATTTTAGTTGCAAGAGGTATGACCCATGACTTGTTGAAAGAGAGATACCCTGATAAACATGTTATAAATATAGAGTTGCAAAGCTTTGATATTTTAAATGCAATATTTGAATGTAAAGAAAAAAAAGTAAAGAAGATTGCACTTTGTATACACAATATAGATTTTGAATCAGTATCAATTTTAGAATCAGTTTGTAATGCGAAAATTGTAAAATTTGATGTAGTAGATGAAATAACAGCTGAAAATGTCGTAAAATGCGGAATCATAAATGGATTTGATATGTTTGTTGGGGCGGGTACAGTTTGTGGTATTTGTGATAAATATGGTGCTGATAGAATACATATAAAAACTAAGCGAGGAACTATAGAAAAATCAATTTATGCGGCATTAAATGCGGCTAAAACTATTAATATAGAAAGAACCCGCTCAAATATCATAAATACTATGTTGAACAATAGCTTAGAAGGTGTAATTGCCATTGATAATAATTTTAAAATACTTGAAATCAATAATCAGGCCTATAGAATGTTTCATCTTTCAACTTTTGGTGAACCAAAGGGTAAGGATATAACCTCAATAATATCTTCTTCCGATTGGGCGGAACTTATAAAATCTAAGTCAAATAAAGAGCAAATTATTTCTGTACAAAATAAAAATTACTATGTGCAATATAAAAACCTAGATAACGAAACGAATGAAACTGGTGCAATTATTTTTATTAAAAATACAGATAGAATTATAGAAGAAGAAGTCAATATAAGGCGAAATCTTGTTAAAAAAGGATTAACCGCAAAATATTCATTTGAAAATATTTTAGGTAGTAGTAAAGAAATTGCAGAAAATAAAATTATGGCTGAAAAATTTAGCAAAGTTAATTCAAATGTTATTATAATCGGCGAGACAGGCACAGGCAAAGAACTTTTTGCCCATAGCATTCATCTTGCAAGTAAAAGAAGACAAGAACCTTTCGTCGCCTTAAACTGTGCGGCATTACCGGAAACGCTCCTTGAAAGTGAACTTTTCGGATATGATGCCGGCGCTTTTTCTGGCGCATCAAAAGGAGGTAAAATTGGATTATTCGAATTAGCGCATAAAGGAACTATTTTCTTAGATGAAATAGGTGAAATACCTATTGCGCTACAGGCTAAACTTTTACGAGTATTGCAAGAAAAAGAAATAAGGCGTATAGGAAGTACAACAGTTCAGCCCATTGATGTAAGAGTAATATCTGCTACTAATATTAATATTGATGAAAAAATTAAAAATGGTGAATTCAGACAAGATTTATATTATAGACTTAATCTATTAGATATAGGAATACCTCCACTAAGAGAAAGAAAGGATGACATACAGGAACTTATAGATTCTTTTTTAACTAAGTTTTCTTGTGAAATGGGCAAGAGTATCCCAACTGTTACAAAAGAAGCAGGCAAGTTATTAAAGCAACATGATTGGCCTGGTAACGTTAGGGAACTTAGGAATGTTTGTGAGCGTTTAACAGTACTAAATGATTCAAATGTTGTAGATATGAATTTACTCCGCATAATTAAGTTTATACCTAAAAGTCTTGCAAATAATGATATAGGAAATGATATTATCCTAGAGTCTATTTATGGCAAATTTGAACCTAAAATGAGAAAAAAAGATATTGCAAAACAATTAGGTGTCAGCAGAACAACACTTTGGAGGATGTCGAAAAGAGAGAAGGATTTAAAAGATAGTTAATTTAAGTTATTAGATGGGAGCTATTATGCTGCAAAGTCAGAGTTTAGAACAAAAGCAAATACTTAGGCAAGATCAACTACAATCCCTTGAAATATTGGCAATGAACAATATAGAGTTAAACCAATTTATGCAAAATGAATATTTAGAAAATCCATTATTGGAATGCACAGAAAGTAATGAGTTAGGTAAAGAAAATATAAGTGACTTTTATGAATATAATGTGTCTAATTCTAAAACTTTTGAAGAATCTATCGCTGATAATGACAAAAGACACCAAGATATAAAGGCGATGGATTCCAAAACAATAGAAAATTATTTGCTTTCCCAACTTAAAATAAATATATATACAGAGCAAGAATGGAATTTATTCAAATATTTAATTAATAATTTAGATGAAACAGGTTTTTTTACTATATCTATAAAAGAAATAGCAATAGTAACTAAAATTGACGAAAGCGTTATTGAAAGCCAATTAAACATATTAAAAGACTTAGAGCCTTGTGGCGTTTTTGCAAAAACTTTGCAGGAATATCTCCTTAAACAATTAGAGGTGAAAAATTTAAAGAATAGTTTATCTTGGAAAATAGTAAAAAATTTTTTTGACGATGTAGCTACAAGTAAATTTAGTAATATATCAAGAGGCTTAAAAATTTCCACAGCTGAAGTGAGGAAAAGTATAGTGATAATAGCTAGCCTAAACTCCAGACCATTACAAGGTTTTAATACCTCTAGTAGTCAGTATATAATTTCAGATATAGTAATAACTATGAGCAAAAATAAGCTGGTAGCAAAACTAAATGATAATTTTATGGCTAATTATAAAGTGAATGATTATTATATAAAAATGATGCGACAATCAGATGATGAAGAGCTTGTAAAGTACTTTCAAAATAAATTAGACAAGGTTAAATTTATATTTAGCTGTGTAGAACAAAGACAAAAAACAATTTTATCTATATGCAATGAAGTAATTAAATACCAATCTGGTTTTTTTACAGGTAAATCAATGTTAACTCAAATAACAATGAACGAGTTAGGGAAAAAAATAGGCGTACATCCCTCCACAGTGAGTAGGGCGGTAAATGGCAAATATGTTCAGTATCCAAGTGGTACTACTCTTATGAAAAATCTTTTTTCAAATAAAATTTCAGAAGATAATAATATGAGTGTCGAATATGTTAAGAATTTAATAAAAGGACTTATTTTTAGTGAAGATAAAAATAAACCACTAAGTGATGAAAATATATTAAAAATTTTAAGAGATAAAAATATAAGTATCTCTAGGCGTGTTATTGCAAAATATCGTGATGAAATGGGCATAAAAAACAGCTATAGAAGGCTGAATGGTATTAAATAAATGTATGTGTAAAAATTTTTAGATTATTTAAAAAGTCAACTACATATAATTTGTTTTTTATATTCTTTAATTTAATTTTAATAATGTAGTTATATCATGTACACATAGATAAAATAAATAAAGGAGTATATTATGAAAAAAATTATAATACCAGCTTTAATAGTAGGAACAATTGCAATTGGAAGTGGAGTTTTAATATTTACCCAACAAAATGCATTTGGTAGCAACGAAAAGCAAGTACCAATGGTGGGAGCTATGGTAAACAAGGTTACAACAACAGTACAAAAAATGGATTTAGAAAGTAACTTAACAGCATTGGGGAGTATTGAATTAAATAAAGTAAATAGTGTTTATAGTAAAAGTAGTGAGAAAGTATTAGAAATTTCAAAAACTGAGGGAGATAATGTTGAGGCAAATGAAGCTATATTAAGCTATGACACATCAGATACTATATCTGAATTAACCCAATCCATTAATGAAATGAAAATAGAAATAGAAAATGCTAAAATTTCCTTAAATCAATTATCTGCGCCTTTAAGTACTAGTGAGGAAATTTCTTATAAAGAAAGCATAACCCAAGGAACAAGAAATGTCGAAAATGCAGAAAATAATATAAAAGCTAAAGAAGCTTCAATAGCTGAAGTAGAAAGAAACATAGAATTACAAGAAAAAACTGTTTCAGATGCAAAAATAGAAATGGAAAATTATGAAAAATTATACAATGAAGGTATAGAATCATTAAGCACCTACAATTCAAATGTAGCTTCCTATGAAAACCAGTTAAACCAATTAGAAACATTAAAGAAAAATTTAGAAACTGCTAATAATGACTTAGTTAGTGCTAAAAAAAATTATGAAGATTCAAAGGTAGATTTGCAAAATGCTGAATTAAAATATGAAATAGCTAAAGATCCATTAAGTGATATTAATATAAAATCAAATTATCAGCAGCAATCTAATTCGATAAAACTTAAAGAAATGCAGTTGCAAGAAAAAGAAACTGAACTAAATTCACTAGAGGAAAGTCTTATTTCGCCTTACAGAGGAACTATTATAGCAATGAATGCAACGGAGGGAAGCTCTATAGCAGAAGGAAATATTGTGTATACTATAGGTGATTATGATAACTTAATTGTTACATCTACTGTTTCACAATACGATATTGCAGACGTAAAAGTAGGAC
>JBKECF010000057.1:0-2717 GCA_047974375.1 Lachnospirales bacterium
AAATTTTCAAAAGACAGAAATACAAGTAATACAATAATCACAAGTATACCTGTAAACGAAACCGTTTATATGAAAAAAAAATTAAAGAAAGATAAATTAATATTTACAAAAATAAAATAACATACTATAATGTTGATATTAGTTAATGGAGAGAGAGTGCGTTTATACACCAGTTGGCTATCTAGCCTAGGGTCAGAAGAGATGTGGGGATTTCATGCACACCCACCAACTATCACTAAGGAATTTACTTTTGTAGGTTCCTTTTTAATTTAGAAATATAGAACAAATTAAGAATTGGTTTTTTATATTTCAGAAGTAGAACCTGTTGAGGTAATAATAAAAAAAGACAGCGATTTAATAGCCGTCTATAAATTATTTAAAAAAATAAAAAAAGAAGGGCGCCGCCCCTCTCCGCCCCTACTCTTTAAGCAGTAAAAGGAAAAATGCTTTGAGCCCCGCGCATGGTGCACAAGGCTCTTATTTGCCCCATACAGCCGTTTTGTGGCTTCAATGATGATTTACCTTAATTAGTATAAAAAAAGCGTCTTAACAGCCGTTAAGACGCTCAACTTTTCTGCAAATTATCTTTCATTCCTATCATTTTTCATTTTTGGGCTGATTGCCTTTTTTTTAGGATTATCATCAGCCCTCATTTGTGCTATTTGCGACTTCCAATCGCCTATACCCATTAGTTTTTCTTGTTGCCTGTTTTTCTGTCCGTTTTCAAGACTATCCTTTACAATGTTATAAAGAAATTCCGTTTTTCTAAAATCACCGTCCTTGAAAATAGCAGAAGCCGCAACTAACGCATTTCTTGTGTAAGCGGAATGTTTTTCAAATAATTCTCTATCCATAAACATTCCCTTGCTGTCTGCGAATTGACAAACGAATGTAATTGTCGTTCTCGTATTTCCCTCTCTGAAAGAATGTACTTTCCATAAATCAGCCATACCGCTTGATAAGTTTTTTGCCTGTTCCTCTAAGGACATTTCTCCCCAATTTTTTTCATTCATTTTTTTAAGAACAGCGGAAGCAGTATCATTTATTTCTTTCGGCTTTGTATACTCAATAGACATATAGCCCAATACAGCTTCCGCTTTTTCCATTTCTACGGTTCGCGGCTCTCCTGCCCATTCGTATATATCCTTGAATATATAGGCGTGAAAGTTGCAGAAATGTTCAAAATCGTACTTTCCGTCAAGCGGTGAAATAGATAATTCGTGTATGGCATTACACGAAAAATCTACTTCTGCCCTATCCAATTCTGCACCGTCTTTAATTCCCAGTTTGTTTTTCAATACGTCGCTATTTTCATAACAATATGGGTCAATCATCTTTTCTGTCTTCTTTTACCTTGTATTTCTTATAAAGAACGCGCCGTATATCATCACCCGTCATTTCGCCTTTTTTCTCTTTTTCAACTAATTTCAAAAAATCATCAGAGGGCTTAATGCCGTCTATCTGAACAACACCAATAGCATAGTCCCATGCCTTTTCGTTTGTCATAGCCATAGTAATTTTCTCCTTTCAAAATTGTTTCCTTTGCGTTACTGATTTTTCATAATCTCTTAATTCCTGTTCCGAAAGAAAACCTATATCCCTATAATCTCTTGCTGTATCAATGGATATTCTAAAAGGATTATTTATATCCATTAAGTAACTCTTTGCCATATCAAATTGGCTCTTGTGGATTACCATAATAGGATTTTCTTTGCTTGGTTGCGGTATTTCGCTTACCAATTCTTTAGCTAAATCACGCTTGTTTAACTGGTAAATTTTATCATCATCTAATGTTATATAAATTGCGTGTGTATTGAAAAACCGATAAAATTGTACTCTTTTTGCCAATAGAGGCTTTTAAACGGTCAAGGATAGCATTCCCTATCTGTATTTTTATATTACTACACTTATGGTGAAAGTCAATAAATTTTATAAAATTTATAGTGTAAAATTTTAGTAGGTAAAACAAAAGAGGTCCTGTTATAATAGTTTTTGATATAATTTTGTATGCAACAAATTTTTAAGCCACCGTTTAAAGTGTCTATTATATGCTATCTCCATAGCAGATTATGTAGAACTAATATAATTAAATATTATTTTAAATTATAAGCCTTATATCTTCTTTAGATATAAGGCTTATGTTTATACAATTTTCTTAATTATTTCGTATAGTTTCTTGACATCTTCAATACTTGTTTCTTTTGTTTGCTTATCAATAATCGAAGAATAAACATGTGGAATAACCTTTGGAACATTAGCATCAATAGCAATCTTAACAATTTCCTCAAAGTTATTTAAATCTAGCGATCCTGTAGGCTCAACCATAAAATTCATTTCTGCAGCTACCCTACACACCTCTTTATACTCTTCAACTGTCTCTAATCCTCGCATTGGAAAAAACTTAATTGAATTAGCACCCATTTCTTGCATTAGAGCAATTGCAGTGCGAATCGGAGTAAGTGTAGCCTCCTCTTTTGAACTTTTATAACCAGGAGCAATATTTACATAACCAACTTTACCAGTAGGTGATACTAAACTATTGATTATTGTATCATCTTGATCTAGTCTTGCTCGTGTATGTCCTGTTGCTGAAAATATTTGATTAACATGTTGTGGTTGAACAACCTCAGAAATATCTACAACTGCCTGATATTGTCTAGCATCTCCGGCACCTAGTCCAACCGATATAGCATTATCAGTTATTTCTTGATACTCCT
>JBKECF010000023.1:0-39945 GCA_047974375.1 Lachnospirales bacterium
AAGATGCTACAAACAAAAATGTAATATGGAGTAGTAGTAATGAAGAAATAGCAACAGTAAGAAATGGTGTAGTAGTTGCGAAAAAAGCTGGAGTGGCTGAAGTAAAAGTAACAACAGAAGAAGGAAATAAAACCGCAATTTGTAAAGTTACTATAACAGACAATAATAGTGGCAATAATAATGGTAGTGGTAATTATATAGGTAAGGGCTCAGGAGGTTTTAGCAAGAAAATCACAAAGGCTGATGAAGTATATGTAGCAGAAACTGAAACACCACTTAGTTATCCTACAAAGTTTGATGATGTTAATGATGGCGATTGGTACGCAAAGGCCGTTAAATTTGTAGCTGAAAGAGGTTATATGTTTGGTATGGGCAATAACTTATTTAAGCCAAATGAAAATACGTCTAGAGCTATGGTTGTGACTGTACTGTGGAGAATGGCGGGAAGTCCTGTAGCTACTAAAGATGCAGGTTTTAAAGACATTCCTAATGATAAATGGTATACAAATGCTGTAAACTGGGCATATGAAAATGAAATAATTAGTGGTTATGGAAATGGTTTATTTGCCCCAAATGCTCCACTTACACGAGAACAAATAGCTGTAATATTTAGAAATTTTGCTAATGCAAATGGTATAGAAGTAAGTAACAGTACTGATTTATCTGGATTTGAAGATGTATTAGAAATATCAAAATGGGCTTTAGATGCAACAGCATGGGCAAATGAAGTTGGTTTGCTTTACGGTAAAAGTGAAACTATACTTGATCCAAAAGGTGAAACAACTAGAGCAGAAGTAGCGGCTATTATTGAAAGATTTGTTCTTATGTATGAGAATAAAGTGGACGCAGAATAAGATGTAAAACAATGCTAAGTATAAGTGTATTTTGCAATGTAGAAACTAAATTCAATAATAAAATATTGACCTTTTAAAAAGCAAATAAAGGCTGTTTTGAAATAGGATTAACCTATTACAAGACAGCCTTTATTAATGAAATTAAATTTTTAATATAAAAATAAATTTTTTTGAACTAAATAACCCTATGGAGAAGCCCGATGTAGCAAGCGTAACTTTATCACATCGAAAAAACCTAATAAAAAATGTACGCATTAGCATAATGTATGAAAATACTAGAACGAAAATAAGAATTTTATTTTTGTTCGATGTTTTATTAGATATTTCGAAAATGTTAGTAAAAACCTCAAGAGGCAATCATAGAAGTATGTTAAAAAAAATTAAAAAAAACACTTGCAATATTCAAAAAATGTGGTAAACTAAGAGAGTTGTGACATTTGGGGATATCCCCATGTGAGTTATGATGCAGAAGGTTACGAATTATATTCAATTTCTGCGGAGCGAATGTCCAGTTCAAGAAACCGGGCGACAAAGGTCACTGTTCATAGGATAGGTGTGTAGCTTAGCTGCTTATTTATTTTTTAATAAATTTAAAACACCAGGAAAAGTGTGCAGTCACCATCTGTCGTGCTGAAATGCGAAGTGCGAAAAGGAGGGCGACTTTTTTTATGGCTAACAATAAAATGAGAATTAGTCTTAAAGCTTACGATCATAAGCTTATTGATCAATCTGTAGTTCAAATAATTAATACTGCAAAGAAAACAGGTGCGAAGGTGTGTGGACCTATACCATTGCCTACTAGAAAAGAAGTAGTTACTATATTAAGATCTACTCATATTTACAAAGATTCTAGAGAGCAATTTGAAATTAGAACACACAAAAGATTAGTAGATATCTTAGAACCATCTCCAAAGACAGTTGAGGCGTTAATGCGTTTAGACTTACCAGATGGCGTAGATATTACTATTAAATCAAACTAATTACTAGATTTACCAGATTGAAAAGTTTGTATAAGAATTAATCAAGAATTAATAAGGATTTCATATCTTATAATATAGAAGTCTCTTGTATGAACTAGAATGATTATATCCAACAGATATAATCCGCTGTAGAACAATAGGAGGTAAAAAAATGAAAAAAGCTATTATGGCGAAAAAAATCGGCATGACACAGGTTTTCACAGATAAGGGCATATTAGTGCCTGTTACAGTTTTAGAAGCTGGACCTTGTGTTGTAGTCCAAAAGAAAACAATGGAAAATGATGGTTACGAAGCAATTAAAGTTGGCTTTGGCGAAATTAAAGAAAGCCGTGTTAATAAACCTAAAAAAGGTGAATTTGACAAAGCAAATATTGCTCCTACAAAAGTTTTAAAAGAGTTCAAATTAGAAAATTCTAGCGAATTTGAAATTGGTCAAGAAATTAAAGCTGATGTATTTGTGGCTGGTGATAAAGTAGATGTTAGCGGTACTTCTAAAGGTAAAGGTTACCAAGGTGCTATTAAACGTCATGGTATGAGTAGAGGACCTATGAGTCACGGTTCTAAGTACCATAGAGGCTTAGGTTCATTATCTTCCGGTACTACTCCAGGTAAAGTTAAAAAAGGTAAAAAGATGCCAGGTCACATGGGTAATGCAGCAGTTACAGTTCAAAATTTGGAAATAGTACGTGCTGATAGTGAAAAGAATCTTATATTAGTAAAAGGTGCAGTTCCTGGACCTAAGGGATCTCTTTTAGTCCTAAAAGATAGCGTAAAAGCGTAATTTTGGAAAGGAGGAATAAAAAATGTCAAAAGTTGCAGTTTATGATATGAACGGAAGTAAAGTATCAGATATAGAATTAAACGAAAATGTTTTTGGAATAGAAGTAAATGAACACGTTGTACACCAAGCAGTTGTACAATATCTTGCAAACCAACGTCAAGGTACAAAATCTACAAAAACACGTAGCGAAGTACGTGGTGGCGGTAGAAAGCCTTGGAGACAAAAAGGCACAGGTAGAGCTAGACAAGGTTCTATACGTTCTCCACAGTGGACTGGCGGTGGTGTAGTATTTGCACCAAAACCAAGAGATTTTTCTTTTAAGTTAAATAGGAAAGTAAAAAGACTAGCTCTTAAGTCAGTTTTAACTTCTAAAGTAACGGAAGAAAAAATGATAGTTCTTGATAAATTAACATTAGACGCACCTAAAACTAAAGACATGGTTAATGTGGTAAATAAATTAAATTTAGAAAACGCATTAGTAGTTATGTGTGACGGTTGCAAAAATGTAATTTTATCTACAAGAAATATTCCAAATATTAAAACAGCTGATGTAAGTACAATAAATGTTTATGACATACTAAAGCATGACAAACTTGTTGTAACTAAAGAAGCAATAGAAAAAATTCAGGAGGTGTACGCGTAATGGCAGATTTAAAGTACTATGATATTATTTTAAAACCAGTTGTTACTGAAAAGTCTATGGAGACTATGGCAGACAAAATATACACTTTCTATGTACATCCTGAGGCAAACAAGGCACAAGTTAAAGAAGCTATTGAAAAAATGTTTGAAGGTACTGCAGTTAAGAAAGTAAATACAATGAACGTTAAAGGTAAGAAAAAAAGACGTGGTTACATTGTAGGTAGAACTAAAAACCGTAAAAAAGCTATAGTATGGTTAACAAGTGAAAGTAAAGAAATAGAAATTTTCCAAGGAATGTAATAGGAAAAATATATCCGCAAAAATTTGGAAGGAGAATTAGTAATGGGTATAAGAAGATTTAAACCGTATACTCCATCAAGAAGACACATGACTGTATCGGATTTTGATGAAGTAACTAAAAAATCGCCAGAAAAAAATTTATTATGTCACGTTAAAAAAACTTCTGGTAGAAATAATCAAGGTAAAATAACAGTTCGTCACAAAGGTGGCGGATACAAAAAACAATATAGAATTATCGACTTTAAAAGAAACAAAGATGATATAGAAGCTAAAGTAATTGGTATAGAATACGATCCAAATAGAACAGCAAATATAGCCCTTATTTCTTACAAAGATGGACAAAAAGCATATATCCTTGCACCAATTGGATTACATGTTGATGATGTATTAATGAATGGCGAAAATGCAGAAATTAGAATTGGTAACTGTTTACCACTAAGATCTATGCCTATTGGTACTCAGATCCACAATATTGAAATGAAGCCAGGTGCTGGTGGACAATTAGTACGTGCAGCTGGTAATGTAGCACAGCTTATGGCAAAAGAAGGTAAGTTTGCAACTTTAAGACTTCCAAGTGGCGAAATGAGAATGGTTCCTGTTGAATGTAGAGCTACTGTAGGTCAAGTTGGTAATGCTGACCATGAACTTATAAATATTGGTAAAGCTGGTAAAAAACGTCATATGGGTATACGTCCTACTGTTCGTGGTTCTGTTATGAACCCTAACGATCACCCTCATGGTGGTGGTGAAGGTAGATCTCCAATTGGTCGTCCAGCACCAAGTACTCCTTGGGGTAAACCTGCTCTAGGATACAAAACACGTAAAAAGCATAAAGCGTCAAATAAATACATTATTAAAGGTCGTACTAAGTAAAAGGAGGAAATTATGGCTAGATCTCTTAAAAAAGGTCCATTTGCTGATGATCACTTATTAAAAAAAGTAAGAGTTCAAAATGATGCAAATACAAAAGAAGTAATAAAAACTTGGTCAAGAAGATCAACAATTTTTCCAGAAATGATTGGTCATACTATTGCTGTTCATGATGGCAGAAAGCATGTACCTGTATATATAACTGAAGACATGGTTGGGCATAAGTTAGGTGAATTTGCACTTACAAGAACTTATAGAGGCCATGGAAAAGACGAAAAAAAATCGAGAGTAAGATAAAACTGAAAGGAGATTTAATATGGCTAAAGGGCATAGAAGTCAGTTAAAGAAAGAAAGAAATGCTGTTAAAGATACAAGACCAAAAGCGCATGCCAAAAATGTAAGACTTTCAGATACAAAAGCTAGAATAGTTTTAGCAGAGATAAAGGGCAAAGATGTAGGTACGGCTTTAGCATTACTAAGTTATTCACCAAGATATGCGTCTAGTGTAGCTTTAAAAGTTTTAAAATCTGCAATCGCAAATGCAGAAAACAATTTAGGTATGGATCCAGCAGACCTTTATGTAGAAGAAGTTTTTGCAAACCAAGGTCCAACTTTAAAGAGAATGAGACCACGTGCTAAAGGTTCAGCATATAGAATAAATAAGAAAACTTGTCATTTATCTATAGTATTAAATGAAAGATATGAGGTTCTAATGGGTCAAAAAGTTAATCCACATGGTATAAGAGTTGGAGTTATAAAAGACTGGGATTCAGTATGGTATGCTGGAAAAGACAAGTTCAGCGAAAATCTAGTAGAAGATAATAAAATAAGAAAATACATTAAAAATAAATTGTATTCTGCAGGTATTTCAAGAGTGAAAATTAGCAGATCTGATAAAAAAGTTCGTGTTACTATTGTAACTGGTAAACCTGGTATTGTAATAGGTAGACAAGGTTCATCAATTCAAGCATTACAACAAGAACTTCAAAAAATGACTAACAAGAATATAAATATTAATGTTGAAGAAATAAAAAGAGTAGAAACAGATGCTCAATTAGTAGCAGAAGATATAGCTAAGCAATTAGAAAATCGTGTTACTTTTAGACGTGCTATGAAACAAGCTATGAACAGATCGTTAAAAATGGGTGCTAAAGGTATAAAGACTCAAGTATCTGGCCGTCTTGGTGGTGCTGATATGGCAAGAACAGAGCACTACAATGAAGGTAATATTCCTTTACAAACATTAAGAGCTGATATTGACTATGGTTTTGCAGAAGCTGATACTACTTATGGTAAAATCGGTGTAAAAACATGGATATACAAAGGTGAAGTTCTTCCTAGCAAGGATAAAAAGGAAGGGAGTGTTAAGTAATGTTAATGCCTAAAAGAGTAAAAAGACGTAAGCAATTTAGAGGTAGAACTAAAGGTCGTGCTACTCGTGGTAATAAAATAACTTACGGCGAATTTGGTATAATAGCTATGGAGCCAGGTTGGATTACTTCTAACCAAATAGAGGCTGCTCGTATAGCAATGACAAGACACGTAAAACGTGGTGGTAAAGTTTGGATTAAAATATTCCCAGACAAACCAATCACACAAAAACCTGCTGAAACTCGTATGGGTAAAGGTAAAGGAGCTCCTGAATATTGGGTAGCTGTTGTTAAGCCTGACAGAGTTATGTTTGAATTAGGTGGAGTAAACGAAGAGTTAGCTAGAGAAGCTTTAAGACTTGCTGTTCACAAACTTCCTATTAAATGTAAGATAGTTTCACGAGCAGATTTAGAAATGGATGGTGAAGGCAGTGAAAATTAAAAATTATGTTGAAGAATTAAGGAGCAAATCTATTGACGAACTAGGTACTGACTTAGTTTCTGCAAAAAAAGAATTATTTAACTTAAGATTTCAGAATGCTACAAACCAATTAGATAATACAGCAAGAATTAAAGATGTAAGAAAAAATATTGCTCGTATTCAAACAATTATCACAGAAAAAAATCTTTAGGATTTTTTTGAGAAAGGAGCATAATGGTGAATAGAAATCTTCGTAAAACAAGAATTGGTAAAGTTGTTAGCGATAAGATGGAAAAAACTATTGTTGTAGCGGTTCAAGAAAATGTAAGACATCCGCTTTACAAAAAAATAGTTAAAAAGACATATAAATTAACAGCACATGATGAAGAAAATCAATGTAATATAGGCGATAGAGTTTCAGTTATGGAAACTAGACCTCTTTCTAAAGATAAAAGATGGAGACTAGTAGAAATAATAGAAAAAGCTAAATAAGAGGCAAAGGAGAGAGCATTATGATACAACAAGAAACAAGATTAGTTGCTGCCGATAACTCCGGAGCTAAAGAATTGCTTTGTATAAGAGTGTTGGGTGGTTCTAAAAGAAGATCAGGTAACATTGGCGATGTAATAGTTGCATCAGTAAAAAGTGCAACACCAGGTGGTGTTGTAAAAAAAGGTGATGTAGTTAAAGCTGTTATTGTTAGAACTAAAAAAGGTGTTCGTAGAAAAGATGGTTCATATATAAAATTTGATGATAATGCAGCCGTGCTTATAAAAGGTGACCGTGGTAAAGAACATCATAACCCAAGAGGTACACGTGTGTTTGGACCTGTAGCAAGAGAGTTAAGAGAACATAAATTCAATAGAATTTTATCTCTAGCTCCAGAAGTATTATAGGATTACGGAGGTGTAACTGTGGCTAATAAAATTAAAAAAGGCGATTTAGTTCGCGTAATATCTGGTAAAGAGAGTATTGCTAAAAAAGAGGGTAAAGTTCTTTTAGTAGATACTAAGAAAAATAGAGTTATAGTTGAAGGTGTAAACATAATTAAAAAACATCAAAAACCAAGTATGGCTCACCAACAAGGTGGAATTATTGAAAAAGAAGCGCCTATAGACTTGTCAAATGTAATGCTTTTACATAAAGGCACTCCAACTCGTGTTGGTTTCAAAGTAGAAGTTTCTGAAGTAGATGGCAAAAAAGTAGTTACTAAAAAAAGATTTGCTAAGAAAACAGGCGAATTAATAGATTAATTCCATGAAAGGAGGTAAAACTTTGGATAAATTAAGAGAATATTATGAAAATGAAGTAGTTGATGCAATGATGAAAAAGTTTTCATATACAAATAAACTTGAAGTTCCGAAAATTGAAAAAATAGTTGTAAATATGGGTCTTGGCGAAGCTAAAGAAAATTCTAAAATTCTTGACGGTGCTGTTAGGGATATGGAAACTATAACTGGTCAAAAACCAATAATTACAAAAGCAAAAAAATCTATAGCTGCTTTCAAACTTCGTGAAGGTATGCCTATCGGTTGTAAGGTAACACTAAGAGGCAAAAAAATGTATAGTTTTGCTAATAGATTAATAAACGTTGCATTACCTCGTGTACGTGACTTTAGAGGTGTAAACCCAGATAGTTTTGACGGTAGAGGAAATTATACTTTAGGTGTAAAAGAGCAACTTATGTTCCCTGAAATAAGATACGATAAAATAGATAAAATAAGAGGTATGGACATAGTTTTTGTAACAACTGCAAAAACTGATGAGGAAGCTAGAGAGTTACTAAGACTTTTTGGTATGCCATTTACAAAATAAGGAGGAGTAAACATGGCAAAGAAATCTATGATTGCTAAGCAAAAAAGAAAGCCTAAGTTTTCAACAAGAGCATATACACGCTGTGAGATTTGTGGTAGACCACATGCTACTCTTAAAAAATATGGTATATGTCGTATATGTTTTAGAGAACTTGCTTACAAAGGTCAAATACCAGGAGTTAAAAAAGCTAGCTGGTAAAATGAAAGGAGGATTTATAAATGTCAATGAGCGATCCTATAGCAGATATGCTAACAAGAATTAGAAATGCAAATACTGCTAAGCACAATACAGTTGATGTACCATCATCTAAAATGAAAGTTTCTATAGCTGATATATTAGTAAATGAAGGTTATGTTAATAATTACGAAATAATTGAAGACGGCGTTAAAAAGACTATGAGAATTACTTTGAAATACGGTGAAACTAAAAACGTAAAAGTAATAAATGGTATAAAAAGAATTTCTAAGCCAGGTCTTAGAGTATATGCTGATTCTCAAAATCTTCCTAAAGTTTTAGGTGGACTAGGAACGGCAATCATTTCTACAAATAAAGGCGTAGTAAGTGATAAAGAAGCAAGAAAAGAAGGCGTTGGCGGAGAAGTGTTAGCTTACGTTTGGTAAAATTATATTATTAATAGGAGGTGCAGAACATGTCACGTATTGGTAAACAGCCAATAACTATACCAGCAGGTGTAGAGGTAACTTTAGGTGAAGGAAATTTCATTACAGTAAAGGGACCTAAAGGTACTTTAGAAAGAAAATTAGTAGATGACATGAATATCGCAATAGAAGGTACAGAAATAAATGTATCTAGACCTAGTGATTTAAAAAGACATAAGTCTTTACATGGTCTGACTAGAACACTTATATACAACATGGTAGTAGGTGTAACAGAAGGTTATAGCAAAAAATTAGAAATTAACGGTGTTGGTTATAGAGTTGCTAAACAAGGCGACAAACTTAACTTTACTTTAGGTTTTTCACACCCTGTTGAAATGATAGACCCAGAAGGTATTACAAGTACTGTAGAAGGTACAAATGTAATAATTATATCTGGAATAGATAAAGAAAAAGTTGGCCAATTCGCTGCAGAAATACGTAGTAAACGTCCACCAGAGCCTTACAAAGGTAAAGGTATTAAATATGCCGATGAAAGAATTAGACGTAAAGTTGGTAAAACTGGTAAGTAACAGATAAGGGGTGAAATTTATGATTAAAAAACCATCACGCAAAGATATTAGAGAAAAACGTCATTATAAAATGCGTAGAAATATAAATGGTACTGCTGAAAAGCCAAGACTTTGTGTATATCGTTCTAACAAACATATATATGCCCAAGTTATCGATGATACTATTGGTCATACTCTTTGTAGTGCATCTACAAAAGACAAAGAATTAGCTAGTAAATTAGATAACTCTGCTAATTTAGATGCAGCTAAAGCTGTAGGAGAATTAGTAGGCAAAAGAGCAGTAGACAAAGGTATAAGCACTGTTGTATTTGACAGAGGCGGTTATATATACCATGGTAAAGTAAAAGAATTAGCAGATGCAGCAAGAGCAGCTGGATTACAATTTTAGTAAAGGAGGTTTCAAACTTGAGTAAAAGAATAGATGCAAGTGCATTGGAACTACAAGACAACGTAGTTACAATTAATCGTGTTACTAAAGTTGTAAAAGGTGGTCGTACATTTAGATTTGCTGCTTTAGTAGTAGTTGGCGATGGCAATGGCCATGTTGGCGTAGGCTTAGGTAAAGCGTCTGAAGTACCAGAAGCAATAAGAAAAGGTAGAGAAGACGCAAAGAAAAATTTAATCTTCATTGAAAGAAATGAGGAAGATAGTGTTTATCACGAAATTCATGGTAAATTTGGTAGTGCAGATGTGTTAATTAAACCAGCAGCAGAAGGTACTGGTGTAATCGCTGGTGGTCCTGCTCGTGCAGTACTTGAGCTTGCAGGAATTCGTAATATAAGAGCTAAATCTCTTGGTTCTAACAACAAAAGAAATGTTGTATTAGCTACAGTAGAAGGTTTAAGAGGAATAATGACGCCTGAGCAAGTAGCAAAACTAAGAGGTAAAACAGTAGAAGAAATTCTAGGTTAGGAGGTATACTGTGGCTAATGAACTAAAAATAACATTAGTAAAGTCTACTATAGGAGCTAAGCCAAAACAAAAAAAAGTTGTTCAAGCTTTAGGTCTTAGAAAAACTAATTCTAGTGTAATACAAAAAGATAACCCAGCAATAAGAGGTATGGTAGATAAAGTATCTCATTTAGTAAAGGTAGAAGAAGCTTAAGGAGGTGTAGTAATGAACTTAGGACAATTAAGCCCAGCAGCGGGTTCTAAACAAAAACCATGGAGAAAAGGTCGTGGACACGCGTCTGGTAATGGTAAAACTGCGGGTAAAGGTCATAAAGGTCAAAACGCTCGTTCTGGTGGAGGTACTAGACCAGGATTTGAAGGTGGACAAATGCCTTTATATAGAAGACTTCCTAAAAGAGGTTTTAAGTGCAGAAATTCTAAAGAAATAGTAGCTATAAATGTATTACATTTAAATGTTTTTGAAGATGGCGATGTAGTTGATATTGCAGCGTTAAAGTCAAAAGGTTTAGTAAGCAATCCAAGAGATGGTGTTAAGATTTTAGGTAGTGGAGAATTAAGTAAAAAACTTACTGTGAAAGTAAATTACTTTAGTGAATCTGCTAAGGAAAAAATTGAATCTGTAGGTGGCAAAGCAGAGGTGATTTAATGTTTAATGTTTTCAGAAATGCATGGAAAGTAAAAGATATAAGAAAAAAATTGATTTTTATTCTTTTAATACTTGCGGTGTATAGATTTGGTACTCATTTAGCGTTACCAGGTATACACCCGGAAACATTGGATAAAATGCAATCCGATCCAGGTTTTGGTACTTTGGTTTCCCTTATAACAGGTGGAGGTAGAGCATCAATATTTGCTTTGGGTATTGGCCCTTATATCACATCATCTATTATAATGCAGCTTTTAACAGTTGCGTTACCTCCTTTAGAGAGGTTAAAAAAAGAAGGTGAAGAAGGCCGTAAGAAGATTAATCAATACTCGAGGGTATTGGCTGTTGTTCTTGCAGTTTTACAGGCATCAGGTACAGTATATACATTAAGGACGGCGTTTACGTATCCTAGTTTATTTATATATGTAGCGGCAGTTGTTTCAATGGTAACAGGAACAATTGTAATAATGTGGCTTGGTGAGTTGTTAACAGAAAAAGGTATAGGAAATGGTTCTTCATTTATTATATTTGCAAACATCATTTCAAATTTACCAATGGCTGTAAGGAGTATGATAGTTATTGCAACTGGTGAAGCTGGTGTAGAGGCAAAAGGTGTAGCTATGGTTATAGGTATACTAGTATTGTTTATTGCGCTTATTTTCTTTGTTGTATTGGTGCAAGGTGGAGAAAGACGTATTCCTGTACAATATTCTCGCCGAGGACAAGGCAAGCAACAATTTGCTGGACAAAATCAATACATACCACTTAAAGTTAACATTGCAGGGGTTATGTCTATAATCTTTGCTGTTAGTTTAATACAGTTTCCGCAGGTATTAAGCCAACTTATGCCAGATAACACAACATTACAAAAGATTAATTCCGTTTTGGATTATAATACGTTTACTGGACTGCCGATATATATTGTCTTAATATTTTGTTTTACTTTTTTCTATACTTCATTTTCTATTAATCCAATAGAAATGGCGGAGAATATGAAAAAAAATGCGAGCTTTATACCAGGCATCCGTCCAGGTAAACCGACTAGCGACTATATAGATCAAACAATTAATAGATTATCATGGATAGGTGCAAGTACATATTCTGTAATTGCAGCTGCTCCAGTAATTTTAAGTTGGATTTTTGATGTACAAATAGGTTTTGGTGGTACTACACTTCTAATTGTAACAGGTGTTGTGCTTGAACTTATTAAACAACTTGAGTCTAATTTATTAATGAGACATTATAAAGGATTTTTAAAATAAAATCTTGTTGTTTACAATGTAAACAGCTAGATTATGCAACCAAAAAAGAGATAGTAGTTAATTGCTGTCTCTTTTTTTAGTATATTTAGGACATGGGTGGATAATATGAATAGTCAGGAAGTTAGAAAAATAGCACCAGAAATGGATCCTTTAAGAATTGGTATGGGGTTTGCTGTGGAAGATTTGTCTAAACCACAAATATTAGTTGAGAGTACATATGGGGACAGTCATCCAGGGAGTGCACATTTAAATAAGTTTGTAGATTTAGCTATAGAAGGAATTGAAAAAAATGGAGCAAAGGGACTAAAGTATTACGCTACAGACATATGTGATGGACAAGCTCAAGGACATGATGGTATTAATTATTCTTTGGTATCTAGAGAAATAATAGCAGGCTTAATTGAAATACATGGCCGGGCAACACCTTTCGATGGTGGTATTTTTATTGCGAGTTGTGATAAAGGATTACCAGCAAATTTAATGGCACTGGCTAGGTTAAATATTCCTTCTATAGTCATAACTGGTGGAGTGATGAATGCAGGGCCTAATAATTTGACTTTGGAACAAATAGGAATGTATAGTGCTAAATATCAAAGAGGTGAAATAACCAAAGATGACCTTGATTATTTTAAACATAATGCTTGCCCAACTTGTGGCGCATGTTCATTTATGGGTACGGCTTCTACTATGCAAGTTATGGCTGAAGCTTTAGGTCTTTCTTTACCTGGATCTTCTCTTTTAAATGGTGTAAGTAGCGAACTATGTGATTTTGCTTTTAAGTCGGGAGAACAGATAGTAAAATTAGCTGAAATGTGTTTGAAACCAAAAAAAATCATGACAAAAAAAGCTTTTGAAAATGCAATAATGGTTCATGCAGCAATAGCGGGTTCAACAAATTCACTATTGCACATACCTGCCATTGCACATGAAGTTGGGATAGAGTTAACAGGCGATATATTCGATATAATACACAGAAAACTTCCTTATATACTAAATATACGACCAAGTGGTATATATCCAGCAGAATATTTTGAGTATGTCGGAGGGGTTCCTGCTATTATGGAAGAAATAAAAAAATACTTGCATTTAGATGCAATGACAGTTACAGGTAAAACCTTAGGAGAAAATTTAGAGCACCTAAAAAATAACGACTACTATGAAAAGTATGATGAAGTATTAAAGAAGAAGAAAATTAAGAAAAAAGATGTAATTTTTTCCGCTACATCTCCTATAAATGAAGCTGGGGCAGTAGCTGTATTGCGTGGGAATATAGCTACTGAGGGTGCGGTAGTTAAGCATTCAGCAGTTTCTAAGGGAATGTTTCTTAAGGTTTTAAGGGCTAGGCCCTTTGACTCTGAAGAGGAGGCTTTGGATGCGGTGTTAACAGGCAAAATAGAACCAGGGGATGCTGTTATAATTCGCTATGAAGGGCCAAAGGGCAGTGGTATGCCAGAAATGTTTTATACTACAGAGGCAATAGCCTCAGATGATAGGTTGTCTTCAACTGTTGCCTTATTTACAGATGGTCGATTTTCTGGCGCTACTAGAGGGCCGGCAATTGGTCACATATCACCAGAGGCACAAAGTGGTGGGAATATTGCATTAATTGAAGAAAATGACCTAATTAAATTAGATATTGAAAATAGATTAATAGATTTAGTAGGAGTAAATTTAGTAGAAAAAACTAGAGAAGAAATAAATAAAATTTTAGAAACTAGGCGACAAAGCTGGAAACCTAAGAGTAAAGACTTTGGCAAAAGCATTTTGAATATTTATGCTAAAACAGCAACTTCTCCTATGCGTGGAGGTTATATGGAAATATAAGGGTTGTCGGGAAAAGAAAAAACCTTGGTACTTTGCCCAAAGCCCTTGGTCGTAAAGCCTTGCTTTATTCCTCAGGCAAGCAACCAGCCCCACAAACTTTTGGAAAAATTTGACTTCAAGACAGCTTCAACACAAAAAAAGACTGGAAGATGATTGCACTCCCAGTCTTTTTTTAGTGTACTTCTTCTTTTTCAATTGTTGCTTTTAAAATATTAAACATTTCTTCAAGGCATGGTTTAAATTCGAATTCTAAAGAATCAATAGTTTCAATAAAATCTTTATTATTAACTGCGTTTAGTAAATCATTTGTAGCTTTTAAGATTACTCTTGTGGGTATGTCTAATCCATTTTCATTTAAAAATATAATGAACTCGAATATCCTCTCAATATTGCTATTAAAATCTTTTAAATTATCCGTGAAATCTTCTTCGTTATATACTTTTTCCAACAACACGTTGGTCATATCGTAGGTTCCAGACACAAAGTTTGTGATTTCAATTAGTAAATCTATATCCATTTAAACACCTCTTTTAATAATTTAATTTTGCGTCAGATTTATTGTAACATAATAAATATATTTATGTCCAATGACGCAAAGGTATATTTTACAACAAAAAGAACATAAGTTTGTAATATTTTTATGGTATAAAAAATTGCAAAAGCATTAGTTATTTGGTGTAAAATTATAAAATATGGGGAAGTGCTATTTGACTAATATTGTTATATTTTATATAATATATTAGTTTTACTAAATATAAATAGAAAATAATTAGAACTAAATTAATAATTATAAAAGGTTGGAGATTTATGAATTCATATAGCAATGATAGTATTACACAATTAAAAGGTGCAGACAGGGTACGCCTTAGACCCTCTGTTATATTCGGTTCTGATGGTATAAGTGGTTGTCAACACGCATTTTTTGAAATATTGTCCAATGCAATAGATGAGGCTAGGCAGGGCTTTGGTAATAAAATTGAAGTTGTAAAATATAAAGATAAATCCATTATGGTAAAGGATTATGGAAGAGGTATACCTGTAGATTATAACAAAACAGAAAATAAAGAGAACTGGGAACTAGTTTTTTGTGAAATGTATGCAGGTGGTAAATACAATAATAATGCTGGTGAAAACTATGAATTTTCTTTAGGGTTAAATGGTTTAGGCTTATGCGCAACTCAGTATGCCTCGGAGTATATGACAGCAAGAATTCAACGCGATGGTTATTTATATCATCTAGAATTTAGGCAAGGTGAAAATGTTGGTGGTCTTACTAAAACCAAGGTAAATAGCAAATCTACTTTTAGTGAAATAAAGTGGAAACCAGATACCGATGTTTTTACAAATATTGATATATCTATGGAGTATTATTTAGAGGTAATTAAAAGACAAGCCATTGTAAATGCGGGCCTTATTTTTGAGTTTTTTGATGAGGAAACTGATGAAACTTATAGAATTACTTACGAAGATGGCATAAAAGATTATATAAAAGAGTTATCAGATGAAAAAAACTTTACGGATATTTATTATAATGAAAATGAATCATATGGTAGAGATAGAAAAGACAAAGATGATTATAAACTTAAATTCCAAATAAGCTTTACTTTTAGTAATGAAGTAAATGTAATAGAGTATTACCACAATTCTAGTTTTTTATCTCATGGTGGGTCGCCAGATAAGGCTGTAAAGGTAGCATTTGTATATGCCATTGACCAATATTTAAAGTCTAACAATATGTATAAAAAGGATGAAAAGAAAATTACTTTTACAGATGTAGAAGACAGTCTTATTTATATATCAAATTCTTTTTCCACTGTAACAAGTTACGAAAATCAAACCAAAAAAGCTATAACTAATAAATACATACAAGAGGCAATGACAGAGTTTCTTAAAACAAATTTGGAAATTTATTTTATTGAGAATAAAATAGACGCAGATAAAATTGCAAATCAAATGTTGGTTAATAAACGAAGTAGAGAGTCTGCTGAAAAAACAAGAATAAGTATAAAAAAGAAGCTTACAGGTGCAATAGATGTAAACAATAGAGTAAATAAATTCGTAAATTGTAGAACCAAGGATAAAAACTTGCGAGAATTATATATTGTGGAAGGTGATTCGGCGTTAGGGGCTTGTAAACTTGGCCGTGATGCTGATTTTCAGGCTATTATGCCAGTCCGTGGGAAAATATTAAATTGTTTAAAAGCAGACTATGATAGAATTTTTAAAAGTGATATAATTGTGGATTTATTGCGAGTAATTGGTTCAGGGGTAGAAATACCATCAAAACATAAAACGGATATAGCGTCATTTAATTATGAAAATATGAATTGGAATAAAATAATTATTTGTACAGATGCGGATGTGGATGGATTTCAAATAAGAACATTAATATTAACAATGTTATACAGGTTAACGCCAACATTAATAAATAAAGAAAAAGTATTTATTGCAGAGTCTCCATTGTATGAAATAACAAGTGGTAAGAAAACTTATTTCGCTTATAGTGAAAGTGAAAAGAGCAAAATAGTTAAATCTTTAGATAAGTTTATAGTGCAACGTTCTAAAGGGCTAGGGGAAAATGAACCTGATATGATGTGGCAAACAACAATGAACCCTGAAACTAGAAAATTAATTTTAGTTGAACCTAGCGATGTAAAAGAAACTGAAATAATGTTTAATACATTATTGGGTGATGATATTGCCAGCCGTAAAGCTTTTATTAACGACTTTGGCCACAAATATATAGATTTAACTGAAACTATTTAAACTTAGGGAGAAAATATGGAAAATTTTATTAAACAAGATATAAAGGATACCTTAGAATTAAACTATATGCCCTATGCAATGAGTGTAATTGTATCACGTGCAATTCCTGAAATAGATGGATTTAAGCCAGCTCATAGAAAACTTTTATATACTATGTTTAAAATGGGTTTGTTAAAAGGTAATAAAATAAAGTCGGCGGACATAGTAGGGCAGACTATGAGGTTAAATCCTCATGGAGATAGTGCTATTTATGAAACTTTAGTAAGGTTAACAAGAGGTAATGCAGCTTTAATTCACCCTTTTATAGATTCTAAAGGGAACTTTGGTAAGCAATATTCGAGAGATATGGCATACGCTGCCTCAAGGTATACAGAAGCAAAGCTAGATGAATTTTGCAAAGAAATATTTAAGGATATAGACAAAAATACTGTAGATTTTATAGAAAACTATAATGGCTCAACAACAGAGCCTTTATTGTTGCCCACAACTTTTCCAAATATACTTATTACACCTAATCAAGGTATAGCAGTAGGTATGGCAAGTACTATATGTAGCTTTAATTTAAAAGAGGTTTGCAAAACAACAATTAAATTTATAGACGATGAAAATATAGACTTATTTAAAAGTTTAAAAGCACCTGATTTTTCTACAGGTGGACAATTAATATACGACAAAGAGGCCTTGGACAAAATATATACAACAGGCAGAGGTTCTATTAAAGTACAAGGTAAATATACTTTCGACAAAAAAAATAACTGTATAGAAATAACAGAAATACCATATACAACAACCATTGAGCAGATTATAGATAAAATAATTACATTGGTTAAAGATGGCAAACTAAAAGATGTGCAAGATGTTAGGGATGAAACTGGCTTACAAGGCTTAAAAATTGCAATTGATGTTAAGAAAAATACCAATATAGATGTATTAATGCATAAGTTGTTTACGATGACAACTCTCCGTGACAGCTTTAATTGCAACTTTAATATATTGATTAATGGCCAGCCAATGACATTAGGTGTAAGAGGAATATTAGAAAATTGGTTAGACTTTAGAATTGGCTGTATAAGAAGGCAAACTCATTTTGATATTAAAAAGAAAAAAGAGAAGTTAGACTTATTAGAGGGCTTAAGTAAAATAATTTTAGACATAGATAAAGCTATAGAGATTATTAGAAGAACAGAGAACGAAAAAGATGTTTTACCAAACTTAATTTCCTATTTTAAAATTAATGAGATACAGGCTAATTTTATAGCTGAAATTAAATTAAGAAATTTAAATAAAGAATACTTATTAAATAGGATTAAAGAAAAGGATGTTTTAATTGATGAAATTAAAAATCTTGAATTATTGTATAATTCAGATGACTTAATAAAAGAGGAAATAAAAACTCAGCTTAAGGAAATAATAAAAGTTTATGGTAAACCTCGTTTAACTGAAATAATAGATGATTCAGATGTTGTGGAAATAGATGAAGACGATTTGGTTCAAGATTTTGGGGTGAAAGTTTTTTTAACAGATCATAGTTATTTTAAAAAAATAACATTATTTTCTTTAAGGTCTGCTTCAAACCAAAATATAAAAGAGGATGATGAAATTGTACAAGAAATAGAAACTAATAATAAGTCTGAAATGCTATTTTTTACAAATCAACATAGTGTTTACAAAACCAAACTTCAAGATGTAACGGAGGTAAAAGCCAGTGTGTTAGGTGATTATTTACCAAACTTACTAGATATGGAAGAGGATGAAAGCGTTCTGTATATGGTAAATACTATTGAGTATAAAGGATATATGGTATTTGCTTTTGAAAATGGCAAGGTTGCAAAGGTTACTCTAGACGTATACAAAACAAAAGTTAATAGAAAAAAATTAATTAATGCCTTTAGTAATAATGACAAAGTAGTAAAAATATTGTACATTGAAAACGATTGCGATATCTATTTAAAAAGAAATGATAAAAAAATGATGGTAATAAATACATCTCTTATTCCTCTGAAGGCGACTAAAACAACAATAGGAGTACAAGTATTTAGACTTAAAAAAGATAGCTTTATTTATGAATGTGATTTAATTGGAAATTTGGAAGTAGAGGACAAGGAATATTTTAGAGTTAGTAAAATACCTACAACAGGTCATTTTTTAATGGATTTTAAGTAGTGTAAAGCGTTTGTACATAATTAATTTATGTGTTAAAATTTTAGTGGTGATAACATGAAAGTATTAGGAATAACAGGCAACTCTGGAGCAGGTAAAAGTACTTGTTGTCAGATTTTAAATAGACATGGGGGAGAAATAATAAGTGCTGATAAAATTGGCCATTTAGCACTTAAAAAGGGTACAGAGGTTTATGAAAACTTGATTTGTAAATATGATATACTAGATTCAAATAATGAAATAAATAGAAAAAAATTAGGAAAAATAGTATTTAATAATAAAAAAGATTTAGAATATTTAAACTCCTTAAGCCATAAATTTATTTATAATGAAATTAAAAGAATAATCAAAAATACAAATGTAAATTTTTTTGTGATAGATGCAGCACTGTTATATGAAATTGGTTTAGACTGTTTTTGTGATGAAATATGGCTTATAGAAGCGAAACGTGAAGAAAAGTTAAGAAGAATAAGCCAAAGAGACAATATAGATAAGGAAGCAGCAGAAAAAAGACTTAATAGCCAAAGAAATTTCACTAATATATGGACTATTCATTGTACTATAAGGAATAATGGGAATTTACAAAACTTTGAAGAAGAAATAGAAAAAAGTTTGAAAAAGTTTTTATTTAAATAGAATGGAAATAGTAATGAGAAATATTATTTTTATTATGCTGTTTTTTTTGTGTGGCTGCAGTTCTTTGGATATTTTGAATACAAAGGAAGAGCCTACAGAACCAGCTAAAGTAGTTAAAAAAAATGAAGTATACAAAGATAAAGTTGTAATAGGCATAAAAAGAACCTATACATTAAATCCGCTAACTGTAAAGGAAGAGCATACAAAAGATGTTTTGTCATTATTGTTTACAAATATAGCTGAATTAAAAAAGGATAATACTGTTGAACTTGTATTAGGTGAAAGCTATACTTATAATCCAGAAACTAATACGGGCGTTTTAGTTTTAAAGGATGTATTGTGGCAAGATGGACTCAGTTATGTAAGCAGTAATGATGTTATATATAGCCTTAATTGCATTAGAAATGATAGTAAGTCCCTTTATTTTAACACAATATCTAATATTAAGAGCTATGGTAAAGTTGACGATAAAACAGTGCAGTTTACTCTTTATGAGGATAGAGGGGGAATACCCTATTTTCTTTTATTTCCAGTTATACCGTCAAACCATAAAAATTTAGAAACAATAGACGGAGCACATTTTGAAAATGTAATAGGTAATGGATTTTATAAAGTTTCTGAATATGGAATTAATGGTAATTTTACTTTGGAGGATAATCCATATGATGATTTTACTATGGGTATAAAAGAAATTGATATAATTGCACATAGCGATAGTAAAACTCAATTATATTCTTTTGAAGAGGGGTTAATTAACTTTATTCAGGAAGATGTAAGTGCATGGAGCAAATACCATGATGATAGAAGCGTAAATATAGTAGAAAATAGCACGTCTTCTTTGGAATTTATTGGTTTTAACTATAGTACGGAAATGGGTAATAACTTAGAATTTAGGAAATTAGTAGAAAGTATAATAAATTTTCAAAATATTATACATAATATATATTTGGATTTTTGTGATTATGCATATTCTACTGTGCAATCAAATCATTTTGCATATAATAAAAATTTAAAATATCCTAAATATGATATTGACGCTGGAAAGGATTTTTTACTTAAAACGGGCTATAACGGAGAAGAGATACTTGTTTTAGTAAACAATGAAAATGCAGAAAGGATGCGACTGGCAGAAGAGTTAGTTTCACAACTTAACAATATTGGAGTTAAAGGTGTGCTAGTAGCATTACCATACGAGGACTATATTAGACGTATAGATGAAAACTATTATCACATTTTAGTAGGCGGATATAATATAGGAGTTTTTCCTAATTATGGAATGCTTTTAGGTGATAATAATATTTTTAATTATACAAATGATGGGATGAGGGATTTACTATGGCAAGTGGATAACTCTGCAGATATGCAAAGCTTAACGAATAATTTGTTGCAGCTACAACAAGATGTAAATGATAGTTTGATTTTTTTACCAGTATTATTTAAGTATAATGCAATTATCACGGACGAAAATATAAAGGTATATCCACCAACTTCATATGTAAATGCCTTTTACAATATAAATGAGTGGATACTGGAATAATAGGAGGGGCCATGCTAGAAATTTTTAAATCGTCAAAAAATGGCGAGCTAAACGAAGTAAAAGAAATTGAAAATAATTGTTGGATAAACATGATTGCCCCCACCTATGAGGAAATTGAACATGTTGCTTTAAATTTGGACTTAGATGTAGACTTTATACGAGCACCTCTAGATGAGGAAGAACGATCACGTATAGAAATTGATGGAGAAACAAGACATGGAGTAATAATAATAGACACGCCAGTTGAAGAAACAGGAATGGAAACTAAAATAATAGAAACTTATCCATTAGGTATAATTCATACGGATAAATGTATTATAACTGTTTCTTTAAAAGAAAATCCCATACTAAATCGTTTTGCTCGTGGTGGAGTTAAAACGTTTATTACCTTTAAAAAAACAAGATTTATTTTACAAATATTATATAATAATACAACTTTGTACTTACATTACCTAAAGCATATAAACAAATTAAGTACCAGAATTGAGGATGAATTACAAAAAACTATGAGAAATGCGGAGCTAATGCGTCTGTTGGACTTGGAAAAATCTTTGGTATATATAAATACTTCTCTAAAATCTAATGAGTTAGTTTTTGAGAAATTAATTCGAGTAGAATTTATTGATAGGTTTGAAGAGGACAAAGAATTAATAGAAGATATAATAATAGAGAATAAGCAGGCTATTGAAATGGCAACAATATATGCGTCAATATTAAGTGAAACAAGGGATGCATTTTCATCTGTTATTTCTAACAATGCAAATAATATAATGAAATTATTAGCTTTTATTACACTTATTATGTCTATACCTACTGTTGTGTCAGGTTTTTTTGGTATGAATGTTATTATTCCAAATGCTTTTTCTGGGGATGATGCCTTTTTACACATATTTATAATGACTTGTATTATTTGTGTAATAGTAACAATTGTAATGATGATAAAAAAATTGTTATAAGTACTATAAGAATATTGTATATGATCGTTAAGAATTAGACCTCTACCTCAATGCTCAATGCTGGTATCTAAATTTTGCTTTCGGCAAAACCAAATACTGTGTGTTTGCCAGCTGTTCATTGCTGTTTTACTCTGAATTTTTGTTTTACAAAAACCAAATGCTAAGCATTGTCTGGTCGGAAGTTACACTTCCTGCTTGGCTATGCAACCAACTCGGTTATGCGGTCGAATTCGACGTTCAGTTGGGGCTTGTACCCCCCCACTGACGGATAGGTCTATTGACTTTTTGATTTATTGTAGTAATATAAGTATATAGGAACAATAGTATTAAGTTATTTGATTTGCAACAGAAGTGAAATTTATAAAAAGGGAGAAATTAAAATGGCTATACAAAATTGTAGAAAATGTAAAAAAATATTTCATTATATAAATTCACCTATTTGTCCGGAATGCCAAAAAGCTGAACAAAAAGACTTTGATAATGTTAGAAGTTTTATAAAAGAAAATAACAAGTCTACATTAGGTGAGGTTTCTGAGGCGACAGGGGTACATACAAAAAAAATATTAAGGTATATCCGTGAAGGAAGATTAGAAGTTACTTATGGGTTAGAGAGTTCTGTAGTTTGCGAAAAGTGCGGAGTACAAATTGCTACGGGACGTTATTGCACGTCATGTGCAAATGAACTAGGAGATAAGTTTAACACCGCTAGCAAAAAAAGTACTAGTGGAATTAAGAAATCGACATCTGGACTAGGCAGAGGTATGTATAGTAAGGATTAACAAATAGTTGTTGACAAAAGGTATTAAAAATAATAAACTACTGTAAATTACTTGGGGTTATTTTTATACTTGAATAACTATATATTATAAGAAATTATAAGAAAAATTTTTGATGAGGATCTAATATAAAATCTAAAGGAAAAAGAATTTTAAGAGAGTGAAGCAATGGTGGGAGCTTTATAATTCAACTTATATTAGTACTACCTAGGAGAGACTATTAATATAGTACGTTGATTGCGTTATAATCAAATTGAGATTTAATTGTGTATACTATACTATTAAATAAAATTAGGGTGGAACCGCATTAATTTGCCCCTTTCAAGGGGCAAAACCTCTATTATAGCTAGGCTATTATAGAGGTTTTTTTACGTATAAAAATAAATTGTTTGAAGGAGGATAATATGTTAGAAATAAAATTAAAAGATGGCTCAATTATGGAAGTAGAAAAAGGGGTATCTTTATACGATGTAGCAGTTAAAATAAGCGAAGGTTTAGGAAGAACATGTTGTTGTGGTGAAGTAGATGGAAAAGTTGTTGATTTGCGTTTTAAAATAGAGAAAAATGCAACTGTAAACTTATTCACTTTTAATGATAAAGAAGGCAAAAAAGCTTTTTGGCATACTGCATCACATATATTGGCACAGGCAACAAAAAGGTTATATCCATCGGTGAAGTTAGCTATAGGCCCTGCCACAGATACAGGTTTTTACTATGACTTTGACAGAGAAACAACATTCCGTAGTGAGGACATAGTAGCCATAGAAAAGGAAATGAAAAGCATTATAAAAGAAGCGTTGCCTATTGAAGTATTTACATTAATTAAAGAAGAAGCTTTAAATTTAATGAAAGATGAACCTTATAAAATAGAATTAATAAATGATTTGCCCGAAGATGAGATAATATCTTTTTATAAACAAGGAGACTTTACAGACTTATGTGCTGGTCCGCACTTGCTTAATACAAAGTATATAAAAGCTTTCAAACTAACATCAGAGG
The DNA here is from genome assembly GCA_047974375.1 of Lachnospirales bacterium. GTDB lineage: Bacteria > Bacillota > Clostridia > Lachnospirales > CAMZNU01 > JBKECF01. The sequence goes on from JBKECF010000023.1 coordinate 23,697, forward strand.
AAGGTTCATCTGGGGCCTACTGGCGTGGCGATGAAAAAAATAAAATGTTATGTAGGATATATGGTACTGCCTTTACAAAAAAATCTGATTTAACAGAGTATTTAGAAGCAAGAGAAGAAACAATGAAACGTGACCACAATAAATTAGGTAGAGAGTTAAAGTACTTTACTACTTCGGATATAATAGGCCAAGGTTTACCTCTGCTTATGCCAAAGGGTACAAAGGTAATACAATCATTACAAAGACTTGTTGAAGATGAGGAAGAAGCAAGAGGCTATGTAAGGACAAAAACGCCATTTATGGCTAAAAGTGATTTATACAAGGTGTCTGGACACTGGGATCACTATAAGGATGGTATGTTTATAGTAGGTGATGAAGAGAAGGAGAATGAGGTATTTGCTCTTCGCCCAATGACTTGTCCATTCCAATTTACAATATATAATGCAGAACAACATTCATACAGGGACTTACCTATTAGATACGGAGAAACATCAACTTTATTTAGAAATGAGTCTTCTGGTGAAATGCATGGACTAATAAGAGTTCGTCAATTTACTATATCTGAAGGACATATTGTATGTACAAAAGAGCAGCTTAGAGACGAGTTTAAAGGCTGTGTAGATTTAATAAATTATTTTATGGATATGTTTGATATTGCTGGTGATATTTCCTATATGTTCTCTAAATGGGACCCAAATAATAAGGAAAAATATATTGGTTCTGCAGAAGAGTGGGAAAATACACAAGGTGCAATGAAAGAGTTGCTTGAGGACTTAGATATTGAATATGTAGAAGTTGAGGGAGAAGCGGCTTTTTATGGTCCTAAATTAGATATTTTATTTAAAAATGTTTTTGGTAAAGAGGATACAATTATAACTATACAAATAGATTTTTCTTTAGCAGAAAGATTTGGCATGACTTATATTGACAAAAATGGTGAGAAACAACATCCATACATTTTACACAGAACGTCAGTTGGCTGTTATGAAAGAACTTTAGCTATGCTAATAGAAAAATATGCAGGAGCTTTTCCAACATGGCTAGCGCCAACACAAGTAAAGATATTGCCTATATCAGACAAGTATAATGATTATACTTATGAAGTAATAAGTAAACTAAAAGCCAATGGCATAAGGGTGGAAAGTGACTTTAGGGCTGAAAAACTAGGCTATAAATTAAGAGAAGCTAGACTAGAGAGAATTCCATATATTTGTGTAATAGGTGAAAAAGAGAAAGAAAACAATGAAGTATCTTTAAGAAGTCGCAAAGGTGATGAAGGTGCTATAAACGTTGATGATTTTATTAAAAGGATTAATGAAGAAGTTATAAATAAAACAAAAAATTATGGTTATTCCCAAGAGTAGCAAGTGAAATTTTATGGATAATAAAAAACAAAGTGTGTAAATCAAAAAAAGATTGCACACTTTATTTTTGTGCGGTAATTAAGATTTTTTCCAGTCGTTAATAAGTGCTTGTAATATGTCAATTCGTTCTTTAGATAGACCTTGTACATTTATAGTTTCATTTTTTGGATTAATTGTGTTTTTCTCTTTGTTATTAGTTGTAATACCTAGAAGTTCGTCTGTGGATACATCTAAAACGCTAGCAAGCCGTATAAGCACTTCTAGAGATGGAAAACTTGTATCATTTTCATAAGCGCTAATAGTAGTATGTTCAACACCGACAAGCTGCCCCAATCTTTGTTGAGTTAAATTTTTATTTTTTCGCAAAGAGGATATTCTTAAAGATATATCGTATAGTAATGAATTAGCTTTATTTTTATCATTTTTCATAGTTGCAACTCCTATAATAAAAAATAATATATCAAACAACTATACTATTAATGGAGTTTAGGTACAATTTTTCTTAAAAACTATTGCAATAATGGAATTATGGTTATATAGTATATAAAATAGCAAAGTATTAAACTAAACTAGTAGTTATAACATAAATATTTACTATTTTATACAATTTAAGAAACATTTAGGTTTATTTTGTATTATTAATGAAAAAGACTAGTAATTATGTTATAATAGTATAAAAGGTAGGCTAAAAATTATGAGGATGTGTGATATGGAAGATTTATCTGTTGTTTTAAACGAAATGTTAAGCATTATACGTGAGGAATTAGACGTTACGCAAGTCGAGTTAGCTAAAAGGTTGAACTGTAGCCAGGAGCTTATATCAAAAATTGAAAATAAAAACAGGGAACTTTCTTATGAACTGATTTTTACTCTTTCAAGTTTATCAAAAGTTGATTTACACTTTTTTAGGTATATATCATCAAAATTTAAAACCACTGAGGATTATTTACTATTTGCTGAATTATCTAATTTAATTGATTCTGATGTAAGTGGGAATATTAATAGGATTGAAGAATTAAATAACAAAAATCCACTAACTGAGAGCCGAGATTATGGCGACCTCAATGCAATCTTATACTATAGTGAAATAGTAGTAGCTTATTATAAATACCAAGATTATCATAAAGTAATTAGAATTGCCCTTAAGGCTTGTGAATGGGAAAATAAGAAAATAAAAACTGACTACATTAAGAGTCTAAAGTTGGGATATTATTACGGTATTTATTCTATGTTAGTAAAGGCTCATGTAAAGGTAGGTTATGTAGATACTGCACTTATGTTTACTGATATGTTTTTTAAACATTTTAAAGAGGTCTGGTCTGATAAAAGATTTACTATGGTTACCGATAGATACGTGTATCGGAAGTTTTATATAGGCATTAATGTAGGACACATAATGGCTAAATACGCAATGAAGGATTATGAAGAGGTAATTACTCTTTCTGAAGCTCTGCTTAAGGAGTTGAAAAAATTTAATTTATTAATAGAGGCTGAAGAAATTATTGCATTAAAAGCAAAAAGCCTTGTTAGGTTAAATAGAAATGATGAAGCGGAAGAGATTATTACAGACTTAAAAGTGATTTGTAAGTATTTAGATAAAAATGACTTTTATGAGAGCTTTAAAAGAGAATTATTAATGCAATAATAAAAAAAGAGGGCAACTTCTTTTTTTTTATGTCAAAATATATTAGATAAATTTTGAAAAATATATTGCTTTATTATGATTTAGTAAATATACTTATTTAAGGAATTAAAAAAACTATGTTATGGAGGTACCATGTTTAAAAGGGTAATTATAAAACTAAGCGGAGAAGCATTAGCAGGTAACAAAAAAAATTTTGATGATACCATTATTAATGAAATTTTAATGGATATAAAGGAATGCATTAACAATAATGTAGAGGTATCTATAGTAATAGGTGGTGGAAACTTTTGGAGAGGCAGAAGTGCAGATTCGAATATGGATAGAACTATTGCCGACGAAATAGGTATGTTGGCGACGTGCATGAATGGATTATATGTTGCCGATTACTTCAAAAGAAATGGATGTTATGCTAAAGTATTTACGCCATTTACGGTTGGCACTTTTACAACGGAATTTTCTAAAGAAGAGGCACTTAAAGTTATGAAGAATAAAGGTGTAAATATTTTTGTTGGTGGAGTTGGTCATCCTTTTTTTTCAACAGATACAATAACAGCATTACGTGCAGCTGAATTAGATTGTGATTGTATACTTTATGCAAAAAATATTGATGGAATTTATAATAAAGATCCTAATAAATATGAAGATGCTAAAAAATATGATATAATAACTTATAGTGAAATAATTAAAAATAATTTACAGGCAATTGATATTTCGGCAATGAATTTGAGTATGAGCCAAAATATAAATTCTCTTGTATTTAAATTAGGTACAAAAAGTAGCATATTTAATGCAGTTTTGGAAAAGTCTGAAAACTGTACAAAAATAACAAATTAATTTTAGGAGGACATTATGTCAGTAAAAGAGTATGCAGATAAGATGGAAAAATCTATTGAGAGTTTAAAAAGGGATTTAGGTACAATACGTGCAGGACGTGCAAATCCGCATGTTTTAGACAGAATATCTGTAGAATATTATGGTTCAGATACACCGCTTAATCAAGTAGGTAATATAACAGTGCCAGAGGCAAGAATTTTACAAATAACTCCTTGGGATGCTTCTGTTCTTGGTGATATAGAAAAAGCAATTTTAAAATCAGACTTAGGCATAAATCCGACAAATGATGGAAAGGTAATACGTCTTGTATTCCCTGAGCTTACAGAGGAAAGACGTAAAGACTTAACAAAAGATGTTAAGAAAAAAGGCGAGGATGCCAAAGTAGCCATTAGAAACATAAGAAGAGATGGCATGGACTTTTTCAAAAAACAGCTTAAAGGTTCTGAAATATCTGAAGATGAACTTTCAGGTTTGGAAGAAAATTTACAGAAAGCTACAGATAAAAGTATAAAAGAAATAGATATAGTAGTGGAAGAAAAAAATAAAGAGGTAATGTCAGTATAATCTACATAGGTAGATTATACTAGGGCATTTAGTTAAATGGATATCCGTTGACGAATGCCCCTTTTTACGTTTTATAGAGAGGTGAAAAATTGAATACAAAGTATATTTTTGTTACAGGTGGCGTAGTATCTGGTCTAGGTAAAGGCATTACCGCTGCTTCTTTAGGTAGGTTATTAAAGGCTAGAGGGTATAAAGTGACAATACAGAAATTTGACCCATATTTAAATATCGACCCAGGAACAATGAGTCCACTTCAACATGGTGAAGTTTTTGTAACAGAAGATGGGGGTGAAACGGACTTAGACTTGGGCCATTATGAAAGGTTTATTGATGAAAATCTAAATATACACAGCAATATTACAACTGGTAAAATCTATTGGTCTGTACTAAATAAGGAAAGACGCGGAGATTTTTTAGGTGCGACAGTTCAAGTAATACCACATATTACCAATGCCATTAAAGAAAAGGTGTATTTAGCGGGTAAAGAATCTCAATCGGATATTGTTATAACGGAAGTAGGGGGAACAATAGGTGATATAGAAAGCTCCCCATTTTTAGAGGCAATTCGTCAAGTTGCACATGACATAGGAAGAGATAATGTTATGTACATTCATGTTACATTAATACCTTATTTACGTAAATCTCAAGAGATGAAAACAAAACCTACGCAACATTCTGTTAAAGAGTTGCGTTCTGTTGGTATACAGCCAGATATTTTAGTATGCCGTTCAGAGATGCCATTAAATGATATGTTAAAGGAAAAATTAGCTCTATTTTGTGATGTAGACACTGAATGTGTAATTGAAAATTTAGATGCTGATAGTTTATATGAAGTCCCACTATTGTTAGAAAAACAAAAACTTGCAGAAAAAGTTATTTCTAAGTTGTGTTTGAAAGAAACACCTGTGGATTTAAGAGATTGGATGGAAATAGTAAATAAGCAAAAGGCAATAAAGAATTCTATAACTATAGCAATGGTTGGTAAATATGTTGATTTACATGATGCTTATTTATCAGTTGTGGAGTCTTTAGAGCATGCAGGTATTCACAATGAGCACAATGTAAACATTAAATGGTTGAATTCAGAAGATATTGAAGAGATGTCGGCGGAAGAAATTAAAAAAATCTTCAGCGATGTTAATGGCATATTAGTGCCAGGAGGTTTTGGCGATAGAGGGATAGAGGGTAAAATTACAGCCATAAAATATGGACGTGAAAATAAAATACCTGTCTTTGGTATATGTTTAGGTATGCAATGTATAGTAATGGAATATGCAAGAAACGTTGCCAATATTGAAGGTGCCTATAGTTCGGAATTTGACGAAAATGCAGAGAAACCAGTTATAGATTTAATGCCAGAACAAAAAGACCTTGAAGATATGGGCGGAACAATGCGTCTAGGTACATATCCTTGTAAGCTTACAAAAGATACAATTGCTCACAATGCATATGATCAAGAAGATCTAATTTATGAAAGGCATAGACATAGATACGAATTTAATAATGAATTTAGGAGTTTACTTAAGGAAAGTGGTTTAGTACTTTCAGGGGTTTCGCCTAATGATAAATTAGTAGAAATAGTAGAAATCGAAAAAAATAAACATCCATGGTTCTTAGGTTGTCAATTCCATCCAGAGTTTAAGTCTAGGCCAAACAGACCTCATCCTCTATTTTTTGAATTTATTAAGGCTAGTATTAATTCTGGAAATAAATAAAATCCTTAAATTAAATAGAGATAACTGGAAATTTAATATAATGAGGCAAAAAGAGAGCGATAGGTTTTCGCTCTTTTTTTGCTTAAAAATTATTTTAACACAGACAACCTGTTGTTACGAAAAGTTTATTCACCTTTTTTAATTCTTCGGGTATGTTTATATGTTGTGGACAGTGTTCAGTACATAGGCCGCAATTACTACAGACATTGGCACTTTCTCTTTTTTCTAGCATTTTTTTATATTCTTTTTTATTATTTTCATACAGACCAAACATAAAGGATTCGTTGTATAAAGTGAAGTTGGCGGGTATATTTACGCCAAAAGGACAGGGGATGCAGTATTTGCATTTTGTACAAGGGACATTTTGTATTTCATTGAAAGCTTCTTTGGCGCTGGCAATTATTTCTTCTTCTTCACCACTTAACATACCAATATTACTTTTATTTGCGTATGAAATATTTTCTCTAACTTGCTCCATTGTGCTCATACCAGACAAAAGCAAGGAAACTTCTTCCATATTCCATAAATAATCCAATGCCCATTCTACAGGGCTTTTATTATTATGGCTCTTAAAAATATTATTTACACTATCGGGTACATTAGCAAGTTTGCCACCTAGTAAAGGCTCCATAATAATAACACCCATACCACGTTTGGCGGCCTCTTTTACGCCGCTTATACCAGCTTGGTAGTCTTCATCTAAATAATTTGCCTGTAGCTGAACAAAATCCCAAGGGTGTGCATCGAGCATAGGCCAAAAATGTTCTGTTTTATCGTGGAAGGAAAATCCTATGTATTTTATTTTACCATTATCTATTGCAGTTTTTACTTTTGATAAAATATTTAATGACATTATTTTATCAAAACTTTCTTTGTTTAAAGCGTGTAACAAGTAAAAATCTATGTAGTTAGTTTGTAGCTTTTTTAATTGTTCATCTAGCAGATTATCGAAGTCATCTAATTCATTTATTAGCCAGACTGGAGATTTTGTTGCTAAAGCTACTTTGTTTCTATAACCATCTTTTAAGGCTTTACCAACCAAAATTTCACTTTCACCACCATGATATGGATAAGCTGTGTCTATGTAGTTTACGCCATTATCAATAGCATAGCGTAGCATTTTAATAGATTCCTTTTCGTCGATAATATTATTATCTTCTTTCATAATAGTTGGAAAGCGCATACATCCGAAGCCTAGTGGATATACATTGAAGCCGGTTGTGCCAAATTTTCTGTACATAGATTCTCCTTTTTTATAAATAACAATTGCAGACGTAAATTGTTACAGATTTAAAAAAAATAATTAGTAATATTAATGTAACAGTTCTTTAATATAAAGCTATATGATATAATAATGTTACAGTATTTATAGCTAATTTGCAAAGGTTTTTACAAAAAAATAAAAATTTGTATTTTAAACAAACCTTTGAGAAAAAAATAATGTATATTAAATAAGTAAACTTTGATCAGATGGAACAGGAAGGGGAAACAAATGGAAAAAGAAAGAATGATGATTTTAGAATTATTAGAAGAAGGTAAGATAACACCTGAAGAGGCGCTGAATCTTATTTCTGCACTAAATGTAAATAGGGAAGAAGATGCAAAAGAAAATAAAAAATACACAGAGGAAAAAGAAGAAGATAATGATGATTCCTCAGAAGAAGATACATACAAAAATAACTTTGATGCGGATATGGAAAATTTTAAAAAGTCAGTAGAGAGTTTTGCTGAAGAGGTAAATGGAAAGTTCAATGAGTTTGCAAGTGATGTTGAGCCAAAAGTTAGAAGGGCAACAAAGAAGTTTTTGAAAAACACATCCAAGGTATTCCGCATGATGGCGGAGTCTTTAGATGATTAAGAAATAATTTATATATCCACCATTTCCTATTTAATGGAGATGGTGGATATAATTTTAGTATAAAGTTAGTATTTCAGGTTTGCCATCAGTAATTAAAATTGTATTTTCATAATGAGCTGAATATTGACAGTCCTCTGTTACTACAGTCCAGTCATCATCGAGTAAAATAATGTCTGGCGATTTTAAATTAATCATTGGTTCTATAGCAAGAGACATGCCAGCTGCTAGTTTAGCGCCTTTCGCTTTTTGTATATAATTGGATATTTCAGGGCTTTCGTGTAGGTTTTCGCCTATGCCGTGGCCACAATATTCACGAACTACGCCGTATCCAAATTGTTTAACATACTCTTCAACTCTGCCTGACATTTGGTTTACATGGTATTCTGCAGTGGCATATTCAATTGCATAAAAAAAACTATTTTCAGTTTCTTTTACTAATTTTTTGTGCTCTTCCCTAACATTTCCCACTAAAAAAGTTCTGGCAGCATCACCATGGTAGCCGTTTTTATAGGCGCCAACATCGATACTTACAATGTCGCCATCAAGCAGCTTTCTTTTGCTAGGTATGCCGTGTATAACTTCGTCATTTACAGATATACACGCAGCAGCGGGAAAACCATTATACCCTTTAAAGCTTGGTATTGCCCCTTGGGAACGAATAGCGTCCTCTACAATTTTGTCTAACTCCTTAGTAGTAATACCAATTTTTATATGTTTTTCCACTATAGCTAGTGCTTTCGCTACAATTTTATTGGACTCACGCATTCTTGCTATGCCGTCGTTATTTTTGATAAAAATAGCCATAACTACTCCTTAATTGCCTTTATTATTTTGCTGGATATTTCTTTTATATCACCATCGCCATATACTGAGAAAACTATTCCACGTTCTTTATAAAAGTCTATAATAGGGCTAGTTACTTGGTGGTATTTAACTAATCTATTTTTTACTGTTTCAGGATTGTCATCTGCACGTTGATTTAGCTCTATATTACAATCATCACATAATTCACCATTTTTAGGTGGTTGATTTGTCATGTGGTAAAGTTTTTGACAACTTGGACAAGTTCTTCTGCCAGACATTCTATCTACAATTTTTTCGTCTTCAATTTCTATTACTACAACTTTATCTATTTTACTTAAAATAGTATCTAATGATTTAGCTTGCTCAATAGTACGAGGGTAGCCATCTAATAAAATACCGTTTTTACAGTCATCTTCTTTCATGCGATTCACAAGTAACTCAGTTACTTGCTCATCACTAACAAGACCACCGGAGTTCATTAAATTTTTTATTGTATTACCTAACTCAGTTCCTTTTTTTACCTCGTCACGCAATAAATCACCTGTGGATACATGTGGAATATTAAATTCTTTAGTAATAACCTTAGATTGTGTTCCTTTACCTGCTCCTGGTGGGCCAACTACAATTATATTCATTTCAATCTCCTTAAAAACACTCTACTATATTTAGTAGTATTTATAATACATAACGTATACAGTATATCATAAATTATATTAGTATAAAATGCTAAATATATTTAAGTTTCCTCATCTTTTTTATACCAAAAAGTTCCGAACCCTTATGTATTAAGTATATCGAATAGGTTCCTTGACTATAGTAAGACTAGTGCTATAATAGTAACAGCGACATTTAAAGAAAGGATTACTATGGATAATAAAGATAGGGAAGTAACGGTCGAAGATAGAAAAGATATTATTGATGAGAAGGAATTAGATGGAGAAATAAAAGAAAATAATCATAGCATTTTTGCTGAGGATTATACAGAGCTAGAAGATTTAGAAATGGAGGCAAATATTATTTCTAGAAACAAGCAACGTAAAAAAAATAATAAAATAATAAATTTATGTTCTATTTTTATGTGTGTTGTATCAGTGGCTATGGTTTTTTTAATTTATTCATTAGTTATGGATTATATACAAATTTATAAAAATAAAAAATTAAATGAAGATGCACTTGCATTGTACAATAGTATTCAGCAACCTGTTAAAGAAACTAATATGCCAGCAGAGGAAAACAAAAGAGTAAATAAAGAAGAGAAAGTTGAGGAGCTTCTTAAAGGAGTTTTACCTGATATAAATATACTAAGGGAGTCCTTTGGGAATGATGAAATTATAGGTTTTTTGCAAATAGAAGATAGCAGAGTAAATTACCCAGTAGTACAACATGGCGACAATATTTATTATTTAGATAAGGATATAAAAAAAGACTACAATGTAGCTGGTTCAATTTTTATGGATTATGAAAACTTGGAACAAGGCTATGACCAAAATACAGTTTTATATGGGCATAATATGCGTGATTTAAGTATGTTCGGTGAGTTAAAGTATTACAAAGATCAAGAGTATTATGAAGAACATCCACTTATAAAGTTGCAAATAGAAGACGAATTATTTTTGTATGAGGTTTTTTCTGCTTTTAGAACATCAACAGATTTTGATTATGTACAAACAAATTTCCCGTCAGATGAGGAGTATATGGACCAAATAAATAAATATTATGAAAAGTCTTTTATAAAAACTGGTGTAAAAGTTGCAAAGGAGGATAAAATACTTACATTATCAACATGTGTAGGTGTAAGGGCTACAAGCAGAATGGTTGTAGCGGGTAGATTGATAAATAACGTAGAATATTAAAAGGTTTGTAATGATAACACATTGCAAGCCTATTTTAGTGAATAAGGAGATTGTATGGAATACAAGTTATTAACACCAGGGCCACTTACAACAAGCAAAAGTGTAAAAGAATCAATGCTACAGGATTCTTGCACTTGGGGTAATGAATATAAAGAAATTGTTCAAAATATAAGAAAGAATATTTTGAACATAAGTAATATAGATGAGAAAAAATACACAACCGTATTAATGCAGGGTAGTGGTTCTTTTGGAGTAGAAAGTGTGCTAATAAGCACCTTAAATAATGAATCTAAAATTTTGGTTTTGAAAAATGGGGCATATGGTAATAGAATTGATGAGGCATTAATTTTAGCCGATAAAAAGTTTACCTCAATTACTTTTCCGGAACTTTATGCTATAGATCCGAGAAAGGTTCATGAAAAATTAAAAGAGGATAATGCTATAACACATGTAATATTTGTTCACCTAGAATCTAGCACGGGAATAGTTAATCCTTTAAACGAGATAATTGAAGTAATAAAAAGCCACAATAAAGTAGCTATAGTTGATGCAATGAGCAGTTATGGGGGAATCCCTATTGACTATAATTCTATGGAAATCGATTTTTTAATTTCCAGTGCAAATAAATGTATACAAGGCATACCTGGATTTTCTTTTATAATTGCTAATAGAGAAGAATTGAAAAAATGTAAAGGAAATAGTATATCTCTATCATTGGATTTATATGATCAATGGGAAGTAATGGAAAAAAGTAATGGCTCATGGAGATTTACATCGCCGACTCATAGCGTGATAGCATCTAATCAAGCATTAAATGAACTAATAGAAGAAGGCGGAGTTGAGGCGAGGTTTAAAAGATATAAAAATAATAGAGATTTATTAGTTAAGGAAATGGCGAAACTAGGTTTTGAAACTTGTGCGCCTAGTGAAATACAATCACCAATTGTAACGGCTTTTGCTTATCCAAGTGAAGAATTTAATTTTGAAGAATTTTATTCTTATATAAAAGAAAGAGGCTTTGTAATTTTTCCGGGAAAGCTAAGTACTTTGAAGATTTTTAGAGTTGCAAATATCGGAGAGATTTATAGTGAAGATATAATTAGGTTTGTTGCTATAGTTAAAGAATATATAGGCTAATAATAAAGGTGTAAGTAATTTAATTCTGGTTGATATGTAATTAAATTGAAAAACATAGCAGTATAAATCGCTTGTTTTTTAGGTAATTTTATGGGTCTTTTGGCAATGGAGCTTATACATGGAAATGATGGTTATATAAAACCAAAGGATAATGCTACAAGAGCAGAGGTTGCATCTATCATAATGAAATTAATAGAAACTCTAGTAAAATAAGAGTGATTAAAATATTGATTATATTCTGTCAAATAGATATATGAAAATGAAGCAAAAATTAGAAAATAAATGACCTATCAATTTAGTGGGGAGTCAATCCCCACTATGGGATAGGTCATTTGTCATTTACATAAAATTAAAATTCTATTTCAGAAAGATTTTTGTATTGTTTGTATCTTCTATTTGCATCTATTTCAGCTTGCTTGAATAAATCATCAGCAACTTCAGGGAATGCAACTTTTAAAGAAGTATAACGAACTTCACCATTTATAAAATCTTGGAAAGATTCAGTAGGCTCTTTTGAATCTAAAGTAAATGGATTTTTGCCAGCTGCCTCTAATTCTGGATTGTATCTGTATAAATGCCAGTAACCAGCTTCAACAGCTTTTTTACTTTGTAATTGAGTAGTACCCATACCTGTTCTAATACCATGTGCAATACATGGAGAGTATGCAATTACAAGAGAAGGTCCTTTATAGCTTTCAGCTTCTTTTAAAGCTTTAACTACTTGCGCTTGGTTAGCACCCATAGCAACTTGTGCAACATATACATAACCATAGCTCATAGCCATCATGCCTAAGTCTTTCTTTCTTATCTTTTTACCAGATGCAGCAAATTTAGCAACTGATGCAGTAGGTGAAGCTTTTGATGATTGACCACCAGTGTTTGAGTAAACTTCAGTATCAAATACTAATACGTTTACGTCTTCGCCAGATGCAAGTACATGGTCTAATCCGCCATAGCCTATGTCATAAGCCCAACCGTCACCACCAACGATCCATTGAGATTTTTTAATTAAAAACTCTTTGTTGTGTAGTATATCATCAGCTAATTTTTTAGCTTCTCCGCTAAATGATTTGCCTTCTAAAGAAGCAAGTAACTCTTTAGTAGCAGCTTTTGATTCTTCGCCATCTGTGAAACTAGCAGCCCACTTGTCTGCAATATCTTTTAAGGATGAGTCTAATGTAGCTAATTCAGCTATTTCCCCGCGTAATCTTTCTCTTAATTGAGTAGTACCTAAGTGCATACCAAAACCATACTCAGCATTATCTTCAAATAAAGAGTTTGCCCATGCAGGACCATTTCCTTCTTTGTTTGTAGTAAATGGAGTAGAAGGTGCACTACCGCCCCAGATTGAAGAACAGCCTGTAGCATTTGCAATAATCATTCTATCGCCAAATAATTGAGTAACAAGTTTAGCATAAGGTGTTTCACCACAACCAGCACAAGCGCCAGAGAATTCGAATAAAGCTTCTTCAAATTGGCTGCCTTTTACGCTATCAATTTTTAATGGATTTTCCTTTTTGCTAAGTTTTAATGCAAAATACCAATTTTCCATTTCATGTAATTCTTGCTCAATTGGTGTCATTTCTAAAGCTTTAGCTCCTTTTTTACCTGGACAAACTTGAGCACAGTTACCACAACCAGTACAGTCAAGTGGAGTAACTTGTATTTTGTAGCTTATATTCTCAAGGCCTTTACCTAAAGCAGGTAATGTAGTATATCCAGCTGGTGCATTTTTCATTTCTTCTTCATCAGCTAAGAAAGGACGAATTGCAGCATGAGGACACACGTAAGAACATTGGTTACACTGGATACAGTTTTCACATGACCATTTTGGTACATTTACAGCAATACCACGTTTTTCGAATGCAGCACTACCATTATGGAATACACCGTCTTCAACGCCAGTGAAAGTACTAACTGGTAAGTCATAACCTTTTAAAGAGTTAACAGGTGCAACAATGTTTTTAAACATTTCAGATGCATCTTCAGAAACTGGCATACCAATAGTTTTATTATCTGTAGCATTTGCCCAGCTAGCAGGTATAACAAATTCTTTTACTTCTGTACCACGGTCTACAGCATCGTGGTTCATTTTTACTATTTTTTCACCTTTTTTACCATAAGTTTTAGTTATTGCTTTTTTCATAAGTTCAACAACTTCAGTATAAGGGATTATATTAGTTATTTTAAAGAATGCAGCTTGAAGAACTGTGTTTGTTCTATTACCAAGACCTAACTCCATAGCTATATGAGTTGCGTCTATAGTGTACATTTGGATTTTTTTGTTAGCTAATTCTCTTTTTACAGCTGCTGGAATATGCTCTTCTAGTTCGGCCTCACTCCAAATTGTATTAAGTAGGAATTTACCGCCTTCTTTTAAATCATCAAGTACATTGTATTTATCAATGTAAGATTGATTATGTAGAGCAACAAAGTCTGCATTTTTTACAAAGTAAGTAGCACGAATAGGGCTATCACCAAAACGTAAGTGAGATTGAGTAACACCACCAGATTTTTTTGAATCATATTCAAAATAAGCTTGAACGTATTTATCTGTGTTATCACCTATAATCTTAATAGAGTTTTTGTTAGCACCAACAGTACCGTCAGAACCTAGACCCCAGAACTTACAGCTATATGTTTTATCATCAGTAACATCTAAGTTACCATCTTCTACTAGAGATGTATTTGTTACATCATCTACAATACCAACTGTGAAATGATTTTTTGGTTTGTCTTGTTCAAGGTTTTTGTATATAGCAGCAACTTGAGATGGAGTAAAGTCTTTAGAACCTAAACCATATCTACCACCAACTATTACAGGTCTTTCGCCTTCCTCGAAGTAAGCAGTACATACGTCTTGGTATAAAGGCTCACCTAAAGCGCCAGGCTCTTTTGTTCTATCTAATACAGCAATCTTCTTAACTGATTTAGGAATAACGTCTAACATTAATTGAGTAGAGAAAGGTCTGTAAAGTCTAACTTTAACTAAACCTACTTTTTCGCCTTTTGCACGTAAATAATCAATAACCTCTTCAACACATTCCATACCAGAACCCATACCAATGATTATGCGGTCGGCGTCTGGGTCACCGTAGTAGTTGAAAGGTTTGTAATCTCTACCAGTTAATTTATTAATTTCTGACATGTATTCTTGAACTATTCCAGGGATAGCATCATAGAATTTGTTTGAAGCTTCACGAGCTTGGAAGAATATATCAGGATTTTGTGCAGTACCTTTTGTAATAGGTCTTTCTGGATTTAATGAACGTTTTCTAAAGTCATCAATAGCATCCCAGTCAACTATTTTAGCTAAGTCATCGTAGTCTAAACATTCTACTTTTTGGATTTCGCTTGAAGAGCGGAAACCGTCAAAGAAATGCATAAAAGGAACTTTACTTTTAATAGAAGCAAGGTGTGCTACTGCACCTAAGTCCATAATTTCTTGTACACCACAAGATGCAAGCATAGCAAAACCAGTTTGACGAGCAGCCATTACGTCTGAGTGGTCGCCAAATATAGAAAGCGCATGAGATGCAAGAGCACGAGCACTAACGTGAAGTACACCAGGTTGTAATTCACCAGCCATTTTATACATATTTGGAATCATTAATAGCAAACCTTGAGAAGCTGTGTAGCTTGTAGTTAATGCACCAGCACTTAAAGAACCATGCATAGCACCAGCAGCTCCACCTTCTGATTGTAATTCGCAAACTTTTACAGTTTGACCAAAAATATTCTTTCTGCCATGGGCAGACCATTCGTCTGTAACTTCAGCCATTGGGGATGAAGGTGTAATAGGATAGATACCAGCTACTTCAGTAAATGCGTATGATACATATGCTGCTGTAGTATTACCATCCATTGTCAACATTTTTTTTGCCATTGAGAAATCCTCCTTAAATTTTATGTGTGTGCAAGTTTTCTTGGAAAGTACACACACTTACAACATAGTAATTATAACAATTTATGTTTGATATGTAAATGTTTAAGGTGTTTTATAATTATTTATGGTTACTTTAACACGCTTGTTAATTTTTTGGGTTTTTATGATTTGAAAAAACTATATAAGGTTACAAAATAATTATAAATACTTATGCAACAATACAGAAAAGCATTTGCAATTAATAACTTATATTTAAATTTAAATAAGTAATGGTAATATATGCTGGAAAGATGCTGGAGACTTAAAAAATAAATTCAAGGGCAGAACTAAAAAAATGTATAGCAATAAAATTGACATAGTTATTTTAGGAGTACTAAATTCGAAAAATTCTAGTAAAATATTAAACGTATAGTATAGAATAAACTAATTAAAAATTTGTAAGCACATATGCAGTTAGTAAATGAAAGTAAAAAACTATTGACACATAAAAAAATGAATGATAGTATAACACTTGTCGCTGAGGGGGAATAGTGAAATTGCTATTGAAGTCGAAGTTCTTTTATTCAAATAAATTTTATCTTCGTTTTAT
>JBKECF010000040.1:0-2567 GCA_047974375.1 Lachnospirales bacterium
AAATTAAGAATTTTAAGGTTAGTGTTGTTGTCATTTTTCGGGGCAGCTTATACTTTATACATATATAGACTGAGGCAGCACGGTAGAATGTTTCAAAGTTTATATTCTTGCAGATCGGGGAAAGTGCGTGAGTATCTGGTTATGTTTTTTCATTGATTACCTTTAAACATTTTGATTTTAAGAGTGAATTTGGTCAGAGGTGTTATGTATCTAAGAGGAAAGTAGTTGCGGGCTGCGAGAAAAGAGTAGATAATGGTTTGAAAAGTGTATATACATTATAGGAGTATGTTGTTTTTAATATTGAATGCTTTAATTTGTTTTTGTATATTTATAGAAAAATTTTTTAATGAAGTAACGCATGTGGTAGAGTGGGAATTGCTAGCCATAAATTCTTTGTCGGTAAGTTTTGTAGTGGTTTTGGATTGAATTTCTCTATTATTCATGTCTTTCGTGTTGCTAATTTCAGGTAGGGTTATGTATTATAGGGGGAGATATATACAAGGAGATAAGAGATATAATCGGTTTATATATCTAGTGTTGGCATTTGTGTTTTCTGTGGCTATAATAGTATTAAGGCCGAATTTGATTAGAATTTTATTAGGTTGAGATGGGCTAGGGCTAGTATCATATGCTCTAGTAATTTTTTATCAGAATGAGAAATCTGCAAATGCAGGTATGTTGACTATTATGTCGAATCGAATTGGGGATGTAGCTATTTTAATAAGGATTGGGCTACTAGCAAACTTTGGCAGTTGGGATTTTTTTCTTATAGGAACTTACTTAAGAGAAAGAAAATGGATTTTGCTACAAGTTCTGATAGTCGTAGCTGCTATAACAAAAAGAGCACAGATTCCTTTTTCAGCGTGGCTGCCAGCGGCAATAGCTGCTCCCACACTAGTTTCAGCTTTAGTTCACTCATCAACTTTAGTAACTGCAGGGGTATATTTAATGATTTGGTTTAGAGCAGCTTTAGAAGGGTCTAAGGCTCAAAGCATGTTACTGATTATTTCTTGTTTAACGATATTCATGGCTGGATTGGGGGCAAATTTTGAGTATGATTTAAAAAAAATTATTGCATTGTCTACTTTAAGACAACTGGGAGTAATATTAAGAATTTTAGCTCTAGGGTATCCAGATTTGTCATTCTTTCATTTATTAAGGCACGCCTTATTTAAGGCTTTATTATTTATATGTGCAGGAGTTATAATTCATAGAGTAGGAGGTTACCAGGACATTCGCTTTATAGGGTGTTTAGTGGGAGTGATACCTTTAAGAGTATCGTATATAACAGTAGCAAACTTAGCTTTATGCGGATTTCCTTTTTTAGCGGGATTTTATTCAAAGGATATAATTTTAGAGGTCGCGTTTATGAGTTGAACCAATATGGTTGCTTTAATTTTATATATTTTGGCTACAGGATTAACCGTGAGTTACACAAGACGTTTAACTTTTTATAGGCTGAGGGGGGAGTATAATTTAAGCGCTTTGAGAACTGTAAGAGATGAGGATAAAATTATAACGAACTCTATGACTTTATTAGGGGTAAGGGCTATCAGTATGGGAGCTATTTTGGGTTGGCTATTATTTCCTGAACCTTATATAATTTGTATGAGCATGGTAATAAAAAACTTGGTTTTGTTGCTGACCATAGTAGGGGCTTTTTTGGGGTATATATTCAATTTAATAAGGACAAGCTATAAGTTAAAGTCTTTGGCAACTTACAAATATGTAGTCATGTTTGGGTCTATGTGGTTTATGCCTTTCCTGAGAACTAAGAAAATTAGTCAGTTGAGATTTGCTAAGGGGGCAGAGACAGAAAAATTGTTCGACAAAGGGTGATATGAACATTTGGGGGGACAAGGCTTATGTTTTATGTTGACAAAAATGTTTGGAATTTTAAATAAACTTCAACTAAACAGAATTAAGGTTTTTATAAAAGTGTTTGTTGTGAGAGTTTTGGTTTTAATATTTGGCTTTACCTAAATACTAGGATGGAAGTTGAAGTTTACATGATGGGTGTTGGTAGGGTACACTTGGAATAGATTGATTTAGAGAAATTTATATAATTTATTTAGAATATTGCATTGAAGCTGCAAAAGAGACAGTAATTGTCTGTAAATACATCTTAATAGTTTAAAAAAAAAAGAGCTTGTGGCGCTTGGGATGTAGAATTCTACTTAAGGTAGAGTTTTTAGAAAGTTAAATATTTCAGTTTTGCAACGAAAATGCAAGGTGTTAATTACACCATAAAAACTAAGGAATATAAACGGAATTTAACCGCTTGGAATAAAGTTAGAAGCTTTGAACCTTGTCATAATATTCCGTGAGCCTTGATAGGAACAGGAATTCAATTTTATCATTAACAGTGATACACCTCTAACTTTGGTTTCTACCAAAAATTAGAAGGCTAAAAAGCCTAAGATTTAGGTCGCAACTAAATGCAATAATTCACTTTCTAATTAATTAGTAAAACCAGTTTAAGAAAACTCTTCATGAATGCAACTCATACGTCATGTATTGACTATTGTCTTAGTTAAGATCAGTTTAAAGCCCCTTGATATCATTCG
>JBKECF010000096.1:0-11447 GCA_047974375.1 Lachnospirales bacterium
TAAAGTGGATGGAACGGATTTTGATTTTAGAGAGAAAAAACTAGTGGGAGATATTAAAGAAAAAACACATCCGAATTTATTAACCCATAAGGGTTATGACAGTTGTTTTGTATTTGATAAATATAAAGAAAATAAATTAATATTAGAACATAATAAAAGTGGTAGAACTATGGAAATAGAAACAACTTACCCTGCTGTAGTAATTTGTTCATTTAATGGAATTTGTGATATTGAATTTGATGGAGGTAAAGCTGTTCAACATGGTGCCTTTGCCATTGAACCTCAATATGTTCCGAATGCAATAAATAGAAAGGATTTTGACCAACCTATAACTGGTCCAGATTACGATTATTTTGAAAAAATTGTATATAGTTTTAATGTTAAATAGAAAATATTTAATAATAAAAACCACCTTATGCCAACTTTGGGTTGCAGGTGGTTTTTATTATTGTAAGTTTTTTAGATTTTTATACACTCATATCAGCTATTAAGGCAGCACCAATAGTTGCGACATCGTCAATAGATTCGCATATATATACTTTTGGTACTTTTCTATTACCTATTATTTCTTTTTTTTGTAGTTCTGGCATAAGTCTTTTAATAAGGGCATTACCTTGTTTAGCGATACCACCGCTTAAGCAGATTTTATTAGGGAAATATAAATCACTGACATTCATTATTCCAATAGCAAGATTTCTTATATAGTCTTGTACTAATTTATTTGCAACAGCATCATTATTATCGGCAGCATCAAAGACCATTTTTGCATTAATTGAATCAATTATACCATCTGCTTTTTCTAGTATTTGTGTTTGCATTCCCTGATGTATTGCTACTTTAGCATAATTTATAATTGCTGTAGCCGATGCATAGCTTTCAAAGCAACCTCTTTTACCACATCGGCACAAACGTCCTTCTGCATTTATAACCATATGCCCTAGTTCGGGAGAACGACCATTTTTGTTTATAAATAATTTACCGTTACTTACTACACCTGACCCAACGCCTGTTCCTAAGGTAATCATAGCAAAGTGATTATTTTTATCCTTTAAATACTCTCCACATACTGCTGCCACTGCATCATTACACAAAGTGGCAGGTATATTATAAACTTTTTCTAACATATCCGTAAAAGGTAATTGAGATATATCTAAATTATTTGGTTTTATAACTATCCCTTCTTTAGGGCTAATTTTTCCTGGAAATCCAGTACCTATTCTAATAATGTCATGGATAGTTTTTTGGTTTCTATCAAGTAATGCATCTATTACTTCAGTAATTGATTTTACTAATATATGTCCATTCTCACCGTTTTTTGTAAGGATTTGTATTTTATCGATTATTTCACTTTTATGATTTATAAGGCCAATAGATGTAGTCGTGCCACCTACATCTATACCAATATAGTATTTATTCATAATCTAAGTACCTCGCATAATATAAATATTTTCTGTATTAATAGCAATGATAATTACTATATTATCCATAAAAATTAGTAGTTACTGTCGAACCAAATGGGGCTACTCCACAATATATGACGATTCTCTAAATTAACCCTTAAATAAATATATAAAATACTATCTAATGGTATTTCAAATTCACCTTCAACAAATTTGTTTTTGCATATTATGGTTTCTACTACATCACTATCACATACTAATTCAATAGATTTAATTTTTGATGGTGATGCTACCATATATGTAAACTTATTATTGCTAAATTGACAATTTATTATGGCTCTTTCGTGGGTTGATGCAATGGTTTGCCTATTTTTTAATGCTGAAAAAATATCTTCCCTAGTATTACTCATAGCATAAACTCCGGTTATACCGCCATAACCAGGATTGCCATCATGGCCATCACTATTAGCAGTAAAGCCCCATCGTTTGTTCATTTTTAAAAAATCATTTATTGTGTTACCTTTTACGTTATCTCGTGCTTTTAAAAGCATTGGATTATTATTATGTTCAAAACGTCCCCATTGACTGGAATATATTTCTGCTAAGCATTCAATATTATTGTCCGTTGGTGCCCAATTATCTATATTAAAACCTGAAAATTTATCTTCTTGCTGATCTTTTACTTGTCTGCCGCCTGCATACCTATGTAAATGTGGAATTGTGATTAATGGCTTGTCATTGTAATATTTCCATATATCTTTAATCTCTTTAACTTTTTCTTTGGGATAATCAAAATTAGAAAGACTATCACCAAAGACAATAACCGTATCTCCACGTTTACTATGTAGTTCTATCCCTGGGAATGTAACAAAACTGCCCTCTTCTAAATATTTATCGGCGTAGTTGCCTATGGTATTCCAAGTTTCTTCATCTATGTTTAAATCTCTATCATTATTAAATTCAAATGTTTGTTCTGAAAGTACCATGAAATCAAGGTTTGCAACTTCTTTGCCATAAGTATACACATCATCGGGGTATGCACCTCCGTCATTATCTCTAATATTGGCTGTTAAATTAGAATGTATATGTGTATCGCCCCAGTAAAGTTTATTTGCACTTTCCGAACAGAGTACTATTGTTTCTTTAATAGGTAATTTAGTACCTGTTACAGAAATAATAAAGCAACCTTCAGTTTTAGATGTAAAACCAACTTCCTCAACAGTTACTGTATCTTTATTAACTAATTCATCTGTTATTATATTCTTTACTACTAACTTAAGCTGTTCGGTGCTAAAGTCAAAAATCGGATTATTAAAACGGTCCGAAGCTATAATTTTTACTTGACATAATTCTTTTGGGCGAATAACAGATGGACTAATTAGCTTAATGTAAGCTACTTCGTCAGGAATGATTTTTACCTTTGGAAATAGCTTTAAAATAACAGGTTTTCCATTACCTGCCCAATTTATGGTTGTTTCATAAGTTAAATATGTTCCTTTTCTTTTAAATGATGCTTCTCCTATATGAGATGGTGTTCCGTGGCCGTAAAGCCACGGTCTATTTATGCCACCAAAATGTATTTCAATAGTTTCATTTATTTCTAATTGCTCTCTGAATTCAATAACTGCTGCACGTGAGCTATCATCCCATCGGTGTATGTGTTGAAATTTTGTGTCAATTTTTTGTACGGATACTTCTGCCACTGTTATATTACTTGGTTGTTCAACATAAATATAGTTAGGCTTCCAGTAGTCGTAAGTTTGAAGATAGGTTTCTGAACGTTGGTGCTGATATGCTGGTACTATAATTTTAAGCAACGTTCCCTTTGGTACCGGCTTATTATTAGCTTTATATTCTAAAATCCATTCTATTTCACTACTTACTACCAGTGTATCCGCAATTTTTACATTAAAAGTACCAAATTCATTAATGTTAATATGGTTTTCTAAATTAGTATTCACTATTCACTCCTTAAGAATATTTTTACATAAATAATGCAAGGGGCTATTTTCTAATTCCTTGGTATAATTATTCTAAAAAATCTTCTCTAGCAGGTGTAAAAACATCAATTAATAGTCCGTCTGTAATAGCAACGGCACCATGAATAATATTAGGTTGTTTATAAAGAACGTCACCTTTTTTGACGATTTTTTTTTGCTCGCCAACTGTGAATTCAAATTCTCCTTCTAGAATATATGTTACTTGCTCATGTGGATGTGAATGCAAGGTACCAACAGCATCTTTTTGAAAAGACATTTCTACCATCATTATATTATCGCTGTATGCCATGATTTTTCTTTTTACACCATTACCTAAATCTTTCGTTTCAATTTCATTATTATAATTAAAGTTATTCATACATTATTCTCCTAAAAATATTATGCCATTTTTTTACTTGTGCCCTATTAATTGTAACTATAAAACATTAAATATATTGAGTCCTGTCTTCGCCTTGAATCCACTCTAAGTTATCATTATTATACTCTAATTTAAGAATATTGAAACTAACTTTAATTAATAGTAGTTTTTCCATAAATTCTTCAAAACTGCAATTTTCGGTGGAATCACAAACTGCTACAAATGCGCTACGCCTATTATACATTCTAAATTCACAATCATAAAGAACATCATTAAATTTTTCTTTTTTACAACTGGTCCATATTCCTAAGAAAGACTTGTTCTTGCGTGCGAAAAGCCATTGACCTTTTTCTACAACTTTATCAAAGCGTTTCATAGGGAAGAATAAATGTGTAAAATCAATTGGATGCATATGACTAATATTATATATTCCCATAATATAATTATTTACTTGTTTTATTGCTGGCATAATTCCATTTCCATACCAGTATCCAGGCCTCATTTTTGAATCATCAAAAGTACCCCCAGGATGATTTATAAAAATTAAAGTATCATTGTCTAGAGCTAAGGTCCACATATGTTGTTGATAACCATATACACCGGGCTGAAAGAAGGTTGTCCCGTGGAACTTTTCATTTAATGATTTTGTAAAGTGAAATGAACTTTTATTTGCATTTTGTATGTCGCAAATATTATCCCAAGCACGAAGATTGTTACTTTTAGGTGAAGAAACAGATGTTAGTGCAAAGTATTCATTTTTAGTTAAGTTTATTTCAGCATTTCCATTTTTATAGGATATGTTTTGACTGCTATTAATTAATTCATTTATACCTTCTGGTATTATGTATTTTGTTGTAGCAAATGCCGAAATCCACATATCGTAAATATAGGGAGTGTTCAATGGAGAAATATAATTAATAAGGCTTTGCTCCCCTTGTGTAAATGGATAGATTATATCTCTATATACTCTGCCTTGTGGCGAAATCACTGTTCCTTTAAAGGTATGTTTACAAAGCTGTGTAAGTAAAATATCTAAAACACAAATTGCTTTTTTAGATAAATTATCATCGGCAAAATCTATTATATTTAAAAGTGCGATTGTTGTAACACACATGTAACTACCACTTAAAAATTCCTCAAATCCTTCCTCGAAAACATTATCTAGCCATTCTTCAACTTTTTTATAAGCTAAATTATATTGCTCTTGCCCTGTTCTGCCGCTTCTGTAAAATAGCTCCTCTGGAAATGTATTGCCAATAATTAATTGACATCCATAAAACATTAATGAATGATTTTCGCTCCAAAAACACATACCGTCTTTTCCATTTTCGTCCATCCAGTATCTGTAATTTTTAATTACGTCAAGTATTTCACTGGATAATTCCTTAGTTAAGGTATAGTTTTTCATTAAACGGATTATTCCTATAAGTAAAAAATCTGAACAATCTATTCTTGATTCAATTAGATTTAAATCATTTTTTATGGATTTAAGGGAGTCCTCTATTTTTCCTCCTAAGGCTAATTTACATAAAATATGGTATATAGTAAATTTATTATCGTTTGGTCTTATTTCAAAGTCGAATTTCCATAATAATTCTAATATTTTATTTCTGCCTTCTTTAACAGATGTAATACTATCTAAATATTCTACTTTTATATTTTCTATAAATTCACATTTTTTTGAACAAATATGATTTTTAAAGTTAATGAATAATTTAATTACTTTATCTTCTATTTTAATTGTACCCTTGAAGTTTTTTTCAATGATTTGAGTTTTACCACTCATCTCCAGAATAATTTCAAAAGGAGTTGCCTCACTAAATATAAGCCCATTATTCCACTTAATATTTTCAAGATAATTCTCTGCTTGAATGTATTTATTAAAGTCATGTAACTCTGTTAAAACATTTATAATATTTTTATGGAATATTTCGATACCAAAAAGACTTCTTGTATCTCTAACTCCTAAGTCAACTAATCTTAGAAATAATTTATTTAGTCCTTTTTTTAAGTTTAGCTTTATTTCTTTTTTTATAATGGGTTTATAAACCGGCTTATCTAATATTAATATTTTTTCTCCATTTAACCATATTTCAAGTGCTGAATAAGTCCAAACATTAATGGGTAAATTAACTTCCGATTTTGATTGGAGTTCAGTATATGCAAATCTTTCTACTTTAACAGGTAAGGGATAAAAGTTTGACCCATCAACAAAATAGTCATTACCTGTGTAATGATAGCTAAAAGTGTCATTATATGGATTCGGCAATTCACCTAAATACTCTTCAAACACTTCTTCACGCATCATCTTTTCAAAGGTCAATTGATTATCTGAATATCTTTCTATGCTAAATGGAACTGTTGGAAAATCTTTTACTAGCCATCTTTTTATATAACTCATAATCTACCCCTTTACTGAGCCTGATGTTAAACCAGACATAAAAAATTTACTTGTACATAAATATAATATAACAATAGGAATAATACTCATGGCGGAACCAGCAAACATTATATTCCAAGCCGCTGCACCATCTCCAGCATATTTAAGTGAAACTACACCAACAGTCAGTGGTCTCATATCTGGATTAGAAAGAGTAAATACATTAGGCAAAATGTATTCGTTCCAACCAGCTCTAAAAGTTAACAAAGCTATTGTTGCTACAATAGGTTTAAGTACTGGTAAAATAATTTGAAGATAAGTTCGAAATAGCCCGCATCCGTCTATGGCTGCAGCATCATCTAATTCTTTGGGAATAGAGGACATGTAGCCTCTAACTAAAAATATATTAGTTGCTTGGTGCTTACCGATTAAAATAATTACCACACCCAAAAGTGTTTGGTTTAAATTTAAATTAACAGCCAATTCAAATAGAGGTCTTAAAGAGACACTTCCAACATTTACAAACATAAAGGCTATTAATGAATTAAATAGTAACTTTTTGAATTTAAAATCCTTTCTAGCAAAAACATATCCTGCCATTGTAGATACAAACAATACGCCAATTGTAGTGAAAGTACTTAGAAATATACTATTTATTGTATATCTTCCGAAATTCCCCATAGTCCATGCGTCTATGTAATTAGAAAAAACAAATACATCTGGTAAAAAATTTGTTCCGCCAGAAACTAATTCTTTATTATTTTTAAATGATCCAAATATAATATATAAAATTGGATATAATGTGTATAATGTTAAAACTAGCAAAAATAAATACATTATTGTGTAAGATATATATTTTATTTTTTTATTTTCTACTGATTTATTTTTCTCCATATAATCCTCCTAATATACATCATCTAGTTTTTTGCTTGTTTTAAGATATATAACCGTAATTATTCCTATTATAATGGCAGAAATTAAGCTAGCTGCTGCACCATATCCTATTTGTTGAGCTGAAAAACCAGTTTGTGTACCAAACATAAGTTCATAAATATATAGGAACATAACTTTTGTTCTGTTTTGAGGTCCGCCATTAGTTAAAACCATTATACTTTCGTAATCTTTAAGAGCAGTAGTTATAGCTAACATTAAAATGATTTTTAAAATAGGACCTAACATAGGAATTGTAATATATTTAAAATTTTGAATTGAATTTGCACCATCCATTTTTGAGCTTTCGTAAACATCTGCAGAAATACTTTGTAAGCCTGCTAAAAACAAAATCATATAATTACCAAAACCACCCCAAATTGCCACAACTACAACAGATTTCATTGCATATTTCGCAGAGCCTAGCCAGTCAATTGGTTTATTTAGCATTCCCCAATCCATTAAATACGCATTTAGAATTCCGTTATATGCACTAAAAATAAAGTAAAATATCATGGAATAAACGGCGGTACTTACAACAGTAGGTAGAAAGAAAGTAATTCGGAAAAAATTATGGCCCTTCATTTTATTATTAACTATAATTGCAGCTAGTAGAGCTAGTGGTATAGTAAATATTAATTTGTATACTGTGTATTCAAAGGTATGAATTACAGAAAGCCAATAGACAGAATCCCTTGTGAAAAGCTTTATAAAATTATCGAAACCAACAAAGTAAGCGTTAAAGCCATCATAATTATAGAAAACATATTTAAATATCCAAAAAAATGGATATACAGATATAGCGAAAAATAATATTATTGTTGGGAGCAACATTAGAAATGTAGTAACTCCGCCATTTTTATATTGCTGAGATATTTTTTTAAACATCCATTACCTCCTAAATTTAGAGTAATAAAATAGGCATTCGCAATTAGAATACCTATTTAAATTATGTTTTATTTATCTAAATATTGAACTGTTCCATCCATAGGGTTTTTAATATCAAAATCTTCTATTACCGTTCTCTTTAAACGACCTATTGATATTTCGTTATCAAGAGCAAGATTATATTTTTCTGTTAAAGCATTTAACGCGCTTTTTATATCTCCGCTATCAGGTTGGCATAAATTCCATAAAGTTGTACGCCAGTCATCACCTTCTGGAGCTACAGGTGGAAAGGGTGGATATAAACCTTCGAAATCTTGAATAGCAAATTCTGCTAATTTTCCTGTTTTTGATTCATCAACTTTTTCTCTTATTGAATTAGAAAAGACAAAATCATAGCCACCCTCTCCATAGCCAATTAAAAAATCATCACTAGATAAAAATTCTACCACCTCCCATGCTTTATCTGGATTTGGGGAGGTACTAGTAATTGACCAACCATTTTTTGGTAATGAAAATAATGTTCCTTTTATTTCTCCATCTAGAGTTGGCAGTTGAGCAGCGTGCCATTCCATTTGAGTAGGGAATTGTTCAGTTAAAACTCCAACTTCCTGTGATGCATTACCGTACATTCCGATTTTACCTTCGGCGAATTGAACTCTTTGGGGATCTATAGCTAAAGAAGTTGCTCCAGGAATAACACTTCCGTCAGCAAAAAGTTGTCTACCATATTCTATAATAGGTTCGAATTTTGCGAAATCATATCTGCCTTTTGCAAAGTCATAAGGCAAAATTCCGCTCATTTCTGCTACAGGTTGGAAAAATCTTTCAAATGGACTAGAGTTACCAGGAAACGCAGTGCCATATTTTCCTTCTGCTTCATTTGTTAGTTGGTCAGACATTGTTATAAAGTCTTTCATTGTTTTTGGAGGTTCAGTTAAACCAGCTGCATCGTACATTTCTTGATTATAAATTAATCTAAATCCACTTCTTTGTGCTGTTGGTATGTATGTAATATTTCCATCAAAAACATT
The DNA here is from genome assembly GCA_047974375.1 of Lachnospirales bacterium. GTDB lineage: Bacteria > Bacillota > Clostridia > Lachnospirales > CAMZNU01 > JBKECF01. The sequence continues at coordinate 8,988 of JBKECF010000096.1, forward strand.
AATATTATCCCAAGTAGCTCTGTCTAGCTCCAGCCTACTTGCGAATTCATCTGTAATATAATTATTTAGTGGCAATGACAGTCCAGCGTCATAATATTGTTGGGCTTCTAAGGAAATAGCGGACATATTATACATATCTGGTGCTTGGTGGGAGTTGTAGGCTAACATAAGAACTGAGTTTAGGTTATCGGTTTGAATAGTAAGTTCAACATCAATATTTGGATTAGCTTCTCCGAAATTTTCTAATTCCTGTCTAACATAAGCTTCATCGTGTCTATTATTTGTCCAAATTGTGATTAAGGTATCTTCATTTTTATTTTTATTATCACCATTAACCGTTTCTTCTTGTACGCTATCCTTGCTTATTTCTTTACTACTATTACTACATCCCGTCATGATACTTAGAATAAATGTAAATGCTAATATGCTAATAATATTTCTTTTCATTGTATTACCTCCTATTTTTTTACAATTAGTTTTGATTTTAATTCAATATGTTCTACTGGCAGAAGATTGTTATTAATCCTGTTTAATAGTCTTTTAGCACTTGTATATCCAATGTTATAAATTGGCTGTTTGATAGTGACCACTTAAAATTATTGTCTATATCAAATAATTTAGCTCTGGATCTAGATGATCATTTTCAAATAAGTGGATATGACGATTTTGATGAGTCGCCAAGCTATCTTCCAATTATGGTTATTTCCATTAACGCCTATTATTACTTTCCTTTTTTGTTTTATTCTAGATATTTCGAGTAATTCCTTGGCAAAAAAAGCTTCGTTGGACAAATTGCCTTCAATAATCCTGGAGGATGATTGAAGATTATTTATCTTAATAAAATTATTATATGCTTCTATTCTAATATTTCTTGAAACGCCATCTTTTTTTTCTTCTGAAAACAAAACAAAATAATTAAATCCTCTAGCTAAAAAATAACTAAGTAGTTCTTGGATTATCTCGTAGTTGTCACTACTAATCAGATCGAACCCCCTCTCCTTTATATTTCTTTCTGCAAGAACAATTGGTATTCTATTACTAATATTTTTCAAGTACAGTCCAAAATAGTCTACAGATGACACAACTAACCCATCAATTTTATTTTCAAAAGATTTAATATACTCTCTTTCTCTAAGAATATTTTTATCTGTATTTGACATAATCACATTAAAACCTTCTTCATAACCAGCTTCAAAAACACCTTTGGATAAATTAGCATAAAATGAATCTGTAATATCTGGAATGATTAAACCGATTATGCCGAACTTGGATTTTTTGTAATTTCTAAATTTTTCATTTGGCATATATTCTAAATCAAAAATAGCATTTTCAATTCTACCCTTAGTTGTTTCAGACATCATGTTATGCTTGTTATTTAAGTAATTTGAAACTGAGCTTTTTGAAACTTTAGCTTTTTCGGCTATGTCTTTTATAGTTACTTTTTTCATAATAAATCGATTTAGTAAATCGTTTCTCCTCTCTATGGTGTTAATGACATATAAGTGTTAAAAAATTAATATTTATAATATGAACACATAAAGCATATTATGTAATATATACTATATAATTCTTATTGTCAATTATATATTTGTAATTATTTTAATATTTATAAATATAGCTAGATTATAATTAGTTATATCGCTTTACTAAACCGATGATTAGAAGAAATATTTAGTTAATATTTAAATTGTGAATTTAAGGAATTGTAATTTTATGGCTTATGATGAGCTATAAATAATTTTTTTAGAACCCTTGTAAATACTGAATATTTGTTTTATTCTAGAATTATAAAAATTAGAAGTAATTCATAAAATTATTTGTAAACTTAAAGGAGGTCGTAGTGGAAATTATTATTTTGGAAAATGAAAATATAACGGTTCAACTTTTACCATTTGGTGCTACAATTTACAAATTATTTACAAAGGATAAAAGTGGGAAATTAGAAAATATTGTGCTTTCTTACCCTGACTGTGAGGAATATAAAACTACAAAAACTTATTTTGGTATGACTTGTGGACGTCATGCTGGTAGGATTGTAAATGGGAAATTTACAATTGATGGAAAAGCGTATCAAGTTGATGTAAACAACAACGGTCATTCTTTACATGGCGGTACTAGTGGAATAAGTCACAAACTTTGGTCTTATAAAATGAATTACGAAAATTGCGTTTCGTTTTTTTTAGAATCACCAGATGGGGATATGGGCTTTCCTGGAAATGTCAAAATTGAAGTAATTTATACATTAGAAGATAATACTTTAACGGTTGAGTATAAAGGTGTAAGTGATAAAAATACTTTATTGAACTTAACTAACCATAGTTATTTTAATTTATCTGGCAATCTTAAAGAAGCTATGTACGAACACAAATTACAAATTAATGCAGATAAATTTATAAACACAGATGAATTTGTTAATGCAGTAAGTGTTGATAAAGTGGATGGAACGGATTTTGATTTTAG
>JBKECF010000010.1:0-175376 GCA_047974375.1 Lachnospirales bacterium
CGAAGCACTTGTTAAAAAACTAATAAATAAAGTTAAAATTATTAGCAAAGAAGAAATTGAGATTGAATTTGTATCAGCTGTAAAAATTAAAAAGAGTTTGAACTAAAATGAAAAAAGAATAGAAATTATCGAATTTTAAAGCGATAGGTTCTATTCTTTTTTTATTATTCAAAGATTTTTAAAAGGAATTATGAGTTTATAAATTAAGAAATTAGCTAGGTATAAATTTATAATTGGTTTTAAAAATTATCTGTTTGTTTAGTTTCTCAAAAGGGGCTGTCTTGAAAAAAAGGCAATTCATTCACAAGAAAAAGAATACTGTCATTTGATAATGTTATTAGTCGGTAAAAATTAGACCTCACCTTTATGTATACATCTGGTCGTTTACTACGTAAACTGCTCGATTATGTAGCCAAATAAGTGGCGTGATTGTCTAACCTGGTCGAAAGCTCTGCTTTATTGCTCGAGTCTGATCGAAAGCTGTGCTTTATGCTCAACTATGCAACCAAGTATGCAACTAACTCGGTTATGCGACCGAATTCGCCGGTCAGTGGGGCTACAAGCCCCCACTGACGGAAAGGTCTATTGACTTGGTTATATTTTTTATTTCAAGGCAACTCCCTTTTTAAAGCTGTGACGCCCTTATAAGATTGCGAGTGTATTCTTCTTTAGGACTTGACAAAACATTAGTACCAGACTCAACAATTTTACCATTTTCCATAACAACTATTCTATCGCTTATATACTCAGCAACAGATAAGTCATGAGTAATAAAAATAATAGTAAGTCCTTCTTCTTTTTGTAATTTTTTAATCAAGTTTAATATTTTAATTTGCACACTTACATCTAAGGCAGAAACAATTTCGTCGCATATTAGCAGCTGTGGTTTAAGAAGTAGACTAGCCAAAATAAGAATTCTTTGACCTTGTCCACCAGATATTGTTGCAGAATGCTGTTTTAAAATATCCATACTTAAATCAAATACAGGAAATAGTTCTTCTAACCTTCTGTTTATTTCTTTTTCTCCAAACCCATGTGCCCTCATAGGTTCTTTAACAATCCATTCCATATCTCTATATGGGTTTAGAGTACTTTTAGGATTTTGCAAAATAAATTGTGTTTTCTTTCTAAAACTTATATCTTCTTTTTTACTGAATTTAAATATGTTCTTACCCTCAAAAAAAACTTCTCCCTTAGTTGGGCTAATTAAATTATTGCACAATTTTCCCAGTGTAGTTTTTCCTGAACCACTTTCACCAACTATAGACAGGACTTCTCCTTTTTTTATTGATAAATTAATACTGTTTAAAGCTATAAAATCTTTATAGTGTTTAGATAAATTTTTTATGTCTAGTATATTCATAATCTACCCTTCTATAAAAGTAATTTTTTTGTTAATCCCTGATGATTTGAGAATTTCATTATTAGTGGTATAAAAGATGCACTCAATATTTGGAAGGGATTCTATTAATTCCATTCCTTTTTCAGCACCTAAAATATAAGTAATAGTGCTTAAAGCATCTCCATCAGCAGAAATATCAGATATAATTGTGGTTTGTAGCAGGTCTGAATTTGCAGGATATCCAGTTTCCGGATCAAGTATATGATGATATCTTTTACCGTCTACTGTAAAAGATCTTTCATAAGGGCCAGATGATACAATAGATTTATTTTCCACTTCCAAATAACCTAAATTTTCATTAGTATAAGGTTTTTTAATTCCTACCTTAAAAGGTGTTTCCCCATATTTGCTACCCATAGCAAAAATATTTCCCCCTAAAGATATTAATGCATTGTCTATTTTTTCTTTTTTATAAAATTCTACTAATTTATCCGCTACATACCCTTTGCCAATGCCACCTAATTCTATTTTACTATTATTAACAACCTGAATTGTGTTATCTTTTATAACAATATTATTGTAGTTAACTGTTTTTAAAGCCTCAGAAATTGCATTTTTTGATGGTACAATCTGATAATTACTTAGAGTATCATCAGTAAAATTCCACAAACCAGTTAATGAACCTATACTTATATCAAAATCACCATTACTTAACATACTATAGTAGATTCCACTATTAATTACTTCAAGAATATATGGTGATGCGTTTATAATTTCTCCACGATTTAATGCTGAAACTTCACTAGTTTCAATATGAGAGCTTATTGCATTTTCTATTTCGTCGACTAAAAACATTCCTTTATTTATTTTTCCCTCATCGTCAGTACCATATAATTTTATATTAACAACAGTATCCAAAGGCCCAATCACCGTTTTCTCTACACTTAATTCTTTATTTTTAGAAGAATAAATTTTTATACTTAATATATAAAATGCAATAAATATAAAAATTAGTATACTTACAAATAATTTCTTTTTCATTATCAAACTCCAAACTAAAACTATTTCCTAATTTCATATGCTTCAGCAAATAGACCTATCCGTCAGTGGGGATCTAATTTTTACCGATTAAATTATTATATAATAAGAAAATTTTTATTGCAAAGTATAAAATTTTATAATAGCGAAAATATAATAAGTTGTGATATAATGCAATTGATTTGTTTGAAAAATATTTAATAAATATGGGAGAATAATATGAACATAATAATCGTTGGAGCTGGTAAAGTAGGAAGAGCTCTTGCCTTGCAACTTGTTTCAGAAGAACATGATATAGTTATCATTGACAATAATACAAGAAAATTACAAAGTGAAGCTGATAAAATAGATGTACAAGTTTTAAAGGGAAATGGAGCAACTGCGCAAGTGCTTTATGATGCCGGTATAGAAAATTGCGATATATTTATTTCAGCGGCTAGCACTGACGAGATAAACATACTTTGTTGTTTAATGGCAAGAAATCTAGGAGCTAAACATACGATTGCTAGAATTAGAAATCCAGAATATGTAGATCAAATTAGTTATATGCGTGAGGAACTAGGGTTAAGCATGCTTATAAATCCAGAAAAAATTGCAGCAGACGAAATTTCTAGAATATTACGAGCACCTAGTGCACTAAAAATTGATGTTTTTTCTAGAGGTCGGGTAGAAATAATGAACTACCTCGTTGAAGAAAATAGTGTTTTTGATGGTGTACGCATAGCTGATATCAGTCAAAAACTAAAATCTAAAATACTAGTTTGCGTTATAGAGCGAGAAGATGAAATAGTAATACCAAATGGTAATGACGTAATGCATGCTAATGATAAAATTTCCATTATAATACCTATGGAAGAGCACACTAGTTTTTTCAAAAATGATGAATTCGATGCACCTGCTACTAAAAATATTTTAATAGTTGGTGGAGGTAAAATAAGCATATATTTAGCTAAATTGTTAATAGAACAAAGAATAAAGGTTAAAATAATTGAACAAGATATTGATATTTGTGAAGTTTTGGCTGAAACATTGCCCGATGCTATAATTGTCCATGGCGATGGTACAGATCATGAATTACTGTTAGAACAAGGGGTAGACAGAGTTAACGCAGTTGTAGCTCTTACAAATGTAGATGAGGAAAACATTATATTAGGTATGTTTGCAGATGCCGCATCCGAAAGCAGAACAAAAACTATAGTTAAGGTAAATAGAACTGAGCTTGCAAAACTTGCAAAAAGTATACATAAAAAAGGTAGTACAGTATCTTTAGGTAATTTAACAACACAAAGCATAATTAAATACGTCCGCTCAGTTCAGAATACCATGGGTAGCAATGTGGAAAATCTATATCATTTAGCAGAAGATAAGGTAGAAGCCTTAGAATTTTATGTGGATGAGCATATTTCAGGCATATTAGATATTCCATTACACCAGTTAAAATTAAAACCTAATATATTAATCGCCACAATAATACGAGATAAAAAAATTATTATAGCAAGAGGTGATTCAACTATAAAGGCTAACGACAACGTAATACTTATTACAACAATAACAGGATTAACAGATTTAAGCGACATATTGCAATAGGAGAATAATATGAATATACCAATGGTACTTTATTTTTTAAGTTCCATCATTTTAATAGAAGCAGGTTTGCTTTTGGTTCCATTAGCTACGGCAGTAATCTATGGCGAGTGGAATGAAGCGTTTTATTTTTTAATTACCATTATAATTTCAATAATTATAACTGCAAGTTTTAGATACCTACCTAAGAAAAAAAGAGATCACATTTATGCTAGAGAAGGACTAGCAACTGTAGGTCTAGCTTGGATTATAATGTCCTTAGTAGGATGCCTACCCTTCTATATAAGTGGGGTTATACCGAGTTTTGTAGACAGTTTTTTTGAAACTGTTAGTGGTTTCACTACAACAGGGGCAAGTATATTAAAAGAAATAGAGAGTCTTCCCAAAAGTATGTTATTATGGCGAAGTTTCACCCATTGGATTGGCGGAATGGGAATATTGGTTTTTATGTTGGCACTTACAAATAAAAGTAGCGAAAACGGCCGTACAATGCATTTACTAAGAGCTGAAAGCCCTGGCCATACAATAGAAAAATTAGTTCCTAGAATGAGTACAAGTACAGCTATTTTATATGGTATTTATATTGGGCTTACACTTTTAGAAGTTATTCTTTTAATAATTGGTGGAATGCCTGTTTTCCATAGTTTAGTCAACTCTTTTGCTACTGCTGGTACTGGCGGTTTTGCAGTTTTAAATAATTCAATTGAAGGTTACAATAGTATTTTCCAACAAAATGTAATTACAATATTTATGTTATTATTTGGGGTGAATTTTAATTTCTATTTTCTTATTTTAATAGGTAAATGGAAAAAGGCTATTTCTCTGGATGAGGTTAAATGGTATGGGATAATTGTTTTAGCATCAATTTTAATTATTACTTTTAATACATATAGAATGTTTACCAGCATACCTCTTGCTGTTCATGATGTTGCATTTACTGTATCATCCATTATAACTACAACAGGATTTGGTACAGTAGACTTTAACACTTTTCCAACTCTTAGTAAAATGATACTAGTAATGTTAATGTTTTGCGGTGCTTGTGCCGGCTCAACAGGTGGTGGATTTAAAGTATCTCGTGTACTAATCCTTGTAAAACATGGTTTTTATGAATTATACAGAGCAGTACATCCACGAACTGTTAAACTTTTACACATTGATAATAAAGCATTGCCTAAGGAAACTTTAAATGGCGTACAGAGCTATTTAACAATATATACAAGTATTTTTCTTGTATCCTGTGTTCTTGTATCCGTAGATAATTTTGACTTTACGTCAACTATTACAGCTGTAGTGGCTTGCTTAAACAACATAGGTCCAGGCTTAGAAATGGTAGGAACTACAGGGAATTATTCAGAGTTTTCAAATTTCAGTAAAATTGTATTAAGTTTCAATATGCTTATAGGTAGATTGGAAATATTCCCTATTTTGGCGTTATGCCTACCCTCTATGTGGTATAAAAGGGTTTAAAAAGCAAATATATTTTGATATTTAATAAAATAAAACTTATAATATATTTAATCGTAATTAATCTTGTTACGAATATAATATTTTAAATGGAGGTAATTATGAAAAAGTTTATATTTGGTGTAACTTTAGGTTGTACAGTTATGTTAGCAACACAAATTTTTGCCGAAGGTCTAGAACAACGATGGGTCATAATGAATGGAATGAATTTAGCGATAAATGGAAAACAAATTGAAGGGGATAATATTATGTATGAAGATACAACTTATGCTCCTTTACGTGAAATAGCGAAGTTACTCGGTGCTGAAATTGTTTATAACGAAAATAATAATACAGCAAATCTAGTTACAAATAGTGAACAAAATACATCTACAAGTAATGCAGACATAGTTGTAAATGGTAAATCTATTGATGGTGGAAGCATTAATGTTGACGGCGTAGTTTATGCCCCTCTAAGGGAAGTTGCCGAATTAATGAATGGTGAAGTGACATATGATAATGAAACAAAGTCCATAAAGGTTGAATCTTCTATAACTGAAGTTAAGGAACAAGTTAAAGAAGAAAAAAAAACAAAGGAAAATAAAAAAATTGAAAAAGTTGTAGAAACTCCTAAGTCAGATATTCCTTTAGAAAATGAAATCTTCAATTTAATTAACGATAAGAGAATATCTAAAGATTTAGAACCATACACATGGACTAGCAGTTTAAGTAAAAAAGGTAGGGAGTATTCAAAAGTTGTAAGTTTAGAAGGAACTGAAAAATTACCAATTGAATTTATTAACTACGATATGTACAATTTTTCATTAATAGCCGGAAATATATATTCTTTCTCAAAAGACACAAAAACATACACTATGTTTGAAGAAATGCTTAAAGAAAATGACTTCTTGGGTTCTTATACCGATGTAGGTATAGGGGTATTTGAGGGAGATAACAATGTTTATATAACTATTTACGAAATGAAGTAGAGTAGGTGCGTATGAGAGTTGGGATTGGTACAGATGTACATAGGCTTGTGGAAAACAGAAAATTGATAATCGGAGGTGTTGAAATTAATCACCCTCTAGGATTATTAGGGCATTCAGATGCTGATGTATTAGTTCATGCCATAATTGACGCTATACTAGGAGCTTTATCTTTAGGGGATATAGGCAAAAATTTCCCCGATACAGACCCACAATATAAAGATGTATCTAGCATAGGACTACTAGAAAAAGTTTATGAAAAAATGAATAATTTAGGATATGAAATAGGTAATATAGATTCTGTAATTATTGCAGAATCTCCAAAAATGTTGCCTTATATTAGTAATATGGAAAAAAATATTGCAAAAGCTTTAAAAACAAGACTAAACAATATATCAATTAAGGCAACAACTTACGAAGGTCTCGGTTTTACAGGATTAGGGCAGGGCATTAAGTCAGATGCCATCTGTACCCTTTTATGTAAGGACTTAAATGAAGATACAAATTACGGTAAAGTTAGTATAAGAAAATTCACAGGCAATAAAAAGGAACATTTGAATTTATTATTATTAGCTGATGAACAAGAAAATATGATAGATAAATACCTTGATCGAGGGGATATGTTTGTTTTAGATAGTAACGGCGTGAAAGGGGTATGTGTAGTTACTAAGGAAACTAACAATACCTTTGAAATTAAAAACATTGCTGTGTTACCTGATTTTCAAGGAAATGGTTTTGGTAAAAAATTAGTTGAGCACGTTATGTCATATTATTCAGATTGTGAAATTATAACTGTTGGGACAGGTGATGTTCCTTCTACTGTTGACTTTTATAAAAAATGTGGGTTTCAGGAATCGCATCGAGTTAAAAATTTTTTTATAGACAATTATGACCATCCTATATTTGAAGATGGTAAAAGACTTGTTGATATGGTGTATTTGAAAAAACGTAACAAATAAGTCATTTAAAATAAATACTAGCTTAAGATGAAAGTTATGAGCATATGATCCTAATACTAAAATTGAAGTTGTTAGAGCTGGTATAGAAATCCGTAAATCAATAGACCTATCCGTCAGTGGGGGCTTGTACCCCCACTGAACGGCGAATTTGGTCTCATAATCGAGCAGTTTACGTAGTAAACGACCAGATATATACATTGAGGTGGGGGTCTAATTCTTACCGATTAACCAAAATATTTAAAACTATTATATAACAATACCCTATATACTTTGGCAAAAACAATATAATAGCTAACAAAAAAATGCAATTCATTATGTTTCCAGCTAAGTATACTGACATACGTTTATATTTAGGCAATAAATAGCTATAAGATGTATCTACATAAAATGCAGGATATATGAATACTAATTTAAATCCAACTTTAAACTTTGTTAAAGGATAAACCAGCTTAAGCATAATAATATAGCCAAATTCGTATATCAGGGTGTTAACTAACAAGAGTGCTGTCGCCACCCAAAAAGATGTTTCTATTAGAACATATTGCTAAATAATCATATTCCATTTTTATCCCACCTCTTTCTAAATAACACTATAAAGCTACAAACGATGATAAAAATAACGCTATTATAAAGTAAATCACTAAATAGTGTAATATACTTATAATTACCTGTTGTTAAAAATTGCGCAAAGTTACTATGGTGTTCTAATGCCGCGTCATAATAAGATAAATATAAAAAAATATCATCCATTGCAGCTAAAATCATTCCTGCAATCCCTATAAACATATTTATACAAAATGCACTCATTATATTTTTAAAAAGAGATGATAATAAAGAAGATACTAGAATTATATATATAATGATATTTTCAAAATACAAAAAAATTGCAAAAAAATCAGAAAATCTTTGTATGCGCCAAGCACAATAACTAAACATATTAACATGCTAATGGTGAAAAATAATATAACATTTAACAACTTAAATATATACCACTTATATACAGTTACATTTATTTTTTTATAAAATAAAATGTTTCTTTCTTTATAGTCAAGTGTAAAAACAAAAGTAACTATTACAGTAACAATAAAAAAACCAAATTGTGTAAACACAGTATAAACACTATATATAAGGTCATTCAAAGATATATAAACCAATTTATCAAGGCTAACTAGTAATATGATCCCAGAATGAAAGATAATACACAACTTGCCAAAATATATAAATATATTTTACTATTATAAATTCTATTAAACTCTAATTTCATACAAATAACTCACACACTCTCTCTAGTTAACATACATTTTAAAAAGCTTTTTTTTATCACTTACTTTTGTAATATTGCAATTTTCTATATAGTAATAGTTACCAGATATTTTTTCTACATCAGCGAGATTATGCGTAATATTTACTATAGTAGTATCATTATTTTTAATATATTCACTTAGAAATTTATACACATCAATGCAAGTTGATTTATCTAGAGTTGATGTAAACTCATCCAAAATTATTATTTTAGGTTTAGATACTAAAAAACATAATAATTTAACCCTTTGTTTTTGTCCATCGCTCATTTTTCCTAATGGCATTGATTTGTTTATGTTATATATACTTAAAAGTGTGCTTATTTCATCAACGGTTTCTTTAGAAAAGACTTTATATAATATTTCGAAAATATTTCTAATACTTAAGTCTCTTGGAATCCCAGAGTAGCTTCCAACAACTGTTATTGATGAATCAGTTTCAATTTTTCCACTATACCTAATGATACCAATCGTAGACTTGTCTAAGCACGATTTTCCAACTCCGTTACTATCTATCAAATGATTTACCTTGCCTTTTTCAAAATGGATAGTAAGATAAAACTACTATCTAACGTCAAATATTAATATATGATATAGATATTTTAATAAATTCGTCTAAAGAAGAATTTAATGACAAATCATTTCTGCTATTATTATTATGCAAAAAAAAAAGAGCAAGAAAAATTTTATTCTCCCGTCTTTGAGTTTTAACACCATGAAAATTTTAAAATTCGAAATAAATATAAACTGTATAACTAGTATAAAAAGTGTTTTTTTGTATTTTTAAAAAAATCAAAACTAAAAAATGGCATATATTTACAAATTTATGAAAGTTTTTATGATCCAAATCGAAAAAGTACAGCTTACGGTTCTTTTAAAGCCGTTGGGTATGTTGATGAACTAAAAGAAAAAGGCATACATGATCTAATTTCTTTTTATAAAGAAGAAGTAGCACAATTAAATGAACCGTTTAATATAGAAAAAAAGCAAAACGAACAAAGCAAATATCTGATGATTCTCCTGAAAGACTTCTTGGATATTTCCTGTTGAAAAATATTAATGATTCCCTTAGTGTTAAACAATACATTGATTTAATGCAAAGTACTACTGGATTTAGATTTAATATTTTTTTACTTATCTCTTCACTTGTATACTCACGTGCCGTTTTGACGTGTGCAGAGTTAAAAACCTTTGAAAAAGTTATATCGAAGCTTTTCGAAAATTATGACTTCTCACTTAATCAGATATATTCAGGGCTTTAATATATTTGCACAGAGTACGAAAAAATTATAGAAATATATAACCACCAAATCAAAAAAAGAACCCTTTCAGATTCTTTTTAGAACGGCGATGTTGGTTGCATACACGAGCAGGGAACGGAGTTCCCGACCAGTGAACGGCTGACTAAGTTGCATAGTCAAGAAGAAAGTTCTGCTTTCGACCAGACAAACGTGCAACCTTTGGTTTTTGCAAAGCAAAAATTCAGAATTTCGATTCTATCTAAGTATTTCAATATCTCTAAGTTCATCTACCCTAAGGCAATAACCAATCCCCGTGCCATACTCCTCTATAGCAAGAACTTCTATAATATTATTATCATCTTCTCAAACTAGGTAGTCAAAATAACCAACCCTAGCCGTGCCGGTATAAGGAATCAATTTAATTAAATGGCTTTTTTCTAACTTTTCATAAAATTCCCTATCAATTACCATTCTATACTACTCCTTTTTCTTAAAAATGGAACAACATGACTACCATTTTTACTATAGTACAATCTTTTATTTTTAGACTTTGACTTTACTACCTTAGAAAACCCACCATTTTTTTTCTTCTCTCTTTAATAATATAGAATTTCGCCTAAACATTTCCTTATCATCAACGGCCTTATTCGCCACTAGCTCACGTCTGGTTTTTCTTATACTTCTCTCAAATTGTTTTTGTGTCTTATGTCTTTATTGTACATTTTTTTTTAAAAAGTATTGACACGAAAAAAATATATGATAATATACTTATATGAACAGTTATTCATATAAGGAGGTTAAAATGAATTTTAAAGATTTAAATGAATTATTTATACACGATTTAGCAGACTTTTATAAAATCTATGGTGATCCTAGTCGTCTAAAAATTCTATTTGAGTTATTTGACAAAGAGATGAATGTAAGCGAAATATCCGAGCAATTAAATTTGACCCAATCTTTAGTTTCGCATCAACTTAGAATTTTAAGGCAAAATGATTTGGTTAAATATCGAAAAGACGGAAAGAATGTATATTATTCTTTAGACGACTTGCACATTCACAACCTAATTAAAGAAGGCGTTGAACATTTAAAACATAAGAGAGGTGGACATTATGAATAACGTTGTAATTGTACTAGAAGGATTACATTGCCAAAACTGTAGTAACAAAATTATTGAAAAAATAAATAGCGAAGAAAATATGTCATGTAATTTAAATTATTTAAACAATCATTTAAGTGTAGATTATGATAAAAACTCCGAAGAGGATATCCTTAAAAAAATTACTACCATTGTAAATAATATAGAGAACGGAATTAAAGTATATATTTTCAATGAAGAAAATGGCGAACACAAACATAGTCATAGTGAAAATTATTTTAGTGAAATAAAAAAGGAATTAATACCATTTTCAATTGGAATGATAATTTATATCACTGCCTTAATAACAGAAGATATAATGCCTTTATTTTTGCTATCCTACGTAATAATCGGACACTCAGTTATAAAAACAGCTTTATTGAATTTAAAAAACGGCGAACTGTTTGATGAAAATTTTTTAATGATGATTGCTACAATCGGTGCATTTGTAATAGGAGAATATAGCGAAGCTGTAGCTGTTATGATTTTTTATGAAGTAGGTGAAACTATACAAAATATAGCTGTTGCAAGATCAAAAAAATCAATTTCCAGTCTATTAGATTTAAAGCCTGAAAAAGCCAATAAAGTAGTAGGTAACGATGTTATATCTGTAAAACCCGAAAGTCTAAAAATAGGTGATACAATATTAATAAAGGTTGGGGAAAAAATACCTGTTGACTGCGTAATTATTGATGGTAATGGTCAAGTAGATACATCCACAATAAATGGCGAGAATGTTCCTTTAGTAGTTGGAGTATCCGATAATTTATTTGGAGGTTATGTTAATTTAAAAGGTATAATAACTGCGAAAGTTGTAAATACTTATGAGAATTCTACTGTATCTAATATAATAAGTTTGATAGAAGAAGCCTCAAAAAACAAAGGTGAAACAGAAAAATTTATTACTAAATTCGCAAAAAAATACACACCTATTGTAGTATGTCTAGCAGCCATAATAGCATTTATTGTACCTTTATTTGCTGGGAATTTTAGCTATTGGTTATATACTGCCTGTGTTTTCTTAGTTATTTCTTGTCCTTGTGCTTTGGTGGTATCTGTTCCCTTAACATTTTTTTACGGTATAGGTACAGCCTCAAAAAATGGTTTGCTATTTAAAGGCAGCGCTTTTATAGAAAAACTTGCTAATACAACAGCTGTTGCATTTGATAAGACTGGAACATTAACAAAGGGTGTTTTCGAAATAACTGAAGTAAATCAAATTGATAATGAATTTGAAAGTATTTTGGTTTCAATGGAAAGTTTAACTAATCACCCAATCGGAACAACTATAGTTAAAAAATTCAAAACACCTATAATAGACATATTAGATTTTGAAGAATTAAGTGGGCATGGTATATCAGGTAAATATAAAAACCAAAATATTTTTGTAGGCAAAAAAGAATTAATGGATATAAATAACATAACTACACCTATTGTTGATTCCATAGGTACAGTTGTTTATGTAGCAAAGGAAAATAATTACATAGGTCACGTCGTTTTATCCGATGAAATAAAAGTAAACAGCAGTAAAACTATAGAATTATTAAATAAATTAAATATTAAAACAGTAATGTTAACTGGTGATAATGAAAAAAGTGCAAAAAAAATACAGGACAAATTAAATTTAGATAGTATATATACAAATCTAATGCCAAAAGACAAAGTTGATGCTGTAGTAAATTTAAAAAATACTGAAACTGTCGCCTTCGTTGGTGATGGCATAAATGATGCACCTGTGCTTTCCACAGCAGATGTAGGTTTGAGCATGGGAAGTCAAGGTTCGGACTTAGCTGTAGATGTTTCAGATGTTGTTATTGTAAATGATGACCCATACAATATTATTAAAGCAATAGAAATATCTAGAATTACAATAAATAAAGCTAAAGAGAATATAATATTTTCTATTGGTGTAAAAGTAATTGTAATGGCTCTAGCATTATTTGGTTTTGCTAATATGGGCCTAGCAATTTTTGCAGATGTTGGTGTAACTTTACTTGCAATACTAAACGCTATACGAGGTAAACAATTTAAGTATTAATAATACAAATGAATGAAAATAAAATAAAAATTTCATTTTCTACTATACATATTAAAAAAAACATGTTATTATGTTAAAAAAATCATTTTCTATATTTGAAAATGATTTTTTTTAATATAAATAAATTATATTTAGTATATCTTATGAAGGAGGTAAAAATGGAAAGAGTTTTTAATTTTTCAGCTGGACCAGCTTGTTTACCAGTTGAAGTTTTAGAGAAAGTAAAAAAAGAATTAGTATGTTATGGTAATTCTGGAATGTCCGTTATGGAGATGAGTCATCGTTCCAAGGACTTCGAAGAAATAATCAATAGTGCCCAAAGCAACTTAATAGAATTAATGAACATACCAAGTAATTACAAAGTTTTATTCTTGCAAGGTGGTGCATCGTCACAATTTTCCATGATTCCTCTTAATCTTTATAAAAATGGTAAAACGGATTTTATAATTACAGGGCAGTGGTCGAACAAAGCAATGAGCGAGGCTAAAAAATATCTGGATTGTAACGTAATTGCATCAAGTGAAGATAGTACATACAGCTATATTCCGGATTTTAAAGACAAAAAATTCAACCCAAATGCAGACTATGTTCATATTACTTTAAACAACACTATTTATGGTACAAAATACAATAACCTTCCAAATACAGGTAATGCTCCATTAGTTGCCGATATTTCCTCTTGCATTTTATCCGAACCTATAGATGTATCTAAGTTTGGTATATTATATGCAGGTGCTCAAAAAAATATAGGTCCAGCAGGCTTATGTGTTGTTATTATACGAGAAGATTTAATTGGTAATGCTAAAACAGAAACACCTACAATGTTCAACTATGAAACCCATGCTAAAGCTAATTCTTTATATAATACGCCACCAACATTTGGCATTTATTTTGCTAACGAAGTATTTAAATGGTTAAAAAACCTCGGTGGTCTAAATAAAATGAAAGAAATAAACGAGAAAAAGGCTAAACTTCTATATGACAAATTGGATAGTTCAAATATATTTAAAGGAACAGTCGTAAATGAAGATAGATCACTTATGAACGTACCTTTTATAACAGGTAATCCAGAGCTTGATGCTAAATTTATAAAAGAGGCAGGAGAAGCAGGATTAGTAAATTTAAAGGGATACCGAACAGTTGGTGGAATGCGAGCAAGTATATATAATGCAATGACAATAGAAGGTGTAGAAAAATTAGTTAGTTTTATGAATGCATTTGAGATAGCTAATAATAAATAACAGGGGGTTATATGTATAAAATACGTACTTTAAATAAAATATCTCCACTAGGGTTAAGTAACTTTAGTGATAAATATGAAATAGATGACAATATTACTGAACCAGATGGAATTATATTAAGAAGTTATAAAATGAATGAAATTGATATAACCAAAAAACTTGTAGCAATCGGAAGAGCTGGTGCTGGAGTAAATAACATTCCAATTAAAGCTTGTAGCGAAAAAGGTGTTGTAGTTTTCAACACCCCAGGAGCAAATGCCAATGCCGTTAAAGAACTTGTACTTACTGGGTTATTCCTTGCATCACGTAAAATAGTTGAAGGAATTAATTGGGTCGAGAATCAGTCTAACGACGAAAATATAAGTGCGACAGTAGAAAAAGAAAAAAGCAATTATATAGGTCCTGAAATATATGGCAAGACAATAGGCGTTATAGGTTTAGGAGCAATAGGGATATTGGTTGCAAACGCAGCACGTGACTTGGGCATGAATGTTGTAGGATATGACCCATATCTATCGGTTGAAAACGCTTTAAAATTGAAAAAAATCAAATTGAGAGATGATATAGAATCTGTATTTGCAGAGTCAGATTATGTATCTGTTCATATTCCACTTAATGACAGTACAAAAAATATTATAAATAGTAGTATTTTTGGAAAAGCAAAAAAAGGTATTAGGTTGTTAAATTTAGCTAGAGGTGGAATAGTAAAGGAAGATGATGTTATAGAAGCATTAAAAGATGGCACAGTTAGTAAATATGTAACAGACTTTCCAAATAAAAATACCATAGGTGTTGAAAATATTATAAACATACCGCACTTGGGGGCTTCTACACCTGAGTCAGAAGAAAATTGTGCTGTTATGGCTGTAAATCAAGTAAAAAGATATATTGAAACAGGGGATATAATTAATTCCGTTAACTACCCAAATTGCCAATTACCAAGGTCAACAGAAAATAGAATATGTGTATTACATGAAAATGTGCCAAACGTCCTAGGATCAATTACAACAATACTAGGTAAGGACAATATAAATGTTGATGAATTAGTAAATAAAAGTAGGGGAGAGTTAGCCTATACGATTTTGGATGTAGATGCTAAATGCCAAAATTCTACACTGGACGCAATAAATTCTTTAGAACATGTTTATAGAGTTAGAGAAATATAGAGGTGTATAATGTCTAGAATAAAATATGGTATGCCAACATTAATTGAACTTAAAAGCTTATGGGACAATATTATTTTATGCAAGGAATTAAACTTGGACTTTATTGAAATAAATATGAACGAACCTAAATACACAAACAAAAATTTATTAAAATATAAGGAAGAAATAAGAAAAGAAGATATATTTTTCACTTTACACTTAAATGAGTTTATAGACTTTACTAATTTCGATAAAACTATTCGAAAGGCCTTTATAAGTAGCGTATTAGAAACTATAAAAATAGCAAAAGAATTAGGTATAAAAAAGCTAGTTTTACATTTAATCCCTGGGATAGTCTTTACGTTGCCCACAGAAGTAATTCATATTTACAATGCCTATGAAGATGAATATTTAGAACATGCAGTATTTTTCAGAAATACGTGTGAAAGAGCAATAGGGAAGAGTAATATAAAAATATGTATCGAAAATACCCCTGTTACATATTTCCCATTTATGAAAAACTGCGTAAAAACTCTATTAAAAAGTGAAGTCTTTGCATTAACTTATGATATTGGTCATGACCATTTAGGGAAAAATAAAGATACCGAATTTATTTATGAAAATAAAAATAAAATTTCTCATTTTCATATTCACGATGCAGATAAAAGTGATCATTTAGGCCTTGGAGATGGAAAACTTGATATAAAAGAAAAGCTAATCCTTGCTAAGGAAGTAAAGGGAACTTGTGTAATAGAAATTAAAACTGTAGAAGCTTTAAAAAATTCAATACATTATTTAAATATTAATAGCTTAAAATAATTATAAAAATACCCTCCAACTTGGTCAGACCACAGCGGAGGGCATTTTTTAAAGTAAAGTCTTATTATTTTCATCAAACATTTCTGTTCTTAAAAATTCTATTTTATCTATGTCATATTCTACTTTATAATAATCGTATATACTATTTACAACTAAATCTGCCTTTAAATTATTTTGTGAACCAGTTAATAATTTTAGGTGTAGCGTTTCATCATAACTTATATTTAAAATTGATTTTTTAATATCAGTTTCTTTTAATTGTTTTTTAGTTTTTTTCATTACAATAATTTCTTTTTCATTAATAAAATCCTCAATATTATCAATGCCATAAATTTTCACATCATAAGTAGCACTATAAAGAGTAGATGCAGAATTTTTAGTATTATTTGGCATTAATTTACATTTAAGAATTTCTATACCCTCAGGTAGTACAACATTTAACCTATTCCTAACATCAACTTCATTAATTTCTTCATTTAATTGTATATCTAAGTATTCACCAATACTAGAAAATCCTAGTGCTAAAGGAAGCGCAAAACTCATAATTTGATGTGGATTAAATCCATTAGAATAAGATATCGGTAGACTAGCACGATTTACAGCTCGTTGCATAACTGTTAACAAGTCCAAATGACCAATGAATCTTATACGGCCTCTTTTAGAAAATTTAAGTCTATATTTTATCAATGCAAATGCCTCCTTTAAATTTTTGAGCTCCACAATAACTACATTTAACTTTACAGTTAGGTGTTATTTTACTTTCTACAGATTTTTTTTCTTCATCAATCAAAAAGTTTTTAGTTACGCCTATATCTATAAAATCCCATGGTAATATTTCATCTTTACAACGTTCTCTTGTATAAAAATCCATATCAATACCACATTCTTCAAATGCTTCGACCCACGTATTATATTTAAAATGCTCTGTCCATCCATCGTATCTTGCACCTTTTTCATAAGCTTTTATAATAACATTACTTAGTCGTCTATCGCCTCTAGCAAAAACTCCCTCTAAAACACTAAGCTTTGCATCGTGATAAGTATATCGTATAGCTTTAGATTTAATATGCGCTTTTAATTCCTTTTGTTTAAACATAAATTCATCGTAACTATTTTGTTTCATCCACTGGAAAGGAGTAAATGGTTTAGGAACAAAACATGAAGTGCTTATATTTATCTTCGCTTTACCTCTATTTAGGTCTATAATTTTATATCCTAATTCGCCTATGTCTAATATATCTTCTATGGTTTCTGTAGGTAAACCTATCATAAAATATAACTTTAACTTGTTCCAACCACCTTCAAAACATAGTTTACACCCGTTTATTATTTCTTCTTCAGTTATACCTTTGTTAATTACATCTCTCATACGTTGGCTTCCAGCTTCAGGTGCGAAGGTAATACTACTTTTTCTAACGGATTGTATACGCTCCATTATATTTATTGTAAACCCATCAACACGTAATGATGGAAGCGAAAGATTAACCTTACAGTCTTCAAATTTATCCAATAAACCATTGGCTACTTCAGAAAATTTGCTATAGTCACCAGTACTTAGGCTAACTAAAGATATTTCCTCGTGCCCACTATTGTTTACAAGCTCTACTCCCTGTTCTATAAGAGTAGATGGCATTTTTTCTCGCACCGGCCTATATACGTATCCAGCCTGGCAAAACCTACATCCACGTGTACAACCGCGGAAAACCTCTAAAGTAACTCTATCATGTACAATTTCTGTAAGTGGAACTAATTGTTTTTTAGGATAATATACATCATTTAAATTTTTAGTTATAACTTTAGTTATTTTATTTGGAGCAATATTTGACGAAAAATCTTTAATAGTGTTATCCTCATTATAGGTACATTGATAATACCTAGGTATGTATATACCTTCAAAATCAATAATTTTACGATAAAAATCTTCTTTAGTTATACTGTCTTTATAGGCGTCCATTATATCATTTAAAAGCTCTTCTCCTTCCCCTATGTAAAACACATCAATAATATCTGCCATAGGCTCAGGATTATAGGCACATGGTCCTCCAGCTATAATGATAGGATGTTCTTCCATACGGTCATTAGATAGAAAAGGTATATTAGAGAGGTCTAGCATAGTAAGTATATTCGTATAACTCATTTCATATTGTAAAGTAAACCCTATAAAATCAAATTTATTTAAATCATCTTGAGTTTCCAGTGCAAAAAGAGGTATATTTGCTTTCCGCATTAGTTCTTCCATATCAATCCAAGGAGTATAGACTCTCTCTGCGTATGTATCACTTCTTTCATTCAAAAAATAATATAATATTTCCATCCCTAGGTGACTCATCCCCACTTCGTATACATCTGGAAATGCCAAAGCAAATCGAATATCAATTTTTTCAACGTCCTTTTTTATTATATTAATTTCGTTTCCAATGTATCTAGCTGGTTTTTCTACTTTATTTAATAAATAGTCATTCATTATTTCTCCTTTATTATAATTCTGGGTTATGCATGTTAAATAAATTAAATGGATAAAAATTAGGTATTGATCTAAATGACTTACCTGAAAAAAATTCATATTTATACGACCATAATCCTAATTCTTTCCCTTTAGTTCCAGTGTATTTTTTATCTCCGTATATAGGAAAACCAAAATTCGACATTTGCACACGTATCTGATGATGTCTACCAGTAAAAAGTTCAATTTCCAATAAGGCTAAATTTCCTTTCACTTCAATTACTCTATAATTTAACTTAGCATTTTTACTACCTGTCGTACCTTTTTGTACTATTTTTGATGTATTTGTTCTTTGGTTTTTCAAAATAAAATTTTCTAAAGTGCCATGGCAGCAATTAACTGCTATAACACTATCAACTATGCATAAATACAATTTTTTGTTTAAACTATTTTGAAACTCTTTTATGGAAGTTTTATTTTTACACAGTATTACAATACCACCTACAGCAAAATCTAATCTATTTGCAATATGATATTTATTTAAATCTGCAAATTCTTGAATTTGACTTTTTGCATTTTTACTATGCTGCACAAATTCTTTTTGAGATTTTTCTATACACACGTAGTCATTATCTTCAGATAATATTTTCATTAATACCGCCCCCTAACTAAAAAAGACTATCGGTAAATATAGAAAAAAATCACCCAAAAATAAAGCCATACTTATGGTTTAGAGTTCAAACTCATAAGGTATACAAAACTAAAATATTTTGTTTTATATATTATGGCTTTTTTGGGTAATATATTTTTTCTTTTATAAATCCGACAGCCTAATTGTTTCTGCTACCTAATCTTAAAATATATAGGAATATATTAATAAAATCCAGATATAAGCTAAGAGCACTAAGTATAGAAGCTTTTTTTAAGGCCTCGCTATTACCACTAGAAGTATAATAAATATATTCTTTCTTTATACGTTGTACATCCCAAGCAGTGATACCAATAAATAGGAATAAACCTGCAAGGGTAATAAAATAATCAAGAGCACCACTTTTAAATACAAATATATTTAAAAATGTTGTTACCAGCAACATTATTAATCCCACAAATAAATATTTACTAAGAGACATTAAATTTGCTTTAGTAAAATAACCGTACACAGCCATTATACCAAAAGTTAAAGTAGCCAAACCAAAAGCTTGTACTGCAACTGGTGAAAACGCACCAGTAATAGAATCATATGAATAAGCAAGTACTATAGAACCTATAGTTAATCCATTGAGTATAGCATAAAGAAAAAATAAAGCTCCAGCTACAAAACTACTTATTTTATTTCTTGCAAAAGACAAAGCAAATACAACTATTACTTCAAATATTAGCAACATTCCGTATGAATTTACAATATTATAAGAGATTGTTTGTCCCGTTAATATGCCAAAATTTAAAAATAAAGCAGTAATTGTTGTAACCAATAATCCTAAAAACATCCACCCAAAAACTTTAACTAAATGTTGTTTCAAGCCTGACTCAATACTATCGGCTCCTAAGCCATTAATTTGTGAAAAATTATCCATTTTATTTTCCTCCTAATTTGCTATAATTTTTTAAAAAGTAGTTAAATGTTACTACAGCATTATCAAGTTTTCTAGAACTCATTGAAATTGCTGCATAGGTATCTTCATCTATTTTAACAGCACAGGGATATGGTTCAACCTCACCATCGGCTGTATAACTACTCATTTCAACTTCATTATTACTTGTATCAATACCTAATTCATCTAAGTTGTAAAAAATACCTTGGGATTTTCCGTTAATAAGATTTTTTTCATCCATTATCTGTATATCAATCTCGCCAGCAGCCAACATTACTGTAAATTTTTGTGTTGCTGCTAGCTCGTTTTGTGATGGATAAAGGGGAATAATAGACAATTCTTCATTAACATCCTCAGATATAAATTCAGCATTAAAATCATTTTTAAAATTAATAAGACTTTCGTCACTATAATATTTATCTAATATAACAATTGTGCTAAAAGGTTTCGGCGGTGGGTTAAACACAATTGTGTTTAATAAACTACCTATAATCAAAAGAAAAATAATTCCTCCGAAAAAGTAGGCTTGATAGTAGTGCCAAATATATTTTGCCTTTTCTTTATTATCCATATTTTTAGTGCGTTCTTTAAAACTTTTATTATCTGACATATTTTACCTCGAAATTATGTATTTTACTCTAAGCCATTTTTACTATTAAACATATTTATTGTTCTGGAAAGTGCCTCTTTTGAATCATACCATGGTTCTTTTTCATAACGGTAGTCAAATTTTTTTATAAACCAATCTAAATCTTTTTCTAGCTTTTGGAAATGCTTAGATTGTATATTATACAGTTCTTTAATAAAATCTTCAAGTTCTGCACTTTTTAAGTACTTACCACAATCTTCAATTAACCTAGAAAAATGACTAAAACAAAAGCCTTTAGAGTTCAAAAAAACTTCTTTAAATTCTTTATCTTTTTTTAATAAATAGAAAAATGAGTATATATACCTTTCTAATGTGCTTTCAATTTTTTCACAAACATAACAACTACTTTCGGTTGTTTTTAAAAACTCTTGTATCTCCTTTAAGTTTGAATTTTTTTTAAATAAGCCTTTTTTTTCATTAAAATTAATATTATTAAAAAGTTCTCCTAAAATTTTATTAATTTTAACAAGATGTGTATATTCCATTAATGCCAAACCCAGTCTATTTTGTTCTTTATACAGTTCATCTAAATGTACTTTACAAAAACCTAATTTGTCTGTTTTTTCTCTTATGTCATCTTCCATATACGCAGGACCTAGTATATAGTCTAAGCTATCTTTATGCAATTTTTCTTCCATGAAACAAAAAGGACAAGTAGATTCAGAGTTAAAACCGTCCATAATAGGTATTGTATAAATTTTTTCTTCCATCTTTATTGTCTCCTTAACTTCTGTTAATATATTATAAAATACAGTATACTAAAAGTTAAGAAAATATGAAAGGGTTCAAAATTTATGAATATAATTTCAAATGATAACACAATAACCTTAAATGAAGTTGAAAATTTTAATATAAAACAAACACTAGAATGCGGACAAGCTTTTCGCTTTGAATTAATTAATGATAGATACAAAATAATTGCGAAGAACAAAATTTTATATGTAAAAGAAAATACTTTTTATACAACTAAAAAAGATTTCGAAGAAATATGGTTAGATTATTTTGACTTAAAAAAAGATTACAGTCTAATACAGAACAAACTATGCGAAGACAGCATAATGAAAAAAGCTATCGAATACGGCAAGGGCATAAGAATTTTAAATCAAGATAAATTTGAAATGTTAATTTCATTTATTATTTCGCAAAATAACAGAATACCTATGATTAAAAAAGTGATTAACAATATAAGTGAAAAATACGGAACAGATTTAGGTGATGGGTATGCTTTTCCTACTGTAGAGCAACTTTCTAAAGCAAATATAAATGAATTAATGGAATGCAAAACTGGTTTTAGAGCTAAATATATAATGGATGCACTAGAAAAAGTAAATACTCTGGATTTAAATAAATTAGACCAGCTACCAACACCTGAGTTAAAGGAAAAACTAAAAGAAATAAATGGCGTTGGGGATAAAGTAGCTAATTGTATATCCTTATTTGGCTATGGCAGGTGTGATTCCTTTCCTATCGACGTTTGGATTAAACGAATAATGGAACACTTCTACTATAACAGCCAAGACACAAACAAAAATATTATAACAGCTGATGCGATAAAAATGTTTGGCCAATATTGCGGCTATGCTCAGCAATATTTATTTTATTATGCGCGAGAGGAAAAAATTGGTAAATAATATGGATTTTGAATTATGTAATAAATACAAAGAAGTTTTAGAAAAAGCAGCTATTACTAGCATGACTGATGTTCAAAAAATAGCCATACCTAAAATAAAAGCAGGTAATGATTTAATTGTAGTAAGTGAAACAGGTTCAGGAAAAACTCTTACATACCTTCTTCCTTTAATGGAATCCGTTGACAAAGAAATTAAAACACCACAAATTTTAATTTTAGCACCTACTCACGAACTATCTTCACAAATACATAGAGTAGTAAAGATGTTTAGAAGTGATTCAATGTTGTTAGTAGGTGGTATGAATTTAAAAAAACAAATTGATTCATTAAAAGAAAGGCCGAAAATTATAATTGGCTCCAACGGTAGGATACTTGAATTAATTAGGTTAAAAAAACTAAAGATGCATACAATAAAAACAATTGTATTAGATGAAGGCGACAGACTTTTAGACGATGATAATATAGAAGACACAAAAAAAGTTATAAAAACAACTTTAAAAGAAAGACAAATTTTATACTTTAGTGCATCTATTAATAAAGATACCGAAAATGAACTAAAACTAATTATGAAATCACCTGAGACCATAAAGCTAGAAATGACCCTACCAAGCAAAATTGAACATTTTTATATTGAATGTAAAAGAAGAGATAAAGTTGATGCACTAAGAAAAATAATATACGGCATGAATATACCTAAAACCATTATTTTTGTGAACAATCCTGTGATTATAAATGATATAGTAAACAAACTAAATTATCATAAATTAAATACTCTAGGACTTTTCGGAAGTAAAAACGTTGGAAAAAGAAATA
This sequence comes from Lachnospirales bacterium, assembly GCA_047974375.1. GTDB lineage: Bacteria > Bacillota > Clostridia > Lachnospirales > CAMZNU01 > JBKECF01. Next base: position 23,406 of record JBKECF010000010.1, read on the forward strand.
GTACAATTATCAAATTCAAAGAACAAAATATCCCAATATTAGTAACGTCAGACCTTACATCTAGAGGTCTAGATATAGATAACGTTGAACTAGTTATTAATTATGACGTACCAGACCCTACCTTCTATCAACATAGATGCGGACGTACTGGACGAATAGGAAAAAGCGGTATCTGTATAAGCCTAGCTAGTGCCACAGAAATTAAATTTCTTGAAAATATAAAAGAAACCTACAGTATTAATATTGAAAGAAAAAAAATGGCATACGGCAAGTTAGTAAACAGCTAATACGTTATTTAGCTTTAGAAAGGAATACTTATGAATTGGAAAAAAGCAAAAAATTTGGTTCTTATATTTTTAATAGTTCTAAATCTATTTTTATTAACTTTTAATTATTCTTCCAAAACAATTTACACCATGACTTTAGAGCAAGAAAAAACAATTCTAAGCGTTCTATCGGAGTATAATATTGGTATTTACGTTGAACTACCTAAGGTATTTACTCCTATGTACGATATGGAAATAATAAATAAAGGAAATAGTATTGCTGAAGAATTAATAGAAGTTTTTTTTAATGAAGATATTCAGCCTTTGTATGATGAAAATAGGCTAGTATATCAAAGCTCAGAAGGTTCTCTAACTATCGAAAACGGTTTTTTTTCTTTTACCTCTCTTGAAGGAATTAATAAAAACTACGAAGATATATTAAGTGAATTTAAAATGTACGATGACTTAGAGTTAGAAAAAATTTTAGTAGAAGATACAATAACAACATATGAGTACTGTGAAAAAGTAGAAGACTATATTTTATATAGCAATTACTTAAGTATAACTGTAGAAGATAATTTAATAACTAGAATAAATGGGTATAATAGCGAACCAAATGGATTTATTGGTGAAAAGAAAGATATTATTTCTGTAGATATGGCACTGTTTAACTTTGCCAAGGAAGTAAAAAGAACAGGAGCAGAAAACATTTTTGTTGATAAAATTGATATTGTCTACTACCTTTATGACGAAGCTGTTAGTGAAGAAGGTGTTGTTTTAAAAGCCATACCTTGTTATAGAATAAATATTGAGGGTAATCCAGAGGCATTTTTAATTAACGCATATAACAACCAAATAATCAATTTGTTTTAGTTGCATTTACAACGCTATTATTATGTTATTAGTTTAGTATGTAAATATAAACATGTAAAATAATAAACGTATTTGAATTTATGAGGTGATATTATGAGCGCAACTTTGGGACCAATACACATTTGGTTGTATAAAAAAATTAAATTTCAGGATAATATTAATGACTTTTTAGCTGAAAAATATAATTTAAACTACAATAGTTTAGGCAATAGTAATTTAGAAGATGTAATAGATGAAATGAATATTCATGGCTATTTGCAAGGTAAGATCAATGAAGTTGAAAGTGGATATAATAAATTAATTACAGAAATACTAAAAAAAACTGATATTGAAGAAATATACAAAGTTATTTTTCAATACGGGGAGGAACATGAACTAAAATTAAACTCACCCCAAGATATTTATAAAGAATTAACGGATTTAATGCTAGATGGCATGCCTTGCGATAGATCCATTGAAGTAGTAGATAGTTTTGATGATTATATTAAATGGGAATTGGTAATAGATGTACATTCACCATTTTGGGAAAATATTGAAATATATCATAACTTACGAACTTACTTAATAAATGGAATGGTAAAAAATGCAGGTTTTATTTTAAAAAATCAAAATAATACTTTTACGTTAGAGAGGTGTTAAATGAAGTCCATAGATTTAATGAAAAATGAACATCAATTAATTTTTAAAGCTGTTGATATTATAAAAAAAGAATCCATAGATATACTAGAAGGAAAAGAAATTAATACTGACTTATTTTATAATTTTATTGAGTTTGTGAGAAAATTTGCTGACGAGCACCACCATGGTAAAGAAGAAAAGTTTTTATTTAAAGAAATGCAAGATAAACTTGGTGAAATCGGCGTTAATGTTATAAAGCACGGTATGCTTGTTGAACATGACCTAGGTAGATTATATATGGCGGAACTAGAAACCTCTTTAAATGATTATAAGGCGAATAACAATAGCGAAATTAAACTGGACATACTTACAAATACTATGTCCTACGCAAAACTTATTTCAAGGCATATGGCAAAAGAAGATGATCTCATTTATGTATTTGGAATGAAAAACTTACCTGAAGATGTAATGGCGGAAGTTGATAAAAAATCTCTAAGTTATGAAAAAGAACATAGTCATGTAAGAGATTATTATGAAAAGTTAATCGAAAATAAATTTAAAAAATAAATCAAAAGTCGAAGGGTGAACTAAAATATACCCTATGTCAAGGACAATTAAAAAAAGCCAAGGCTATACAGATTATAAAAATAAAGAATACAAGTGTTATTTTTGGGTAATTACGTACTACATTATTATTAATTATGTAGATTAGTATATTGTTATGAAACCAAATTACAGAAAAACTTGATAGTTGTGGTGTATAAAGGGTATTATATATATAAGGAGGGGTAGTTATGAATTTTTCTATTTTAGTTTTAATTTCAGTCATTCCAATTCCAACTTCGATGATTGCGTTTGGAACTCTATGGAGAAAACATCCACCTAAAAGTATAAACTGGATATATGGATATAGAACAATAAGAGCAATGAAAAATGATAACACGTGGAGATTTGCACATCTATATCAGGCAAAATTATGGCGTTGGAGCGGAAGCATTTTGTTATTATTTGCTTTAATTTTCTCATTGACATTTACAAATAGTTACAAAGAAATACCTTCTTGGGTTTTCTATGTGGAATTAGGTGTTATGATTTTAACAATAATACCAACAGAAATAGCACTTAGAAAAAAGTTTGATAAGGAAGGTAACTTAAATTGATTAATATAATTTATATTTTGTCTTCTAATAATATTTATAAGTAAAATCATCATTAATGTTCCAAGATTTTATAGATATTAAATAATTAAAATGAAAAATAAAAAGTTGTTTGCTTTTATTAGGGCAGGCAACTTTACATATATATAAAATTAAATAGTTGGATTGACAACCCCTTTTTAGACAAAATCATACTTAACATAGATTCTATTTAATACTAGGATACTTTTCCTAGCTTTAGAGCATTTGATTTTCCATATTAGATTGGTAAAATATAACCTAGAGAACCATGAATCCTTAAGTTATTATACCAATAGATATACTTTGCTAATTCTAATTGCAACTGTTCTAATATCTCAAATTTTCTTTGATATATGAATCCTGTTTTTAATATTTTATTGGTAGCCTCATTAACTGCATTGTCATAGAGGTTGCCAATCCAGCTGTACTTACATACATATTAACTTCGATTCCCAATATTAATATAAAAGGGGCACCTATAAGTACAATGATAGTCTACTTTATTACATGTATACTTAACTTAATAAGTCCTAAAAAACATCTAAAAATAAGATTTAATAAACGTCAAATATTAATTAAGCCCTTATTTGCATCGATTGTTATGACATTGGTAGTAAAATTAACTTATGTATGGCTCATAGATATTGTTGGGGCTATAATTTACTTCATACTTCTGTTATTCACTAAATCTCTAATCTATAAGGATTTTAGTTTGCTTCTAGGAGGAAAAAGAATATTTAATAAATTAGATAAGTATAAATTTATTAAATGATTATATACAAAAATTCTAATAATTAAAAGAGGATTTAATTTTTTTATATCCGAAGAGAAAATGATACTGATTAACTAATAAAGGAATCGTTTAATTCTGATAAGATTCCATTTATAGTGTGAATTAAGAATAGAAAAATGCGACAAAATTGTTTTAATAATCTCATAAATCTTTTTGAATGATATGGTTAATTATTATGCTGGTAAGAATAAGTAATTTAAAATAACGGTTATCAAATAGTCAAATCCTAAGGGGCGGAGTCAATAAATCACAATAATTAAATAGTATTGTTGAATATTTCTTTTATTTAAACTATATTGTCTCATGCAGTTTCTGATATTTTGCAAAGGATAGAAAACCGTTGATTTAACGATAATTACGGTATTTACCGTTAACCGATGGTTTTAAAATATTATTCAAAGCTGCTGTTTTTAATTTTTAAAAATAAAATTGTAGAGAGTATCTTAAATTTTCTAAGAATAAGTTCTATTAAAGGAGGCATAACTATGTTCATTTCTAATACTTATTTCTTATTAAAAACTTATTTGTTAAAAAGGTTTATGTCTCTTAAGGAGATATTGTTGTTATCAATATGAATACATATATCATCTTATAAATATTAATAATTCCAAAAATGCTCGACTGTATTTTCAGTCAGGCATTTTTGCGTTTAATTTGAAGTTTTTTAAAAAAGTTTATCAAAAGTTCGGCAGTTTTGCAATTCCCACCGTAGTAGTGGTGAAAGAGGAACAAAGAAGTCACCACCCAAAAGGGGGTGAGAATATGAAATCTAGTAACCATGAATGAACAATTTGGTCTTATACCATCCTCAAGAAGTAGGATATCAGTTGAAGCTGATGACCCAATGGAATTACTCCTTATAAAGGGTGGTGGTTAGAATCTTTAATGAAGATAAAGCAAAATACGCTGTTAATTTTATAAATAACCTAAAGCACACCAAAGGTCAATGGCGAGGTGTGCCTTTTGATTTACTCCCTTGGCAAGATAGGATAATAAGGGGGATGTATTTGGTACTGTTAAAGATAATGGATATAGGCAATATAACACTGCATATGTTGAAATTCCAAAGAAAAATAGAAAGTCAGAATAAACTTACTAATAGTTTTTATCAGGTATTATCAGCTGAAGCATTTACAAAGCATGGACTTAATGTTAATGGAGTTACATTTGATGAGCTTCACGCACAACCAAATAGAGATTTATTTAATATAATGACAAAGGGAAGTGGGGACGCTAGACTTCAACCTTTGTTTTTTCTTATTACAACAGCTGGAACTAATAGAAATTCAATATGCTTTGAGCAGCATCAAAAGGCTATGGACTTAATAGAAGGTAGAAAGATAGACTCTACATTTTATCCAGTAATCTATGGAATAAAGTACGATGATGATTGGACAAATGAGAAGAATTGGTATAAGACAAACCCCTCTTTGGACCACACTATTGATATAAAAAAGGTTAGAAATGCTTTTATAAGTGCTAAAGAAAACCCAGCTGAGGAAAACTTATTTAGGCAATTAAGGCTTAATCAATGGGTAAAACAAGGATGTTAATATAGTAGAAGACCAAAAAGCAATAAATGAGCTCTTATCCAATTGGAAACCCTCATCTACTGACCCAGAGGAGATAAAAAAGGAAGAAGATACCATAGTAGATCGTTTTTTTGACCTATCTCTTGAACTGAAAAATGCAATGGAAGGTGATAATGATAGTTCTAAAAATAATGAAATTTAAAATTTATTTAATAAGTTTGCCGAGATGTACCAGGATGAAAGCTTAACAGAAAATGATAAAAAAATATTGAAATCTGCTTTTAATGCAGTAGCTGACGCAAATGCAAATAAAAATGTGAATTTGGTTAGATCTAAATTTGATGTTAAGAAAAGGTTGTCAGATTTGGGCGATAAATTTAATGAAAGACTTCGAAAAAGATTGGGTTATACGAAATTCGAATGGAAAAGATTAGTCAATAAAGCCATGGGATCTATTAGAGTTGACGAGAAAAAAATAGTAAGTACTATTGAAGAACAATATAAATTGTTAAAAAATAATTTTTTAGAGTATCTAGAAAATAACAAAGTTGATTTTAGTAATGAATCTTCTATAAGTGACATGTATAGTTTTATAAATAAGGATAAAGATAAATATACAGATGGAATACGCAATTTTACAACAGATAATTTCCAGGAGCATGTAGAAAGTGGAGGCTCTACATTTTATAAATCAAGTTATTTATTGCAAGACATAACCGAATAGGGCAAGTAGATAGACTTTATATATAACTTTGAAAAAACAAATAGGATTATTAAAACATCCCGTTTGTCTTTTTTAGTTTGGATTTTACATGTAATTAGTCTTAAAAATATTCCTATGTTACAAAAGTTTATCTTATAATTAACATAGTAATATTAATCGTGTATTAGGAGGTTATTTATGATTGCAAGAGGTTTTACAGAACCAACAGACAGAGTAAAGAGGTTAAAAAAAGCTATAGTTGATGCTACACCATATGTAGAATCAGAAAGAGCTGTATTAGTTACTGAATCATATAAGGAAACAGAAGGTTTATCACCTATAATGAGGCGAGCTAAGGCGGCGGAAAAAATATTCAACAACTTACCGATTACAATACATGAAGATGAATTAGTAGTAGGTGCTATTACAAAAAATTTACGTTCAACAGAAATATGCCCTGAGTTTTCTTACGATTGGGTAGAAAAAGAATTTGAAACAATGGGAACAAGACTTGCAGACCCATTTCAAATACCAAAAGAAACAGCTCAGGAATTACACGAAGCCTTTAAATATTGGGATGGAAAAACTACAAGTGCTTTAGCTGATTCCTATATGTCAGCAACTACAAAAGATTGTCTTGCTAATGGTGTATTTACAGTAGGAAACTATTTTTATGGTGGTGTAGGCCATGTTTGCGTTGATTACGGTAAAGTTTTAGAAATAGGTTTTGATGGAATTATTCGTTTAGCAGTTGAGGCAATGGATAAAGTAGATACATCTGACCCAAGCTATATTAAAAAAAGAAATTTCTACGAAGCATTAGTCATCACATACACAGCTGCATCAAACTTTGCTAAAAGATATGCCCAAAAAGCTAGAAAAATAGCACAAAGTTGCAATAACCCTACAAGAAAAAGTGAGTTATTACAAATTGCAGAAAACTGTGAAAGAGTTCCTAAAAATGGTGCAACTAATTTCTACGAGGCTTGTCAATCATTCTGGTTTGTTCAAATATTATTGCAAATAGAAGCAAATGGACATTCAATATCTCCAGGACGCTTTGACCAATATATGTATCCATACTTAGAAAAAGACGCTAATATTTCTAAAGAATTTGCGCAAGAATTAGTTGATTGTATATGGATAAAATTAAATGATGTAAATAAAACACGTGATGAAGTTTCAGCTCAAGCCTTTGCAGGATATGCAGTGTTCCAAAACTTAATTGTAGGCGGACAAAATGAAGAAGGCTTAGATGCAACAAACGATGTTTCATATATGTGTATGGAAGCAGTAGCTCACGTTAGGTTACCAGCTCCATCTTTCTCAATTCGTGTACATCAAAATACACCAGACGAATTTTTATTTAGAGCTTGTGAAGTAACTCGTTTAGGTAGCGGTGTACCTGCTATGTACAATGATGAAGTTATTATACCTGCTTTGTGTAATAGAGGTGTTTCTCTTGCAGATGCAAGAAGCTATTGTATTATTGGATGTGTTGAGCCACAAGCGCCACATAAAACCGAAGGTTGGCATGATGCTGCATTTTTCAATATAGCAAAAGTATTGGAAATTACCTTAAATAACGGTAAAGTTGGTAATAAGCAATTAGGACCTGTTACAGGGGACATGACAACATTTACTTCTGTTGATGATTTATTTGAAGCTTACAAAAAACAAATGGAATTTTTCGTTTATTACTTGGCAGAAGCAGACAATGCAGTAGACTTGGCTCATGCAGAACGTGCTCCACTACCATTCTTATCAGCTCTTGTTGACGACTGTATTGGTAGAGGTATAAGTGTTCAAGAAGGTGGCGCAATTTATAACTTTACAGGCCCACAGGCTTTTGGTGTTGCTGATTCAGGTGACTCTATTTACGCTATTAAAAAGCATGTATTCGAAAATAAAGAAGTAACTATGGCACAATTAAAGGATGCCTTGGCTAATAACTTTGGTTATGGTACAACTACACCTTGTGCATCAAATGATTTGAATGATGAAGCAAAAATATACGAAGCAGTTAAGAGAATTTTAAGTAATAATGGTTCTTTGGACATGGCTCAACTTCAAGCGGAATTAGCTGGCTCAGCTCCATCAAGTACAAGTTCAAACCCAAGCGTTGGAAATACAGACTATGCACAAGTTAAACGCATAATGGAAAATACAACATGGTTTGGTAATGATGAAAATGAAGTAGATATGATTGCTAGAAAATGCGGACAAATATATTCTTATGCAGTTGAACAATACAGAAATCCACGTGGTGGTCAGTTCCAAGCAGGTTGTTATCCAGTATCAGCTAATGTTTTATTTGGTAAAGATGTTGCAGCATTACCTGATGGTAGACTTGCAAAAATGCCTTTAGCCGATGGTGTTTCTCCTCGTCAAGGAATGGATACAAAGGGACCAACAGCAGCAGCTATGTCAGTTTCAAAACTTGACCACGAGAATTATTCAAATGGTACTTTATACAACCAAAAATTCTTACCATCAGCACTAGAAGGCGATGAGGGATTATTAAGATTTACATCAGTTTTGCGTTCATATTTTGACCATAAGGGTATGCATGTTCAATTTAATGTAATAGATAAAGCTACATTACTAGCAGCACAAGCAAATCCAGAACAATATAAAGATTTAGTAGTACGTGTTGCAGGATACAGTGCACAATTTACAGTACTAGCTAAAGAAGTACAAGATGACATAATAAGCCGTACAGAGCAAAGCATGTAATGTTTTTACGTTCCAAGCGAAAAACATACGGAAGGAGTCGACATGGATTCGATCAATTATAATCTGTCAGGAACTGTGTTTGACATACAAAGGTTTTCGTTACACGACGGACCGGGCATTAGGACGATTGTTTTTTTAAATGGTTGTCCTATGTCTTGCCAATGGTGTTCAAATCCAGAATCCCAGACGATAAAACCAATTGTAATGTACAAAAGTAGTGATTGTATAAATTGCGGAAGATGTATAAAAGTTTGTAAAGTTAATGCTATTAGCACATCAAACCCTAGTTTTATAGATAGAGATAAGTGTACTGCCTGTGGCGAATGCGTAAATGCTTGTCCAACTGGTGCTTTAGTTTTAAAAGGTCACAATATGACCGTGGAGCAACTTATAAGGGAGCTAAAAAAAGATGCAACTACCTTTAGACGTTCTGGTGGAGGAGTAACTATTTCCGGTGGCGAACCCTTAGTTCAATATGAATTTGCTAGTGAACTGTTAAAAGCTTGCAAGGCACAGGGATATACAACAGCAATGGAAACTACAGGCTTTGGTAGTGACGAAGCCATAGAAACTGTAATCCCATATGTTGACACAGTTTTATTAGATATTAAAAGTATAGATAATAGGTTGCATAAAGAATTTATAGGAGTTAGTAATGAACTTATTTTGCAAAATGCTATTAGAATAAGTGAAATTTCTGACACAACTATACGTGTGCCTGTTGTTCCAAATTTTAATTTTTCCAAAAAGTCTATAGAAGACATAGCTAATTTCGCCTGCACTTTACATGGTGTTAAAAAAATACATTTATTGCCGTATCACACTTTTGGAGAAAATAAATATGACTTAATTGGAAGAAAATATTTCTTGGAGGATATAAAACCTCTTAAGGCGCAAGATTTGGAAGAATATAAAAAGATAGTGGAGAATAAAGGCTTTCAGTGTGTTATTGGAGGTTAATTATAAAGGAGGAACTTTAAATGGATCAAAATCTATTAGATAAAGTTATGAAGCAAGTTTCAAGTGAACTAGGATTAAATAAAGAGCCAGAGCAAACAACAAATGAATGCGGCAACAACAATGTAGGAATGACTGAGTTTGTTGGTACAGCTGGAGGCGATACTATTGGATTAGTAATAGCCAATGTTGACCCACTTTTAAAAGAAAAAATGAACTTAGGAAACTATCGTTCAATTGGTATATTTGGCGGCAGATGTGGAGCAGGTCCACAAATCTGGGCAGTAGATGAAGCTATAAAAGCTACAAATACCGAAGTAATAAGCGTTGAACTTCCACGTGACACAAAAGGTGGAGCTGGTCATGGTAGTTATATTTTAATTGGTGCAGACGATGTATCCGACGCTCGTAGAGCTGTAGAAATAGCTTTAAATGTATTACCAAAATATTTTGGTGATGTATATGAAAATACAGCGGGACATATTGAATTTCAATATACAGCTAGAGCTAGTCAATGTTTAGAGGTAGCATTGGGTGCCCAAAATGGTAGGGCCTTTGGTATGACTTGTGCAGGTCCTGCAGCTATAGGTGCAGTATTAGCCGATGTTGCCGTAAAAGCTGCAAATGTGGAAGTAATTGGGTATTCTTCACCTTGCAATGGTGGCACATCATTTTCCAACGAGGTAATACTCACATTTACAGGTGACTCGGGTGCAGTACGTCAGGCTGTAAGAGCTGCCATTGAAGCAGGTAAAAAATTATTAGGTGCATTAGGCGAAGAACCAAAGTCTGGTAGCCAGCCATATATTTAAACCGAATAATTTCCAAAATATTAATCATATAAATTGAATTTAAGGAGGCACATATGAATGCAGATGCTTTAGGAATGGTAGAAACTAGAGGATTGGTTGGAGCGATAGAAGCTGCTGATGCAATGGTAAAAGCAGCAAATGTAACTTTAGTAGGTTATGAAAAAATAGGTTCTGGCCTAGTTACTGTAATGGTAAGAGGCGATGTAGGTGCTGTTAAAGCAGCTACAGATGCAGGATCTGTTGCAGCAAATGCAGTAGGCGAAGTAGTATCAACTCATGTAATCCCACGCCCTCATACAGATGTAGAAAAGATAATTCCAAAATTATCGTAAATAAATGACCTATTCACAGCAGGGTAAACTTGCTGTGAACTAGGTCATTTGGCTATAAGAAGATTTTATACAAATGGTGGTGAAACAATGGAAATAACGGAAAATAATTTAAGAGAGATGATAATTAAAGCTCTTTATGAATTAAATAATAGTGATAATATTTCAACAGTTCAAAGAAGAATTAAGATATATATGGTATGTACTTTTTCGTGGAGTGAGGAATATTTAAAGTTCTTGAGCAAAATGGAAAAATACCCTGTTGATGTATATGCAGTTGTTCATGAAAGCTGCATGAAAGATAATTACGATAATAGATTTAAAGAGTTTCAAAGTTGTAAGGACGTAGTATTAATAGAAAATATTCCCTTCGATTTAGACGACGCAATAACTATTTTTCCCACAATTACACAAGATATACTTTCAAAATCTGCCTTGCTAATAGAAGATACTCATGAAAACTTATGGATATCTAATTGTATAAAAGAGGGTGGGAAAATTATTTTTTCATTAAATGGATTACCTAAATTTTCCGGTAAGGAAAGTCAATATTATAAAGAAAAAGTACTTTCTTATTATACAGATATTTTGAAATATAATATTGAAATTAGTAAAGATTTTGATTTTTTATGGGACATAGCTAAGAGAGGTGATTAAATGAAACAATCCTTAGGATTAGTAGAAATTAGCGGATTGTCTACTGCGATTATTGTAGCAGATGCAATGGTAAAGTCGGCAAACGTTAAAATACTAGACTTAGAGAATACAAGAGGTAGAGGATATACAACTATCAAAGTGGTAGGTGATGTTGGAGCTGTTACAGCAGCTGTTAACGTAGGTAAGCAGATGGGTATTGAAAATAATCAATTGGTATCTAGTAAAGTAATAGCTAGGCCATCGGATTATATTGAGAAGTTTTTTTGTCATAAAAAAGAAGAAAAAATAAAAGTACCTAAAAAAGAAGATCCAAAAAAAGAGATAATAGAAATAAAAGAAGTAGAAGTTATAGCAGGAGTAAAAGAAGAAATAAAAGAGGAAATAAAACCTAAAGTAGAAGCTATAGGAGAAAAAACGGATACTAAAGTAAAAGAAGAAGAAAAAACAAGTGTAGAAAAGTTAAACACAAAAACCAGTACAGAAAAAAAGAAAAAATCTACAAAGGATAAAAAATAGTTGTAAGGAAGGTGTTAAATATGAAACTTGCGAAAGTAATAGGCACAGTAGTTGCAACTAGAAAAGATGAAACACTAGTAGGTTGTAAATTAATGATAATAAGACAAGTGGATAGCTCGGAAGAGTACATAGGAGCTGAAGAAGTTGCAGTTGATTATGTAGGTGCTGGAGTCGGCGAACTAGTACTTATAGGACAAGGCTCGGCAGTTAGAGTACAAGAAAGTAGAAAAAATACTGCTATAGATTTAGCCATTATAGGTATTGTAGAATCTATGGTTATAAACTAAATTTTAAAAAGGTGTGATTGTAAAATGAGGAGCAGTATATATGATAGCGTCACAGATGCAGTATTTGTTGCTAAAGGGGCGTACAATAGATTTAGTGTTTTAACATTAAATGAAAGAAAAGAAATAATAAGCGCCATAAGGACTAATTTAATTCCTTTAGCAAGAAAAATAGCCCAAATGACTGTTGAAGAAACTCAAATGGGAAATGTAGAGGATAAAATAAAAAAAATACTTCTAGCTATTGAAAAAACTCCAGGGGTTGAGGATTTAGTTACAGAAGTTAATACCGGCGACCATGGAATGACATTGTATGAACAAAGTGCCTTTGGAGTAATATGTGCCGTTCATCCATGTACAAACCCAGCTCCCACATTAATAAGTAATACCATTGGTATGATTTCTGCAGGTAATTCGGTAATACATTGTTCTCATCCTAGGGCTGTAAATGTATCTCAATACGTTACAGGTATAATTAGCGATACTATTCGTAATGTTTGTGGAATTGATAATTTAGTAGTTACTTTAGCAGAAAGTTTAATGGGTCATACCCAAGAGATTATGAATCATCCAGATGTTGATATGGTAGTTTGTACAGGTGGTAACGGCATGCTACGTAAAGCGTTGGCATCAGGTAAAAAAGTAATAGGTGCAGGTGCAGGCAACCCAGTTACAATTGTAGATGAAACTGCAGATTTAAAGAAAGCTGCCATGGATATAGTAAGAGGAGCCTCCTTTGATAATAACTTAATGTGCACTTCCGAAAAAAGCATTGTTGTTTTAAGAAAAGTAGCTACAGAATTTATTGTGGAACTTTTAAAGAATGGAGCATACTTTGTAAAAGATGAGTTAGAAATAGAAAAGCTAAAAAACGTTACCATAACATGCGACAATGTAATAAATAAAAAGTTAGAGGGAAGGCTAGCTGGTGAAATACTTAAGCAAGCAGGAATAAAATACCAAAGCGATATTAGATTAATTGTAGCAGAAACTAATTGTTATCATACTTTTGCCACAACAGAGATGTTAATGCCATTAGTACCTTTAATAATAGTTGAAAATTTCGATGAAGCATTGGAAACAGCTATAGAAATAGAGCAGGGATACAAACACACTGCAACTATTCATTCAAATTCATTAGATAACTTAAATGAGGCAGCACGTAAAATGCAAACAGCAGTTTTTGTTAAAAACGGATCTTCACTGTTGGGTATTGGTTTTGATAAAGAGGGTCATACAAGCTTTACAATAGCCAATGTAACAGGTGAAGGGACAACATCAGCTAGACATTTTACAAAAAGACGTAGATGTGTTTTAACCAATGGTTTTACATTAAGATAAGGGGTGGCTATGGGTTGTTTCGATGGTAAGGAAAGAAACTATTATGTAACCTCAGAGTCTGTTACAGAGGGGCATCCAGATAAGTTATGTGACCAAATAGCAGATGGGATACTGGATGCACATTTGGAAAAAGACCCTTTGTCTAGAGTAGCTATAGAGGTAATGGTTTCAAAAAACACTGTAATGATAGCAGGTGAGGTAACATCAACAGCAAATATTGACGTTACTAAAATAGCTAAAAAAATTATTCACGATGTAGGATATACAGAAAAAAACAAAGGTTTTGATAGCGAAACTTGCATTGTTATAAAAAATATAAATTGTCAATCTAGGGATATATCCATGGGTGTGACAAAGGATGATCATACTATTGGCGGTGGTGACCAAGGCATAATGTACGGTTATGCCGTAGATGAAACAGAGAATTATATGCCACTACCTTGCGACTTAGCGAATAAATTAGCCGAAAGGTTAGCCTATGTAAGAAAAAGTGGTATGACTGATATGCTGGAACCAGACGGTAAGTCCCAAGTTACAATGCTTTATAGTAAAGAGGGTAAACCTATAGCGATACACAGTATTGTAATTTCCACTCAGCATAAAGAAAATGTGTCCAAGGAAGTTTTAGATGCCTTTATAAGATATTCTGTTATAGAATTTGTTGTCCCTAAAAAATGGATTACTTGCGGAACAAAAATACATATAAACCCAACAGGAAGATTTGTAATAGGTGGTCCATGTGGTGATACAGGTGTTACAGGACGAAAGCTTATGGTAGATACTTATGGAACATTGGCTAGACATGGGGGCGGGGCTTTCTCCGGTAAGGATTCAACTAAGGTAGACCGTTCAGCTGCTTATATGGCACGATATGTTGCAAAAAATATCGTCGCTGCCTCTATTGCAAGTAAATGTGAAGTTTCCTTTGCCTATGTTATTGGAGGAATAAAGCCAGAGGCTATACGAGTTAATACATTTAGTACAGGTATTATGCCAGATCGTGATATCGAAGAAATCGTTAAAAATGTATTTGATTTGGAAGTAGTAAAAGTAATAAAAAACCTAGATTTAAGAAAACCAATCTTTTTAAAAACTGCATCATATGGACATTTTGGGAGAGAAAATTTAGGCTTTAAATGGGAAAATATAGATAAAGTTAAAAAATTAAAAGAGTTTATATATTAGAAAATAGGAGGAATTATGTCAAACGAAGCATTAGGAATGGTAGAAACAAGAGGTTTAGTAGGCGGAATAGAAGCTGCCGACGCAATGACAAAAGCAGCTAACGTTGAATTAGTAGGATATGAAAAAATCGGTTCTGGATTAGTAACTGTAATGGTACGAGGTGATGTAGGGGCTGTTAAGGCTGCTGTGGACGCCGGTTCTGTAGCTGCAAACAATGTAGGAGAAGTTGTTTCAACTCACGTAATACCACGACCTCATACAGATGTTGAAAAGATTTTACCTAAAAGTTTATAGTAGTTTGTAAAAAAATATAAAGGGGTTTTATTTATGGATACAGACCAGTTAATAAAACAAGTTACTAAAAAAGTTATAGAAATGATGTGTAATTATGAATTGTATAAAATCCCCGTTGGTGTATCAAATAGGCATATACATGTAACACAAGAAGTTCTGGAAGAACTATTTGGAAAAGGGTATAAACTTACTAAAAAAGTTGATTTAAAACAACCTGGTCAATTTGCTAGTAATGAAACAGTTACTATAAGAGGACCTAAAGGTGAGTTTGAAAAAGTTAGAATACTAGGCCCTGTAAGGAAGGAAAGCCAAATCGAGATTTCAAAAACTGACAGTTTCCGTTTAGGAATTAAGTCACCAATTCGTGAATCTGGTGACCTAAAAAATAGTCCAGGAATTGACCTTGTCGGCCCTAATGGTATTGTTAAATTAGATGTTGGTGCAATAGTAGCCTTAAGGCATATTCATATGACTACAAATGACGCAAAAAAAATAGGAGTTAGAGATAAGGAAATAGTCGAAGTAGAAACTTTTGGGCAACGAAAAGGGATTTTTGGAGATGTATTAATTCGCGTTTCTGATTCCTATTCTTTAGAAATGCATGTAGATGTAGATGAGGCTAACGCGTGTAATTTAAGTAATGGTGACTTTGTTATAGTTAAAAAATAGGAGATAGTATGTTAGTTACAAATAAAGTGCTATCAGAATTTGCTGATTTAGTAAATAACGGTAAGTGCAACGAATTTAAAGGTATGTTACGCACAGGCGTGGATTTAGGAACAGCAAATATTGTTCTCGCGGTGATTGACGAAAACAATAAACCTATTGCAGG
This sequence comes from Lachnospirales bacterium, assembly GCA_047974375.1. Taxonomy (GTDB): domain Bacteria; phylum Bacillota; class Clostridia; order Lachnospirales; family CAMZNU01; genus JBKECF01. Next base: position 39,312 of record JBKECF010000010.1, read on the forward strand.
CGCTACAGCTGTTTCGAAAGTTATAAAAGACGGTGTTGTGGTGGATTTTATTGGAGCAATACAAACTGTAAAAAAATTAAAAGACGAATTAGAAGAAAAATTAAATGCAACACTAGAAATAGCAGCAACTGCTGTACCACCAGGAATTGTTGAAGGCAATATAAAGTGTATTGCAAATGTAGTTGAAGGTGCTGGGTTTGAAGTAATTAATGTAGTTGATGAACCAACGGCAGCGGCAACATTTTTGAATATAAAAGATGGTGCAGTAGTTGATGTAGGTGGCGGTACGACAGGTATAAGTATATTAAAAGAAGGAAAAGTTATATACACGGCAGATGAACCCACAGGAGGCACACACATGACTCTTGTTTTAGCTGGATACTATGACATAACTTTCCAAGAAGCTGAAAAAATAAAACTAGATATAAATAAGGATAAAGAAATATTTCCTATAATAAAACCTGTTGTTCAAAAAATGGCATCTATAGTTAAAAGATTTATAGATGGATATGAAGTTAAAGAAATTTATGTTGTAGGTGGTGCTTGTTCCTTTAGCGAGTTTGAGGAAACTTTTGAAAAAGAAATAGGTATTACTACCATAAAATACGAAGATACATTGTTTGTAACTCCCCTTGGAATATCATGCAATGTAATGTAAAGAAGGGTAGAGTATGGAAATAGATATTAATTTAATAGAAGAAATGGTTCAAAAAGCCCTTAAGGAAGTTAATGTAACTAAAACTTGTGAAATAAAAAAAGCTGCTGAAAATTATGGTGTTTTCGAAACAATCGAAGAAGCTATTGATGCTGCCGTATTATCACAAAAGATTTTGTTATTTTCCAAGCCGTCAGAACGAGAAAAATATGTAAGTGCAATTAGAAAAGTAATTTTAAAAAAAGAAAATCTTGAACTAATTTCACGATTAGCAATAGACGAAACGGCAATGGGTAATTATGAACATAAGCTTATTAAAAATAAGTTGGCGGCAGAAAAAACACCAGGTACAGAAAATTTAAACACTTGTGCTGTAACAGGCGATTATGGTTTGTCTTTAATTGAGTATTGTCCTTTCGGTGTAATTGGCTCAATAACACCAACGACAAACCCAACTGAAACTATAATAAACAATTCTATATCTATGATAGCAGGTGGTAATACAGTTGTATTTAGCCCACACCCAAGAGCAAGGAATGTTTCACGTGTAACGGTACAAATGATTAATAAAGCATTAGTTGCTGTTGGTGCACCCCATAATTTAATTACTATGGTTGCAGAGCCATCAATAGAAAATACTAATAAAATGATGAAAAATCATAAAGTTAGATTATTAGTCGCAACAGGTGGGCCAAGTATAGTTAGAAGTGTGCTATCATCAGGTAAAAAAGCTATAGGTGCAGGTGCAGGCAATCCACCTGTAGTTGTAGATGAAACGGCAGACATAGAAAAAGCGAGTAAAGATATAATTAATGGTTGCAGCTTTGATAATAACTTACCCTGTATAGCTGAAAAAGAAGTTTTTGCTGTTAACTCTATTGCTGACGATTTAATTAAGAGTATGGAAAAAAATGGAGCTTACTTAATTAAGGATATTAACTTAATTAAAAATCTTGTTTCTGTTGTAACAACGGAAAAGGGTGGCCCAAAAACTTCATTTGTTGGCAAAAGTGCGAAATACATTTTAAAAGAAATAAATATTGATGTTGATGATGATATAAAAGTTATTATTTTGGAAGTTGATAAAGATCACTTATTTGTACAAGAAGAATTAATGATGCCAATTTTACCAATAGTACGAGCAGATAATGTAGATATAGCTATAGACTATGCCTTAGAAGCTGAAAGAGGAAATAGACACACAGCAATAATGCATTCAAAAAATGTAGATAAATTAAGTAAAATGGCAAAGCTTTTGGAAACAACAATTTTTGTTAAAAATGCACCATCCTATGCTGGTATAGGTGCCGGCGGAGAAGGCCACACCACTTTTACAATTGCTGGACCTACAGGTGAGGGAATTACCTCAGCAAAATCTTTTTGCAGACAAAGAAGATGCGTGTTAAACGAGGCTTTTTGTATTAGATAAAGGCAATTTCTAGGAAGGAGGACGGTGTGTTAAATATAAATATGAAAACAAAAGTATATAGTGATAAGCATGTTATTCCTTATTTAAGAGATATAAAAAACAAGAAGATACTCATTGTATGTGATTCATTTATGTCTCATGAAACTAGACTAAAGTATTTAAAAGATGAACTTAGTTCTCATAATAAAATAAGCATTTTTAATAAAGCTGTGCCTGATCCAACTTTAGATGTATGCATACTTGGAATAAAGGAAATGTTACAAGTAAAACCAGATATTATAATAGGATATGGTGGCGGTTCATCTATTGATACGGCAAAGGCTATATTATATTTCGCTTCTATGGGAAATGTGTATAAAAAACCTATCTTTATAGCAGTACCTACAACAAGTGGAACAGGTTCGGAAGTAACTTCAGTAAGTGTTATAAAAGATGCAGATACCAATAGAAAGCATTTACTAGTAAGTGAAGACATCCTGCCAGATGTAGCTCTTTTAGAGCCTGGTTTAACTTTAACTATTCCTAAAAATATAACGGCTAATACAGGATTAGATGTATTAACTCATAGTCTGGAGGCATATGTATCTAAAAATGCTAATGCTTTTTCCGACGCACTGGCAGAAAAATCTGTAGAATTAGTATTCAAATCATTAATAAATTGTTATAGCCATGGAGGTAACTATAAGGCACGCCAAAGTATGCAAGAAGCATCTACTTTGGCAGGTATGGCCTTTAATTCGGCAGGTCTTGGTTTAAACCATAGCATTGCTCATCAAATAGGTGGAATGTTTCATATACCTCATGGCTTGGCCAATGCAATAATTTTAGAAAAAATTATTGATTTTAATTCGAATGATGAGGCAACCAGAAGTAAGTATGCAAAGATGGCGTACAAAACGCAAATTGTGAATGTAAACGCCAGTAGTAAAGTAGCTTTAAAAATGTTAAAAAGATTAATAGGCATATTAATTATGTCTTTGGAAATTAATATGAACCTTAGTGAATATGATATTTGCAAAGCCGATTATTACTCTAAAATATCAGAAATGGTTAAAAATACTAAAGAAGATTTTTGCTTTAATACTAATCCTGTAACTCCAACTGATGCAGATATTGAAAAAATATTTAAGTCAATATACTAAATAAGATGATATTAGGAAATGATTTAACATTATTATTTTCGTTTCTAGAATAAGTGGTGTTGGTGATAAAAAGCCGACACCACTTATTTGTAAATAAAGACATAACAACCAAAATATCCTATAATTAATTCAAATAAAAATAAGAAAGGAGGTTGTCATGTCTAATAGTTGTTAAAATTTGGTTTATAAAATATTATCTATTTCGTTATCGATTAATATTTCTTTAAATTGTTCAATATTCTCTTTAGGCTTTAAAGTGCCTTCTGGGAAAAGTTCTCTAAATTCTTTTCCAGAGATTTTTTCTTTTTCCATTAATAATTCACATGATTTTTCAAGGACATTAATATATTTTCTTAGTATAATTTCAACATCATTATAAGCTTTGTGAATTATATTTTTTATTTCTATGTCAATTTCTGTTGCAATATTTTCGCCATAATTTCTTGCATTAGATATGTCTTTACCTAAAAAAACTTCATGGTCATCACTACCAAGTTGAATTGGACCGATGGAATCACTCATACCTAATTTAGTTACCATTCTTCTAGCTATGTTTGTTGCACGCTCTATGTCATTGGAAGCACCAGATGTTATTTCATCTAACATTATTTTTTCAGCTACTCTACCACCTAATAATGACATAATTGTTTCTATCATAAATGTTTTTGTATGATAGTTTTTATCTTCAGACGGTAAAGGCATAGTGTAGCCACCGGCAAATCCGGTAGGTATAATAGAAACTATATGTACTGGATCTAAATTATCTAAAACTTCAAATAAAATTGCATGGCCAGCTTCATGATATGCGGTTATTCTCTTTTCTTTTAAAGAAACAACTCTACTTTTCTTTTCAGAACCTATACCTAGTTTTATAAATGCTTTACGTATAGCTTCCATATCTATTTCTTTTTTGTCTTCTCTTGCAGATATTATTGCTGCTTCATTTAGTAAATTCTCTAAATCAGCTCCAGTAAAGCCTGCTGTTATTTGTGCAATAGTCTTAAGATTTATATCCTCAGCTACTTTTTTATTTTGAATATGTACGCCTAATATTTCTTCTCGACCTTTTACATCAGGTGGTCCTACGCTTATTTGTCTATCAAAGCGACCAGGTCTAAGTAATGCTGGGTCAAGTATATCAGCACGGTTTGTTGCAGCTAATATAATTATGCCTTCATTTACATCAAAACCATCCATTTCAACTAAAAGTTGGTTTAAAGTTTGCTCACGTTCATCATGTCCCCCACCAAGGCCAGCCCCACGACGACGTCCTACCGCATCTATTTCATCAATAAAAATAAGGCAAGGAGCTGTTTTTTTTGCTTCTGCAAATAAGTCACGTACACGTGATGCACCAACACCTACAAACATTTCAACAAAGTCTGAACCTGAAATACTAAAAAACGGTGCATTTGCCTCGCCAGCAACGGCTTTTGCTAGTAATGTTTTACCTGTACCAGGTGGGCCTACTAGAAGTAAACCTTTTGGTATTCTAGCGCCAAGCTCTAAATACTTTTCAGGATTTTTTAAAAAGTCGACAACTTCTACAAGTTCAACCTTTTCTTCAATTAGTCCAGCTACATTATCGAATTTTGTTTTATTTTTGCCAGGAGCAACTAGCTTTGCTTTGTTCTTTCCGAAACTCATAGCTTTATTCGCTCCGCCACCACCAGCACCGCCATTGGCTTGTTGCATTATCATCATAATAACAAACATCATAACGAATACTAGTATGATAGGAAATAATAATCTAAAAAAGGAGCTAGTTTTATCTAGTGGAAGAGTATCAAATTCGACTATTTTGTCTGGCCTTAGGTAACTATGCGCCTTTTCCATAAATGAATTTACATCTGGTATTACAACTGTTTTATAGTCTGTAAGGTTGTCGTTGAAGTAAACCTTTGCTATACCCGCTGATTGTATTTCCGAGTCAACGGAAAATTCTATCTTTTTAATTTCATTCTTTGCTAAGTCATATATTAAATTATTATAGTAATACGGCTCTGTATTTCCTTGGCTATTTCCCCCCTGTGTAAGTAGTAGTATCATTATAATTCCAACTAAAACAATTATGTATAAGAAATATCCATTTTTATTTCTACTCATTTTCACCTCCATTTACAACGCCAATGTAGTCTAAGTTTCTATATAATTGTTTATCATCTAAACCAAATCCAACAACGAATTTATCTTCAATTCTAAATCCATTATAATCAGGATTTGTGTAATTTGTTTCTCTTCTTTCAAATTTATCTAAAAGAGTACAGAACTTCAAAGTTTTAGGACCTTGCTCTTCTAAATGTCTTTTTAATCTTTCTAAACTATGGCCAGTATCTATTATGTCCTCAACTACCACAACATTTTTCCCGTTTATAGGAAAGTCCAAGTCTTTAGTAATCTTAACTATACCAGAAGTTATTTGGCTATCTTCATAACTAGATAAACAAATAAAATCAAATTTAACATCCATTTTTAAATATTTTGATAATTCGGTGAAAAACATTACACCGCCTTTCAATACACATATAAGAGTTATTTCATCAGAAAAATCATTATTTATTTCCTCTGCTAATTCTTTGATTCTTTTTATTAAAGCATCCCGATGGATAAGTACTTCAAATTTACTCATTTTAATCCTCCCAAATTTGTAAAAAAATGTCATCTCCTAAGTAGTTTTTGTTAGACAAATAACCAATAATCCAAATTACATCATCATTTGTACATATTAATGGAATTTCATCTCTAATTTTCTTATTAATCTTTTTTTCAATAAAATATTTTTTCAAGGTTTTATGACCAATATTTTCAATGTAAATTTTATCTTTTGGTTGTCTGTTTCTACAATAAACATCACTATTAATAATATCATAACTAAACTTTTTAGTATAGACATTAATTTTATCTGCATTTATTATTTTTCTTTCGGAAATACTAATATATATTTTCCCCTCAGGTATATATACCGTTTTATTTAGCTCAAGTTTATATTTATATAAGATATTTTCTTTTTTGTTTATTATTTTTTCAAAAATTAACTCGTCAAAATTAACATAAACAAGAGTCTTTTGTGGTAAATTTAATTTTTTTCCACTATTATCCCCATCTAAAAGAATGAGTATTTTATTTATATGTGTTAAATGAAAATCTTTTAAATTTTTATTAAGAATTTCGAAAGCTAATCTTAAAATTCTACGTTTAATTACTATATCTTCTTTTTTTAATAAGTCTATATTTATATTTATACTATTTATATTCGCTATAGAAATTCTATTAAATTTTTCTTTGGCTACTTTATCGAGGTATTTATTTTCTTCACGAAATATATCTGCTTCATTAGATAAGGTATTAACTATATTTGGATTAAAATCTTTTTCAATTGCAGGAATTAAATTTAACCTTATTTTGTTTCTACTATATATTTCTAGCTTATTTGTATAGTCCTCACGATATTCTATATTATTGTTTTTTAAATACTGGTATATTTCATTTTTTGTTGTGTACAATAAAGGACGTATTATATTATTAGTAATAGGTTCCATAGCTCCAATCCCCTTTAAACCACTGCCTCTAAATAACTTTAACAGAAGAGTTTCACCTTGGTCATTCATATTGTGAGCCACAGCTATTTTATTATTAGTATTTGGAAGGAATTCTTGCATAAAACTATTGTATCGGAACATTCTTCCAGCTTCCTCTTCACTAACTTTCCATTGTTTTTTTAAATCTTCAAGACTACAGCTATATGATTTAAATGGAAGATTTTTCTTTTTGCAATAATTTTCCACATAAATTTGATCACACAAACTATCTTCTCTTACATTGTGATTTATATGTACTACTTTTAGATTGAAATTTATGAACATTTGATACTCAAGTAAAATGGACAATAGCGCCATAGAATCAGCACCTCCAGAAACACCTACTATTATGTAATCATTTTCATTAATCATGTTGAATTTTTTTATTGTTTTTATCATCTTTTTTCCTCTTTAAATTTACAATATCTATAAATATATTATAGTAGTTTGCATAATAGGTAAAGACTAAGTTTAAATTTTATCGGTAAGAATTAGATCCCCACCTCAATGCTGGCATCTAGTCGTTTACTACGTAAACTACTCGATTATGCAGCCAAATAGGTGGCGGTAATGTCTAACCTGGTCGAAAGCTTTGCTTTCTGCTCTGGTCATAAAGCTCCGCTTTATTGTTTGAGTAAGCAACCAACTCGGTTATGCGCCCAAATTCGCTGTTCAGTGGAGGTACAAACCCACACTGACGGATAGGTCTATTGACTAGCATAGATCAAAATATAGCTATTAATTAAATATTTTTTTCTTTAATTAAAACTTTTTTTATGTATTAAAAGTCTCTAAAAGTATTTTCTAGTTTTCACGAAATGTAAATCTGTGTTAGAATGTTAAAAGTAAGTTTTAAAATTACATTAAAGAATAGGAAATGAAATGAAAATAAAATATATTTTAAATGAATTAAATGAAAGGCAAAGGAAAATTCTACTTCTAATTATTATATTAGCATTTTTATTAGCTAATTTACTAGATAAAAAAGAAAATGTACCATCTAACGATTTAGAGGTGCATTACATAAATGTTGGTCAAGGAGATAGCGAACTTATTATTGATAAAGACAAAGTTTTATTAATAGACGGTGGAGAGAATTCTGAAGAAGATTTAATGATTAGCTATTTATCATCAAAAGGAATAGAGGAAATCGACTATATTATAGCTACTCACCCACATAGCGATCATATTGGTGGTCTTGATGCGGTTATTAATAATTTTAGCGTTAAAAATATAATTATGACAGATGATATATCTACTACTAGAACATACGAAAATTTATTAGATGCAATTAATAAAAATAATGTAAATATTATACAAGCCACAGTTAATAATGAATATACATTAGATACTGCAATGTTCAAAATACTCGGACCAACTAAAAAATTTGATGATTTAAATGATAATAGCATCTACATAAGACTTATTTATGGTAATGCTGAATTTCTGTTCACAGGTGATGGTGAAAAAGCTGCAGAGAATGAATTAATCAACAATAATGTAAATATATCTGCAGACGTATTAAAAGTTGGCCACCATGGAAGCAACACAAGTAGTAGTAGTGAATTTTTAGACTTAGTAAATCCGAAAATAGCTGTAATTAGCTGTGAAAAAAATAATGAATATGGTCATCCACATAAAGAAGTAATGGAAAGGCTAAATAAACGAAACATAAAAATATACAGAACAGATACCCAAGGAGATGTTATAGTTTATACAGATGGTGAACAAATTGAAGTTAGATAATTATTATTTAGATAGAATTGAAGGCGATATATGTATTTTTGAAGACAACGATGGTAATAAAACGAAATCAACCATCTCAAATGTAGATTTTATTAAAGAAACAGGTGTTTATTTACTAGTTAATGGCATTTACATTTTTTCCGAAGAGTTAACACAAAATAGAATAAATTATTTAAAGACTAAATTGCTTAAAGGGGACAATAATGATAATAGAAACTTACAATGAAGATGAAACATTTAATATAGGTAGCATGACAGGGCAAGAAACAAATAAAGGTGATATTTTTTGCTTAAAAGGCGACTTAGGAGTTGGGAAGACCATATTTTCTAAAGGCTTTGCCCATGGATTAAAAATAGAAGACGAAATAACTAGCCCCACTTATACAATAGTCAATATCTATGAGGGTATTAAAAAATTATATCATTTTGATGTATATAGAATTAATGATATAGAAGAAATGGAAAATATTGGCTACGAAGAGATTTTTTTCGGAAATGGAGTTTGCTTAATTGAATGGGCAGAAAAAATACTAGATATTTTACCTGAAAATATTTTTTGGGTAAAAATAGAAAAAGATCTTTCTAAAGGTGAAAATTACAGAAAAATAACAATAGAGTAGGTGAGTATGAATATTTTAGCCATAGAAACATCAACGAAGATTTTAAGTATAGCTGTACTAACAAAAAATACTTGCAATGAAATAACCAAGGAAACAAAAAATCATGCGTCCAGCCTTTTACCTTTAATTATTGAATTGCTAAATAAATCAGGAGTTGAAAAAGAAAACTTAGATTATATAGCTGTATCTAGCGGTCCAGGTTCTTTTACTGGATTGCGTATAGGTGCAAGTACAGCAAAAGCAATTGCTCACGGTTTGAACATACCCATTATTTCCGTCCCAACTTTAGCAGCTCTTGCATACAACTTTAAGAATTCAGGCAAAGAAATTATACCAGTCATTGATGCTAGACGCGGGACAGTGTATGCACAAAGGTTTAATACAAAAAATGAAATAGCACCTATAAATGATGTTGAAACAATTCATGCAATTGATTTGATTAATAACACAAAAAAAGAGGCAATAATATTAGGCGATGGTGTAAGTATTTTTAATAATATAGATATGCCACCAAATATTAAAATATGTTATGATCTAAGTCACTGTGCAAAAATGGTCGGGAAGCTAGCATTACAATATATATCAGAAAATAGTAATATTTTCCAATATTTTGAATATGAGCCAACATACTATAAAAAAACACAAGCCGAAAGAGAATACAATGAAAAAAATAATAATAGTTAATAATTCTGAATATGCAGAAGAAATTTATAATATTGCTATTGAAACTGCTGAAGACCCATGGACATTAGAAATGATAAAGGAAGATATGAAAAATGTATTATCTTATTATTTTTTATATTTTGAAGACGGAAAAATATTAGGTTATTTAAGTATATGGCATATAATTACTGAGGTAGAAATAACAAATATATGTGTACTAAAAGAACATCAAAATAAAGGCATAGCCACAAAACTAATGAAAGAAGTACTGGCATTTGCAAAAAAAAATTTTGCTATAGACATATACTTAGAAGTTAATGTCAATAACACAAAAGCTATAAAACTATATGAAAAATCGGGTTTTGGAGTAGAAGGCATACGAAAAGAATACTATGCAGAAAGTAAGGAAGATGCATATGTAATGCGTAAAGACATTGAACAATGTATATAATAAAAATTAATAAGAAGGTGATATATTGAAGAATTACACAGAATTAAATTCAAGTGATTTAAAAAAAGAAATAGATTTCGATTTACTAAATTTTAAAACAACTAGGGACATAGAACCAGTAAATGACTTAATAGGACAAGAAAGAGGGGCTAGAGCAATAAAGTTCGGCTTAAACATAAAAGAAAAAGATTATAATATTTATGTAACTGGAGAAAGTGGAACAGGTAAAACAACATATACAAAAAAATACACACGTGAACAGGCAAAAAATGATCCAACACCTGATGACTTGCTATATGTTTACAATTTTTCTAACGAAAATGAACCTACCCTATTAAAAGTTCAAGCAGGTAAGGGGAAAATATTTAAAGATGAGTTAGATGAAACTGTAAATATACTTAGTGAGGAGCTGCCTAAAGCTTTTGCAGATAAATCATTATCGGAAAAAAAAGATTTGATTGTAAGAAAAAACAATGAACAAAAAGATATTCTATTAGCAGAGTTAGAAGAATATGCTAAAATAGAAGGTTTTTCTGTTGATATAAATGAAGACGGTATCTTTATTTCACCAACAAAAAGAGGTAAAAAAATATCAGATAAAGATTATGAAAAATTAAGTCCACAGGAAAAGCTTGAAATAACAAGAAAAGGTAACTACATTAATGAAAAAGTTATTAAAATACTAGAAGAAGTAGACAGTTTAAATAATCTACAAGAAGAAAAAATAAAAGAAATTGATTTTTCTGCCGCACTTTTCGTAGTAGGTCGAAGTTTCCAAACAATTATAGAAAAATATTGTCATTTAGAAAAAATACATAAATTTATTTTAGATTGCAAAGAAGACATATTGGAAAATATAGACCTTTTTGTAGAAAAACCTCAGGATGAAAACGAGGAAGAAAATCCGCTTTTAAGTCTATTAACTTTACCAAAAAAAGAGCGGGATTTAGAAAAATATTCTGTAAATTTATATGTTGATAATAGTAACTTAGTAGGTGCACCTGTTATAATCGAGTACAACCCCACTTACAATAATCTATTTGGCAGTGTTGAATACTTATCTGAAGGTACTAGTCTAGCTACCTCGTTTATGAAAATAAAAAATGGATGTATACAACGAGCACGTGGTGGTTATTTAATTATCTCTGCCGACGATTTAGTTAATAACCCAGAAACCTATTATGGATTAAAGAGATGTTTAAGAAGCGGTGAAGTATCTATAGAAACTTCTAAGGAATACGCCCTAGGTGCAACTATAGCAACGCTAACTCCGGAAAAAGTAGATTTTAAAACAAAAATAATTTTAATTGGAAAACGTGACTTATATGACATACTAAGCTATAACGATGAAGATTTTATTAAATATTTTAAAATATGTTCAATTTTTGATTATGAAATGAACTTTGAAATTGAAAATTGTAAATTAATTAGCTCATTTGTAAAAATATTTGTAACTAATCATAAATCCAAAGACTTTACACTAGATGCAGTAAAAGAAATTATTTTCTATGCTAGCCGTATAGCTGAAAATCAAAACAAATTATCAATTAAATTTAATGAGATAAGTAAACTTTTGATTGAGTCAAACGCATACGCAGGAATTGATAATAGCGAGTTTGTAGAAAAAAAACACATACAAGAAGCCCTAGAAAATAAAGAATCTAGAATGTGTATCTATGAAGATAAGTTAGATGAACTTATGGAAAATGATATTATTATGATAAATACTACTGATTCAATAGTGGGACAAATAAATGGTTTGGCAGTACTTAATACAGGAGAGTATGAATTTGGCAAACCTAGTAAAATTACGGTTACCACATATTCTGGTAAAAAAGGTGTTGTAAATATAGAAAAAGAAGCAGATTTAAGTGGGAGTATACATGACAAAGGTATACACGTACTAACTGGATACATGGGAGAAACATTTGCAAAGGAAATTCCCCTCTCATTTTCTTGTAATATTTGCTTTGAACAAAACTATAGTGGTATAGATGGAGATAGTGCATCTAGCACAGAACTTTATGGGCTACTTTCTAGCTTAAGTAATGTACCTATTAAACAATATATTGCCGTAACAGGTAGTGTTAATCAAAAAGGAGAAATACAACCTATTGGCGGAGCTACTTATAAGATAGAAGGCTTCCATAAATTATGTAAAAAAAGAGGTTTAACAGGAAAAGAAGGCGTTATTATTCCGCATACAAACATAAAGGATTTGGTACTGAAAGATGAAGTAATCGAAGATATAAAAAATGGTCTTTTTCATATTTACCCAGTTAAGCACATTGATGAAGGTATAGAAATATTAACAGACATAAGGGCGAACAACGGCGATAATACAATATACCATAGAGTTTATAAAACTCTGAAAAATTATTATGAAATATCTGAGAAATTAAGTAAATAGGAGGGTTTATGAATATTGCTTTAATTGCACATGATAGAAAAAAAGATTTAATTGTTGAATATTGCAAAGTTAATAAAAATATATTAGAAAAGCATAATCTTGTGGCAACTGGAACTACAGGTACAAGAATTTCTCAAGAAACTGAACTTACAATAAAAAAATTCAAATCAGGTCCATTGGGTGGGGACCAACAAATAGGTGGTTTAGTTTGCCAAAGAGATTTAGACTTAGTTATTTTTCTAAGAGATCCTTTAACTTCTCAACCCCACGAACCAGATGTAAACGCACTATTACGATTGTGTGATGTGTATTCTATACCAATTGCAACAAACTTAACAAGTGCTAATATATGTATGGAAATGCTAAAGGAGCATGCTGAAAACTTCGGAGTTTTTCAGCATATAGATATATAATGAGAATAGAAATAATAGTTGACACTATTGAAGGGAAGTATCTTTGTGACGTAGGTTGCGACCATGGATATATACCTATATTAGCCTGCAAAACTAAGAAAATTGAAAAAGCTATAGCCATGGATGTTAATAAACAACCATTGGAAAAAGCAAAAGAAAATATAAGTAAAACAAATTACAAAATAGATACACAACTTAGTAACGGTTTAGAAAAATATAATGGTCAATGCGATACAATTACTATTTGTGGCATGGGCGGTTTACTAATTATAAAGATTTTAGAAAACTCGTTAAATAAAATAAATTACGAACAACTAATATTACAACCACAGTCTGATTTTTATTTATTTAGAAAGTTTTTAATAAATAATTCAATTAAAATAGAAAAAGAAATATATGTAAAAGAGAAAAATAAATTTTATATAATATTTAGCTGTCGAAAAAATTGCGAAGATATTAAATACAGTGAAAAGGAATTATATTTTGGAAAAAATAATTCATCCGCTACTTATAAAAGTTATTTGCTACATGAAATAGAGAAATATAAAAAAATAATAAATAAAACCACTGACAATGAAAAAAAATTATTTTGCAAAAAAATAATTGAATATGGAATTAACTCCATAGAAAGCTTAGGTTGAAATGCATATAAATAATATATTGGAATATATGAATGAAATAGCACCTTGCCATATTGCTGAAAACTTTGATAATGTTGGACTAATAATTGATACGGGAAAAAAAAATATTAATAAAGTTATGTTGGCATTAGATGTAACAGATAATGTAGTGTCAGAGGCAATTGAAAATAATATAGATATGATAATTACACATCATCCGATGATTTTTAGCAAAATTAAAAAAATTGACAACTCTCCTTTAGGTAAAAGAATTGTAAAGTTAATTAAGCATAATATTTCAGTTTATACATCTCATACAAACTTAGACAAATCTCCATGTGGAACAAATAATTATTTATTTGAAAAGTTGGAATTTACTAATAAAGAGCCCTTAGATAATGGGGAATTAAGTAGTTGTCTAGGATTAATAGGAGAAACTAATTTAAATATAGATGATTTAATAATTAAAGTTAAAAAAGTACTTGGATTAGAATATTTGAATTGTTATTTTAGCAATAATAACTTAATAAGTAAAGTTGCTATACTCACTGGTTCAGGTTGCGATTATGAATATTTACAGTATGCTATTACTAAAAATTGTAATGTATTTATTTCTGGTGACGCAACTTATCACAAAGCTCAATTTGCTATTGAAAATGGATTAACAATAATAGACGCTAGTCACTATGCAACTGAATTTTTAGTATTAGATAATATGAAGAAATTAATTGAAGATAAATTTAAAGATATAGATATAATTATAACTAAAACAAATGGTCAAATTTTAAAAATTGTATGAGGGTATTATATGTTAAAAGTATTAATTAATGGTGAAGAAATAAATGTACGCAGTAAAAGTACTCTAATGGAGTTAGCAAAAGAACATAGCTACACTTACCCTGCTTTAGTAGCAAAGTATAATAATGAAGTAACCGACTTAAGTAGAAAAATTACAGCTGATTGCAGTGTAGAGTTTTTAGACATTACAAGTAAAGAAGGTCATAGAGCATACCAAAATTCTATGCTTTTTATGCTAATTTATTCAGCAAAAGAAGTCTATGGCAAAGATACTGTTGTATCAATAAAACATAGCATAGGAAAAAATTATTATTGCAATATAGAAAAAGAAAATTTAAGAATAAATGAAAGAGAAATTTCAATATTAAAAGAAAAAATGTTGGAACTGGTTAATAGTAAAGTAGTTATTGAAAAAGAATTAATGCCTGTAACTACAGCTATGAAAATAGCAAAAGAAAATTATATGTTTGATATATTAGAAATTTTAAAATACCGCCGCGGAACAAATGTTCATATGTATAAGTTAAATGATATGTACAATTTCTTTTGTAGTAGCTTAGTTTTAGAGTGTGAAAAACTAAATAAATTTGAACTAAATTATTATGAAGATGGGTTAATTATAAGATTTCCTGATAGGAATAATCCAGAAGAAATTTTGAATACAGTGCGTGCTAAAAAACTTATAGAGGTCTTTGAAGAGTCAGATGAATGGGCAAGAATTTTAGAAATTAATACTGTAGGAAATTTAAATAAAAGAATAATAGACAATGATTTTGGGAATATAATACGGATTAGTGAGGCACTACAAGAGAAAAAAATAGCAGAAATAGCAGATAATATTTATAAACAAAATAAAAAAATAGTTTTAATTGCAGGTCCTTCATCTTCTGGAAAAACTACTTTTGCACATCGTGTAAGTGTACAGCTTAAGGTTAATAAGTTGCGTCCCCATGTTATTTCTTTAGATGATTATTATTTAGACAGATCGGAAATTCCTCTTGATGAAAATGGAAAGCAAAATTTTGAAGTAGTTGAATCTCTAGACATAAATATGATTAACGATCATCTAAATAGATTATTAAAGGGCGAAACTGTAGAAATACCATCTTTTAATTTTTCAGCTGGTATAAAAGAATTTAAAGGTGAAACTTTAACCCTTGGAGCAAATGATGTATTAATTATGGAAGGTATACATGGATTAAACGATATAATATCTAGTTCAGTACCAAAAGAAAGTAAGTATAAAATATTTATAAGTGCCTTAACTCAATTAACAATTGATAACCATAATAGAATTGCAACAACAGATTTAAGATTAATGCGTAGAATTGTACGTGACAGCAAATTTAGAGGTTTTAATCCGTTAAAAACAATGGGTATGTGGGCAGAAGTTGTACAAGGAGAAATAGAAAATATTTTTCCGTATCAAGATGCTGCAGATAGTGTGTTTAACTCTGCTTTAGTGTATGAATTAAGCGTATTAAAAACCTATATTGAACCAGCATTGTTCGGAGTATTGCCAGACTCAGAACAATATGGAGAGGCGAGAAGATTAATTAAAATGTTAGAGAATTTTTTAGTTGCTGACGATAACGATATACCAAATAATTCTTTAATAAGAGAATTTATTGGAGGAAGCGTATTTAGAAAATGATTTATAGCGACATTTTAATGGGAACTTTTATAGAACGACCTAACAGATTTATAGCTAAAGTAAAAGTAAATAATAAAATTGAAACTGTACATGTGAAAAACACAGGGCGATGCAAAGAGTTATTAACAAAAAATGCCACTGTAATATTAGAAAAATCTAATAATCCCAACAGAAAAACCAATTTCTCTTTAATTGCTGTTTACAAAAATGATTTGTTGATTAATATGGATTCACAAGTGCCAAATAAAGTGGTATATGATGCCATAAATGAAAATATAATTAACTTTGATGTAATAGAATTAAAGCATGAAGTCACTTATAAAAATTCAAGATTTGATATTTATTTTAAGAATACTAAAGCTAATTTTCTAGAAGTAAAAGGCGTTACGTTAGAAGAAAATGGTGTAGCCATGTTTCCTGATGCTGTTACCACTCGTGGGAAAAAACACTTACTGGAGTTGTTAGATGCAAAGGAAAATGGTTATGGTGCTTATGTTTTGTTCCTAATACAATTTAAAAATCCAAAATATTTCACGCCAAATATTGTAGGTGATCCTGAATTTAGCAAAACCTTAAAATATGTCCATTCTAAAGGTGTAGATATTTTAGTTTACGACTCAATAGTAACTGATAAATCCATTGTATTAGGAAATAAAATTGATTTTAAACTTTGAAATCTGAAAGGATAGTTATGAAAAAATTACCAGTAATATACCTCAATGATATTGTTGCATTCCCTAATATTGTTCTCTCTTTCGATATGTCTGATGGAACTAGTCAGGATAAAATTGAAAAATATAGGAGTATGGAGGAATTTTTTCTTGTTTCGGCTAAAAATAGCTCCATAAAAGTAGAAAATGAAAATAATCTAAATTCAATAGGTGTTACAGCGAAATTAATACGTACTTTAAAATTGAGAGATGGAATTGTACGAATGTTTGTACGATGTAATAGTAAATACTTAGCAAATAAATATGAATTTAAAAATGGAGAAATACATGCCGAATTAACAAAAGTGTTAGAGGAAAAAAATAATAATACTAGAGATTTAGAAAATTTAGTAAGAATATGTCAAAATGAATTTTTTAAATATGCTTCACTTTCTAATATTGATTTTCCTGAACTTTTTAAAGAAATTAAAGAAACTAATGATTATATAAAAATAAGTTATTTAATAGGATTTTTAATAAATTCATCAAATAAATTTAAATATGAAATACTAGAAGAAAATAATGTATATAAGAGATTTGAATTAATACTAGAACTACTTATACAAGATATTGAACTTTTACAATATAGAAATAACTTACTAGGGAAAGTAAGAAGCAATTTAGATGAAAATCAAAAAAAATACTTTTTACGTGAAGAAATTAATGTAATACAAAAAGAACTAGGCGAAGATAATGCATCAGAGATTGAACAATACAAAACTAAAATTAGTGAAAAAGACTTACCTCATGAAATCAAAGAAAAACTAGAGAATGAAATGAATAGGCTGACAAGAATCCCTCAATCATCACCTGAAGGCTTTGTAGTACGTGACTACATAGAAAAAGTGCTTTCTTTACCTTGGGGCGATGGGGATACTAAAAACATACAAGTATCTTTGAAAAAAGCTAAAGAGATATTAGATCAAGATCATTACGGACTTAATAAGGTTAAAGAACGAATTATTGAGCATTTAGCTGTTCAAGATTGGACAAGAGAAAATAAATCTCAAGTATTATGTTTAGTAGGTCCACCAGGTGTTGGCAAGACATCTATTGGTAAATCCATAGGAAAGGTAACTAAAAGAGATTTTTCCAGAATTTCTTTAGGTGGAGTACGTGACGAGTCAGATATACGTGGCCATAGAAAAACTTATATCGGCGCTATGCCAGGTCGTATAATAGATGCTATGATAAATGCCAAATCAACTAATCCTGTTATTTTATTAGATGAAATAGATAAAATGAGCAGCGATTTCAGAGGCGACCCATGTTCTGCACTTCTAGAGGTATTAGACAAAGAACAAAATTACAACTTTGTTGACCACTATATAGGATTACCCTACGATTTGTCTAAAGTTATGTTCATATGCACTGCAAATAATATAAACAATATACCAGAGCCTTTAAAAGATAGATTAGAAATAATTCAATTATCAACCTATACATTAAAAGAAAAGGTGAAAATAGCACAAAATTTTATAGTTCCAAAAAAATATATTGAATACAAAATTTCTAAAAGTAAAATAAAATTTAAAGATAGCGTTTTCAATGAAATAGTGAAATACTACACAAGAGAATCTGGCGTACGTAATCTTGAAAAGTCTATTGACAAAATATTTAGAAAAATAATTACAAAAATTGTTTTAGATGATAGAAAATCTTTTACTATAACTGAAAATAATCTAAAGGATTTTTTAGGAAGACGCGTATTTCACGAACAAGGTATTCTTGCAAAAGGCGATATAGGTATAGTACGAGGACTTGCCTTTACGTCAGTTGGTGGAACAACTCTTTCCATAGAAACAAATTGCTTAAAAGGAAATGGAAAAATATCAATTACAGGCAATATTGGTAAAGTAATGGATGAGTCCGCTAAGGCAGCCCTTAGCTATGTAAGGGAAAAATCAACGGAGCTTTCTATAAATGCAGACTTTTATAAAGAATATGATATACATATTCACATACCAGAGGGAGCAACACCTAAAGACGGCCCGTCAGCAGGAGTTACCATTGCTACATCCATAGTTTCTGCACTTTTAAATAAAAAAGTAAAGTCAAATATAGCAATGACTGGCGAAATTACTATACGAGGTAGAGTATTACCTGTAGGTGGTTTAAAAGAAAAGATACTAGCTGCAAAAAATATTGGAATTGAAAAAGTTTTTATTCCCTTTGATAATAAAGGAAATATTGAAGAATTAGAAGATTACGTAAAAGAAGATATTAAAATTATATTTGTTAAACACATAGAAGAAATATTAACAGAAGTATTTGAAAGGTGAATCTTATGAATGTAAACAATGTTTATCTCGATAAAGTTGGAGTAAAAGAAAGTCAATATCCTGAAAGTGGTTTGCCAGAGATAGCCTTTGCCGGAAAATCTAATGTTGGGAAATCATCATTGATAAACACAATGCTAAATAGAAAAGCTTTAGCAAGAACTAGCGGACAACCCGGTAAAACAAGAACAATAAATTTTTATAACCTTGAAGAACAGTTATATTTCGTGGATTTGCCTGGTTATGGATATGCTAAAATATCTAAAAGTGAAAGCGAAAAATGGGGTAAAATGATAGAACGTTATTTGCTAAACAGAGATACTCTTAAAGCTATAATGCTATTAATAGATATAAGACATGAAGTAGGTCAAAATGATAAGCAAATGTTTAAGTGGCTTAGTTATTATGAAAAAGACATTATAATTATAGCAACGAAAGCTGATAAAATAAAAAGAAGTCAGCTCCCTAAACATTTAAAGATGCTACGTACTGGATTGAAACTAGAAAATACATATAATATTATACCATTTTCTAGCTTAGGTAAAACAGGTATAGAAGAAGTGTGGAGTAAAATAGATGATTTAATCAAAATTAAATAAAGTTCTTAGTAGTGTATAAAAATCTACTTAAATAAAAAATTCTTCCACATATTAAAATTAAATGATCTATTCATCAGCGTCAAGGCAATAAGCCTTATAAAACAGAATATTAAAAGTAGGCTAAATGTCATATGAATGGGTAAAACACTAAAAATATCGGTGGCTATATTGTACAGATAATTAAAAGAAAATAAAATTGATAATGAAACTTATGAATAACAGGGACTGTCTTGAAAAGAAAAAACCTTGGTGCTTCGCCCTAAACCCCACAAGTTTTTAAAAAAGTTGGTAGCATAGTCGAGCAGTTCCTGAAAGGAACGGCCAGAGCTTGACTAAAACTTTAATTAAAAAAGGGGCATTTGCAAAATGCCATAAATAACAAACGCAAAAAATCTCCAGTGAAAATCCTAGAGATTTTTTACGTTATATAATAAAATACAACTATGATAAAAAACAAGATAATTATAACGAATTTTTTGGCTTTGATCAAATCAAAATACCGTTAGACTTGTTTGAAGTGAAAGTACCCGAGGACGACAAAGTCCACACCCAGGTCTTTGACACTTGTAAAACGAAAAAACTGAAAGCCAATACAAGCTTTATTTTTTTACCATTTTTTGAAATATTGCGAATATTGGAAAATTATTTTGACCATGAGTATTCCATAGAAAAGTTACAAAAAGAGTTGTCATCCCTTACTTCTAGAGCATTGGAATATGGAATTTATATTTTAAATAAGAAAAGTGAAATATCAAGAAAGATTGAAGAAAAAATCAACTTGAAGTTTAATAAAAAATATATGAAACTGAGCGAAATTCGAAAATTAAAGACAGCGGTTTATTACTACTCTTTTCTTTAACACGTAAGCGCCCTATAACCTTTATTTAATAGGGGTTATAGGGCATTTTTTAAACTTTTGACTGTAAAACTTAGGTATATATTTTTTTAAAATTACCTTTTAATTTAGTAATATTTTTTATTTCAAGACAGCTACCTTTTTTTCTAAGCATCTCTACCTACTTTGGCGCTCATGCTTGCATGGTATTTATTTTGTCTAGTAAGTATGTATAAGAAACCTTATATCATTTAATATTAACTTCACCTTGAGGCAAATATACATTAGAATTTTCTGGAACAGATTTTGTAAGCCATACGTTACTACCAATAACAGAATTACTTCCTATAAAAGTTTCACCACCAAGTATAGTCGCTCCGGCATATATTACTACATTATCACCTATATTTGGATGACGTTTAATGCCTTTAATAGGATTTCCATCTTCATCCAAAGGGAAGCTTTTTGCCCCTAAAGTAACCCCTTGATATATTTTAACATTTTTACCAATAATACAAGTTTCACCTATAACTACACCCGTTCCGTGGTCAATAAAGAAACCTTCACCAATTACAGCTCCTGCATTAATATCAATACCTGTTTTATTATGGGCGTATTCGCTCATAACTCTGGGTATAAGTTGTACACCTTCTTTATAAAGAAAATGTGCAAGTCTATATATACTTACGGCTTCAATAGATGGATAGCTTAATAATATTTCTTCATGTGAAACAGCAGCAGGATCACCTAAGTATGCTGCTTCTATATCTTTTTGTAAAATACGCCTTATGTTAGGTAATTCCTTTATTAATCTATAAGTAATTTCTGTAGCTTTGTTTTTACATCGAGCACAACATTTCTCTTTATTTTTTTCATCAGTACAAAAAACAGCAAGTGCATATGCTAAGATATCGTAAAGCTCAATAGATGCAATTCTTATATTATTTCCAATTAGAATATTAATATCACTTTCTTTAATTAGCTCTCTTTCATATACCCCAGGAAAAATTGCAGACCTGTAGTAATGAATAATTCTTTTAATTTTTTCCTTGCCAGCCACACCAATAATCTTTTTACTTAAATAGTATTCATGGTTAAGCAGTTCTAGTTCGTTGGCAATAGTAGTTACCTCATTATTTAAAATCTGATTTAAATCCATAATACCCCTATACTTATTGCTGGCTTAAGTTATTATCACTTTGCGCTTTAGCTGCATTTAAAATCGAAACTTTAAGTTCGTCTTCTAAAC
Source organism: Lachnospirales bacterium (assembly GCA_047974375.1). Classification (GTDB taxonomy): domain Bacteria; phylum Bacillota; class Clostridia; order Lachnospirales; family CAMZNU01; genus JBKECF01. The sequence goes on from JBKECF010000010.1 coordinate 61,163, forward strand.
GTACAAGTTCTTTTGTTGCTTCTGCACGTTGTATTTTACCATTTTCTTGTATAACTAAAACCTCGCTAATTGTATCTATTAAATCTTGATTAGTTTTTTGCAATGTATCTATAGAAACTATACTTTCTTCATTTAGCTTTGCGACTTCTATAGAACCAGTTTTAAGCATTTCGCTATTTTTCTTTAGTAAAGTATTTGTCATATCTGTTACTTTCTTTTGACTTTCAATGGCCTTATTACTATTCATCATAGTAAGAGTTATAACAATATTGTTTTTCCATAAAGGTATTGCATTAAGCACACTTGATTGTATTTTTTCTATAAGCTGAACATCGTTATTTTGAATCATTCTAATTTGTGGAGCTGTTTGTAAACTTACTGTACGGCTTAATTTTAAGTCATGTAATTTTTTTTCAAATCTGTTTGACATATTTAGCATATCATTTAATTTTTGAGTTTCTAATTGATCTCCAGATTCTGTTGCCTTATCTCTTTGCTCTTTTAAATCAATGTTTTTATAATTTTCTAATTTTTCTTCTCCTGCTAATATGTACATGGTTAATTCTTTAAAATAAACCTTATTGCTTTCGTACATATCATCAAGCAAATGAACATCTTTCATTAAGGTTCTTTGGTGCTCCTCTAAAGTTTCAGTAATTACATCAATATTTTTCGCTATGGAGTTATATTTTATTTGATAAGTCTCTAGCTTTTCTTCTACTGGTTTGAAAATTTGAAAAAGTTTTTTAAACCCTTTTGCATCTTCTTCTTGCGAGTTGCTTTCTAAGCTTTTTATTTCTTTAGTAAGTTGTACTAAATCGTTACTAATTTCAGATCTATCTCCCTTTGAAGTAATTGCTTTTAATATATTGTCAGAAAAATTTGAAACTTTATTTTGTGCTGCCGAACCGTATTGTAGAACTTGTTGACTGTCAGATAAATTTATCTGTTTAGAAAATTCCATTACCTGAGCTTTTTCATTGCTATCAAGTTTATCGAAGTCAGTCATTTCTTTGTCTGTTTTAGCTTTTACCTCCGTTTCGCTTTGGGAAGGTGCTAAATCTTCATTTAAATTAGTGGCTGGGCTAAGCGTTAATGTTGGTGTGGCTGGTGCAGATATATTAAAATCATTTTCGTTCATGATATTCCTCCTAATTATAAATTAAAATCATTCTTTGTAAGTCCTTTATTTGAAAGAAACTCTTCAAATACTTTCATTTCAGCCTCAATATCTTTAAAATCATTTTTTAATACATCCTCAAATAATTTTAGTAAACCTTCTGCTAGAGCCTTGGAGCTTCTAACTGTATCTACTTCAAGATTTTTTATTGCATTTAAATCTACATTTGCATCTAAGGCAGATTTGTATGTATTTAAAATTTTCAGATATTGTGGTATATAGTAGTTAAAAAAATTTTTTAGTAAATTTTCATCATCAGCATCGGAAAATCTAATGATTTTAATAGAAACTTCTGTAATATCACGAATTAACTCTTTTAGTTCATAATTTGTTATAAAATTTTCTATTTGACTTATATTTTTTAAGTCTTCTCTACATTTTAAAGTTTTTTCATTTTCCAAACTATTCTCCTAACTCAATTTAACTTGTAGCAACTCTAAATATATCAAATGCTGAAACATCTTTCGGTATCTTAATTTTTAAAATTTCTTGTGGGTGTGGAGCAGAATCTAGGCATTCACCTTCAATATTTAAAATCTCTTCTACTTTAAACTTAAAATTTTCACCACTATGACGAAGTACTTCAATTTCTGTTTCTAATGTGAATTTATTTCTTTGTTCAATAGTAGCATAACCATTGTTATAATCCTTTACCAAACCTACAAATTCATAATTTCTTATATAAGAATTATTTGTATAAATCTGGTCTAAATGGTTAGGTTTCTGGTCGTAAAATCCTGTTGTAAAATCTCTATGGCTACATTTTTTTATTTCACTTATATAATACTCAATTTTAGATTTATAAAGTTTAAAATCATTGTAATAATCATCTATAGCTTCTCTATAAACACTTATAACATTAGCTATATAATACGATGTTTTTATTCTACCTTCAACTTTTAAGCTATTTACACCAGCATCAATTAATTCATCGATATAACCTACCATACATAAATCCTTAGAATTATAAATATATGTACCTCGTTCATCTTCATGTATAGGCATGTATTCACCAGGTCGTTTTTCTTCAACAACACTGTATTTCCATCTACAAGGGTGTGCACATTCACCTTTGTTAGCGTCACGGTTAGTCATATAGTTAGAAAGCAAACACCTTCCTGAATAGGATATACACATGGCTCCGTGTACAAATGATTCTAAATCAACATTAGGTATATTTTCTTTAATATTTTTTATCTCTTTAAAAGATAACTCCCTAGCTAATACAACTCTTTTAGCCCCTAAGGTTTCCCACATTTTAACGCTATGATAGTTTGTTGTATTGGCTTGTGTGCTTATATGAATTTCCATATTGGGAACAGTTTCTTTTGCCACACTAAATATACCTAAATCAGATATTATTAATCCATCTATATTAAAGGTTTCAAGCTTCTTAAAATATTCTTTCATTCCTTCAAAATCGTCATTATGGGCGAAAATATTTGCTGTTACATATACCTTCTTATTTAAGTTATGCGCAAACTTTACGCCTTCAATCATGTCTTCATCTGTAAAATTTTTAGCCTTTGCCCTTAAACCGTAATTTTGGCCGCCTATATACACTGCATCTGCACCATATAAAATGGCAATTTTTAACTTTTCTAAATCTCCTGCAGGTGCTAATAATTCAACTTTATTCATAATTCTCCATTTCTATTTCTTTTTCTTTATAGGAAACTGATACTCCATCTGCTATAGGAATAATACTGGTACGTAATCCTGAGGTATTACAAATTTTGTCTATAAATTCGTTCATTCTGTTGTGTATTGTTCTTTGTCTTTTTGGAATATCTTCAATATTTTTAACAATGTTACCATTTTGAAAAATGTCATCGGCAAATAAAATACCACCAATATTTAATATCCTTAATAAATAAGGTAACATTCTTATATATTGTCCCTTGGCACAATCTAAAAAAATAAAATCATATTTTTCTTTTATATTCTTTAGGACTTCAAGACCATCACCTTCAATAATATTAACATTAACATCTAATTCACCATGGGTTAATTTAGCTTGTTCCACCATATAGTCCCATCGCTCTATTGATGTGATATAGCTACTCGGCAAGATTTTTGCCATTAGACTGGATGAAAAACCAACTGCCAATCCTATTTCTAATATTCTTTTTGGCTTATGCATAGAAAGTAAAACTTCTAAAAATCTTGCTGTTTCCATGTCTATAATGGGTAATTCCTTCTTTAAAAAATCTTTTTGTTTTTCCCCTAATTCACCATAGCAATATCCTTGCTTTTTATTTATATAGTCAACAATTTCTCTTTTCACTATGTAACTGATCATAGGACCTCTTTTCTAATACTTTTGTCCATATTCTTCTTTTGCTTTAAGAAATTCATCATAACTATTTGTAAATAAATGTGAGCCCGCATCTTCATCATTAATAACAAAATATAAATAATCAGTACCTGTAGGGTTAAGAGCTGCCTCTAAACAAGCTAATCCTGGATTGGAAATTGGTCCAACAGGTAAACCTGGATTAATATACGTATTGTAAGGTGATTCAGTTGCTATATCTTCATTAGTTAAATTATCTTTCCTTTTGTCTAACACATATAGTACAGTTGAACACATACCTAATTCCATATTTGAATTTAATCTATTATATATTACATCTGATGCATGAAATCGCTCTTCTGGTACACTTATTTCTTCTTCTATAATGGAAGCCATAGTAACAATTTCATCTACACTTTTGCCTAAGGCATCCGCTTTACTTTTCATTTCATCTGTAAAGACTTCATTAAATCTCGACAGCATACGGTTTATTATAGCCTCTGCTGTTGCTGTTGTATATACTCTGTAAGTGTCTGGAAAAAGATATCCTTCTAAATAATTCTCTTTATCTCTAATTAGATCTAGAAAAGGGTAATCGTAGTATCCACTGTTTGCAGCTTCAATAAATTCTTCATATGGTACAACACCTTCAGACTCTAAATACCTAGCTATATCTTTTAAGGTAAAGCCTTCCTTAATAGTAATTGTTGTTTCATTATTACCCATAATATTTGAGGGGTGACTAGCTGTATAAAAAATTTGATAAATGCTCATATCGGAAGAAAGAGCGTATGTTCCAGGTATAATATCAACAATTTCACCAGTTAAAAAACTTTCACCAAGAAACAAGTGTGCACTATTTATTATTTTGCTTTCTTCTAATTTAGTTGCAAACTCCACAATATCATCACCTTCAGATATAGTGACCTCTGCTGTTATACTCTTAGGTTTACTCATGTCAATATTTTTACCAAATTCAAAAGATTTTATAAGTGAACTTTTTACAATATTAAATACTATAAATAAAACTACTATGGCTATAATAATTTCTATTATAAAAAAGAAAAATTCTTTTTGCTTGCTACTCATTAATTAGTTCCTTTCTTTTTAAGAAAATTATGGGGAAACAGTCAAATTTAAACTGTGAATACATCACAAAAATATTCATTAATTGATTATACATTTATTGAGGTGGATATTCAAGTTTTAACATGGTATTTTGAAAAATAAAAAAAAAATTTTACTACTCTGACATAAAAAAATAAGCGCAAGGATTTAACATATATACAAATATATTAAAACATCCTACGCTTATCAATAAGGAGAAAATTTACTCAACTGAAATTAAAAAATAATATAAAGGTTGACCACCATCTATTAACTCATATTCAATTCCATAATTTTCTAAAATATTTCTTATTTCTAAAATATCTTCTTGCCTTATATCTTCACCATAATATACTGTTATAAAGCTACTAGTATTATTAATCATTTCCTTTAATAAATATTTAAAAGCTCCATTAATATTGCTACTATTATATATTATTTTATTTTCTTGTAAAGCAAGTATGTCACCTGTTTTTATTTCATTTCCATTAATCAATGTATCTCGTATAGCATAGGTTATAGACCCAGAAGATATACCATTCATGCCATTAGTCATAGATTCTACATTTTCTTCAAGAGAGTTTAAATCACAAAAATTTAGCGTTGCTGCAAAACCTTGTGTTATGTTTAATGTAGGCACAATAGCAATATTTTTCTTAGATATATCCTTGGCTTGATTTGCTGAAAGTATTATATTTTTATTGTTTGGCAAAATAATTATATTATCACTATTTATATTTTCAACAGCAGTTAAAATGTCCTCGGTACTTGGGTTAACACTTTGACCTCCATTTATTACCTCATGGATACCATATTCTTTAAACAACTCAATGTTTCCACTTCCATTAGCTATGGCTATAAGGCCTATATTTAACTTTGGCGCCTCCTTTAATATCCTTTGTTTATCTTCATGTTCATAGAACAAAGAGGAATGTTGATCCTTCATATTATCTATTTTAACTTTAGCTATTTCACCATACAATAAGGCTATTTCTAAGGCTTTATGGGGTTCATTTGTATGTAAATGTACTTTAATTAAATTATCATCTTCAACTAATACAATTGAATCACCAATTGAATGTAAAAAATTACCTAAATTAACATCAAGACCTGTAGTGCTATTTATAAGGAATTCTGTACAATAAATATATTTTATTTCTACATCTTTTAAATTTCCCCCTTTATGTGCGGCATCATCATTTGTAGATTCAATTAAAAAATACACTTCATTAGTTTTTAAAGCTAACATCATACCAGTGTAGAAATTGATTAATCCTTTACCACCACTATCTATCACATTAGCTTCTTTTAGCTCTGGTAGCATTTCCTTAGTTTTTTGTAAAGATTTATTACCCTCTAGAACAATATATTCCATCATATCCTCTAGAGAGTTACATTCCTTTAGAGCAAACCTTGCAGCGCTAGCCAAATCCTTAGAAACAGTTAAAATAGTACCTTCTTTAGGAACCATTACCGCCTTATATGCTGCTTTAGAACTACTTTCTATTGCTTGGGAAAAATCAGCCATATTAGCTTCTTTCTTTCCTTCAAAAGCTGTTGCAAAACCTCTAAATAATTGGGATAATATAACACCTGAATTACCTCTAGCACCTTTTAACGCACCTTTAGATAATGCTCTAGTCATTACTTCTATATCATTACTATTTTTATTATTCATTTCATTGACAGCTGATATAATTGTAAGAGACATGTTAGTTCCAGTATCACCATCTGGCACAGGAAATACATTTAGTGAATTTATTAAATCTTTATCCTTTATAAGTTCATTAGCACCACTTACAATCATATTTCTTAATGTATTACTACTTATTTTATTCAAAATCTCCTCCTCTAAGTTAAAAAATTAGTTCATGGGCCGTGATTTCAACCTAGACTTTAACTATATATCTATTTTTAAACCCTCTACATATATATTTATGTTATTTACTTCAATTCCAGTATATTCTTTTATTCTATATTTTATTGAATCTTGTAAAGTTCTAGAAATAACAGGAATATTTGTACCATATAGCACTATTATATGCAAGGTAATATCAATCTTATTATCACTTTCATGTATGTTTATACCTCTATCTAATTTTTCTTGTTTTAGTAATTTGAAAAATCCATCACTAAAACTTCTGGCAGCCATGCCAACTATACCATAACATTCCATCGCTGTAATTCCTGCTATTTTGACAATAGCTTTTTTTGTTATATTTATTGTACCATATTTATTTTTTACTAAAATAGCCATGTTACCTCCTTAAAAAATTGTATTTTGCAAACTTAATTTTTTCTTAATTCTTTGAAGCGCGTTATCAATAGATTTTTTATTTTTATTAACTTTTTTGCTAATATAGTCATAACTTTCTCCTGTTAGGTATAGTTTAAGTACATTTTTTTCAAGAGTTGTTAAATTATCTTCAATAATACGCTCCATAATTTTTTTATTTTCTTTAAGTATTAATAAATTTTCAGGGTTTTCATCTTCTGAAGTAAGTATATTTAAAATCTCATTTCCATCTATTGTAGTATTTAAAGAAAATGATTCATTAAGCACTTTATGTTTTTGTCTATTCGCCATTTTAATTGCAGTTAGTATTTGGTTATTTATACAGGTGTCTGCAAATGTCTCAAAAGAAACACCTAAGTCAACTTTATAATTTTGAATAGCATTAAACAAGCCTATCATTCCCTCTTGAATTAAGTCCTCGTAATCAGCTCCAACTAAAAAATAGGTTCTAGCTTTTATTGTAACTAAATATTTATATTCATTTATTAGTTTGTTTTGCACCTTAATATCATCGATATTATTTAATAAATCTATAGTGTTTACTGGCATTATTTAAAATTCCTTTGACGAACAACTTCATAAAGTAATAAACTCGAAGCACATGATGCATTTAAAGATGCAACTTCACCATACATCGGTATACTTATTTTTGTATCACATTTTTTTTCTACTAATTTGCTTATACCATTTCCTTCATCCCCAATAACCAAAGCTACGGGGCCAGTTAGGTCACTTTTAAAGTATGGTATTCCATCCATAGTACCGCAGTGTACCCATATACCTTTTCTTTTAAGTTCATCTATAGTATTACCTATATTAGTAACTCTTGAAACTAACATATAATTTACTGCTCCAGCAGAAGTCTTACTAATTATTCCAGATAAAGTAGCTGCACGTCTTTTGGGTATAATAATTCCATGTGCTCCTGCAGCATTTGCACTACGGATTATAGCACCTAAATTATGAGTATCTGTAATTCCATCAAGAATTATTATAAAGGGATCTTCATTTCTTACCTTGGCTAATTCAAGTATTTCATCCACTTCTACGTACTCTTTCACAGGACATATAGCAATTACACCTTGATGATTATGGCTATTGGAAATCTCATCTAATTTATATTTATTTATCTCTTGTACAACAATGTTTTTTTCTTTTGCCTTTGCTTTAATTAATTTTAAAGTACCTTCAATTTCGCCTTTTTTAAACCAAATTTTGTCAATTTGCCTATCACTGTTTAATGCCTCTAAAACGGCGTTTCGCCCTTCCAGTTGTAGTCCTTCATTAATTATTTCTTTAAAATTTTTATTATTTTCCATTATTTTCCTCATTTAATATAAAGGTAAATATTTCTTCTAATCTACTTATTTCACCTTTTAAATATAAATAACCAAATAAAGCTTCAAGCCCTGTTGCGTGTTTATAGTCGCTAACCGAGGCATGTTTAGCCTTTGTGTATATTTTGGCATTTCGTCCACGTCTAAGTACACTTCGTTCTTCTTCACTACAATCATTATAGATTAAATGATAAAAATTAGCTTGGGATGATGCCTTAACATATTTTCTAGACAAGCTATCCATATCGTTTACATTACCATTTATTTTATTTATGACATAAGTTCTTACAAAGATTTCGAATACAACATCCCCTATATAAGCTAAACCTAGACTTGAATATTCACTAATATGCCTTGTATTTGTATTGGTAGCATTTAAAAAATCAATCATTTTTTTGACCATTTAACTCCAGCTGAAGTATCTTTTAGAATTATGCCTTTTGCGTCAAGTTCATCACGTATTTTATCAGCAGTAGCCCAATCTTTATTTTTCCTCGCTACTTCTCTTTCGGTAATTAAATTTTCGATTTCATTTTCCAAATTGCTTTCTTTCGGGAAGTATAACCCTAAAATACCTAATAAATTAATAGTTTTTTTCAGTATTGCTTCTATAAATCCATTACTAGAATGCTCATTTAAGTGAATATTTGAAAATTTAATTAGTTCATAAATAGCTGTTATGGCATCTGCTGTATTAAAATCATCATCCATGGATTTATCAAAATTATCTTTATATATTTCTGAATCTTTAAGTAAAACAGCCTCATCTACCGTTATGCTTCCCTTTGTTCTATCTTTTAAAAACTCCATATTTTCGATTGCTGTTTTAATCCTATTTAATCCATTACCACTTGACTGCATAAGTTCCTCGCTAAAGTTCAAAGGACTTCTATAGTGGCATGATAAAATAAAAAATCTAACTTCCTCATAGCTATATTCTTTAACAATATCTCGTAAAGTAAAAAAATTACCCTTAGACTTAGACATCTTTTCATTATCAACATTAATAAATCCATTGTGAATCCAATAATTAGCCATTGGTTTATTGCTTAAACTTTCGCTTTGGGCTATTTCATTCTCATGATGTGGGAAAACTAAATCTTCACCACCACCATGAATATCTATAGTTTCTCCTAAATATTTTTTTGACATAACGCTGCATTCTATATGCCATCCAGGTCTACCATTACCCCAAGGTGATTCCCAAAAAGGTTCATTTTCTTTAGCGGGTTTCCATAAAATAAAATCAATAGGAGATTTTTTTTCAGTATTAATAGCTACTCTACTACCAGATATTAAGTCATCTATATTTTTTCTAGATAGTTTACCGTAATTATTATAATTTTTAGCGTCGAAATAAACTGAACCATTTATTTCATATGCCACCTTCTTATGTATTAATTCTTCAATCATTTCTATAATTGAATCAATTTCATTGGTTACACATGGATTTATTGTTTCTAAAATATTTAAGCCTTTGCAGTCTAATATAGTTTCTTGTATAAATCTTTCAGAAACTTGTTTTGCTGTTATATCTTCTTCATTTGCTCTATTAATTATTTTATCATCTATATCTGTAAAATTCTGTACATATGTTACTTTATAGTTTTTATATTGGAAATATCTTCTAATGGTGTCAAATACTACTAATGGCCTAGCATTACCAATATGAATATAATCGTATACGGTAGGTCCGCATACATACATTTTAACTTCATTGGGTTTAATGGATTTAAATTCTTCTTTTTTTCGTCTTAAAGTGTTATATATTTTCATTTATTTTCCTTTCATCTTAATTTTACATGCTTTGCTGCTTCTCTTCTTCTTTCATCGTCCATTCTTGCATAGTGTTTTTGAGTTGTTGCCACATTTGCATGCCCCAAAGCGTCCGCAACTAAATAAATGTCCTGTGTTTCTTTATATAGACTTGTTGCATAAGTACTTCTGAGTTTGTGTGGACTTATTTTTTTTAATGGACTAATTATATGAGCATATTTTTTTACAAGATTTTGCACTGCACGTTGTGTAATTCTTTTATTTTGCATAGATAAAAATAACGCTGATTCATTCCCTTCAACAGCATTTAACTTTTCCCTGTCATTTTTATAGTCTTTTAATGCAGTTGCAACCTCATTATTAAAATATAAAATACTTTCGTTTCCACCTTTTCGTATTACCTTTACAGAATTATTAGAAAAGTCTATGTCATTAATATTTATACCAACGCATTCAGATATACGCATTCCTGTACCCAGTAAAATAGAAACTAAAGCTAAATCACGTTTTTTTGTCTTTTTATGCATATCTTTCTGCTTTTTCGTAAGATTTTCTCCACTTTCTATTTCGTCAAGAAGATTTGCCACTTCATGTACGTCTAGAGTTACAATTGGCTTTGTATGTATTTTAGGAATATCAATGAGTTCGGCAGGATTGCTATCTACTTCACCTTTTTTATAAAAGTAAGTATACATACTCCTTAATGATGAAATCTTTCTGCTTATTCCTCTTTCCCCATTGGTATGTTCAATAAATTTTTCATCTTTAGCCCTTACATAGTAAGTTAAATACTCTACATATTCCTCTAAGGTATATACATCAATTTTTTTTAAATCATCTATAGTAAATTCTGATATATTATTTTTAGCGTACATGGGATTTTCTGTCATTAAAAAATTAAAAAATATTTTCAGGTCATAAACATATGCCACCTTTGTTGATTGGCTTAAAGTGTTGTTTAACGCTCTTAAATAAGGATTTAGAAATATAGGTAAATCTTTAGTAAGTTCACGAAATTTCACAATGTTATTTTTATTTTTTTCTTTATAAAAATCATTTGGCATACTACACCTTCTTTATATACAATGTTTTTAGTTTATAGTCCATGTTAAAAGTAATATAAAAAGGGCTGTTTATAACTTACAGGTACAACAGCCCTTTCTAAAAAAATTATTGTTTTACTGCTACAGTTGCAGCGTATTCACTATCAGCATCTCTATATGTTACATATGCATCTGAACCTTCATCAACATCTCTAATTAACATAGTTTCGCCAGTTATAGAGTTGAAGAATTTTGTATCACTATCGAAATAAACAGTTACAACTGAATAGCTATCGTCATCAACTAATGTAAATCTACTAGAATAAATATCTGATATTTCTCCACTAATTGTTTCGGCTTTTGCACTTTCAAGTACTTGTATATTTTCAACTTCACTACTTTCTAGCTCGATCTCAACAAGAGTACCTACTTGTAAACTATACAATTTAGGTGTTTTTGGTGATAATACAAATTTTTCTATTTTATCAGAATCTTTTCTACTTTCAACTTTTAAGTAAGCTGTATTAGAATTAATAAATATTTCCTTTATATACCCTTCGAAGTCAAATGAACGTCCGTAAGCAGTAAGCTCATCGACAGTGTCAAAATCTAATTCAACAACTACATCGTCACCAATACGCACTTCATTCCAATCAGCTTTACCACTACGGTATATTTTGCTATTTTTATCAAGGAAAACTTTATATTTTTCTTCTGTCTTATCTTCTTCGATTACATAATATTGACTCTTAGTATCATTATCATAACCTTTTTCTAAAACAATGCCCTCAACTTTTTCATATCTGCTATCTAAATCAATGCGAGTAATTAAATTATTCTCTATTTTAGCAGTAATTAATTCATCATCTTTTATATTTAAAAAGTTTATAGTTTTACCATCTCTGTAAATATCACAATTCTCTGCTAAATCATATTTAGTTGTTGTGCTTGTAGTAGTACCATTACTATTGGATTCCTTTACATAAATATCAATAGACTTTAAGCCGTCACGTTGATAAATATTAGTAACTTCACCTTCAATAGTTGTATTTGGATCAGTATTATTATTGTTGCTATCATTATTATTATTTGTATTACTATCGTTATTAACTTTAATTTCAATATCAGTTAAAGTTTTATTATCTGTACTTATTGCAGCAATACTCATATTTGGTGATAAATCATTTATTGTTGCAGATTTACCATTTAAAGTTATTTTAGCATTACTATCAATTGCATAAAGCTTATCTTCACTACCATTATTTATCTTTATTGTATTTAAACTAGAGTATATCTCAACTACCTTACCGCTTACTAAATTTATTTCACCAATATTATTATTGTTATTGTTATTATTATTACTAGTTGTTGTTTCACTAGATTTAATAACATTATAAGTTGAGTTAACCATTACAGCCATAGCTCCACGAGTTACAGCATTTCTAGGGTGAAAATAATTTTCACCGTCACCATTTATAATTCTTTGACTTCGTAAATAATATACATAAGGTTTAAATGTTGAGTTTATTTCACTATCATCGGTGAATAAAACGCCATATGACGCCTGAAGAGCTTCTGATTCTTTTCCCATTGCACGTGTTAAAAATGTTGATATTTCTTCACGAGTTAAAGCTCTTAATGCTTCTGTTTTATTATCTCTCACAGTAATAAAAGTTGATAAGTCACTAGCCTCGTATATGTTTTTTTCAAGAAGGAATGCTATAGCGTTGTTTACGCTAGTATCCCACTTGCTATATTTATTATCATATCCATCTAGCAAAGATTTATTATTTTTATAGGCAGCTTCATAATAAACTTTTTCGCTAGATGTTGGGTTTACTTCATTGTATCCAGCTAATCTAGCTAAAATTTGTGAAGTTTCAAATTTATCCAAATAACTTTCAACGTTGAAGTTACCAGATACATCTCCGAGCATAATGCTATTATCTGAAACGCTATCTACTGCGTAATAAGCCCAATGGGTTGGTGGTACATCGTTATAAGTATTTGCGTATGTTACACTATTTGCAGCTATTATAAGTCCTGTTGCTAAAACACTGACCATTATTTTTTTGAATTTCATGTTATCCTCCTGTTTATCCATATGTCAATAAAACTTAATTTACCTTATGATACCCTATTTTATAATGAAGCACTATATTATGCAATAATTATTATAAATTTATATTAAAAGATAGTGAGTATTCTCTATGTGCTTATTTAGTTTTATCTTTAATCTTTAGTTATTGTTAACTCTACAGGAACATGATCACTTCCATAAACTTGATCCAAAATATCAGCATTAACTAATTTTTCGGTAAAATCTTTGCTGACTAAAAAATAATCAATTCTCCAACCTGTATTATTCTCACGCGCTTTGCCAAAGTAACTAAACCAAGAATATTTATCAGCTTTATCAGGATAGAAATACCTATAAGTATCTACAAATCCACTTTCAAGGAGTTGGTTGAATTTGCCTCTTTCTTCATCAGTAAGCCCCGCATTACCTATATTACTTTTAAAGTTTTTTACATCGATTTCTTTCTGCGCTACGTTTAAATCACCGCATATTATCACACTTTTCTTTTTATTTAATTCTAAGAGATACTCTCTAAAATCATCCTCCCAAACCATTCTATAGTCTAATCGTTCTAGCTCTCTTTTAGCATTTGGGGTGTACACATTTACTAAGTAAAAGTCATCATACTCTAAAGTTATGACACGACCTTCATTGTCATGTTCCTCTATACCTATTCCACGAGTAAAGGACATAGGCTTTTCTTTTGTATATATGAGTGTACCTGAATATCCTTTTTTTACTGCACTGTTCCAATATTCATAGTAACCTTCAAAACTAATTTCCTCTTGCCCTTCTTGCATTTTAGTTTCTTGTATACAAAATATATCTGCATCAATTTCAGCAAATTTTGCTCTAAAACCTTTTTTTATACTTGCTCTTATTCCATTTACATTCCATGAAATTAATTTCATACTATCACCTTATCCTTATTGCGAATTAAATACTATTAATCTTGTATTATATATTATTTTTGTTTCAACTATTTGGTTTTCTTTATAAATCTTGTTTTCATCATATACACGTAGGTAGTTCGTAGTATAGCCGCTGTTATTTTTTTCAAATAAAATTTTAGCAGTACTACCACTATTACTTTTAATGAATTCTAGTTCCATTTGGTCGCTTAATTCCCGAAGTTGCTTACTTCTTTCTTTTTTCGATTCAGCACTAACAGTATCTCCCATATCAAATGATTTAGTACCACGCTTAGGAGAGTATGGAAATACATGTATTTTACCAAAACCAATTTTTTTGCAAAAATTTAAAGAGTTTATAAAATCTTCGTCGTTTTCATTAGGGAAACCTACTATTACATCTGTTGTTATATTGGCATTTGGATAAAAATATCGTATATTTTCCACAGAAGCCATATACTCCTCAGATGTATATTTTCTATTCATATTTTTTAGAGTTTTATCACAACCACTTTGTAGTGATAAATGAAAAAAATCGCAAACTTTACCATAGTTTTTTAACCTTTGAAGATTTGAAAAAGTCATAAAATTTGGTTCCACCGATGAAAAACGTATTCTCTCTATACCTTCTACATCGTTAATTTTTTCAATTAGATTCAATAGATTAGTTCCTATATCAACCCCATAGGAAGCAACGTGAATCCCTGTTAAAACAACTTCATTTATATCGTTTCGAACCATTTTTCTCACTTCGTCCAAAACATCATTTTCTTTTCTGCTTTTTATTTTTCCTCTAGCGTATGGGATAATACAGTATGAACAATAATTATTGCATCCTTCTTCTATTTTTAAATATACCCTAGTTTTATTTTTCATTGTATCTACTTCTAAGTTTTCGAATTCATCTACATTTAGAATATTTTCAACATATGAAACTTTCTTCAAATTTGAAATTTTAAAATTATTAATTATATCAACAATTCTTTTTCTGTCATTGGTACCTATAACAATGTCAATACCTTCAATTTCCAACACTTCCTCAGGAGCGACCTGAGCGTAGCAACCTGTAGCAACAATAATTGCATTGCTATTTATTTTTGTTGCCTTTCTAATCATTTGTCTAGATTTCCTGTCACTTAAATTTGTTACTGTACAGGTATTAATAATGTATACGTCTGCAACTTCGTCAAAGTTAACTTCTGTATATCCATTATTAATAAAAATATTTAGCATTGCCTCGGTATCATATGAATTCACCTTGCAACCTAAAGTAAGAAATGCTACTTTCATAGTTCACCTAATTTAATAATACTGCCATATTTAATTCTGTTATTCTCGACTTCTAATTCTAAGGAATAACCCTTGCCATTTTCTATGCGTATTTCTCTAGATTTTTTTGCTGATATATTATTTAATTTGCAAAAGATAGACTTAATCACTGTAGAGTGACATACCACAGTTGCAGTGGAATAATTATTTTCTTTAAGATAGTTACAAATATCTATAAATCCATTTTCTACTCTATTTATAAAATCTGATAGTAGTTCTGCATTGCATATTTTTTTATTTTCAAATAAAGCTATGAAAAAATCATCTAATTCAACTTCACTAAAACTTTTGCCTTCCATATCTCCAAAGCACATTTCTTTTAAATTTGGTACTACAAATTCAAGTGTTTCCTTAGGAAATAACACCTCAAATGTAGATATGCATCTAGAAAGTGGAGATGCTACATAAATATCAGTTTTTGGATAAGTTATTTTATCTCTAAATTCTAATAATATTTGTTTACCTTCAAGACTTAAAGGCGTATCTAATGAACCAGAAATAATTTTATCTCTATTACTTTTAGAAAGTCCATGCCTTATTAGTATAAGTTTCATTTATTCTCCCTTCAATGAAATTTTATAACAACTCAATGGAATCACCATTTTTTATTTCACCAGCATTTAGTACTTTTGCGAATATACCTTCTTTAGGCATAACACACTCTCCAACTTGTTTAGAAATTTCACACCCTAAATGACATTTTTTGCCTATTTGAGTTACTTCTAGGATTACATCATTTATTTTCATTTTCGTTCCAATTGGTAGCTCATGTAATACAACTCCCGAAGTAGTTATATTTTCAGCAAAAGCTCCATACTCTAATTTCACATTATTTGTTTTTTCAAATTTTTCAATACTTTCAATACCTAGTAAACTAATTTGTCTATGCCAATCGCCACCATGGGCATCATTTTCCATTCCAAAATTCACTAAAAAACTTCCTTTACCTACTGGTTTTTTTACTGTGCCTTTTTCAGTACTAATATTAATTGATATTATTTTCATTATTTTCACGTTACCTTTCTTATTCGTTAATTGTATAGGGATTTACTTATGATAAGTTTTCCCATCTAATATTGTAGTTGCTCTATAAATTTGTTCAAGCAATAGTGTTAGAGCTAAATTGTTACTTGATACTATATTTGAAATATTCAATGGATCGCTTTTTATTTTAGCTAAATCTAGGCTATTTGATAAATAAAAGCACAAGTCATTTCCAGTATTCTCACAATTATATATTTTTTTTGCAAAGTCTTCGCTAGTTAAATAATACCCGTGGTTTACTACTTGTATTAAGTTATATTTTTTTGGAAGCTTATTCATTATATCTTTTTCATTTTTAAAATAAAATATTTCTGTTTTATATTTTAATCGCTTTAAATATTCCATGTATATTTCTTTAAAATTATTATATTCCCTGTTCTTTTCAATAAAAATAAAAACTTTCATTTACACTCCTCTCCATTTTATAATATACATCTTTTTGTTACAAAAGACCAGTTAATCATAAAGAATTACACTTCTGACATAACACCAATGCTTTGCATAGAACAGATTATTTGACTAACACTCACTAATTTTTTATCTAGATATCTTAATTATTATTGTGATTTCAACTTATTTACTGTACCATAAACTGAAGATTTAATAAACTTGGAGGTTTATATGGTACAATACGAAATTCTTAAAGAAGATACTAAAATTGTAATGAATTCTATGTTCAAGGATAAAATCTTTGATTACTTTGAAGTTAGAAGTATTGAAATTTATTCTTTTACCAAATTTACAATTCACTGTGGTAAGAATCCTAATTTTTATGCAAAAGATTATGAAGAAAATAATATTACAAAATATTTAACTTGGCTAGACATTAAAAGTCATGCTTTAAATATGATTAAAGGAAAACAAACGCCAACTCATATGAAAATAGTTTTTTCTATTCCTGAAGAATATTTAAATAAAATTCATAGCAATGCTAAAAGTTTGTATATAAACTTTAATTATGAAAATGAAAAAATTATTTTAGTCACTGGTTGTAGTCAATCGGATTTTCAAGTAAATAAAGATTTAGATAATACTTGGGATGAATATGTAAAGAAATTCATGGATAAAAATAATATTACTATTTTGAAAGTTTAGGTGGCCTATGGAAATAGTTTCTTTAGTATCATGTGAAAAATATATATATGACGAAGTGTATAAAGCTATAGAAAAAAATATTGAAGATATAGGCGGGTTGGAAAAATACATAAATAAAGGCGAAAAAGTATTGTTAAAAGTAAACTTAGTAATGGCAAAAAAAGCTGAATTTGCAGTAACTACAAATCCTATATATGTAAAGGCACTAGCAAATATTTTAATCGATTATGGAGTTGAGGTTTATATCGGCGATAGCCCAGGTGGACCATTTTCTGAAACACTTTTACGTAGCCAATATAAATTATCTGGGTTTAGAGAAGTGGAAGATACTACAGCGGCAAAACTTTTGTATAATACCAATGAATTTATTAAGAAAAACCCAGATGGATTGTTTTTAAAGTCTTTAACATTAATAGATATGTTAAATGATGTTGATAAGGTAATAAGTGTTTCAAAATTAAAAACCCATGGAATGATGACATTTACAGGAGCGGTTAAAAACATGTTTGGTATTGTTCCAGGTACAAAAAAGGCCGAATATCATTTTAAAATGCCAAAGTACAATGACTTTGCAAATGCTTTAATTGATATTTGCATTGTGGGAAATCCTGTATTGTCATTTATGGATGGAATAATAGGTATGGAAGGTGACGGCCCATCTAGTGGCACCCCTCGAAAAGTAGGTGTAACTATAGCAAGCCCATCACCATATCATTTAGATAAAATAGCCATATCTTTAATAAATTTATCTTTTGAAGACGTACCTATAACAAGTGAGTGTATAAAACGTGGCATTGTAACTAATGATTTGAATGATATTATTTTAAAAGGAGATATAGACGCACACAAAATAGATGATTTTTTAATACCTGAAACAAAATTAATTAGCTTTGTAGATGGAAAGTTACCAAAACCTATAAGCAATTTAATAAATCGAACAGTGCAACCGAAACCTATTATTACGAAAAATAAGTGTGTAAAGTGCGGGGTATGTAAAAATAGTTGCCCAGCAAAAGTTATAAATATGGATGATGGTTATCCTAAAATTGATTTAAGTAAATGCATTAGGTGCTACTGCTGCCAAGAGCTATGTCCAAAACATGCAGTTACGGTAAAAAGATCGCTACTATTAAAATTAATAAAGTAGGTGTATATGAATAATTTAAATTTATTAATTAAACCCTCATCAAGTAAATGTAATATAAATTGCACATATTGCTTTTACAATGATGTTGCAAAAAATAGAAATGTAAAGGATTATGGATTTTTAGATATAAATGATTTAAAATATCTAATTACTAAAGCAATTGAATATACTGAAGATGGTGACTTGAATATAGCTTTTCAAGGTGGCGAACCAACATTAGTCGGATTAAAATACTTCGAAGAAGTTGTCGATTTTATAAAAAGTACAGGCAAAAAAAATATTATGTTATCACTACAAACTAACGGTATGATAATCGATGCTGAATTAGCAAAATTTCTCCATGCAAATAATTTTTTGGTTGGTATATCCTTAGACGGATATTCAGATTTACATAACTTATATAGAAAAACAAAAAGTGGTAGTGACACTTTTAAAAGAGTAATGAAAACAATAGAATTATTCGATAAATATAAAGTCGAGTACAATGTTCTATCCCTAGTTACAGCTCAATCTGCCAAACATGCAAAAAAAGTATTTAACTTTTTCAAAAAAAATAATTTCAAATACTTGCAATATATATATTGTTTAGATCCATTAAATGAGGAAAAAGGAAATCATAAATTTTCCTTAGACAACGAGGGACTTTATGAATTTTTAAACGAAACTTTCAACTTGTGGTATAATGAGCTAGTTACAAATAATTATATAAGTATTCGTTACTTCGATAATTTAATTCATATGGCTATGGGTATGTATCCCGAAAGTTGCACCTTAGTTGGGAATTGTGCATGTCAGTGTGTTGTTGAAGGAAATTTAGATGTTTTCCCCTGCGATTTTTATGTAATTGATGAATATAAAATTGGCAATGTAAAAGAAAATTCCATAAGTGAAATAATTACATCTGAAAAAACTAAAGATTTTATAGAAAGTTCAATGTTTGTACCTGAAGAGTGTAAATCTTGTAAATATTACGCAATTTGTAAAAATGGGTGCAGGCGAGAGCGTGTTAACGGTAAAAATGTATATTGTAATGCATACAAAAAGTTTTTTGACCAAAATATAGATAAAATAATTGACTTAAGTACACGTTTAAAAAATAATTATTAGCTTAGATAGCGTAAAATACTTATATATATTTAATAATAATACTAATTTATTTGGAGAAATAAAATGAGAGTAGAAAAATATAAGGACATAATAGAAAAATATCCAAATGCCATATTTGTAGACTTACGTACAGAGTTAGAGTATGAAGAAAATACAATTCCTGGAGCTATAAATATTCCAATATTAAGCAATGAGGAAAGAGCTGAAGTAGGTACTATTTATAAACAAAGAAGTAAGGAATTAGCTATAGAAAAGGCTATAATATACACTAGTGAAAAACTGCCTGATATTTTTATAAAATTAAGAAACATAGCAAAAGATTCAAAACTTTTAGTAGTTTTTTGTGCTCGAGGAGGAATGCGCAGCTCATCAGTCGCCAGTCTTTTTTCTTCTCTTCATTTCAATATAGTAAAATTAGATATGGGATATAAAGGCTATAGACATCATATAAATAAATATTTACCAATTGAGCTAGAAAAAGTTAAATTTATTGGTCTATATGGAAAAACGGGCACAGGCAAAACAAAAATACTTAAAGAGTTAAAATTAATGAACATTGATATTTTAGACTTAGAAGGTTGTGCTAATCATCGTGGGTCAACTTTAGGTTCTGTAGGCTTAAGTAAACAAAATTCCCAAAAAACTTTTGAATCATTAGTATATGATTCATTAATAAAGAGAAATTCTAATACAATATTTATAGAGGGCGAAAGCAAAAGAATAGGTAATGTTATACTACCTAGCTATTTGTATGAAAAATTAATTAATTCTACTAAAATTTTAATTGAAAGTAGCATAGATTATAGAACAAAAACTATACATGATGAATATATAAATGAATACTTTACAAAAAAAGATTTTATGGTTAAATTAAACTGGTTGAATAAGTACATAAGTAAAAAGGATATAGAGGACTTAATTACTCACCTTAAAAATAACGATTATGATTATGTTATAAAAAAACTAATGATTAATTATTATGATATTAAATATAATGTTAACAGCTATAGTTATGAGAGAATTTTTTATAATACAAACGATAAAAAATGTGGTGAAGATATATTAAAGTTTTTTAATATTGATATATAATAACTTTCTTAAAGGAGCTTACAATGAAAGAGAATAATAAGAAATTTAGCATGCTAGATAATAGACCTGAATTTCCTAAAAGAGCTGTTGTTACAGGTGGTATGCCTTATGGTAACAAAGAATTACACTTAGGTCATATAGGAGGCGTGTTTATTCATGCAGATACTTATGCAAGATTTTTAAGAGATAGAATAGGGGATGAAAATGTTGTTTTTGTTTCCGGCACGGACTGTTATGGTTCGCCTATAATAGAATACTATAGAAAAGCAAAAGAAAATGGTGAAGATGTGCCTGATACATTGGAAGATTTTGTATTAAAAAATCACCATTCCCAAAAAGAAGTTTTAGATTTATACAACATAAGCCTAAATAAATATGCAACATCCGCCTTTGGTGATGATGGAAGTACACACCAAGAAATAAGTACTGACTTATTTATGGAATTATATAAAAAGGGTGCATTAAAAAAAATAAAAAGTGAACAATTTTATGATACAGAGCTAGAAAAAGTATTAAATGGTAGACAGGTAGTTGGTAAGTGTCCAATACCTAATTGTAATGCAGAAACAGCTTATAGTGATGAGTGTGCTTTAGGTCACCAATACAGACCAAAAGATTTACTAAACCCATTAAGCCAGCTTTCAGGTAGTGTGCCAAAAATGATAGAAGTAGAAAATTGGTATTTCGATTTAGAAAGCTATATGGATGTTATTGACAGCTATATAAATACAAATAAAACCATACGCAAGGTTGTAAAAAGTGCAATTGCGGAGTTTCTAAAAGAGCCTATAACCTTTGTAAAAGCTGATGATATAGAAAAATTTAACAAAATATCGCAACAATTGCCAAGTTTCACTATGTTAGAGGAGCAAAAGCAGTCTTCCTATGCTATTACATTTTCTTCCTTGGAAGATAGAGATAGAGCAACGATTATACTGGGAAATAACGCCATACAATTTAGAAACGGTAAAACTTTAGTACCTTTTAGATTAACAGGAAATGAAGAATGGGGTTTAAAAGCACCTACCCTTGAAGGGCTAGAGGATTTAACTTTCTGGGTATGGCCAGAATCCTTGTTTGCACCAATCTCATTTACAAAGTCTTACTTAAAATCAATCGGTGAAAATGATGAAAGATATAAAGATTTTTGGTATTCGAAAGATGCTCAAGTTTATCAATTTATTGGGTCGGATAATATTTACTTTTATGGAATAGCTGAAATAGGTATGTTTCTAGCCTTGCAAGGTGATAATATAACATTAGTACCTACAGATGGAAACCTTACAGCTCCAAATGTTATTGCTAACAATCATGTGCTTTTTTTAGATAAAAAAGCGAGTAGTTCTGGAAAAATAAAAGCTCCAAGCGCTAGGGAATTATTAGAATACTATACTGTAGAGCAGCTTAAAACGCATTTTTTGGCTTTTGGACTAGGTTCTAAAAGTGTCGGGTTTAAGCCGAAGCCACTAAACCCAGAGACTAAAGAAGATGAAAATGATCCTGTTTTAGTTGAGGGTAATTTATATACAAATGTATTAAATAGGCTGTTACGTACATTTTTTTACAGTATTCAAGAATATAGTAGTGGTATAATATCGACAAATAAGGTTAGTGATAATATTATAGATGAAGCTAATAATGCAATATGCAAATATGAAAGACATATGTATAAATATGAATTTCATAGAGTGATAGATGTATTAGATTCCTACATAAGAAATGCAAATAAGTACTTTGTAAGGGAAATAAAAAATGAAGACAATCAAGACCAAGTTTTTGTTGATACATTACATATGATAAAAGTTATTGCCAATTTAATACACCCAATTATGGATAGTAATGCAGATATGATTTTAGAATATTTTAATATTACATATGATGGGAAGTTTTGGTCATGGGATAATATATTTAAGCCTATATACCAAATAGCTAAAATAGAAAGTGGTCATAAATTTAAATTCTTGGAGCCGAAAGTTGACTTTTTTACTAAACTAGATAGCCAGTATAACTAAAAAAGCCAATACAAGAGAGGACAGATCATGAAAAAAACTATATTAAGTTTAAGTATATTAATATTTTTCACAACAACCGTGTACGGTAATGAAAATGTTGATCTAACTAGAGATGAATCCTTAAAAGTAATAAATGAGGCTTTTTCAATTATAGATGAAAACTACGTTGGTAGTGATATTAATAATCGTGGACTAATAAATGCAGCGATGTACGGCATTGCTACATATTTAGATCAGTATAGTAATTTCTATGAAGAGAATTATATAAATGGGAATTTTTCAGACTTTATAGATGATGATTTCTATATAGGATTTCAGCTAGATAATAACGGTGGATATTACGTTGGTGAAATATTAGATGGTTATCCTGCTACAAATTCTAAAATAGTAATTGGAGAAGAAATTATTAAAGTAGGTGGTACAAATATAAGTGAATTATCAAAAACAGATATAGAAAATTATTTATACTTTGTGGCTGAACGCAAAAAAACAATAACTACACTTAAAAATAATTTGCCATATACGTACACATTTGAGTTTAATGAATTTCCTACTTCAATATCCTATTACAAAGGAACAGAAACTGAATATTTAAAAAATAAAAATATATGTATTATTGATATAGATGAATTCACAAGAAGCACAGGGCTAGAATTCCAAGAAGCTCTTAAGTCAATTAGGGAGTATGGTAGTGAAAATTTAGTTATTGATTTAAGAGGAAACCCTGGTGGTTACGTAGTATCTATGAACGAAACATTGGAACAAATTCTCCCAAAAGGAAATGCATATAATATTATATACAAAAATGGAGATTATTACAGCCACTATACAAATACTATAAATGAGAGTATATTTGATGAAATAATTATATTAGTGGATGAATATACTGCATCTTCAGCAGAAATATTTGCCGGAGTAATGCAAAGTAGGGGACATGCAAAAATAGTCGGAACACCTACAACCGGAAAAGGCGTATCACAAAATTATTTCGATATTTATGTCGAAGACATAGACTACGTTGGTGCGTTTCAGCTAACAAACGGTTTAATAGAAATAAACGGTGAAACTTATAATAATAAGGGTTTAGTACCAGATTACCTAGCTATTACACCATTTTATATAACAAATACTACAACTGATGATGCATGGTTAGAATTCTATGGAATTAATATGAATGATTACGTTAGTTTTCTATTAAATGAGCTAAAGTATAGCTCTATAAAAGAATTTCAAAATAAAAAAGAAATATATGTAAGTGATGAATTAAATAAAGAAACTATCGACAAGCTAAACGATGAATCTGCACACATCTCACCAGATAAAATATATTTAAGTATTGTAAACGACATTATTAATGATTAAAGAGGTTAAAATGAAAAGATTAGCAAAAATAGTAATAACAACAATTATAGCATCTAGTATTTTTGTAGGTTGTAGTAACACTTCTACAGCTGATGCAACTGCAACAGGAACTGAAGCTTCTACCGAAGAAAACTCTGTAGAAACTACCAGTAATGAAACTACTGATGAAGCTACTGCAACAGAAGAAATTGTGCCAAATGAGGATGCTGTGGATATTGGTGAATTGAATCCAATTTTTAAAGCTCCTGAGTCTATAGAAAACCTACCACAATTGCAAGAGCCAAAAACTGGAGATACAATCGCTACAATAAAAACAAACAAAGGTGATATAACTGCTGTGCTTTATCCTGAATATGCACCTAAGGCTGTAGAGAATTTCACAACCCATGCAAAAGATGGTTATTTTAATGGATTAATTTTTCACAGAGTAATAAATGATTTTATGATTCAAGGCGGTGACCCTGAAGGAACTGGTATGGGCGGTGAAAGCATTTGGGGCACGCCTTTTGAAGATGAAGTCTCAAATAATTTAAAGAATTTTAGAGGTGCGCTATCAATGGCTAACTCTGGAGTAAACACAAATGGTAGCCAGTTTTTTATAGTACAAAATAGCGATATAAATACTATAAACCCTAATGCCAGTACTGAACTTCAATACTATAGCGAAAATCAAGATGAAGTATTAGACGTTGTAGATGAAAACACAGTTGTAAAAGCTAAAAATTTATATCCAAAATTTGCTAATGATTACTACACTGAGATAGGCGGAACGCCACATTTAGACTTTAGACACACTGTTTTTGGACAAGTTGTTAGTGGTTTAGAGGTAGTAGACTCAATTGCAGCAGTAGAAGTTGATAAAAATAGTAAACCGACTGAAGATGTTATAATAGAAACTGTTGAAATATCGACTTATTAAAATAAAGAACAAGAGGCTGTCTTGAAAAGAAAAAAGCTTAGCCGTGATGGTCTTTGCTTTACTGCTAAGGCAAAGTCGACAATTTAAGCATTAATATATGAAAAAAATACACACAAATTTTGCACATAAAATTTATTAAATTAGTATAAATACATTACCTATAATTATTTGTGTATTCTTGTCGGCCGTGTACTTTTTTTCGTTCACTAGTACGATTTAATCGGCTCTTTGTTAAATCGTGTTGTTTGTTAAAAACATTAACAACTGTAACAATTCAAATGAGATATTCTATGGGGTATCTCATTTTTAAGTTTCAGAAAATCTTTATTTAATTATTGAATGTGTATCTAATATACTCTTTTTCATATTATCAAAACGTCTATATCCAAAATCCACTTTTTTAATAACTTTAATTTTATTATTAAGCCCCTCAATTACTCCATTTGTGTATTCATATACTAATGGAGTAGACATGTATACACTATATTTCCTAAGGGTTTTCACCGCTATAGCCATTTGTTTACTCAGTATATCTTTGTTACTTCTATTAGCTTTGCTGTATTCCTTTCTTCTACTGCTTCTAATAGGTTATGATAAACATAATATGACTCTTCTAATCTCTACAGTATGGTCGTTTATAGATATTTTTATGCAATTGCTTTAGCCATAAAATAAAAAGTGATTAAAATTAAATTTAATGATATAATATATAGGATTGCAGATAATGATTAAATTTAATTTAGTTATAATTATAAATTTCAAAATTTATATGCTTGAAAAAAAATTAATTAATTTAACAAATTCTGTATCTTAGTAGCACTAGTTATATAATTCAGTTTTTGGAGGAATCATGTTTAATAATGATATAGGTATAGATTTAGGAACAGCAAATACATTAGTTTACGCAAGAGGTCAAGGCATAGTTATAAACGAACCTTCGGTAGTTGCATTGGATACAAAAAAAAATCAAGTATTAGCTGTAGGTAGTGATGCAAAAGATATGATAGGCAGAACACCAGGATATGTTACAGCTGTTAGACCAATGAAAGATGGTGTAATTGCTGACTTCGATGTAACACAAAATATGATTAAATATTTTATTAAAAAGTCCAAAACATTTAGAAAACCGAGGATTGTAATTTGTGTACCTTCAGGAGTTACACAAGTTGAAAAAAGAGCTATAATTGATGCAGCAATATCTGCTGGATCCAAAGAAAAAAGCACGTATTTAATAGAAGAACCTATGGCGGCATCTATTGGCGCTGGTTTGCCGGTTTTTTCTCCTATAGGAAGTATGATTGTTGACATTGGTGGAGGTACAAGTGAAGTTGCTGTAATATCATTAGGTGGTGTAGTAACTTGTGAGTCATTAAGAATAGCCGGTGATGCTATAGACAATTGTATAGTTAATTATGTGAGGAAAGAGTTTAATTTAGCTATAGGATATAGAACAGCAGAAGCTATTAAGATGATAGTAGGTAGTGTTTATAACCCAGATGCATATACTTTATTGGAGGTAAGAGGTAGAGATTTAGTATCGGGGCTACCTAAAACCATTGAAATGTCAGAGGTCGATACATCGCACGCAATAATGGAGCCTGTTAATAGCATAATAGATTCAATTAAAGCTACCCTAGAAAAAACGCCACCAGAGCTTTCTTCCGATTTAATGGCAACACAAATAACCCTAGCTGGTGGTGGTGCTTTGATAAAAGGATTAGATGCACTCATCGAGAAAGAAACAGGTATGCCTGTGGCTATTGCTAACGAGCCTCTTAATTGTGTGGCAAATGGAATAGGTGTTATACTTGATGATTTCGAAAAGTATAAAAAACTACTAATAACTAATAAGTCATTGAAAATGTAAGGTGATTACGTTGAATTTTATAAAAAAGAACAAAGTAGTTTTTATTTGGTTTGTTGTAATTTTGTCAGTAATTGCAATGATTTTGACGGTAGGTAATAGATATTCGCCACAGTACTTTAGCTCTATTGTATCATTTCCTATGAACTCAATTAACAAAATTATAGAGGCTAAAAATAATTTTGTACTTAGCCGTGGCGAAATTGAAAAGCTAAAAGAAGATAATCTACGATTAACAGAGGAAAATATACAATTAAACATAGAAAATGACAAATTGGAATTATTAGAACAGGAGAATATTGAGCTTTCAGACCTTTTAGATACATCTAGAAGTTATCCTGAATATAATAAAATAACAACTAGTGTAATTGGAAAAGAAATAAGCAATTGGTACGATAAGTTTTATATAGATGCAGGCTTAAATCAAGGAGTTAAAAAGAATATGGTTGTTATTGCAGCTGGTGGATTAGTCGGACATATCTCTAAAGTATCAAGTAATTATGCAGAGGTAAAGACTATAATAGATGATACAAGCACTGTAAGTGGCATGATAACTAGAAGTAGTAGCCTAGGTTTCGTTAAAGGTGACAATACCTTGCGTAATGATAATTTGATACGTATGGAGTTTTTCGATATAGATGCTGAAGTTTTAGAAAATGATGAAGTGATAACATCGCACTTAAGCAGTATCTATCCCAAAGGTATATCTATCGGATATGTTAAAAAGGTCACAAGTGACGATGCAGGACTATATAAATATGCTTATGTGACACCTTATGTAGATTTCACTGATTTAAAAAAAGTAATAGTTATATTAGATGACTTTTCTAATAGTTACAAAGAAGAGTTCAAAAGCAGAGTTCTAAGTTACTAAATTTAAATTAGGAGGAGTATAATATGAGGTTTATTATTTTTTTTATACTAATATTTGTAAATCTAATTATGCAAGCAACCATAGTACAAAGCATTGGCTACAACTTTATATCACCAAACACATCAATAATTATAATAATATCCTATGCCTATTTAAGGGAAGATTTAGAAAGTGGAGCTATAGGCTTTATATCTGGCCTGTTACAAGATGTTTTTTTTGGTGGAATATTAGGCTTTTATGCGTTATTAGGATTTTTTACAGGATATGTTTCTAGCAAATTCTTTAAAAGATTCTATTCAATTAATCCACTGCCAGTTTTATTTATGGTTTTTACAGGAACATTTTTTTACGAAACTATATTTTATTTTTTTCACTTTTTATTTAGAGCGAAGCTAAATTACATTTATTATTTTAACAATATAATTTTAATAGAAATGGTATACAATGTATTAATAACAATACCAATTTATTATTTTATATATAATATTGATCGTAAGTTATTAATAAGAGAAAAACCAAAACGATATATCTTTGAATCAAGTGGAGATAATAATGAGAGATAAAATTAGAGAATTTATAAAAAACCCGTCAAGCAGAATAATCGCGCTGTTTATAGTGATTTTGGTATTATTTTTTTGTCTAGTATTAAAATTATTCAAACTACAAATTGTAGAGGGAAGCTATTATGCTAACAATTTCAATGAAAGAACTATCAAAACTATAGAAGTTGTAGCTCCTAGAGGAAGTATTTTTGATAAAAACGGAATACCTTTAGCTACAAATGTTAGTTCTTATAGCATAAAACTTGACCCAAGTATAAATGTAGATAATATTAATTCGATTATTTTAAAAACAATAAATCTATTAGAAAGAAATAATGATGAATATATTGATAATTTTCCAATAGAAATTATTAATGGCGACATGGTTTTTACAAATAGTGATGCTCAGGAAAAACGTTGGAAAAAGGATATGGATTTTGTTGATAAATATGGTAAAGCCTCAGATATATCAGCTAATGAAGTTTTCACAAAATTACGTGAAACCTTCGATATACCCAAAAATTTATCAAATGAAGTTGCAAGGAAGATTTTAAATATTAGAACAGAGAAATACAAACAACGATATTCTAGTTATTTACCCATAACCATAGCCTACAATGTAAGTCAGGAATCGGTAATAGAAATAGAAGAAAATGATGATGTGTATACTAGTATGTACGTTGAAAAGGCAATGGAAAGGGTTTATCCATACGGTAAGTATATTTCACATTTAATAGGATATGTAGGAAATATCACAAAAAAAGAATTAGATAAATTTGAAGAAAACGGTATTGATAATTATGGGCAAAATGATATTGTCGGCAAAACTAAGTTAGAAAAATCATTGGAAAGTTACTTAAGAGGTGAACCTGGTAAAAAAAGTATTGAAGTAACTTATACAGGAAAAAGACAAGATGTCTTGGAAATTGAGCCACCAAAATCAGCCAATTCTGCATTTCTAACAATTGATATTAATTTACAAAAAGAAATATATGACCTTGTAGAAAAAAGATTAACAGATATTATTATTGGGAAATTATCAACTAATAAATCCACAGAAGCGATAACAACTAAAAGAGCATTAAAATCTCTTGTTAATGCAAATAATTTACCAATTAAAAACCTTTATGAACAACCAGAAGGAACAGTTTCTTTTTCAGTAAAACAAAGAATACTGGAGATAGATGAAAATGCAAATGTGGATAATTATGAAAATAAAAGACACACACAATCTATCCTAGTTGATTTAATAGAAAATGATAATGTTTCTACCAGTGAAATCATGTTGATGTTAATAGAAAACAATATAATAAGTGGAACAGATGAAAATATTAGAAACCTAAAATTAGGCAGAAATGTGCGTTCGATGCTTATAAAAAAGCTTGAGTCAAATGAAATCACCCCAGAAATGCTCATGATAGATCCCTATAGCGCATCAATTGTTGTAGCAGATGTTAATACTGGAGACGTACTTGCAGCAGTTAGTTACCCTTCCTATGATAATAACCAATTAGTAAATAATATTAATAATGAATATTATAGCAAGATTTTAGTAGACCCAAGCCAGCCAATGATGAACCGTACATTTAGTGATGCTAAAGCTCCTGGTTCTACTCTTAAAATGTTAACAGCAATTGCTGGGTTGGAAGAGAATGTAATAAGCCCTACAACAACTGTTTATGATGGAACCGTTTTTGAAAAAGCTGGAGTGCCCTATGCAAAGTGCTGGTCATTATCTAACTCTCATGGAAGAGTTGATGCTTCAGGTGCATTGGAAGTATCATGTAACTATTTTTTTTATGATCTATCTTACACCCTAGGAAATGCAAGCGACGGTTCTACATATGATGGAATTGCAAAACTAAATAAATATATGGAAGATTTTGGCCTAAACGCAAGGACAGGTGTGGAAATAGGCGAACATGCAGATGTTTATCCTTCTGAGCAAAAAATTATTTCTTCTCCGGAATATAAGGAATTTAATGTAAAATTATGGTATGATGAACCCAGCAGTTCACAACTAAAATGGTATGATGGTGATACTATACGTACAGCTATTGGACAATCTGAAAATTATTATACTGCAGCTAGTATGGCAAAATATACCGTAGCTTTAGCAAACAGGGGTACAAGGTATCAATTTCATTTAGTAAATGAAATAAAAGACTCATACGGGAACATTGTAGACAGTGTTGAACCTGTTATTGAAAAGCAATTAGAATATAGTACGACTACATGGGATGAAGTATATAGCGGTATGTATAAGGTAACTCATGGGAATAGAGGAACAGCCAGAAGCGTATATTCTAACTATCCTATTGTTGTTGCTGGCAAAACTGGTACTGTTCAGGGTAGCTCTACAAGAAAAAATCATTCTACATTTACATCATTCGCACCAATGGACAAACCAGAAATAGCAGTTTATACTATTTTTCCAAACGGAGATACTAGTGTTTACGCCTCCGCTGCATCAAAAACTACAAAAGATGTATATGATATATATTTTGACTTGAATCAAGAGGACAATATGGAGTATACTAACGATGATGGACTGAATGAATTGGAAGACTTAAAAAGTCATTTAACAAAATAAGTCTTATAATTAGACTTAGAATATCAATAGTATGGATTATTTGCCTAACGCCATTTAATGGTGCATGGTTCATAAAATATTAAGTTAGGAGTTAATATGGAAAGAATAACCTTTAAGGGACAAAAAAATGGTATAACTATTGTATTTGATCCTATTTCTAGTTTTGATGACCTAAAAATTGACTTTAAAGAAAAATTAAATGAAGTTAAGGATTTTTTTGGACATGAAAAAACCCCTTTGGTATTTAAAGGTAGAGAATTCAGCAATAAAGAATTTGATGAATTAATAGAAATATTAAGAAAAAATTCTGATATTGATGCTACATTTATTAGTAGTGATTTATATATTAGTAAATATAGTGTTAGCCCATCAAATAATAACGAAATTAATAATTCTGCAAAAAAAGTTAGCGGTGGCATATTTAAAAATTTAAAGCCAAATAAAACAGAAGAGGTAATTGAAGATGAAGTAGCCGCCCCTATTGTAACTAAAAGGCTTGATAAACAAGCGGAAGTCTCAGAGGTTTATATACACAAAGGCAACATGAGGTCAGGTAAATCTATTAAATTTAGAGGTAATGTTATTGTGTATGGTGATATGAATCCTGGTTCTGAAATAATTGCGGAGGGAAATATTATTGTGTTAGGCAATGCCAAAGGATTTTTATATGCTGGTTGTAACGGAGATATTGCATCTACTATTTATGCTTTGTCTTTAGAACCAACTCAAATTAGGATTGCTGAACATATAACCTACATAGCGAAAGAACAGCTAAAACAAAAAAAAGCCACATACGCTTATGTAGAAGACGAAAAAATATATATTAAATAGGAGTGAATGAAATGGGCGAAGTAATTGTTATAACATCTGGTAAAGGTGGGGTTGGTAAAACAACAACGTCCGCTAATCTTGGCAGTGGTCTTGCAAATTTAGGTAATAAAGTTGTAATGATTGACGCTGACATTGGATTAAGAAATCTAGATGTAGTTTTAGGACTAGAAAATAGGATAGTTTACGATTTAGTCGATGTTGTAGAAGGAAACTGTAAACTTAAACAAGCGTTAATAAGGGATAAACGAAATAGCAATTTATGCCTAATTCCGGCAGCACAAACAAAGGATAAGGATGCTTTATCACCAGAGCAAATGATAAATTTATGCGAGGAATTAAAAAAGGAATTTGACTACATTTTAATAGACTGTCCTGCGGGTATCGAGCAAGGTTTTAAAAACGCTATAGCAGGTGCAGATAAGGCAATTGTCGTTACCACTCCAGAAGTATCTGCTGTAAGGGATGCTGATAGAATAATAGGGTTATTGGAGGCAAATAGCTTAAACAACCCTAAACTTATTTTAAATCGCGTACGTATTGATATGGTACGAGATGGAAATATGATGAGCATTGAAGATGTTAGCGATATTCTTTCTATCGATATCCTAGGTGTAGTTCCTGATGATGAAAGCATAGTAATCTCTACAAATAAAGGAGAGCCGTCTGTCTACGATGAACGTTCACGTGCAGGTCAAGCGTATAGAAACATTTCGAAAAGAATAATAGGAGAAACTGTTGATTTCCTTAATTTAGATGAGGGTAATGGTTTTTTAGAGAAAATTAAACGTATATTTAAAAATTAGGAGTGAATAGTTTTGGATTTTTTAAACTTTTTGGGTTTTGGTAAAAAAGCAAGTTCTAAAGACGTTGCTGTCGATAGACTAAAATTAGTACTTGTTCACGATAGAGCAAACTGCTCTACAAAAGTATTGGAGATGCTAAAAGAGGATATATTTAAAGTTATATCTAACTATATGGAGATTGATGAAGAAGAATTAGATATTAAAATTACTACAGATGAATTTGGAGATAAAGATTTGCCTGTTCTTTATGCAAATATTCCTATAAAAAATATGCGTCAAAATATTGATAAGGACCAGTAGATGAAAACGTATTATAAGGATATAAAATCATTTGATTTTATATTATTATCACTTGTAATAATCATTAGCATAGTTGGAATAGTTGTAATAGGTAGCGCAACACGTATAAATGTTTATGGAATTACTGAAGCCTTTATTGATCAAATAATTTTCTTTATTAGTGGTTTAGTTATATTAGCAGTTTCAGCTTTCATTGATATTAGATTTATCAATAAGTTTTATATAGTCATTTATATGATTAATATTTCTTTATTAATAGCTGTTTTACTAATGGATTCTACAACAAGAGAAGTACAAAGATGGATAAAAATTGGACCAGCTACCTTACAACCATCAGAGTTTTGTAAGTTATTTATGATCTTATTTCTTTCTAAGTTTATAGCAAATAGGCATGATAATATTAATAAAATTAAGAATATTTTTTTCGTACTTTCCTTAATAGGTTTTCCGGTATTTTTAATTTTTTTACAGCCGGCATTATCAGCAAGTATGGTTGTTTTAGTTTTATCATGTGTGGTTCTGTATGTAGGCGGTTTAAGCCATAAGATTGTTTTGCCGGCAGTAATTATTGGCGGAGGGTTAATAGCTTTTATTTTAATTGATGCTCATTTGGAAAATCCTATTTTAATTGATGAAATTTTAAAGGGCTATCAAATTAAAAGGATAACCGGAGAATCAGATTCACAAACGATTTTTTCTATAGAAGCTATCGCATCCGGTCAGTTAAGTGGCAAAGGACTTTTTAATGGTAATGTAAATCAACTAAATTATTTAGTTGAGTCTCATAATGATTTTATTTTTTCAGTTTTATCAGAAGAATTTGGATTCATAGGATCCGTTGGTGTTCTAATAGTTATGTTATTAATTATATTTAGAATACTTTTAATAGGATTTAGATCAATATCTATTCAAGGTGCATTAATCTGTGCAGGTGTTGCAGCAATAATTGGGTTTCAAACCATTTTCAACGTTGGTGTCGGTACGGGTTTATTACCAAATACAGGAGTAACATTTCCATTTTTAAGTGCTGGGGGAAGCTCAATGTGGATATGTATGAGTAGTATTGGTTTTGTTTTAAATGTAAGTATGTGTAGGGTTAAGTCGATTTTTGAGGAGTGATTATTTGAATATAGCATTTATAGCACATGACAATAAAAAGAAATTAATGGAAAATTTATGTGTTGCTTACAGACATATTTTAAGCAAACATACTTTGTATGCAACGGGTACAACAGGACGTTTAATTGAAGAAGCTTCAAATCTAAGCGTAAATAAATATTTAGCCGGTCATCTTGGAGGTGAGCAACAGCTAGCTTCCCAAATATCTTATAATGATATTGACCTAGTTATATTCCTTAGAGATCCTGTAAGTCAAAAGCAATATGAACCAGATAGCAATGGTGTTTTTGTATTATGTGATATACATAATATACCTTTAGCTAGTAATTTAGCTACAGCTGAGGCTTTATTGCTTGCTCTAGATCGTGGAGACTTGGATTGGAGAAATATAATAAAATGATTTATTTATTGTTTTATACTATTATAAATATTTTTACTTTTATAATTATTTTAGTTGATAAAGTAAAAGCCAAAAAAGATTTATGGCGTATACCAGAAAAAACAATTTTCTTTTTAAATTATTTAGGCGGATGTTTTGGAGCTATTTTGGGTATGCATATTTTTAGACATAAAACGAATAAGTGGTACTTTTATGTAAATTTTTATTTAGCTGCCATTATCCATGGTAGTTTAATAGCAGTATTAATATCAAAATATTTTTAAAGTATAATAAAATGTTGTCGGGCTAAAAAATAAGTATAGTAATTATGCGTTGTAGGTTTCTATATTTTTATTTTTTAGTGTACCGGCAACTATTTTTTTATAAAATCTAATTAATATTTAGATATCATGAAAATAAATTTTTTTAGGAGTTAATATGAAAAAAACAAGATTATTTAGGCGTTTTAAAATTTTACTTATATTTATTTTACTATTATTCACTTTATTGATACTTGTAAAATCAATTCTACCGTCATGGAAACACATATCAATTAATGATGCCTATGGCGTGAATAGAAACGAAATAACTTTTTTAATTGATGGTAATTATGTATTCAATTATAGCTACCCCAAATTAATAAACGGAGATTTATATGTTCCCTTTGACTTTGTCAAAGCTTATGTAGATGAATACATTTTTTGGGAACCAAGCGAAAATAAAATAACCATAACAACCCTTAGTGACGTAATGCGGTTTAACGCCGACAAAACTACAGCTTTTTTTAATGGCGAAGAAGTAGAAATATCTACACCTATTAAATTAATAGAGGCTAAACCGTACATTCCCGTTACATTATTGGAAAATCTTTATGATTTTAATTACAACTTAACATCTGAGAATATATTTGTATATGATACTGGTTTAGTCGAACGAAGTGAGTATAAAATACTAAAAAAAACAAAAATACGATTAGAAGCAAATATAAAAAGTGATATTGTTTATGAATTGCCTAAAGGTGAGAATTTTGTTTATGTTTATGAAAAAGTTGAAGATTTTTATAAAATTAGAAGTGAAACAGGTATCATTGGTTATATAAAGCAGCAAAAAATGGAGGAGATAAATTACATTCCACCTAAAGAGGATAGTGTTACTATTGAAACTTCTTCAAAAATTTCTTTAGCTTGGGACCAGATTTATAATTTTGATGCGAATTTTAACGAAAATAAACGTAATGTTGTTAAAGGTTTAAATGTACTATCTCCTACTTGGTTTACTTTTGATGAAAGCTCAGATGGTTCTTTAATTTCTGTAGGTGACACAAACTATGTGGATTGGGCACATAGTAATGGCTATAAAGTTTGGGCGATGATTATGGAAAATGAAAGTAAAGATAGAACAAATAAAGTTTTAAGTCTTTCAGAAAACAGAGATAGGTTAATCAGAGAAATTCTAGCCTATATAAAGCTCTATAACCTAGACGGTATAAATATTGACTTTGAAAAAGTGTCAAGCGAAGACGGTCATTTGTTTACGCAATTTTTAAGAGAATTATATCCCTATGTCAGGAATGAGGGTAAAATTTTATCAGTTGATTTAGCGGTGCCCCGTCCGTGGACAAGTCAATACGACCAAAGCGATATCTCAAAAACAGTTGATTATATTTGTTTAATGGCATATGATGAACATACTTCTGTTTCTGAAGTTAGTGGGCCTGTTGCATCTATAGGCTTTGTAGAAGAAGCTATAAAGGATACATTAGAGAATGTACCAAAGGAAAAATTATTAATGGGAATTCCTTTTTACGTAAGAGTTTGGAGGGAGGAAATTATTGATGGCAAGTATACTAAATCTATAAAGGGTAATATGTATATGGATACAGCAAAGGAATTTTTTCTAGAAAATAACGGAATATTTGTTTGGGATGATGTGTCCGGCTATAGCTATGGTGAGTTTACAACTGAAGAAGAAGGTAATACAGTTACATACAAAGCATGGCTTGAAAATGAAGCGTCAGTTGAAAGAAAAATGGAGCTGTACAAAAAGTATGATTTAGCTGGTGTGGCAAGCTGGTCTAGAGGTATGGAAACTGATAAAGTATGGGATGTAATTGATAATTATTTGGAGTAAAAATGTATAAAATTAAAAAAGAAGTTAACAGAGACAGTAATTATAAGTATTTACTTTATGCTGCACAAGATTTAATAGAAACTGAAGAAGATTTCATAGCTATTTTATCAAATTTATCTGCATTTATTAATGAATATGTAGATGATATTAATTGGGTAGGTTTTTACCTACTTAAAAACAATGAATTAATTTTGGGACCATTTCAGGGAAGCCCTGCTTGTATCCATATACAACTCGGTAAAGGTGTTTGCGGTACTGCGGCAGCAAGTAAAAAAACTATACTTGTAGCAAATGTAGACGAATTTACTGGTCATATAGCTTGCGATAGTAGATCTAAATCGGAATTGGTTGTTCCTATTTTTAAAAACAACGAAATATACGGGGTATTAGATATAGATAGCCCTACACTAAATAGATTCAGTAAAGTTGAGCAAATACTATTTGAAAAAATAATATCTGTTTTTGAAAATAAGTTAACGTGGTTTACGAAAATCCTTTAAATAAAAATGTCTTTATAATAATAATTGAGGGGCTGTCGGGAAAAGTCGGGAAAAGAAAAAACCTTGGTGCTTTTCCTAAGCCCCACAAACTTTTGAAAAAGTTTGACCATAACTTTAATTAAAAAAAGAACGAAAACCCATTGCTCTTTTTGCGCCTTTATATAATTTTTTTAAAATCACCTTTTAATTCGGCAATATTTTTTATTTCAAGACAGCTCCTTTTTTGTTTTTAAATAATTATAAAGCTCTGTTCATTATATTGGTTCTGCGATAATATTCTATAAATTTTAGATGCTTGCAGTTCTATATCAAAATAATAACTTGAATATCTATTTAACTTTTTTACATCCGTTAGATTAAGAACTACTGGAACATTAGAACTCTTGCAAAGGTGATTTAAAAGAAAGATTTTATTTTTATTTACACCTAAAACTCGTATATAAGGAAGAACCTTTAAATTGTTTAAATCATTTTTTTTAATACCAAGCAATATATTGTTAACCACGCGACTTAATCTTGTGTAGGTATAGTTTTTACTTTTACTATAATTGATTATATCATTAATATAAAAAAGAGTTTTAATTGCTTTTTTTAACTTATTATAAATTTCAAAATTTAAATCCATTATATCAAATAAATATTCTTCATATGAATAAGTATTTAAAATAAAGTGTAAAATATAAGAAAGATTATTGTAATCATAAAAATTTGAATTACTTAAAATTTCAAAGGAAATTTTAGGCAAAGAATAAGATATATTCTTATTATGTATAGAATTACGAATGGACGTGGCAGATGAAATATTCTCACCTAAATCTATATCGTGATAATTTGCAACTTTTCTTTTTATTGTATGGGCTTTAATTTTATTTATATATTTTAAATATTCAATTGATAAAATATTATTTGGTTCTTTTAAAACATGTCTATATTTTTCTCTAACTGAAAGTTCTCGAGCCTTGGGAAAATTATATCCAGCTTTTAAATTTGACCTTAAGTTTTTATTAAAATCTGGAGAATTGAATTCCATTAATACTTTTTTTAAAATATTTATATCACCACATTCCGAGCCGAAAACAACATCCGAAATAATATTACTTTCCTCTAACGTCCAAATGCTACCTTTGGCAAAATATTCAGCACTTTGACAAGCGAAATAAGTTGGTAATTCTATAACCATATCTACTCCACAGTTTAATGCCATTTCCGTTCGCTTATATTTATCTACAATAGCATTTTGCCCTCGCTGAACGAAATTGCCACTCATTACTGCTATTGTATTTTCGCATAAAGATATTTCCTTTGCCTTTTTTAAATGATACAAATGACCATTATGAAAGGGATTGTATTCAACAATTATTCCTAAATTTTTCATTTCACCCTCTTTAAACATTTTATATTCAAAAAAAAATATACTAAGATTATATATTTATGTTATAATATACATTGAACATTGTAAAGCTTGGCATTAAGCAAATAATTTATCTCGACTCTAAATTTGATGTAGCTTTATAATACTTATTACAATTTTAGTACTAATTTTTAGGAGATGGAATGTCTATAGATGATGATAAATTTAGCTATGAAGAATTTAATTTAATAAGGGAATTTAGCAAAAAAACTTTAGGACTTTATTTTGCTGACAACAAAAAAGTTTTAATATATTCCCGTTTAAGAAACCGAGTTAATGAATTAAAATTAAATTCATTCTCAGACTATTACAAGTATCTTATTAATGATAAAACAGGAAAAGAGTTAATACACTTTACTAATAAACTAACTACTAACTATACATATTTTATGCGTGAAAATTCGCATTTTTCTTTTTTAATAGATCGCATATTACCTGAGTTAGAAAGTAAAGGGGTTAAAACCTTTAAAATATGGAGTGCAGGATGTTCCACTGGTGAAGAACCGTATGTTATGGCAATGTATTTAGAGAAATATTTTAGAGGTAAGGCTGTAGCCATAGATTTTACGGCAACCGATATATCCGAAGAAGTATTAGATATCGCAAAAAAAGGGATATATCCCAAAGATAAGCTGGTATCAATACCTGATGAGTTCTTAAAAAATCATTTTATTAAATTAGATGATGAAAAATATATAGTTTCAGATAAAATTAAAAGGATGATTAAATTTAAAAAAGTTAATTTAATTAGTGATAGCTTTAGTACTTTTCGTTCAGCACACGTAATATTTTGTAGAAATGTTATTATATATTTCGATAACAAAACAAAAGAAACATTAATCGAAAAATTTTACCATACAAACTCCGTAGGAGGTTACTTTGTTATAAGCAGATCTGAGTCATTAAACAATATTAGTTCCAACTATAAGTTAATTACTCCGTCAATCTATAAAAAAGATTAGAATGTTTGAGGTGTTACCATGAAATTTATTGCATTAAGCCATAAAGATATAGAAGTCGAGCTAATTAGAATAGCTTTGAGAGAACATGGCGAATGTGAATTTGTAAATGACGAAGAAATGCTATTAAAAAAATTAATAGATAGTAAGTCGTCAAAAGAGAGATATAGCGCTGTTTTTATTTACCCTGGTAAAGAAGTTGTAGACGGCTTTACAATATTGAAGAAAATTAGAGAAACTGAAAATTTACATGACGAAAAAATACATATTATATTTCTTTGTGAAAATAAGAATGTAATGTACCTTATGGATACAATCAGTAAAGATACAGAAAGCTATGTTTCTAAAAATATTATAAAAAGAGAGATTTTAGAAACATTAATAAGTAAAAAAATTATTAAATAATTCAAGTATAATTATTGTTAGATGATAGAGGTGCATTTAATGCTAAAGTCTTTTTTCATTTTGGAAAAATATACATTTTTTAGATTAATAATAGAGAATTATCTTGTCAATAACGATTATAAAGTAGTTGGTTTTGGCTCAAATTCTACATTTGAACTTACTAAAATATACGAACTTAAGCCAGACTACATAATAATAAATTATGAAATTTTTGAAAAAAATATTTTTAAAGTTATACATGAAATTGAAAGTAATATAGATACTCAATTAATTATAATTTTGCCTAGTAAAAACAAAATACTGGAGAAAAAATTAAATTCAGAACGAATTTTATGTATACTAAATAAGCCTTTCTCTGAAATGGAATTAATTAATATATTAGAAAGTAAGGAAATTTATTTATAAAACAGGAAAGAGGTGCAATTTTGAGTGATTTTGATAGAGGCTCGATGCTTGAAATGTTTATATATGAAATGAATCAACTAGTTGAAAATTTAGAGCAAACTATACTTGGTTCAGAAGGTGGCTTTGATGAAGATGCTATTAATGAAATTTTTAGAATAATGCATACAATAAAAGGTTCTTCAGCCATGATGTTGTATGATGATATATCTTCAACAGCACACGCCGTAGAGGATATGTTCTTTTATTTGAGAGAAAATGATTTAGATACGGAGTATTCTTCAGAAATTGCTGATGTAGTGTTTGAAGCAATGGACTTTATTAAACTTGAATTAGAAAAACTAGAAAATGGAGAAACATTAGTTGCTAGAGGAAATGAAATTCTACACAAAGAGGTTGAGGAATTATTAGCAAAAATAAAAGGGGAGAATTCTCCAACAGCAGAAGTAACCAGTAATATAAACGCGATAAAAACAAACTGTAATAGTGAGACAAATAGCTTTTTCAAAGAAAAAAGTGACGATGATAGATATAAAATAAAATTTACTTTCGTGCCAGAAAGTGAAATGAAAAATATAAGAGCATTTACAATCTATTCTAACTTTGAAAGCAAATATACAATAAAGGATAGCAGCCCCAAGGATTTATTTGCCGAAGAATCTGAAGGTATTATCGAAAAAAATGGTTATAAAGTTGAATTTATAGCAGATGATAATATATGTGGTATTGTAGATGAATGCTTTAAGGCTTCCAATGTTAGTAAAGTAGATATTTCAGCTTCAATTAAGGGTACATATGAATTGTCATCTCTTAATAAATTTTCTTTATCTGTTGAATTAGTTGATGATGTCATTAAAGATTATCAGGTTTTTTTGAATTTTATCCTATCTATACAACATGATCTATGCTATATGGATATTATTAACTTGGACATAAGAGATTTAACCAATAAATTAAATCTAAATGTGTTTACTACATCTGAAGCTAATGTTGTAAGTGACTTTTTAAATGATATTAGCGAAGTAAAATCCTTTGTTATTAGTGATTATAAAGACCCAAATATCACAACAGATATTATGGAAGATAAAAAAATAGAACCTATAGCTAAAACAGAAGAAGTTAAAGATTCAGTAGGAAATACAGCTGAAGATACAATAGAAGATGTAGCCATTAAAGAAAATACCAAAGTTAAGCAGGAACCTAAAAAGAATATAGGTCAACAAGTAATAAGTGTTAATGTAGGTAAGCTTGACCAACTACTGAACTTAGTAGGTGAACTAGTTACAACAGAAGCAATGGTTACCCAAAACCCTGAACTGGAAGATCTAGAATTAGAAAATTTCTACAAAGACGCAAGGCAATTACACAAGATTATAAATGATGTACAAGATATAGTTATGTCAATGCGAATGGTGCCTTTATCAACAGTCTTCTTGAAGATGCATAGAATTGTACGTGATATGTCTAAAAAGCTTGGGAAATCTGTAAAGTTGGATATAATAGGTGAAGAAACAGAAGTAGATAAAAATATAATTGAGCATATACAAGATCCATTAATGCATATAATTAGAAATGCTATAGACCATGGCATCGAAGATGATGTTGAAACAAGAATTCAAAATGGTAAAAATGAAGTTGGTACAGTTACTCTAGAAGCTAAAAACTCCGGAGGCGATGTTTTAATTTATGTGCGTGATGATGGTGCTGGTATAAACACAGAAAAAGTGCTAAGCAAAGCAAAAAAAGTAAACTTAATAGATGCATCTATGGAGCGTGAATATACAGAAAAAGAAATTCAACAATTTATTTTCAGAGCAGGATTTTCTACAAATGAAGAAGTAACTAATTACTCTGGACGTGGAGTAGGTATGGATGTTGTTTTAAACAATATTCAAATTATCGGCGGGAGTGTAGAAGTTGATAGTGAACGTGGTAAAGGTTCATCTTTTGTTTTAAAAATACCTTTAACTCTTGCTATTATTGATGGTATGCTTATTACCATTGGTGATGCTAAATATATGATACCAATTGTTTCTATTAGACAATCTTTTAAAGCTACAAGTGATTTAATTCATGTCGATCCAAATGGTAATGAAATGATTAAAGTACGTGGAGAAATGTATAACTTAGTTCGTTTAAGTAACTTCTTCGACATACCTTCAAACTCAACCTGTATTGAGGATGGCATTGTACTTTTAGTTGAAGACGGAAATCAATCATTATGTCTATTTGCTGATGAACTTATTGGCGAATATCCTGTTGTCGTTAAAAGTATGCCAAGGTATATTAAAAGTATAAGAGCTATTAGCGGATGTACATTGTTGGGTAATGGCGATATAAGTTTAATAATTGATATTGCTGGATTCTTTAGTAAGTAGGAGGAACAAATGGCAGAGAAAAGATTAAATTTTAACGATACTTTAGTTAGTGATGATTTACAAAATCAATTTCTTACTTTTGTAATAGATAGTGAGGACTATGGGCTAGTAGTAGAAAATATAAAAGAAATAATAACTGTATGTGATATTACAAAAGTGCCTCATACAGAGGAGTACTTAAAAGGTGTTATTAACTTGAGAGGTGAAATAATACCAGTTATAGACGTTAGAGGTAAATTCTTTTTACCAC
The DNA here is from genome assembly GCA_047974375.1 of Lachnospirales bacterium. Lineage (GTDB taxonomy): Bacteria > Bacillota > Clostridia > Lachnospirales > CAMZNU01 > JBKECF01. The sequence continues at coordinate 104,033 of JBKECF010000010.1, forward strand.
CTAAGGAATATGACAAAGAAACTTGTATTATAGTCATAGAATATAGTGATTATTCTTTAGGTTTAGTTGTTGATAGGGTTAAAGAAGTAATTTTTATTAATAATAATAATTTAAATGCGCCACCTAAGGAAAATTATGATTACAAAAACGAATTCATTAAATACATTGGGCATTTTAATGATGAAATTAAACTAATTTTAGACATAGATAAATTAATAGGCAATTAAGTTTAGTTATTTATGTGATTGTTAAAGGCACAATTTACAAAATTTCAGTGTAGATTGTGCCTGCTTTGTATGCGTTGCCCTAGTATAAAATAGTGAGGAAAAATGAAAACGTCGGACTTTAAATTCAACCTACCAGAAGATTTAATAGCACAAACCCCCTTAAAAGATAGAAGTTCTTCTAAATTACTGGTACTAGATAGAAAATCAGGAGAAATAGAGGAATCTAATTTTAAAAATATATTGGATTATCTTTCGGAAGGTGACTGTTTAGTTATCAATGATACAAAGGTGATACCTGCAAGAATATATGGTGAAAAAATTGGAACTGGTGGGAAAATTGAGCTCCTGTTATTAAAACGAATAGATATAAATACTTGGGAAACTTTAGTTAAGCCAGGCAAAAATGCAAAACTAGGAACTAAACTTGTATTTGGCGGAATTTTGTTTGGTGAGATTACGGAAATTCTCGAAGATGGAAAGAGATTAATAAAGTTTCAATACAAAGGAGTGTTTGAAGAAATATTAGATAGGCTTGGAGAAATGCCATTACCCCCATATATTCATGAAAAACTTGTGGAGAAAAAAAGATATCAAACAGTTTATGCTGAAAATGATGGTTCCGCTGCAGCACCAACTGCAGGCTTACATTTTACTAATGAGCTATTAGATTTAATTACTCAAAAGGGTATTAAAATTGCTAGAATTACATTACATGTAGGACTGGGTACTTTTAGACCTGTTAAGGTCGATGATGTAAATAACCATATAATGCATACAGAGGAATATGAAGTAACAAAGGAAGCTGCAGATATAATAAATCAGGCTAAAAAAAGTGGAAAAAAGGTTATTTGTGTAGGCACAACAAGTTGCAGAACTATAGAAAGTATAGCAAAAGAAAATGGACTTATTGAACCAACTAAGGGAAATACTAACATATTTATTTATCCAGGCTATAGATTTAAAGTTATGGATGCACTTATAACTAACTTTCATTTACCTGAATCTACTCTTATAATGTTAGTTTCAGCATTTTCTACAAAGGAAAATGTACTAAAGGCCTATAATTTTGCTATAGAAAATAATTATAGATTCTTTAGCTTCGGTGATGCAATGTTGTTAAAATAATGGTGATATATGAATTTATTTGATTATGAAAGAGATAAATATTTAAAGAAAGAAAAACCACTTGCCGCAAGAATGCGACCAGATACTTTGGAAGAATTTATTGGACAAGACAAAATAGTTGCTAAAAACACATTGCTTTACAGACTAATAGCGGCTGATAAAATAAAAAGTTTAATTTTTTATGGACCTTCTGGCACGGGTAAAACAACAATGGCTAAAATAATAGCAAATGCTACAAAAAATGAGTTTATTCAAATTAATGCCACTAATACAGGAGTTAAAGACATAAAACTAATAATAGAAGAAGCTAAGCATCTCTTATCAGTTAGCCATAGAAAAACAATACTTTTTATAGATGAGATTCATAGGTTTAATAAATCCCAACAAGACGTTTTATTACCCTATGTAGAAGAAGAACAAATTATTTTAATTGGTGCAACTACGGAAAATCCGTATTTTGAGATTAATGGTGCACTTATTTCCAGATCGACAATTATCCAATTTGAATCCTTAACTACAGATAATATAAAAGAAATACTTAAAAACGTGTTAGATGATGATTTAAAAGGTTTAGGTTCAAACAATATCACTATAGATGAAAAAGCTTTAGAATATATTGCAAATATGTCAGATGGTGACGTTAGAGTGGCAATTAATGCTTTGGAATTAGCAGTACTTACAACTGAACCTATAGACAATAAGATTAATATTACAAGAGAAACAGCAAGGCAGTGTCTTCAACAAAGAGTCATGGGCTATGATAAAAACGGCGATAATCATTATGATGTTATCTCTGCATTTATAAAAAGCATGAGAGGTTCAGATGTTAATGCAGCAGTTTACTATCTTGGACGAATGCTATATTTAGGTGAAGACCCAACATTTATAGCTAGACGAATTGTAATTTGCGCAAGTGAAGATGTTGGATTAGCTGATAATAATGCATTATCAGTTGCACTAAATGCTTTTAATGCCGTTAAAGTAATTGGAATGCCTGAAGCTCGTATTATTCTATCACAGGCAGTAATATATGTAGCATCAGCGCCAAAGAGCAATTCAGCTTATATAGCTATAAACAAAGCCTTAGATGACGTTAAAAATATATCAATAAAAACTATACCACTGTACTTAAAAGATAGTAGTTATAAAAGTGCAGAAAAATTAGGTCATAAAGGGTATAAATATGCGCATGATTATCCAAATCATTACGTCGAGCAACAATACTTACCTGACGAACTAATTAATAAGGTATATTACAATCCTAATGAAATAGGCGAAGAGATTGTTATAAAAAATAGATTAGAAAAACTGAGAGGAAAAAAATATGAATTATAAAATAGTATATAGTTATGATGGAACAAATTATAGCGGATTACAAAAACAAAAAAATAGTCATACAATTGAAAATGAAATTTTAAAATCAATTTATAAAATTACAAATGAAAATGTTGAACTAGTAACTTCAGGTAGAACCGATAGGGGAGTTCATGCTCTTTGTCAGGTAAGTAATTTTAAATCTCAATACAAATTTCAAAATGCTGAAAAAATAAATGAACTTCTGCCTAAGGACATTTATATTAAAACATTAGAAGTTGTAGATGATAGATTTCATAGTAGATATAATTGCAAGGGTAAGACGTATTTATATAAAATACTTAAGCATTACAATCCTATAGAACGTAAATATTGTTACTACTACAATAATTTATTGGATATAGATAAAATGAAAAATGCAGCGGGTATTTTTATAGGCGAACATGATTTTAAAGCTTTCTCTTCTACGAAGAAAACAAATAAAAGCACAGTAAGAAAGGTTAATAACCTAAGTATACGAGAAGATGAGAACCATATTTATTTCGAAATTTCAGGTAATGGATTTTTATACAATATGGTTAGAATAATTGTAGGCACTTTAATAGAAGTTGGCGAAGGTAAAATAAATGCAGATGATATTTATAAAATTTTTGAAGATGCAAATAGAGAAAACGCTGGCAGAACGTTACCACCACACGGATTACATTTAATAGCCGTAGAATATTAGCAACACTATGAGAGCGAAAGTTATCGCTCTTTTTTTATATTTTATATAGATTATGATTATTCAAATTATAATCCTTGGATATATAATATATTTATGTTAATTTAATATTAATAAATAGAAATTTTATAAGGAGCTAATATGTTATATATATGTGGAACACCTTTAGGAAATCTAAAAGATATTTCTTTTCGTGTTTTAGAAATTTTAGAAGAATGCGATTACATCGCGTGTGAAGACACAAGGAATACTCTAAAACTAACAAATTATTATTCAATCGAAACCAAAGGAAAGCTAATAAGCTATCATGAGCACAATAAAGGAGCTAAAGGAATTGAACTGATTAATCTATTAAAAACGGGGAAAAATATAGCCCTAGTTAGTGACGCCGGAATGCCAATTATTTCCGATCCAGGAAATGAACTTGTTAATTTATGTATAGAAGAAGATTTAGAATACACTACAGTTCCTACAGCAACAGCATTTGTTTCGGCTTTAATTCTTTCAGGCGTTAGTACAAGAAATTTTATTTTTGATGGATTTCTGCCAACGAGTACTAAAGAAAAAAAAGAACTAATTAATGGGTATGTAAATGAATTCCGTACTGTGGCAATATATGTAGCGCCACATCACTTAAAAAAAACTTTAAATGATTTAAAAATTATAAACAGAAAAATGCATGTAATACGAGAAATTACAAAAATTTATGAAGAAAAAATTAGTGGAAGTGCTGAAGATTTATTAACATACTTCGAAAAAAAACAACCTCGTGGAGAAATGGTTTTAATAATCGAAGGTAAAAATAAAAGTGACATTCTTCAAGAAAAAATAAATTACTGGTTAGATAAAAGCATAGAAGACCATGTAAATATATACGTTGAAGAAGGTTTTACAAAAAAGGAAGCGATGAAAAAAGTTGCAAAAGATAGAGGAACTAGCAAAAGTGATATCTATAATAGTCTACTATCCCATAATTAGTTGGCTTGAAAAATAACACGTAAAAAAGTATACTTATAATAGTTAAAGTTAAAAATAATTTTAGAAATATTAGGTGGTTTAATGAGTACAAAATTCGCACATTTACATGTACATTCAATGTATAGTTTATTAGATGGTTCATCAAAAATAGATGATTTAATTAAACATACTAAAGAAATGGGTATGGATAGTATAGCCTTAACAGACCATGGTGTTATGTACGGTGTTATAGATTTTTATAAAAAGGCAATTGCACAGGGAGTAAAACCAATAATAGGGTCTGAGGTATATGTTGCTAACACAAATAGATTTGATAAGGAAGTAAGAAATGACAATTTCTATTGTCATTTAATTTTATTGGCAGAAAATAATACAGGTTATGAAAATTTAGTTAAAATTGTTTCTACAGGCTATTTAGATGGATTTTATTATAGACCTCGTGTAGATAAAGAAACACTGAAAAAGTATTCAAGTGGAATAATAGCCCTAAGTGCGTGTTTGGCAGGTCCAATTTGTAGGGGCTATTTTAAATACGGATACGAAAGAGCTATTGAAGAAGCACGTGATTATAAAAGTATTTTTGGAGAAAATAATTTTTTTATTGAACTACAAGATCACGGAATAAGTGAACAAAAAGAAATAAATCCATATTTAATAAAAATAAGTCAGGAACTAAATATACCTATGGTATGCACAAATGATGTACATTATACCTATGCAGACGATGCCGAAAGTCATGAAGTATTGTTGTGTATACAGACCGCAAAAACAATTAATGACCCCGATAGATTAATATACGAAGGTGGGCAATTTTATTTAAAATCTCCAGATGAAATGGCAAGGTTATTTTATTCACATCCAGAAATGCTTGTAAATGCAGCTGAAATAGCCGATAGGTGCAATGTTAATTTTGACTTTAATAACTATAAATTGCCAAAATATAGTATACCAAATAATGATGATGCATATACATATCTAAGGAGCTTAGTATATGATGGATTAAAAAACAAATATACTAACGTAGAAGATGTTAAAGAAAGAGTTGAGTATGAATTATCTGTAATTTCATCTATGGGATTTGTCGATTACTTTCTAATTGTATGGGATTTTATTAATTTTTCAAGAAAAAATGGCATAGCAGTAGGACCAGGAAGAGGTTCTGCAGCAGGTAGTATTGTATCATATGGATTATCTATTACAACTATAGATCCAATAAAATACAACTTATTATTTGAAAGGTTTCTTAATCCTGAAAGAGTATCAATGCCAGATATTGATATAGACTTTTGTTACGAAAGACGACAAGAGGTAATAGATTATGTGATTGAAAAATATGGCAAAGAAAAGGTAGCGCAAATTATTACCTTTGGAACTATGCAAGCAAGAATGGCAATTAGAGATGTTGGTAGAGCTTTAGGTTTACCCTATTCAGATGTTGATAAAATAGCAAAAATGATTCCTATGGAACTTGGCATTACCATTGATAAAGCTTTGAAAATTAATAGCGAACTAAAAGAAGCGTATGAGAATGAAAACGATACAAAAAAATTAATAGATATGTCATTAAAATTAGAGGGATTACCACGTCATTCTTCAACCCACGCGGCTGGTGTGGTTATTTCTGATAGAGATATAACTGACTATGTACCTTTGTATCAAAATGATGGTATAATAACAACACAGTTCCCAATGACTACATTAGAGGAATTAGGTCTTTTAAAAATGGACTTTTTGGGACTTCGTACTTTAACAGTAATACAAATGGCAGTAAATGAAATAAATCGTCTACACAATATAGACTTGAATATTGATGATATAAACGATGATGACGAAGATGTTTATAAGCTTATATCTTCTGGCAAAACAGATGGTCTTTTCCAATTGGAAAGTAGTGGTATGAAACAGTTTATGCAGGAACTTAAGCCAGAGTCACTAGAAGAAGTTATAGCTGGTATATCCTTATACAGACCAGGACCAATGGACTTTATCCCTAAATATATTAAAGGCAAAAATAATAAAAATATTGTATATTTACATGAAAAATTAGAACCAATTCTAAAAGATACTTACGGCTGTATAGTGTATCAAGAACAGGTTATGCAAATAGTACGTGATTTAGGAGGATATGACTTAGGAAGAAGCGACTTAGTAAGACGTGCTATGAGTAAGAAAAAAGAAGATGTAATGATACAAGAAAGAAAAAATTTTATATTTGGTACACAAGATGTAGATGGTTGTATTAAACGAGGTATTAGCGAAGAAATAGGCAACAAAATATTCGATGAGATGACGGATTTCGCAAAATATGCCTTTAACAAATCCCATGCCGCTGCCTATGCATTAATTGGATACCAAACTGCTTGGCTTAAATATTATTATAAAGTTGAATTTATGACAGCCTTGCTGTCTTCGGTTATGGGAAATAATGAAAAAATTTCGGAATATATCCATGAGTGTAAAACTATGGATATAAAAGTACTACAACCAGATATTAATGAAAGCTTTAGTAAATTCTCTGTTTATAATAAATCCATAAGATTCGGTCTATCCGCCGTGAAAAATGTAGGTGAAAAAGCCATTAATCAGTTAGTTAAGGAAAGAGAGTTAAATGGAAATTTTACGTCCCTAACAAATTTCTTAGAAAGACTTTCTGGGGAAATGAATAAAAGATGTGTAGAGAGTTTAATTTACGCTGGCGCATTGGATTCATTAGGAGGCAAAAGAAATCAATATTTGAAATCCTTCGAAAGAATTATGAATTCAATTTCATATAGTAAGAAAAAGAATATTAAGGGACAAATAGATTTATTTTCTCTTATGGAAAACAATGTTATGGAAATAGAACATTTAGAAGATGTTGAAGAATTAAAGGAAAAATCACGATTAAATAAAGAAAAAGAAGTTATCGGAGTTTACTTGACAGGACATCCTCTAAATAAATACACTAACACATTAAATAAAAAGACAAATATACTAAGCAAGGATTTTATTTACGATGAAGATATAAAAATTAATGATGGTCAGAGTGTTACATATGGCGGACTAATTTCTGGTTTAAAGAAAATCTATACAAGAAAAAATGAACTAATGGGATTTTTAAATGTTGAAGACTTGCTAGGAAATATAGAAGTAGTTATTTTTCCAAATCTTTTTACAAAATATAGAGAAATTTTATATGAAGATAAAGTAATCATCATCGATGGTACCGTTTCGCTAAAAGAAGGAGAAAAAGGTAAGCTTATAGCAAATAAAATATATGAATTACGTGAAAATACATCTGAAAAAACATTATGGCTAAAAATTGACGATAAAGACCAAATTTTAGAAGTTAATAATATAATACAAAATAATAAAGGAGATACCAATATAATAATATACAAATCCTATAGTAAGGAAAAAATAGAATTGTCTGACGATTTTAATATAAATCATAGTAGTGAAATTTTAGAAAAATTAACAAAGTATTTAGGTGAAAAAAATGTAATACTAAAATAATTTATGGAGGGTTAAAATGGATAATATAAGAAAAATTGCAGTAATGACAAGTGGCGGAGATGCCCCAGGAATGAATCCAACCATAAGAGCTGTAGTACGTACAGCAAGAAGTGCAGGTATTGAAATTACAGGTATAAGAAGAGGATACGAAGGTCTTTTACACGGTGACTTCATTGACTTAAGCAAAACAGGAGTTAGTAATATTTTAAACAGAGGTGGAACATTTTTAAAAACTGCCAGATGCAAAGAAATGTATACTCCCGAAGGACGTGACAAAGCAGCTATGATTTGCAAAGTTCTAGGTTTTGATGCCCTTATTATAATTGGTGGCGATGGTTCATTAAAAGGAGGCTTAGAATTATATGAAAGAGGTATCAACATAATAGGTATACCAGGTACAATTGATTTAGACTTTCCTGCTAGTGACTACACAATAGGGTTTGATACAGCAGTAAATACAGCTATGGATGGAATTATGAAGTTAAAGGATACGTCTGAATCCCATGAAAGATGTAGTATTATTGAGGTTATGGGTAGAAATAGCGGTTACATTGCTCTATGGTGCGGAATAGTATCTGGTGCAGAAGAGGTATTGATCCCAGAAAATGAATATTGTACCAAAGAAGATATTATTCGACTTGTTATAAAAAATAGAAGCAAAGGCAAAAGGCATAATATTATTGTTATAGCAGAAGGTGTAGGTGGAACAACGGAAATAGCAACAGAAGTAGAAAAAGTTACAGGAATTGAAACAAGAGCTACAATATTAGGGCATATACAAAGAGGTGGCATGCCATCTGCCTTAGATAAGCTTCATGCATCATGTATGGGTTATGAGGCAGTTCAGGCGTTATTAAGAGGAGAAGAAAGTAGAGTAGTTGTATATAAAGACGGAAAATACGGAACTGTAGATATCAATGAAGCTATTGCGACAAATGATGATGGTAAATGGTCAAATTATTACTATAAAATAGCTAAAACTTTATCTGTGTAATTTTTAACAATGATATTTTTACATGTGTTTTTTTGTAAAAAAAATGACTTGTTTTTATATTTAATAGTAAATATGCCATAAATTTTATTTAAGGTAAAAAATGTATTTAAATTATCAAAAAATATGTTAGTATAAGAGTGAAAGAAATATAGTAATTTAATTAAAAAGGTTAGATAGCCAATTTATTATTTGGCTATTAATGTATTAGATTATACGAGAATTTAAGTTAAACTTAGGAGGAAACTATGAAAAAGACTAAGATTATTTGTACCTTAGGCCCAGCTACAAATGATGTGGAAACTATTAAAAAATTAATAGATGCTGGTTTAAATGCTGCTAGAATGAACTTTTCCCACGGTGATTATGAAGAACATAAAGGGAGATTCGATAAGCTAAAACAAGCCAGAGAAGAAATGGGAGAGTACGTACCTATAGTTTTAGATACTAAAGGTCCTGAAATACGACTTAGAAAATTCAAAAACGGTCCTGTTAATCTTGTAAAAGGAAGTACTTTCACACTAACTACAGAAGATGTAGAAGGCGACGAAACTATTGTAAGTGTAAGTTATAACAAAATTACCGAGGATTTAAATGTTGGTTCAACAGTTCTTCTTGATGATGGTTTAGTTGAGTTAGTAGTTAAAAAAATTAATGGTAATAAAGTTATATGTGAAGTAATGAATAATGGTGAATTAAGTAATAATAAAGGTGTAAATCTACCAGATGTTTATATTAATTTGCCTTCATTAACTGAAAAAGATAAAAGTGATATTATTTTTGGTATAAAAAATGGAATTGATTATGTTGCCGCATCATTTGTAAGAAGCGCTAACGATGTAAAGGAAATAAGAAAAGTACTTAACGAAAATGGCGGTTCACATATTGATATTATTTCTAAAATTGAAAGTAGAAGTGGAGTAAATAACCTAGATGAGATTTTAGAAGTAACAGAAGGCATAATGGTAGCGAGAGGCGATTTAGGCGTAGAAATACCACCTGAGGAAGTTCCATTTATACAAAAAACAATGATTCAAAAAGCCAATAAAGCAGGTAAACTAGTTGTAACAGCAACACAAATGTTAGAAACAATGACAAATAATCCACGTCCTACAAGAGCAGAGGCATCTGACGTGGCAAATGCTATATATGATGGTACAGACTGTATAATGCTATCTGGCGAAACAGCAAAAGGTAAATATCCTGTGGAAGCTGTTGAAATGATGAGTAGGATTGCTGTAGCTACAGAAAAGTCTTTAAACTACAACAAAAATTTATTGGGTCATAAAGATAATATACGTAACACAATAGTAGATAACATTAGTTTTTCTGCTTGTTTAATGGCAAATGATTTAGATGCAGCATGTATTATACCTATAACTTCAACAGGTTATACTGCACGTATGGTTTCAAGATTTAAACCAAGTTGCCCTATTGTTGTATGTACAGATAAAGAAAACATAGCAAGAAAGTTAAATTTAGTATGGGGCTGTAAACCTGTACTAGTTGAAACTTTTGATGATGCCGCTGAAGTAACCTTTAGTATTGCTGCTACTGTGGCAAAAGAAAAGCTAATTGCTAAAAAAGGAGATAGTGCAGTTTTAGTTACTGGCTTCCCAATGGGTAAGCAAGGAACTACAAACATGATAACTATTGATGTTATATCGTAAAAACTTTGATAAGAAGAGTAAATAAATTATGTTTCCTAGAGAGTTTTTGTTTGGTGAAAAAAAACATACATGGTTTATTGAAAATGGCCTTTGAGTTATATATCTAAGCTAGTAAGTTAGGATATATCGGAGCTTCCGTTATAAAGCGATTTTATTAATATACTTTTTATGCTAATATTAATGCCATAAAGGGTAAAAAGGTTGCTTTGTAGTGAAATAAGGTGGTACCAAGTGGTTTATCCTCGTCCTTTACTTAGGACGAGGATTTTTTATATTAAATAGGAGAAGAAAATGAACAAGTTTTATATAACAACACCAATATATTACCCAAGTAATAAACTACATATTGGTAATGCATATACTACTGTTGTTACAGATGTAATGGCTAGATACAAACGTTTAAGAGGATACGATGTTAAGTTTTTAACAGGCACTGATGAACACGGCCAAAAAATAGAACGAATAGCTCAGGAGAATAATACAACACCAAAGGAATATGTAGATGGCATAGTAAAGTGGATTAAAAATTTATGGAATGTGATGGATATAGAATATGATGATTTTATACGTACTACAGACAGTAATCATAAAGCCACAGTACAAAAAATATTTAAAAAGTTATATGAAGCAGGTGATATTTATAAAGGTTCTTACGAGGGTAAGTATTGTGTACCTTGCGAAACATTTTTTACTGATAGACAATTAGTTGAAGGTAAATGTCCTGATTGTGGAAGAGATATTGAGGAAGCGAAAGAAGAAGCCTATTTTTTTAAATTATCTAAATATCAAGATAGACTTATTAAACATATAGAAGAAAACCCTGAGTTTATTCAACCTACTTCTAGAAAAAACGAAATGCTGAATAACTTTTTAAAATCAGGATTAGAGGATTTATGCGTATCCAGAACTACATTTAAATGGGGGATACCTGTTGATTTTGACGAAGGTCATGTAGTATATGTTTGGATAGATGCATTAACTAATTATATATCAGCATTGGGGTATTTATCTAATGATGATAGTCAATATAAAAAATATTGGCCAGCAGATGTACAGGTTGTTGGCAAAGATATTATACGTTTTCATACTATAATTTGGCCAGCTATTTTAATGGCACTTAAAGAACCTTTACCAAAAAAAGTTTTCGGCCATGGTTGGTTAGTAATTGATGGTGGTAAAATGTCTAAGTCAAAAGGTAATGTTGTTGATCCAGAAGTATTATGCAATAGGTACGGAGTAGATGCTATTCGCTACTATTTAATGAGAGAAATAACTTTTGGTAATGACGGAAACTATACAAATGAAAGCCTATTACAAAGAATAAACGCCGATTTATCTAACGACCTGGGTAATCTTGTTTCAAGAACTATAGGCATGATAAATAAGTATTTTAACGGAACTCTACCAGAGGTACACAAGGAAATGCCCCAGGATAATGAACACTTCAAAGAAATAGAAGATACTATTTCTAAAGTAGAGGAGTACATGGATAACATGCAATTTAATGATGCTCTTTCACAAATATGGAATTTAATAAGCAAAACAAATAAATATATAGATCTAACAGAACCTTGGTTTTTAATAAAAGATGAAAGTAATCATGCAAATGTGGCAAATATAATGTATGTACTGTGTGAAACTATTCGTGTTACTAGTATTTTAATAAAGCCTTTTATGCCTAGAACATCAAAAGAAATCGAAAAACAAATGAATTTCCATGGTATGTGTACCTGGAATTTATTAAACAACAGAAATATATTGGCCAAAAATATGAGTGTAGAAGAAAGTAACATTATTTTTCCAAGATTAGATTTAAAAAAAGAATTAGAAGAACTTGAAAAAATCAGTGATTCCAATAAAAAAGCAGCTAAGCAAGAAGAAAAAACTAAGCTCATTTCAATTGATGATTTCTCTAAAGTTGACTTAAAGGTAGGCAAAATAAAATCATGCGAAAAAGTAGATAAATCAGATAAGCTTTTAGTTTCACAAGTAGAAGTCGGTAATAAAATGCATCAAATAGTATCAGGCATTGCTGAATATTACACACCAGAGGAAATGATTGATAAAATAGTTATAGTGGTTTCAAATTTAAAACCTACTAAAATTAGAGGTGTATTGTCTGAAGGAATGCTTTTATGTGGGAGCGAAGGAAAAAAATTAAAATTAGCTACTATTGATGGCGATATTAGTCATGGCGGAGAAGTAAGGTGAATTTAAGTTCCTAATAACTTAAATATGAGTTATATAAAAAAATCGAGGTGGATATGGAATATGTAATTGGAAGTAAAGAAGATAATGAAGATATAATAGATTTTATTGATTTAATTTTTAGTAAAAATTCAGGGCCACACGATTTTAAAACTCTACTACCTAAATTATATACAAATAATACATCAATGTATCATTATTTAGCCAAAGAGGACGGGAAAATACGTGGAGTGATTTGTGTATACCCATTTACAATAAAAATGGGAGATGACTACTTAGAGTGCAATGGGGTAGGTAGCGTATCAGTTCACCCTAGCCAACGAGGAAAGGGCATCATGAAAAAATTAATGGACTTTGCTCTGTGTAATATGGATTGCCATGTAAGTTTTTTATTTGGTAATCGTCATAGATATCAGTATTATGGATACGAAAAAGGTGGTACACAATTTAATTTTACATTTACTAAAGATAGCTTAAAACACGGTAATTTAAAAGAAAAATATGATTTGAAATTTATTGAGGGATTTAACAATGAAATTTTAAACTTGTACCGTAATGAGAAAATGTACATACAACGTAATAATTCCTTTGAAAAAACCTGTAAAACTTGGGGTAATAAACTGTACGGCATATATTGTGAAGAGAATTTTATTGGCTATATAGTATTTAACAACAATAAAATAGTTGAGCTTATATTAAATAATATGAAATATATGCCGTCTGTTCTAATTGAACATATGAATTTGCAAGATATTGACGAATCAAATTTAATATTAAGTTCGCTAGATAAAAACAAGATTAAATATTTCCTAGATTTAAAAGAAAACTACACCATAGAGGAAAACGCAAATATTAATATTTTAAACTTTCCCTACTTCTTAAAATTCAATATAAAAGCAAATTTAATATATAAAAAAATTAAATATAGTAATGTAATTGAATTTGATGGTGTTAAATATAAAATTAATATTGACGATTATGATGTAACAGTTGAAGAAACAACTGAAAACGCAATTATAACTTTACCACGAAATCAAGGAGTAGAAATTTTATTTTCACCCCTTGGTAAATATTTATTAGAGGATGAATTATTTCCTCTGGATGTTTATGTTTCGCCATTAGATTTAATTTGAAAATTTAATGGCAAAATATGGACCAAGACTAAAATGCTTATATTGTTTAATATGACAATATCGGCATTTTTTATTATGGCGAGAGACGGTGTTTAAACCCATGTATAAGTCAATAGACCTATCCGTCAGTGGAGGCTTATACTCACACTGAACGGCGAATTAGACAGTCCCGCCACCCATACCAGCATTGAGGTTGAGTCTAATTTTTACCGATAAATAATCTTCAATTTTCTATTGACAATAAATTTTGTTTTTGCCTATTGATTATATGATTTAAAAATGATAAAATAACAAAAAATAACATTTTTTCTACAAGCAATTTATATATAAAGGAGAGTTAATGATAGGATACTTAGGACCACAAGGAACCTTTTCACAAATAGCAGCGGAATATTATGGAACACTTTGTAATGAACTTACATATTATTATAAAACAATACCAAGTGTAGTTAACGCTTTAATTGATGATAAAATCAGTTCAGCAGTGCTTCCTATAGAAAATACAACAGAAGGTAGTGTTAATGCAACTGTTGACAGTTTAATATATATTGATAATATATTCATCGAAAGTTACTTAATATTGCCTATACATCACAATCTTTTGGTTAAAAATAACTCATTAAAAATAGAAAAAATATACTCTCATGGACAGGCACTTGCACAATGTTCAAAATTTTTATTTAAAAATTATCCTAATGCAGAATTAATCGAAACTACAAGTACAGCTGAAGCTGCCAGATTCATATCTACAAGCGATGCTAACATAGCCGCCATTTCACCAATTTCTTCAGCAAGTGTTTACAACTTAAATATATTACATAAAGATATAGAAGATGAAAAAGAAAATTTAACGAATTTCGTTAAAATTAGTAAAAAAGAAAAAGCATGTACCATAACAACTCAAACGATTTGTTTTACTACTAAAAATAAATCGGGTGAATTATATAGAATACTCGATATATTCTCTTTGTGGGATATAAATATGACTAGGATATTCAGCAGACCTAAAAAGGGCAATATAGGTGAATATGTTTTTTATGTTGACTTAGAGTATTCAAATAAAAATGATATGGAAAGTGCTTTGAAAATGGTAATTAGAAAAACAAGTTTTTTTAAAAACATCGGAAGATATGACATAAGGAGATATAAGTAATGAACGTTCTTATTACTGGGGCATCTCGTGGTATAGGTAGAGCGATAGCAAATGAGTTTAGTAACGAAAATTTATTTTTGTTTTGTAACAAAAACTTTGCATCCCTTGACGAAATAGCTAATAGAAAAAACATAAATATAATAAAATGTGATATGCAAAACTATACATCTCTGAATGAACTTGTTGAAGGTATACATATAGATGTGCTAATTAATAATGCAGGTATATCCTCCCTTGACTTATATAATACAACTTCATATGAAGATATTAAAGCAGTTATTGATATAAATTTATACGCTCCTATGTATCTAACAAGGTTACTTTTACCAAGTATGATCTCCAATAAGCATGGTAATATTATTAATATTTCTTCTGTTTGGGGTGAAATTGGTGCATCAATGGAGGTTGCATATAGCACTGCGAAAGCAGGACTAAATGGATTTACAAGAGCCTTAGCAAAGGAAGTAGCACCTTCCAAAATCCGTGTAAATGCTATATCTTGTGGATTAATTGATACTGATATGAACAAAAAAATAAATCCTGATGATTTAAAAAATTTAATCTATGAAATCCCTATGGGAAGAATGGGTAATGTAAATGAAATAGCTAAACTATGTAAATTCTTAAGTAGTAATGATAGCAGTTATATAACCGGACAAGTTATTAGAGCCGACGGTGGTTGGATTTAACTATCAGGAGTGCGTATGAAAAAAATTATTGAAGCAAAAAATATAACTAAAGAGTATATTATGGGTGAAGTAAAGGTAATGGCATTACAAGGTGCCACACTAGATTTATATGAGAATGAACTAGTAGTAATACTAGGACCTTCGGGTTCGGGTAAAAGCACTATATTAAATATTTTAGGTGGAATAGATAAACCAACAAACGGTGATGTTATTTATAGGGGTGAAAGTATTGTAAATTACAATGAAAGAAAATTAACAAACTATAGAAGGGATGCTATAGGATTTGTGTTTCAATTTTACAATTTAGTCCCTAATTTAACGGCTAAAGAAAATATTTTATTAGCATCTAGGTTATCTAATAATCCATTAAATGTTGATGAAATTCTTAGTGAAATAGAATTAGAAGATAGAGCTAATCATTTCCCATCACAAATGAGTGGTGGACAACAGCAACGTGTTGCCATAGGAAGAGCTATAGCAAAGAATCCTGATATTTTACTTTGTGATGAGCCAACTGGAGCGTTAGATTTATCAACTGGTGTAAATGCATTAAAATTGTTAAAAAAGTTTAATGTACAATACAAAAAAACTATAGCAATAATAACCCACAATAAATCTATTGGTGAAATGGCAGATCGTGTAATTTATGTTAAAGATGGAAAGATCCATAAAATTGAAAGTAATCAAAATCCTAAAAACCCTGAGGAGGTAATTTGGTGATTTTATTAAAAAAAGCAACACGTAGTATGTTTAGAAATAAAAAAGCCTATTTATCATGTATAGCACTAATGATTTTAGGTGCATTTATGTATATGTGTATGGTTACAACATTATCGATTTTAGAAATTAATGCAAAAGATTATTATAAAAACAATAATTTAGGAGATGCCTTTGTTAAAATTGTTAAAGCACCTAAAAGTGCACTAGAAGAATTAAAATCAATTGACGGTATAGAAACAGTTAACGGAAGAATTGTACAGGAAGTCCGTATATATGATGATGATTTAGACAATATTAAAGTTTTAAAGTTAATATCTACCCCCTTAAAGAAGGAAACTAAAATATTAAATAATTATATTTATACATCTAATGATATTTCCGAATATAAGGATATTTTATTAGCAGAAGATTTTTTAACTGTACATAATTACAAAGAAAATACAAATATTGATTTTATCACAAACCAAAAAAAAGAGAGTTTTACAATCAAGGGAGGGGTTTACTCTCCGGAATATATTTATCTTGTAAAAGACTCTACTTCATTATTTAATAATAATGCAAATTATAATTTCGCATATGCAAGCGAAGAATATATGGGAAATATATTTGATATGGTAAATTGTTATAACGATATTTCTTTTAGTTTAAAAGATGGATATACATACGATGATGTAAAAGATGAAGTTAAGAATGTTTTAAAAAAATATGGATTTATTTATATGCATCCTAGAGAGGACTTAACAAGTTATACATTTGTAAACGAAGAAATAAAAAATGGTGTTTCAATGGGTAAATCCATGGGAATTATCTTTATATCAATTTCATCTTTTATTTTATATTTAACACTTAAACGTATTATTGAACAGGACAGAGGGCAAATAGGGACTTTAAAGGCATTCGGCTATAGTAAAAGGCAAATAATTATACATTATATTTTTAACGGGGCAATTACCAGTCTCATAGCTGGCGTGCTAGGAATAGTGCTGAGTTTAGTTAGTGTTATACCTTTGCTTGAATTTTATTTAATATACTTTAAAATGCCACTTACTTCATCAAAAATAATCAATAAGTACTTCATTCAAGGCTTTTTATTTATAATATTAGGCGGTATATCAGGTGCTTATTTAGGTGTAAATAAAATTATTAAACTATCTCCATCAGAAGCTATGCGATCTGAGGCACCTAAAGTAGTAAAAAATAATATCGCTGAAAAATTAATTTTTTTAAAATATATAGTAACTGAAGAATCATTCATGGGCATAAGAAATATGTTTAGAAATAGAGTTCGCTCAAGTTTTGTTATTTTAGGAATAGCATTCTCGTTTAGTATATTATGTATCGTAGGTGTAATGAAAGATTTAATGAGCAATCAATTTTTATCTATATATGATAACGTGTATAAATATGATGGGAAAATAGCTCTAGAAAATTATGTAAACTATAATGATGGTGTAGGGGATCTATTACAATATAATGATGTAATTGAAGCAGAAGGTGTTTTATTAGAAGATGTTGTTTTATATAATGGTTACATAAATGAAAGTGTTAATTTAATAGGTATTAAAGAGAAATCTAAATTATATAGATCTTATGATGAAAAAAAAGAGAAATTAATTAAAATACCTGAAGCAGGTATAGTTTTAAATAAATATGTTGCTAATAAGATAAGTGCAGAAGTAGGGGATGAGATATTGTTAGAAAGCCCTTACTTAAAAGATAAAGTTCCAATAGTAGTTTCTAGCATAATTAATCAATCCGGAATAGGTTCATATGTTAATTTTAATTATTTAAATGATATATTTAATCTAAATAATAAAATAAACTGTTTGGTCTTTACTACATCAGATATGCAAAAGATACGAAAAGAAATATTAAATGGCAAAAACATTAATGATATATACAGTAAGGATAGTGAAAAAAAATCTATAGAAACATTAATGGTCAACTCAGCTTTTATGATAGATATAATTATAGTAATAGGGGTTCTCATATCATTTATAATTATTTATAACTCTTCTATAATATCTCTATCTGAAAGAAGTAGAGAATATGCCACATTACGTGTGTTGGGATTTTCTGTTAAAAGAGTTAAAAAAATTATGAATTTTGAATATTGGCTTCTTTGTTTTTTTGGAATTTTATGCGGTATTCCTTTAAGTAATGTAATGCTAACAGCTATGGCCGCACATATGAAGTTTGGTACTTTTCAATTTCCAGATACCTATAGTTCAAACTCTTATGTAATCGCTGTTGTGGGTTGTATTTTTTCTGTATTATTTTCAAATCACATGTCTGGGAAAGCTGTAAAAAAACTAAAATTAGTTGAAGTATTAAAGGAGAAGGAATAATGAAAAATAAATTTAAAGTAATTATAAGCACTACAATATTGACATTAATTATAGTATCAATTCTTTATACTGCAAACAAACCAATAGAAGTTAATACAGTAATCGCATCCTATGGTGATGGTAAGATAACATTTAAAGAATCTGGGTATGTGGATTATAATGTTACAGAAGTTTACCCATTAGCCAATGGTGAAGTAGAAAAGGTATATGTTAAAGAAAATGACCAAATAAATGAAGGCGATATACTAGCAACTTTAAAAAATGATGATATTCAATATCAAATAAATATATTAGAGAGCAATATAAAAAGTCTAGATTCTCAAAAAGAAAATATTTTTATAGAAAATAGTGTTAAAAAGGACAATTTAAAAACGCAAAAAGATGCTTTACAAGCCCAACTCACAGCCCTAGATGCACAAAAAAACGAAGGTACTCTTAGTACAGAAAATTTAATAAAGACCCAAGAATTAATTATTGAACAAAATTCCAAGAATTTAGAAAATGCCAAGACTGATCTGAAAAATAATGAAGTTCTTTATACAGAGGGAATAATTTCTAAAGATGAATATAACGAATATAACCTTGCAGTTGACTCTCTTGAATCTACTTATAAAGAAAGTATTTTACAACTTGAAAATTTAGAGGAAAATGTAGAAACTAACAAACTTGAATATTTTAACGGTAGCAAGTCCTCTATAATAGCACAAATAGATGGAATCGATGTCGCTTTAAAGAAAGATACTACTGGCGAAAGTGTCAATTATTATAATGCCCTTATTGAACAGAGTAATGTTGAGATATCAAAATTAAAAGACAACATAAATAATTTAAATATCATTTCACCTATAACAGGAACGGTAAGCGACGTTCATTTAGACAATAGTAATATTGGAAATATAAATCAATCTGCTTTTTCTATTTGGAACAAAGGTGGAAATGTAATAAATACATCAGTAAATACACGCGACATTGAATATATGTCAGTTGGTAATAATGTAAACATAATATTTAACACACGTGATGGCGAAAGAGAATTTACAGGGGAAATTATAGAAGTGAGTAATATTGCCACAAAGGAAGTATCTAGTCTTGGAATTAACGAAAACAAAGTTAACGTAAAAATTTCTTATGAAGATAACGAAGCATTAAAACCAGGTTATGGTGTAGATGTTGAATTTATAATTTCAGAAGAAAAAGATAAAATAATTATACCAAGCTCAGCTGTTTATGAAAAAGAAAATATAAAAAAAGTTTTAATAATAAAAGACGGAAAAATATCAGAATGTAATATTGAAACAGGAACGTTGTTAGATGGCAAAGTGATTGTAGAAAGCGGACTAAAGGTAAATGATGAAGTAATAGTTGACTTAGATAATGAGAATATATCCGTTGGTAAAAAAGCTATAGGTAATTAAAAAAGGGAGCATTTTGAAAAGAAAAAACCTTGGTGCTTTGCCTCAACCCTTGGTCATAATGCCTTGCTTTTCTGCTCAGGCAAACAACCAGCCCCTAGCAGATGGGTCATTGACTTTAATCCAATCCCTTAACATTCTATAAAATCACCACGTTATTAGTCAATTTACGTAGTAAACGGCCGGATGCCAGCATTGAGGAGAGGGTCTAATTCTTACCGATTAAGTAAAAATTGTAAGATGCGTTTAAATATTATATAATTTAAAAAAAGTATATATGAAAGGGAATGTTATTATGCAAATTAAATTTAATGATGAACACAAAAAAGAAGACATACATAAAGTAGATGTAGAAGATATTTATTTTGAAGGAGAATATTTGAATATTTTAAATGATAACCTTTATCAAATAACTGGTACGGCGATAATTGAAGGAGAAAAGTATAATAACTTCACTATTGAATTTACGCTTCTTGACAAAACAAACAATAAATTAGAAGATATTATGAAAGCTCAATGGGACGAATACGATTTTATATTATAAGGTAGAGGTGAAAAAATGAGCATTCTAGTTATTGCTGAAAAACCATCCGTTGCACGTGATATAGCTAAAGTACTAAAAGTTAATAAAAAGGGCGATGGATATCTTTATAATGATGAATATATAATATCATGGGCAATTGGTCATTTGGTCACACTGAAAGAGCCTGATGACTATGATAAAAGCTTAAAAAAATGGACAAAAAAAAATTTGCCTATATTACCTGTAGAAATAGGACTAAAAGCAATTCCAAATACAAAAAAGCAATTCAATTTATTAAAAAAACTCCTAAACAGCCCAAAAGTCACAAGTATTATTTGTGCAACAGATAGTGGTCGAGAAGGTGAGTTAATATTCAGATATATCTACTGTTTATCAAATTGCATAAAAAAATTTGAAAGACTTTGGATATCTAGTATGACAGATCAAGCAATTAAGGATGGTTTTAAAAATTTAAAGTCTGGAAATGCCTATGATAACCTGTATCAATCAGCAAAATGTCGTTCAGAAGCGGATTGGTTAGTCGGAATTAACGCAACACGAGCATACACACTTACATATGACTCCTTACTCAGTATAGGCAGAGTACAAACACCAACTCTTGCTATAATAGTAAACCGAGATGAAGAAATAAAAAATTTTAAATCAGAAGATTATTTTGAAATTATGGCAGATTTTAACGAATATCTCGGTAAATATACAAAGGAGAATGTAAGTAAAATAAGTACAAAGAAAGAAGCGGAAGAAATAATCAAAGCCTGTGAAAATAAAACCGGCATAGTTAATAATATAGATGTTGAAAAAAAATCCATTGTACACCCTCAGCTGTACGACTTAACAGAATTACAACGAGAATGCAATAAACGATTCGGATACTCAGCAAAGAAAACTTTGGAGGTAGCACAAAGTTTGTACGAGAAAAGAAAATATATTACCTATCCACGTACAGACAGTAAGTATTTAAGCGATGATATGCTAGACACGATAAACAGTGTAATTAACGTACTCTCTCCCATTTTTCCTGACTATGTTACTTATATTAAAAACTTAAAAAAAATACCTATTACAAAACGAATAGTAAATAATGAAAAAATAAATGATCACCACGCTATTATACCAACAATAAAAAAATTTACGCCTGAAAGTCTGCCAGAAGATGAAAAAAATGTTTTCCTTCTTATAGTCAAAAGATTTCTAGCCTGTTTCTATCCAAATTATATATATAACATAACCTCTATAATAACCTCAGTAGAAAATAATGAATTTATAACAAAAGGCAATACTATAGTTCAACTAGGTTGGATGGAAATATTACAAGAGAAAACAAAAGAAGATGATATTTTACCAGAAGTCAAAGTAGGCGAGGAAAAAAAAATAAAAAAATTAGAGTTGCTTAGTAAAAAAACAACGCCTCCTAAGCCGTATACTGAAGCCCAATTACTTTCCTCCATGGAAAATGCAGGTAGATTTATAGAAGATGAAGTACTAAAAGAACAGCTTAAAGAAAATGGCATAGGTACACCCGCTACAAGAGCGGCTATTATTGAGCGTTTAATTCAAGTTGGATATATTAAAAGGAACAAAAAAAATTTAATAGCCACAGAAAAGGGAATTAACCTAATTAAAGTACTTCCTAATGAATTAACTTCGCCAGAAACAACAGGTAGATGGGAAAAGGGGCTGAGTAAAATAAGCAAAGGTGAGCTTGACCCTGAAAAATTTATGGCCAGTATAAGTAGATTTGTAAGCTTCATCATTCAAAGTTCAAATAAAAAAGAAGATGTTAGCTTTCCTAAAAAAGAATTTAATAAAAAAATAAAAAGCTATGGAAATTGCCCAAAATGTAAAGCAGGATTAATTCACAAGAATTCAAAAGCTTACTATTGCAGTAACTGGAAAAACAATTGTAAGTTTAATATTTGGAAAGATTCACTAGAAAAATATAATATTGAAATCGCTGATGAAATGGTTATAGAACTACTAGAAAATAATTCCTATACACACAGTGATAAAGAAATAATACTAACAAATGGAGAAATCGCTGTTAATATTAAATAATATATGACAATACCCTATCTTGAGGAAATATGACAAGGCAGGGTAAGCGATTGAATCTATGTATTAATCTGTTTATTATTTCTATTTTTTCTTGTTTTTGATGGTGTTTGGTTATAATTCTTTTTATACACTCTAGAAAAGTAATTAGCGTTACAAAAGCCTGTTAGCTCAGGTATTTGTGTTACTGGAATGTTGGTTTGTAATAACAATTTTTCCGCTTGCTCAAGGCGAAATAGCGTTAGATATTCAATAAAAGTTTTACCAGTATAGCTTTTGAATAATCTTGAAAAATGTTGTTTACTTAAATTCACTATTTGACACATACTGTCTAAAGTTATTTTATCGCAATAATTTTCTACTAAGTATTCTATAGAAGTTTTGATATACTTAGTTTGTATGGTTTGAAAGATTTCTGTATTAGAAAAAACTTCAGGCATGTACCTATACAGTACTGTGAAAAAATCGCATAAATATATCTTTATAAATATTTTATAATGGGTGTTTCTATTATCATTTTCTTTCATAGTTTTTTTAATAGGTTCAATAATTTCATGATATATATTATTATCTTTTGAAAAATAAAACAGGCTGGGGTTGTTTATTTTATTATAAATATTTAAAATTTTTGATAAATGTGAGTCTTTCTTTAATTCTTGAAGCAAATTATCACCTATTACTATAGCTACATAAGTACTTTTATACTCCGGTATAATACTATGAAGACTATTGCAAGGTATAATTAAAAGACTTTTTTCGTTACAATGATATAAGGTTCCGTTGATATAGACATCAACAGAACCTTTTTTTGCGTAAACTAATTCCATATGGTTGTGCCAGTGTGGCAAAGTGACAATATTATAAAGTTTAAATGTTGCAAAAGGGAAATCCTTATGATAAAAATTTGTATGCTCATAATTTATTGGTTGATTAAAGTCAATCATAATTTTACCTCATGTTCATATTAGATATATTGATGTTCAAATGTTATATATTTTATTTGAATCTATAATGCTAGAATTTATATTAACACATATAAATCATAAGTCAATAATTCTATGGAGGTGCGATGTGCTAGTTGCTGAGAAGGCTGTTACAACAAAGGTTTTAAATGTTACAAAATTTAATAATCATCTACTATTAACAACAGAAAATGGACAAATTATGTTAGAGGTTTGTACCCCTTCAGTTATTCGTATTGCATATACTTTAAAAGAAAAAATAGAGTATAGAAAAGGTATAGCATTTATAGACAATAATCAATTGTTTAACTGGTCCTATGAAGAAAATTCAGAGTATATCATTTTAAAAACAGATGAGTTATTTTTAAAAGTTTTAAAAACCACAGGAGCATTATCGTATTACGATAAAAACAACAAATGTTTATTAAAAGAAAGAGCTAACAACAGTAAGGAGTTAATACCGTTTGAATTAAGTAAAACAATAGTTGATGAAAATAATGAAGTTAGAAGAATAGAAACTCCTGATGGCATAAAAGAAGTTTTAGTAGATAGCCAAAGAGTTTTCGATAAAATTTCCTACCACAGCAGAGTTAATTTTGAATTTACAGACGAAGCTATATATGGTTCTGGTCAACAAGAGGAAGGTAAACTAAACATAAGAGGCACTAGAGTTTATTTACACCAATCAAACTTAAAAATTTCTATCCCTATGTTTATATCTACCAACGGATACGGACTTTTATTTGATAACTATTCACCTTTGATTTTTAATGACAACGAATATGGTTCCTATATTTATGGCGAGGCAAGCCAACAACTTGATTACTATTTTATGGCAGGCAACTTTGATGAAATCATTGGAAGTTATAGAGAATTAACAGGAAAAACCCCTATGTTACCATTATGGTCTTTTGGATTTATTCAGTCTTTGGAAAGATATAAATCAGCAGATGAGCTAATAAATACAATAAAAGAATACAGAAAAAGAAAAGTTCCAATAGACTGTATTGTACTAGATTGGCATTCTTGGGAAGGCGAATTTTGGGGACAAAAAACTTTTGATAAAACTAGATTTAACAATCCAAGAGATATGATAGATAAATTGCATGAACTAGATTCAAAGCTAATGATTTCGATATGGCCTAATATGCGAAGGGGCTGTGATAATTATGAAGAAATGAAAAAGCAAGAACTAATGTTGCCTAACTCCGAGATTTATGATGCATACAATGAAGCTGGACGCAAATTGTACTGGGAACAAACTTTTAAGGGATTGTATCAATACGGAATTGATGCGTGGTGGTGTGACTCTAGTGAACCATTTACCCCGGAATGGAATGAAAAAATTAAACCTGAACCAGATCAAAACTATATCAAATTTAGAGATAGTGCTAGTATTTATGTAGATCAGGAAGTTTCTAACGCATATGCTCTTTATCATGCTAAAGGTATATATGAAGAACAAAGAAAACTCAATGACGGAAAAAGAATTGTAAACCTAACTAGAAGCGGATACATTGGGCAACAAAAGTATGGAACTATACTTTGGTCTGGTGATATTAGCGCAACATGGGATACGCTACGAAAGCAAATCGTTGCTGGTTTAAATATGAGTGCCAGTGGTATTCCCTATTGGACTTTAGATATAGGAGCTTTCTTTACTAAACAAGGGAAACCTTGGTTTTGGAATGGTGATTACGATGCTGGTAACAAAGATTTAGGATATAGAGAACTTTATACAAGATGGTATCAGTTCGGAACATTTTTACCAATTTTTAGATCTCATGGAACGGATACCGAAAGAGAAATCTGGCGCTTTGGTGAAAAAGGCGACATGTTTTATGATGTAATTGAACAATTTACTAAACTAAGATATAAATTAATACCTTACATATATTCGTTAGCTGGCCAAGTGCATTTTAAAAACACCACAATAATGAGGTTACTTGCCTTTGATTTTTGCCACGACGAAAATGTTTATAATATAAAAGATCAATATATGTTTGGTAGAAATATTATGGTTTGCCCAATATTTGAAGCCATGTACTATAATGCTAATAGCAAAAAAATTATAGCGTCAAGAAAAGATAGAGTTACTTATCTACCTAGTGAAAACAATTGGTATGATTTTTGGACTGATGAACTACATACTGGCGGAAAAGAGATAATATCAAGTGCACCCATTAATATTATACCTATTTATGTAAAATACGGTAGTATAATTCCTACATATAAAGAAGTACAATCAACCAATGAAATAGATAATAAGGATTTTGATATAACAATTTATACAGGTTGTGATGGTGATTTCAATCTTTATCTAGATGAAGGTGATAATTATAAATATGAAAGCGGTGAATATGTATTTATTAATTTAAACTGGGCAGATAAAGAAAATAAATTAAAAATAAGTAATTGCCAAAACACTTATAACAGTATGCCAACGAATATTAATTTTAATATTAATTTTGTAGGTAGTAACCTGAAAAGCACTAAAGTACAATACAATTTTGAAGAATTGGAGGTACTATGTGTATAAAGGAAAAGTAGGCGCTGAAATTCATAAAGATAAAAATGAATATTTTCTAGAATTTACAACTCCTGCAACATCTTGGTCAGACTCCTTTTTAATGGGAGACGGTCATTTAGGAGCAGCAGTTTATGGAGGAATCGAAAACGAAACTATTGAACTATCTCATAATACTTTCTTTTCTGGTGAGAAACAACATTTGAAACGCGAAAATGCTCCAAAAGCTTTTCAAAGTATGCGTGAAAATATGATTTTAAAAAATTACGATAAAGCAGTTGAAGTAGCAGATGACTTTATTGGAATAAGAGGGAATTATGGAACTCATTTACCCGTTGGAAATTTAAAAATTGACTTTACTACAAAATATAGTAACCTAAAATATAAATTTTACAGCAGAAAGTTAAATATTTTTAACGCTATTGGTGAAGTAAACAGCGTTGTTGATAATATAAAAGTTGAAGTTGAATTCTTTATAAATCATGCTGACCACAGTTTATACTACTATTTTAATTGTGGTTCACAAAGAAGTTGTGAAATTTATTTTGAAAATTTGTTTACTAAAAACAAAACATACAAAGAAGATGAACAATATTTTTTTGAAATACAAGCTCTCGAAAAAATTCATAGTGATAATAAACATGGTGTAAAACTTAAAGGCTCAGCAGTTGTATTTGATTGCGATGGAGAAATTCATTATACCCATGACTGCATAAAAATAACAAATTTCAAGAAATTTGTACTACGTGTAGTAACCGATACAAATTTTGATATTGAAAGTGAAACACTTCTTTCAAAAATTAATGAGGATGTTTTTGAAACCGCTCTTTTTGATTACGAAAAAATAAAAGAAGAACACATCAAAGATATAGGAAACTATATGAAAAGACTAGAAGTTTCTTTCAATGGTAATGATGATTTAAGTGAATTTATGCTTCAATACGGTAGATATTTATTATTGTCATCATCGAGGGAAGATTCCATGCTGCCTGCCAGCTTACAAGGAATTTGGAATGATAATGTAGCTTGTCAAATTGGCTGGACCTGTGATATGCATTTAGATATAAATACACAAATGAATTATTGGCTAAGTGAAAGTGGAAATTTGCAAGAATCTCATAATCCTATTTTTAATTGGATGGAAAGGATTCTAATTCCTTCAGGTAGAAAAACAGCTAGAGATTATTACGGTATGTCTGGATGGTCAGCCGATTTAGTATCAAATGCCTGGGGATATTCCCACCCATACTGGTCAAAAACAATTTCCCCTTGTCCTACCTCTGGAGTATGGCTTGCATCTGATTATATAGAGCATTATAAGTACACTAAAAATATGGAATTTTTAAATAATAGAGCATTTAAAGTAATCGAAGAAGCTGTAGAATTTTTCTTAGATTATATTTTCATAAATGGAGAAAAATATTCTGTTGGCCCGTCTATCTCACCGGAGAATAGTTATATACATAGAGGAAAAAGATATTACTTTTTAATCGATTCAACTTATGAAAAATTAATGATATATGAGTTATTTCAGCAATATTTATATCTTACAAATGAACGAAATATTAAAGGTAAATACACAGATAAAATTAATAAAATTATTTTCAAATTTCCTATTTATCATATTGGTCAAAAAGGTAATATAATGGAATTTAATAAGGAGTATAAAGAATATGATGCTCAGCATAGGCATACAAGTCACCTTTTAGGCTTATATCCATATAGACAAATAACAAATAAAGTATTAAAAAACGCCTCCTATGAAAGCATAAAAGAACGTTTGGTACACTATGAAAACTGGGAGGATACTGGTTGGGCAAGATCTTTGCTAATACTTTATATGGCAAGATTAAATGAAGGTGATAAGGCATATTGGCATATACAAGAAATGTACAAAAACCTATTAAACCCAAATTATTTAGTCATACACCCACCTACACGTGAAGCACCTTCTTTTAAAGAAGTATATGAACTTGATGGTAATACAGGTGTTGCAATGGGCATTATAGAAATGCTTATACAGTCTACAGACGAATACATTGAATTGTTACCATCAATTACCAAAGAATGGAAAACAGGGTACTTAAAAGGTGTAAAAGCCTATGGAAATTTAGAAATAGATATGTATTGGAAAGACTTTAGGGTTATAAAATTGAATATAAAATCTAAAGAAAATAAATCTGTTAATTTTATAATTAACAAGACTAATATAAACTTGTCATTAAACAAAGGTATGAATATGTATGAGCTATAAATAAGCGAATTGATTATGTATTTTAATCAGTGATTAATGTCAAGTAAAGGATGTATATAACTAGGAGGGAAAAAAGATGAAAAGTAAAATTATATTCCTAGGAGGCTTTTTAGGAGCTGGTAAAACAACTTTGCTCGAAAATATTAGTAGTAAACTTTCAAAAAACGGAAAAAAGATAGGATTAATTTCTAATGACCAAACACATGAGTTAGTTGATACTGCCTTTTTTATAAAGTCTGGAATTGAACTAGATAGAAAAACAACAGAAGTTTTTGGAAGTTGTTTCTGTTGTAATTTCAATGGTTTGATAAAAGCTATTGAATATTTATGCGATGACAAAAAACCAGATTTTATTTTTGCTGAACCTGTTGGAAGTTGTGCGGATTTATCGGCTACTATAATACAGCCTTTGAAAGATTTATATAGCGATAGATTCGACATAGCGCCTTTAAGTGTACTCGTTGATCCCAAAAGACTTGCAGATATTTTATATAATAGAGATTATGATATGGATAAAAATGCACAATATATTTTAGTTAAACAATTAGAGGAAGCGGATTTTATTCTAATTAACAAAATAGACCTATTAGATGAAAGTGAAATTCAAAGTTTAGTAAAAAAAACTCTGGAAAAATTTAACGCTGAGGTATTTACAACCAGTGGGACTAACGGTGAAAATTTAGATGAATGGTTTAATAGTTGCATTACATCAAGTGATATTGGTAAAAATATTCTAGATATTGACTATGACAAATATGCAGATGGTGAAGCTATACTTGGATGGTGCAATGCAAAAGTTGAACTAACTACTATCAATGAAGAATTTGATTGGCTACCTTATATAAATAAAATTTTAAATTATACAAATAATATATTTAAAAACAACCCAATTGGGCATATAAAGTTAATTTTGGAATCAGAAGATGACTATATATTAGGAAATATTACAGGAACTGATAAAAATCCATATATTAGAGGAAATATTAAAAAAAGCAAGAAATGTATAATGACTATAAATGCTAGGGTTGAAATGCATGAACTAGAACTAGAAAAAGAAATAAAAAATATTTTAAGCCTAGATTTTGGTTTTGGTACAGAATGTAATATCTTGGCATTTGATTGCTTACAGCCAGGTAGACCAAATCCAACTTATAGATATGAAAAAAGCATTTAAATTATAGGAGGGTACGAAATTATGATGAGCATGTACAAAGAAAATTGGGAAGAAACTAAAAAAAAATGGGAAAGCTATTGGAAACGAGAAAATAAAGGTCGCCCATTAATGTATGTTGTAGCAGAAAAAGAGGGTTCGAGAGATCCTGCAAGAGAAGAAAAAATAAAAGTTCAAGATGTTAATGATAAATATCTCGATGCTAAAAGGATAGTTGATAGATTTAGATATTATGCAGAAACTCACGAATTCATGGCAGAGAGCTTTCCAAATCTAAGCATAGACTTTGGACCTGGGTCTATGGCTGGTTATGTTGGATGTGAAATCATATTTAATCGTGATACAGTTTGGTTTGAACATTTTGTAAATGATTGGAAAAGTTTAGATGATATAGTGTTTGATGAAAATAACAAATGGTTTAAAAAGCATGTTAAATTATTTGAAGATGTAAAAGAATTAGCTCAAGATGATTTTTTAGTTGGTGTACCTGATATTATGGAGAATATTGATGTATTAGCTTCTATGAGAGGAGTTCAAGACTTAATATTTGATATTATCGATACTCCAGAAGAAATAGAAAAGCGACTTAAGCAAATTCAATCAATTTATATGAAATATTACGATAAATTTTACGACATAGTAAAAGATGATGACGGAGGATGTTGTTATACTGTTTTCCAAATCTGGGGTAAGGGACGTACTTGTAAAATCCAATGCGATTTTTCAGCTTTAATGTCACCTACGCAATTTGAAGAATTTATTGAAGACGAATTAAGACAACAAGCTAAAAAATTAGACAATGTACTTTATCATTTAGATGGACCGGATGCTATAAAACATGTCCCATCTTTAATGAGGATTGAAGAAATTGACGCGCTACAATGGACTAGTGGAGACCATGGCCCAGATGGAACAATGGAAGAATGGTATCCTATTTATGATCAAGCTGTAAAAGCTGGTAAGGGCTTATGGATAAAAGTTTACACAGGAACTATTGATGAATGGATCGAAAGAGTAGATAAGATTGTTGCTAGATACGGTTCAAAAGCAATGTTTTTATTCTTCCCAGGCATGTCAAAATCTGATGCAGATAGATTAATAAAACACGCTAATGAAAATTGGAGTGATATAGAGGGATTTATAAAATAATTGTATATGTTAGGCAAATAAGAAAGATAATAAATAGGAGAATATTATGTTGAAAAATTTTAGAATTAAAAATATTTTATGTTTTGGTTTATCCATTGCATTACTAGCTGGTTGCGGAAGCAATTCCCAAGAAAATACAGATTCGGAAGAAAGTGGATCTCTTTTTTCTGGAGAAGAACTAAGTATAATAGTTTCTGCCGGATGGATGGACAATAGGTACGATGAGGTTATCTCTAATTTTGAAAATGATTATGATGTAACTGTAGACTTACAGACAATACCAGCTGAACAATATCCTGACATTTTACAATCTAAATTAGATACAGGAACAAACTCGGATATTTTTTGGATACAATCAAACCCATTTGCTATAGAAACAGCTATAGTTTATCCTGAAGAGTATTGTATAGATTTTACTGGTTCAAAATGGGAAAATCTTATACCAGAATCTAGACTATCGTCTTGTAAGTATAATGATAAATTATATGGCTTACAACTTTGGCATAATTCACCGGAGTATGTAATGTTATATAACAAAACTTTGTTCGATGAATTAGGATTGGAAGCTCCAACTACTTTTGAAGAATTTAAGAGGATTAGCGAAAAAATAAATAATGAAGGCATTACTCC
This sequence comes from Lachnospirales bacterium, assembly GCA_047974375.1. Taxonomy (GTDB): domain Bacteria; phylum Bacillota; class Clostridia; order Lachnospirales; family CAMZNU01; genus JBKECF01. The sequence goes on from JBKECF010000010.1 coordinate 135,509, forward strand.
TTGGTTTATACCAGGTGCAGATGGCTGGCAACATCAATTGGCTTTTTTCCAAATAGGAGGTGTGTACGAACAAAATCAATCTGGGCTATATGAAGGTCTAAATACAAATAAAGCTACCTTTGCAGATAATCAAACAATGCTTACAGCATTAAGCCAAATTAAAGAGTTTTCTGATTTAGGTTACCTAGGAAATGACTGGATTGGATCTGACTCAACAAATATGATTAACGATTTTGGTGAAAGAAATATTGCAATGGCAATGGCTAATTCAAGCTTGATTGATCAAATTAAAACAGAAACTGGAACTAGTGACGAATTCGGTTTGTTTTTACTACCGCTTGCTGATAACCAAACATTCCCTACAAATCCAGCAGGACCAACAATGTTTGGTTACAAAAATGCTAAAAATCCAGATTTAGTAAAAGCATTTTTTGATTATGTAACAACTACTGAAAGTTTGCAAAGCATTTTAGATAATTCACCTCAATATACAAACATTGCTGTTAATGATGAAAATGTACAACAGCACTGGGTTGAAGAAGAAGAAGTTTTTATGGAAAATATAACAGATGAACAAATGACTGTATCCGTGCTACAAAGTGGAACAAAATATACAAATGATTTCTGGATGGATTTTGGCGCTGACATGGTAGCCTATTGTTTAGGACAAATAGAAGCAAATGATGTTCTTAAAAATATGGATACAAATAGAGCGGAAGCTGCTAAACTAGCAAATGATCCTAACTGGCAATAATTTATCCTCTCTATATGTAATTCTATGTCAAAGTAAAACAGCAAATGTTATCATGGAGGTTTTATATGTTAAAGCAGTTTAAAATTAAAAAAACTTTGTGTTTAATTTTAACCTTAGGTATATTTACAAGTTGTGAAAGTACTTCAAAAAATGAATCAAATAGTTCTTCACCTTTTGAGGGTGAAGAACTTAGTATCATAGTTTCTGCGGGATGGATGGATACAAGATATGATGATGTGATTTCTAATTTTGAAGATGAGTATGATGTTACTGTCGATCTACAAACAATCCCTGGGGAACAATATTCAGATATTTTACAATCAAAATTAGATACGGGAACAAATTCAGATATTTTTTGGATACAGTCAAACCCTTTTGCTATTGAAACTACAATTGTAAACCCTGAAGAATATTGTATAGACTTTACAGGTGCTCAATGGGAGGGGATTATGCCGGAATCAAGACTAGAGTCTTGTATGTATAATAATAAGTTATACGGTTTACAATTGTGGCATAATTCGCCAGAATATGTAATGCTTTATAATAAAACGCTATTTGAAGAATTAGGACTAGAGATACCCACTACATATGCGGATTTTAAAGAAGTTTGCGAAGTAATATATAATGAAGGAATTACCCCGTGGTTTATGCCTGGAGCTGATGGCTGGCAGCATCAATTAGCATTTTTTCAACTAGGTGGACTTTTTGAACAAAATAAACCTGGGCTTTATGAAGGTTTAAACGATAATACAGAAAAGTTTAAAGATAATGAGACAATGATTACAGTATTAGAGCAATTTAAAGAACTATCTGAATTAGGATATTTAGGCGAGGACTGGATCGGTTCAGATTCAACAAACTTGGTAAATGACTTCTCTGATAGAAATATAGCAATGGTCATATCTAATTCAAGTTTCATTGATCAAATTAAACAGGAGTCTGGTACTAATGATGAATTTGGTTTATTCCTTTTACCACTTGCTGATAATCAAACATTTCCTACTAATCCAGCAGGACCAACAATGTTCGGATATAAAGGGGCTGAAAATCCTGAATTAGTAAAAGAATTCTTTAATTTTGTTACAAGAACAGATAGTTTACAAAGTATTTTAGATAATTCACCACAATTTACTAATATCGCTACAAATGATGATGAAGTTATTCAGCGTTGGATTCCAGAAGAAGAAGAATTTATGGCAAAAATAACAGAAGAACAAATGGCTGTACCAGTTTTGCAAACAGGAACAAAATATACAAATGATTTTTGGATGGATTTTGGTGCAGATATGATAGCCTATTGTCTGGGTCAATCAGACGTTGATACAATTTTAAAAAACATGGACGTAAATAGAGCAGAAGCTGCTAAATTAGCAAAAGATCCAAATTGGGAATAAAAGGAGGGAATTATGAATAAAAAGAAAATTTACCCTCAATGGTATATAATATTACCTTTACTACTGTACATCGCTTTTTTTCTGCTTCCAAGTGTACTGGGTGTTATGTACTCATTTACAGATTGGAGTTCTAGAAGTGGAGCTAATGGTATTAGTTTTCGAGGGCTAGAGAATTATATTGAAATACTAACATCTGATAAAAACTACTTATATGGAATCTCTAACACTTTAAAGTTCACCTTAATATCTAATGCAATAAAATTAACTATAGGTTTATTCTTGGCAATATTATTATATGAAGGTGTAAAGGGACAAAAGTTTTTTAGAACTATCTTTTATCTTCCTTCAATATTACCATATGTTATTATCGGACTAGTATTTAAATCGATTTTTAATTATAATACTGGATTACTTAATAATATATTAGAGGCACTGAATCTAGAATTTTTACAACAAAAATGGCTGTCAGATATAAATATAGTTTGGAAATCAATCTATGGTGTAGACTCTTGGCGTGGTATTGGCTATGTTATGACAATATTTATAGCTGGACTTAGTGCAATTCCAAAAACTTATTATGAAGCAGCTGTTATAGACGGTGCAAACTTTTGGCAGAAATTAAGATGCGTTACATTGCCACTTATGACAGGCGCTATTATGATTAATTTAGTTTTTGGTATAACGTATGGATTAAAAGTATTCGATGTAGTATATGTGTTAACCAATGGTGGTCCAGGACATACTACAGAAGTTATGACAACTTATGCATTTGAATTTTATTCCAAAGGACAATATGGAATGGCAACTGCCATGAACTCTATACTCTTACTTATAACAGCAATAATTGGTATAGGAGTTGTAAAATTCATGTCTAAACAGGAGGTGCAGCAATAATGAGCCTTAAAAAACTTTTAACAAAATTAGGCAAAGAGTTATTATGTATATTTTTAAGCGTTTTAGTCATATTGCCATTTTATATGGTTTTAATTAATTCATTTAAAACAAAAAGCGAATCTGCACGCATGAGTTTATCATTTCCCACGGAATGGGTGTTTACTAACTATACAGATGTTATTGCACAAGGAAATCTAATAAGGGGTTTCTTAAACAGTTTAGCATATGCCGCTATATCCACAACTACTGGTGTTTTGCTTTGCGCAATGGCATCATATGTAATTTGCCGTAGAGCGACCAAACTAAATAGATTTTTGTATTACTTTACAATATGTGGTTTGTTTTTTCCTATTAACTATGTAACTTTAGTTAAAGTTCTTCAAACTTTTAATTTATTAGATTCAAGAGCAGGCATAATTATTACTTTTACAAGTGCTATGATACCATTTTGTGTATTTACAATTAGAAATTTTGTTTTATCTGTACCAGTAGAAATGGACGAAGCAGCATTTATTGATGGTGCAAGTCCAAATAGAGTTTTCTTTTCAATAATACTACCATTACTTAAACCAATTTTGGTTACTTGCTTTATACTGCAATTTATGGGTGTATGGAGTGATTTTTTAACACCACTTTATTTATCAAGTAAAGGAAAACTATTTCCTATGACGATGTCTGTATATCAATTTTTCGGAAAAAACTCAAGTTACTGGAATTATATTTTTGCTAATATTGTGCTTACTTGTATTCCTGTAATTATTGTGTATATGATCGGACAAAAATATATAGTAGCTGGATTAACTTCAGGTGCTGTTAAAGAATAAAATTTTAAAATTTATATGAGGTGAAAAAATGAATAAATTTAACGAAGTTTCAGAAATCCTACAAAAAGGAAATATGCCAGAAGTAGTAAGACTATGTAATGAGCTAGTAGAAGAGGGTGCAAGTGCTAAAGAAATTTTAGATTCATTATTATCCGGAATGAGTATAATCGGTGGTAAATTTAAAAATAATGAAGTCTTTGTTCCAGAGGTTTTAATCGCTGCGAGAGCTATGAATGGTGGGCTAGAAGTAATTAGACCTTTATTAGAACAACAAGGGGTAGAACCAATAGGAAAGGTTGTAATAGGTACAGTAAAAGGCGATTTACATGATATAGGTAAAAATCTTGTGAAAATGATGATGGTAGGAGCCGGATTCGAGGTTATAGATATAGGTATCGATGTTCCTGTTGAAAAGTATATACAAGCAATTGAAGACAACGATACTGATATATTATGTATGTCTGCACTACTTACAACCACTATGCCTGTAATGAAGCAAGTTATAGATGCAATTAATGAAAAAGGACTACGAGATAAAGTTAAAATAATGGTAGGAGGAGCTCCCGTTACACAAAAATTTTCTGATGAAATAGGCGCTGATTTATATACCCCTGATGCTGCTACAGCTGCAAGTGAAGCTAAAAAATTAATATAAATTTTCAAAAAATAATAGGAGGGATTACTATGACAAGTAAAGAAAGAATAGTGCACACAATGAAACATGAAGATGTTGACAGGGTTCCATGGGTTCCATTTGCCGGAGTTCATGCTGGAGTGCTTACTGGGCATAACGCAACTGAAATACTAACAAATGGAGACATATTATTTAATAGTTTAAAGGAAGTTAATAAACTGTATAGACCTGATGGTATACCTGTTGTTTTCGATTTGCAAATCGAAGCTGAAATATTAGGTTGTGAGCTGGTTTGGGCAGAAGATGCACCTCCGTCAGTTAAAACCCATCCATTAGCTGGGGTAGACGAAATGTTATGCGACTGTAAACAACCAACAGCAGAATCAGGACGATTGCCAATGATTTTAGATGTGATGAATAGAATGAAAAAGGAAGTAGGGGAGGAAACTGCCCTTTACGGATTAATTTGCGGTCCATTTACTTTGGCATCTCATTTACGCGGTAATGACTTATTTATGGACATGATTCTTAACGAAGATTATGTTAAAACATTGATGGAGTTCACAACAACTACTGCTTTAAAAATGGTTGATTTATACTTGGAAGCAGGTATGGATGTAATAGCCGTTGTTGATCCATTAGTATCGCAAATTTCACCTGAGCATTTTACTACACTCTTACACGAAAGCTTTGAGACTATTTTTAGTTATATCCGAAGTAAAAAAGCTTATTCTAGTTTTTTTGTTTGTGGAAATGCAATGCGTCAAATTGAAGTTATGTGTAAAAGTGGGCCGGATTCAATTTCAATTGATGAAAATATTGTAATGTCAGATGCAAAGGCTATAACTGACCAGCATAATATTGCTATTGGTGGAAATATTCCTTTAACAACATTAATGCTGCACGGTACACAACAAGAGAATATGAAGTATGTTATTAATATGATTGATACCATAGATAATAAGAATCTTATTATTTCACCAGGATGTGATATGCCTTTTGCTGTTCCAAAAGAGAATGCAATAGGTATTGCTCAAGCTGTAATTGAAACTGATAAAATTCGTGAAATGGTAAAAAATTACGAAGCACCTAGTTTAGATATTTACATTGAATTACCAGACTATGAAAATTTGGAAAAGCCTCTGATAGAAGTATTTACCCTTGACTCAGCAACTTGTGCTGCTTGTACTTATATGATGGGAGCTATAACTAAAGCAAAGGATAAATTCGGAGATAAAATTGATCTTGTAGAATATAAGTTTACCATAAAAGAGAATATTGCTAGATGTGTAAAACTGGGTGTTACAAATTTGCCATGTGTATATATAAATGGTAGGTTAATTTGGTCTTCTATCATTCCAAGTCAAGAAGAATTATTTAACGTAGTAGAAAAATCATTTAATGATATTAAATAAATATAATAGACTTAGTATAAACGATAATGAGGTTTGATATGTTTGAGTTTCCATTTAATTTAGAGTTAGAATATGACTTTGATGAAATATTAAGAATAATGAAGGTAAGTAAAGACTCCAATGCATACCCGATATTTGTAAAAGTTTTTGAATATTTTAACAGTATTCAAGAACATATAAAATTAACAGCTTATGTTGTTAATGCGGAAAAAACAAATAGACTTGATTGCTTAATTTCTATGAATTCATTCTTGTCAGATATGAGTAATAAATATTATACAGAAAATAAATATTTAGAAGCATTAATTTTAGACGAATTGGGAACTCAAATCATTTTTTTAGGTGCAGATAAATTATATACTATTTTAAAAAATACAGTAGGCGACAACAGTTTTCTATCAAAAAGACATGAGGAAATTACCCAGGTTCACGATATAGTAAATAATATTAACTATAAATTTACAACAAATGTTAAATCTAATGAATATGGAATGATTACACCAATAAAATCATTAGCCTATTTTTATAATGTTACAAAGAAAAAAATAGATAATTTAGATAGGGATTGTGAAGACTGCAATATGAAAAATAATTGTAAAAATAGGAAATATAATATTAAGATTATTAATGGAAATAATGAGATAAATCTTTACTTAAGCAAAGACAACAGTCTTTTAGAATCAATACGGAAAAATAATATTCATATATCCGCACCATGTGATGGAAAAGGCACCTGTCATAATTGCAAAGTCCAAATTGCGAGTACAAAGGAATGGATATTAGCGTGTAATTATAAAATACACAAAGATGAAACTATCATCATTAAAAATCAGCCAAAAGACTCCCTAATCGAAAGTAACTTTTATAAATTTGAGTCTAAAAATAAATTAAATAAAGAATACGGCATAGGCATAGATATAGGTACTACTACTATTGTTTTTTCTTTAGTAAATAATTTAGGCAATGAAATTGATTCTATAAGAGTTTTAAACCCTCAGCAAGCGTATGGTAGTGATGTAGTAAGCAGAATACAATATGCACGACATGATGAAAGTAAAACTCTAACAAATATTATAAGAAATTTAATTCTAAAAACTATTAATAATTTTATAGATGTCCATAGAATAAAAAATGAAAATTTTGATATAGTTTTATCAGCAAATACAACTATGTTATACTTATTGATCGGCTTAAATGTGGAAGACTTAGCTGCATCGCCTTTTGAACCATGTAAATTTATTTTCGATGAATTTAAATTAGGAAATTTTAAAATCAATATATTTCCTTGGATATCTGGTTTTGTAGGTGGAGATATATTATCCGGTTTATATAGCATACCTGATGTATTAAGGATGCCTACAACTTTGTATATAGATATAGGCACTAATGGAGAAATGGCACTAATTCATGGGGGACATATTTATTGTTGTTCAACAGCAGCAGGGCCAGCCTTCGAAGGAGCAAATATTAGTTCAGGTATTGGCAGTGTAGCCGGTGCAATAAATAGTGTCAGTTTTTCTAAAAAAGAAAATACATTCTCTGTCAAAACAATAAATAATGAAAAAGCAATTGGTATTTGCGGTTCAGGGCTTATTGATATTATTGCAGAACTAATAGAAAGCGATATTATTGATCAAAATGGTTATATGAAGGACGATATACAAGTAGCAGAAAATATAATATTAACGCCAAGAGATGTTAGACAAGTTCAATTGGCAAAAGCATCAATAGCCGGAGGTATCAATACATTATTAAACTATTGCAATCTTGGATTTAGTGACATAGTATGTTTATATTTATGCGGTGGATTTGGAAGCTTATTAAATATTGATAGCGCTAAAAAAATAGGGTTGATTTCAAAAATGCCCGTTGATAAAGTTAAAATATTGGGCAATACATCTTTAAGCGGTACAATAAAATATATGTGTAATAATAACGCTTCAGAAAATACAAAACTGATTAAAAAATATTGCAAATATATAGAATTATCAGAAAGTTCATTTTTTAATAACTCTTATATAGAAGAAATGATATTTGAAAAGTATTAATAGGGGAGGGGATATAATTGAAGCAGTTAATTTTAATTACAGGTTTTTTAGGTTCAGGCAAAACAACTTTTTTAGAAAATATTTTACAACAATCAATAAAAAAAACCGGCGTGTTAATGAATGAATTTGGTAGCATAAGTATAGATACTGACACGATTATTGCTAATAAAGTGGAATTAAAAGAATTAACAAATGGCTCTATTTTTTGTAGTTGTCTAAAAGAACAATTTATTGATGGACTTATCGAGTTGCTAAATGTAGAAGATATTGACATTATTTTTGTTGAAAGTTCTGGAATATCCGACCCATCGGATATTGGAAAAATCATAGACATAATAAAAATAAAGGACCCATTATTACAATTTGACTTTGCTGGAACTATATGTATAGTAGATGGGTTACATTTTTTAAAAACTTATGAAAAAATGGTAAGTGTACAAAGACAAATAAAACATAGTCATAAAATAATAATAAACAAAATGGACTTAATAGAGAAAGATACATATAGTGAAATTATAAAAACAATTAGAAACATAAATAGTAAAGTAGAGATCATATCTACTTGCCACAGCAAAATTAGCTACAACGAATTATTTCCTAAGTACTTTAAAATAGAAAATGAAGAAACAACAAATACAATTTCTACTAGAACAAAGTCTATAATATTGTCCATAGAAAATACGGAAAAAATTAATATTGAAGAACTGTTGAAAATGTTAAAAGATATATCCCCACATTTTTATAGAACAAAAGGTTATATAAATATTAAAGATAGAATTTTTAAAATCGATCAGATTAATAATGAGGTTTACATTCAAACACAAGACTTAACCTTAGATAAAATTAAAAGTATAAATAAAATAGTTTTTTTATCTTCAAGGAGTTTACAAAGTATAAAGGCTGTAACAGATGCAGCAAATAAATATTTAAATAAATCAGGTTATAAAATAACCATGTAGCCATATAAGAACTTTTATACACATAACTATTCGCAAAAGTGTCATTTTGCGAATAGTTTCTAACCTCCCTACTATATTTATATTTATAAGTACATAAAAAATGATGTCCGTTTTTAGAAACATCATTTTTTTATGTACTTATAAATATTATACTTCAATGTTAATATTGTTATTTTCTCCACTCGCTTTTATCAATTTCTTTGCATCTATATACATTAGGAAATCTACAACACCACTTAAAATTAAATCAATTGCTAAAAATATTGCAAATAGTGCGTCAGTTCTATTTAATGTTGTTACTATAATTATACCTAAGATAATAGTTAATATATTGGAAATGAGAAAATATTTTTTCTTTTCTTTAGTCTGGTCTTTTGTAAATATATTTACCACACCTTTAATAATTACAAAAATACCAATAATTAGTGCTATTATTCTTATTACTGTTGTAGGTGCTAATAGACAGTACAAACCTAAGAGTATAGATAGCACTGGTAATATAAATGAATACCATTCCACAAATTCTTTTGGTCTTCTTACTACACCAATTATAAGTACTAAGCCTAAAATGGCGATTAATCCCCCTACCCCCATTATAAGAAAATCAAAGGCAAATTGTCTCAACATAATTAATGCTATACCTAATACTATTTGAACTATACCAACAAATAACCTTTCGTTGGCAAAGTTTTTCATACTATCTTTATTTATTTTTAATTGCATTTTATCCCTCTTCTATATTATCAACAAATCAACTTATACTAAAAGGTAGTCTAATTTTAATTAGACTACCTTTATATATAACTTATGCCATAATTTCGATTATTGAACCAGAACCTACTGTTCTACCACCTTCACGGATAGAGAATTTAGATCCTAAATCCATTGCAATTGGTGTAATAAGTTCGATTGTCATTTCTAAGTTATCACCAGGCATACACATTTCAGTACCTTCTGGTAGTGTAATAACACCAGTAACGTCAGTTGTTCTAAAATAGAACTGTGGTCTATAGTTATTAAAGAACGGTTTATGACGTCCACCTTCATCTTGAGTTAATACATAAACTTGAGCTTTAAATTTAGTATGTGGAGTAATTGAACCAGGCTTAGCCAAAACTTGACCTCTTTCAATCTCATCTCTTTGAACCCCACGTAATAAAGCACCAATATTATCACCAGCTTGAGCATCATCTAATAATTTACGGAACATTTCAATACCAGTAATTACTACTTTTCTAGCTGCATCCTTAAGACCAACGATTTCAACTTCGTCAGAAACATGAAGAACACCAGATTCAACTCTACCAGTAGCAAAAGTACCACGACCTGTAATAGAGAATACGTCCTCTACAGGCATTAAGAAAGGTTTGTCTGTGTCACGAACTGGATCTTCAATGTACTCATCGATAGTTTCAAACATCTCAACAATTTTGTCACCCCAGTTACTTGTACTATCTTGTAAAGCTTGGAATGCAGAACCTCTAATGATTGGAGTTTCGTCACCATCAAAATCGTACTCAGATAATAAATCTCTGATTTCCATTTCTACTAAGTCAAGAAACTCTTCATCATCAACCATGTCACATTTATTCATGAACACAACCATACGAGGAACACCAACTTGACGAGCAAGTAAGATATGCTCACGTGTTTGTGCCATAGGGCCATCAGTTGCAGCAACAACAAGGATAGCACCATCCATTTGTGCCGCACCAGTAATCATGTTTTTAACGTAGTCAGCATGTCCAGGACAGTCAACGTGAGCGTAGTGACGATTTGGAGTTTCATACTCAACGTGAGTAGTAGAAATAGTGATACCACGTTGTTGTTCTTCAGGAGCTTTGTCAATTTTATCAAAAGCTACTGCTTCACCAGTATTATATCTTTCGTTTAAAGTTTTTGTTATAGCTGCTGTTAAAGTTGTTTTACCATGGTCAACGTGACCTATAGTACCAATATTAACATGTGGTTTAGTTCTTTCAAATTTTTTCTTAGCCATTTTTTTAAATCCTCCTTAATGTTATCATTTAACATATATAATTTTAGGCGTTAACATAATTAAAACCATTTATATTATTATATAAATATAAGCGTTTTATTGCAAGTATAAATTTACTCAATAATTTAGCTAACTATTTACCTGAAACAATTTTCTCTTGTATAGATTTTGGTACAGGCTCATGGTGATGTATTTCCATGGAATAATTACCACGTCCCTGAGTTTTAGAACGTAGATCAGTAGAATACCCAAACATTTCTGCTAAAGGAACATATGAATGAATCGTTTGTGTACCATTTTTTGATTCCATACCTTCTACTTGACCACGACGGCTATTTAAGTCGCCGATTACATCGCCCATATATTCTTCTGGAACAAATACGTCAACTTTCATAATAGGTTCCAAAAGAACAGGATCACCCTGTTTCATAGCTTCTTTAAAAGCCATAGAACCTGCAATTTTATATGCCATTTCAGATGAATCGACATCATGGTAACTACCATCATAAACAGTAGCTTTTACACCAAGAACTGGATATCCACCTAAAATACCAGATTGCATTGCCTCTTGTATACCATTATCAATCGCTGGGATATATTCTTTAGGAATAGCTCCACCAACAATTTTATTAACAAATTCATAGCTTTTTTCTGCATCATTAGCGTCCATTGGCTCAAATTGAACTTTACAATGTCCATATTGACCACGACCACCAGATTGCTTAACATATTTACCTTCAACATCACATGCTTTTCTAAATGTTTCTTTATATGCAACTTGTGGATTACCAATATTTGCCTCAACTTTAAACTCACGCTTCAAACGATCTACTATAATCTCTAAGTGAAGTTCACCCATACCAGAAATAATAGTCTGACCAGTTTCCTCGTCGGTATATGTTTTAAAAGTCGGATCTTCTTCCGCTAACTTGCTAAGCGCTATACCCATTTTATCTCTATCTGCTTTTGTTTTTGGTTCAATAGCAACAGATATAACTGGTTCCGGAAAGTTCATTGACTCAAGAATAACTTCATTTTCATCTTCAAAGCAAAGAGTATCTCCTGTTGTAGAAAATTTCAGACCTACAGCAGCAGCTATATCTCCAGAATAAACTTTATCTATTTCTTCTCTAGAATTGGCATGCATTTGTAGAATACGTCCAACTCTTTCTTTTTTGCCTTTTGTTGAATTGTAAACATACGATCCTGACTCAAGCACTCCAGAGTATACTCTAAAAAAAGCAAGTTTACCTACAAATGGATCATTCATTATTTTAAATGCAAGAGCTGAAAAAGGAGCTTCATCTGATGCTTCTCTTTCTGTTTCTTCTTCTGTTCCTGGAACAATACCTTTGATCGCAGGAATGTCAGTTGGTGCTGGCATATATTCAACAACAGCGTCTAAAAGTTTTTGAACGCCTTTATTTTTATATGCACTTCCACATAAAACAGGAGTCATAACACAATCTATACAAGCTTTACGAATTGCTTTTTTAAGTTCATCAATTGAGATTTCTTCACCTTCGAAGAATTTTTCCATTAAGGCCTCATTAACTTCAGCAACAGCTTCTATCATTGTACTTCTAGATTCATTTGCTTCATCTAACATATTAGCAGGTATTTCTTCTATAGAAATATCTTCACCTTTATCATCATTATAAATATACGCTTTCATTTCTAAAAGATCTATAATGCCTTTAAAATCATTCTCTGCACCAATAGGCAAAGCAAGAGGAACTGCATTAGCTCCCAATCTGTCTTTCATCATTTCAACAACGTTTTTAAAGTTTGCACCCATAATGTCCATTTTGTTAACAAATGCCATTCTTGGTACATTGTACCTATCTGCTTGACGCCAAACTGTTTCAGATTGAGGCTCTACTCCACCTTTAGCACAGAAAACACCTACAGAACCATCCAATACACGCAATGAACGTTCAACTTCTACAGTGAAGTCAACGTGTCCTGGTGTATCAATAATGTTGATACGAGTTTCTTTCCACTGAGTTGTAGTTGCAGCGGAAGTTATTGTGATACCTCTTTCTTGCTCTTGCTCCATCCAGTCCATAGTAGCTGTACCTTCATGAGTATCACCTATTTTATAATTACGACCAGTATAATAAAGTATACGCTCAGTTAACGTTGTCTTACCAGCATCTATATGAGCCATTATACCTATATTTCTAGTTCTTTCTAATGGGTATTCTCTACCAGCCATTAGCTTTCCTCCTCGAATAATTACAAAGCTTATTAATTAATAATACTATATTTATTTAAACAAGCTTTTATTAAATAAATTAAAGACTTCAAACTACCATTTGTAATGAGAAAAAGCTCTATTAGCTTCTGCCATTTTATGAGTTTCATCTTTTTTCTTTACAGAGCCGCCTGTGTTGTTTAAAGCATCTAATATTTCATTTGCTAGACGCTCTTTCATAGTTCTTTCACTACGTTTTCTGCTATATAAAACTAACCAACGAAGTCCAAGCGCTTGTCTTCTTTCGGGTCTAATTTCGATTGGGACTTGATATGTAGCTCCACCTACACGGCGAGCTTTTACTTCAAGAACTGGCATTATGTTATTTAACGCTTCTTCGAATGATTCTAAAGCGTCTGCACCTCTTTTATCGGCAACAATTTCAAATGCACCATAAACTATGCTCTGTGCAGTTCCTTTTTTACCATCTAACATAATGGCATTTATTAATTTGGTAACTACCTTATTACTATATATAGGATCAGGTAATACCTCTCTTTTTGAAACATGTCCTTTACGTGGCACGATTCTTCCCTCCTTAATCATATGAATTTTATCATAGGTACTTAATCTGTAGACTATATCATGCCTGTACTTAATATCATGGCAAAATTATGCACAGGTTTTTAATCTATAAAATTTATTTTTTTGCTTCTTTTGGTCTTTTCGCACCATATTTAGAACGAGATTGCATTCTTTTAGCGACACCAGCTGTATCTAATGTACCACGAACAACGTGATAACGAACACCCGGAACGTCTTTAACTCTACCACCTCTTATAAGAACAACACTATGCTCTTGTAAATTATGACCTTCACCCGGTATATAAGCTGTAACTTCTATACCATTTGATAATCTAACCCTTGCTATTTTTCTAAGTGCTGAGTTAGGCTTTTTAGGTGTAGCTGTTTTTACAGATGTACACACACCTCTTTTTTGAGGACTTGACACATTGCTTTGCTTTCTTTTTAATGTATTTAAACTTTTTTGTAATGCAGGGGCAGTTGACTTTTTAACAGCAGTCTTTCTACCCTGTTTTACTAATTGATTAAAAGTTGGCATACGGCACCTCCCTGCGTTTTATTTGCCTTTATATATTAATATCTAGTTGTAAATAGCCATGTTATTACACAACATACCCATGTATGATACCACCATACTATATCCATGTCAAATATTTTTTTAATTCAGAGCAAATTAGTAAATTATAAGTTTAATTATTCATTTCCTCAATCAGGTAGAATCAATTTCACCTATATTAAAAAATTAAGTTTTGTTATTCTGCTAGCTATTTCATTATAAAATCTAGATTCGTAAAGTTTTTTTGTAAATAACCTTATGCTGTAATACAAAGAAAGCCTAAAAAGTTGATTTTTTATTAACTATATAGCGGACCAAATTTCGTAGATGATAACAAATCATTTTCCCTACCCTTTTGCCAATTCACTGGCCTAAATATTCTATCATCTTCAACATTATGCATAGTTACAGGGATTCTCAACATTGACGCCATTGTAATTAGCTGATCACCTATATGCCCATAACTTACAGCTGCATTATGGCTTTCCCATTTACTAGCAAAATCTTTCACCGTTTTAAGTTTTTGTGTAGATTTAGGCACAAACCATAAGGAAGACTGAAATCCCTCTCTATGTTTTTTTAGAAGGTCACGCATTTCATCTTTTATGTAAACTGTATTACCTTCCATAATGTGCATCACAGGACCCAAGTTTTTTGTGTATGCAATACAAGATATAGTTAAAGGTAAATTTGGCACAGTATCATATTTCGTAAAAAAACCTCCATGTAAATAGTATCCCTTGTCACTATAAATAAAGTCAATGGCTTCCATGTTTCTGTTTATATCATTTTCTGTTAACTCCCAAAAAGCTTTAACGGTATTGTTACCACTTTCATCAAAAGAATTCCCGCTAAAATCCATTGCTAATACATCCTTACTAGTAAAATGTATTACACCCTCTTTAGCCTCAACAGGTAAGTCGAAGCCTGAAACCCTTTTAGCGTGACGTGGTGTGAAAAATTCTTTTAGTGTCACTAAATTCTGTGGCTTACCAGTAGCTAAATGACTCATCAACATAGACAACGCTGTTAAACTATTAGTTTCTGCATAAATAATTGATGGCTCTTTTATTCCATCCCAGTAAAAAGAGCTATTTAAAACCGTTTCCACAAAATTTCCACTTGTATAATAATCTAACCATCTATCATCACCACGTAATGTAGTTATAATTGCATCTTTACCTATAGAAGCCTCAGGATAGCCCAATTCTTTTAATTTATTGTTACCCTCAATTATGTCTCTCGCTACTAAGGTCATTTTAACTGAATATCCCCAATCTTCCAACACATTAACATTTATAGTCTTACCATCGATTTTCACCTTACACTTATCTAGTACCCACTTTAATGCTCGGTCATATTCATCTTTATCGTATATTCCATTTTCTATTCGTTCTTTAATTATCTCTACATCCATCGTTTCATACTTAAGTCCAAAATATTCTCTGCCTATTTCTACTTTATCGCCTATCCCAAAGTTTGTATCTTTATGGCCTATATTTAATATTTTTTTATTATGCATAAAAAAAATAGATGAAGCGCCCTCTACAAAGAAATTTATTTGTCTTTTTAATTTATCTGAAAATTCTTCTTGCATATTTTTACTTGTAAATTCATATATAGGAAATTCTAAAAGATCATACATTTTGTACTTTTCGCTCCCATAGTTCTTATCTACTATTAGTATAGCTTTTTGAT
Organism: Lachnospirales bacterium; assembly: GCA_047974375.1. GTDB lineage: Bacteria > Bacillota > Clostridia > Lachnospirales > CAMZNU01 > JBKECF01. The sequence continues at coordinate 151,466 of JBKECF010000010.1, forward strand.
GCAGTGACGTTTTATCAATCGTATTTACCGAAAAATTTTTTTCATCTGTAATAACAATCGATATATCGAATGTCTTTTTATTTAAATCGTCAATATTACTAACTTCTTGGGTATTAATAAAAACACTTACATGTTCTCCGCTTGCGTAATATAAAGTCTTTATATATTGATGCATTTTTTCAGTTACAGCTTTTATAGTACTACTTCCGCCCATGGGAATAATACATACTACAGGATTTACATATTTTTTCATAATTCTTCATGCCCCTTAATCTAAAATCAACCATAATTCAATAAGATTTAATCTAATGTCAGTTTAGCACTACAAATTTACCAAGTAAAGTTATTAATTATAGATTTCATCATCATAAAAATCTAAATAACTATGTTTTTCGCCTTTACTTTTAAAACCTAGCACCCCATCTAAATTAACATTAAACGCAGACCTCATGATAGATTTATCTATATCATTATTTAAAATTTTCATATATTTAATTAATTCTTTCATCTCGCTTCGCTTGCTTCCATCTTTTTTTTCTGCAATTTTACATCCACATTGCATGAATTCACATTGACTAAATCTGACAAAATTTAGAATATCATGCTCTTTTATGTAAAACATCGGGCGTATTAATTCCATCCCCTCAAAGTTTGCAGATTTTAATTTTGGCAACATGGTTTTGTATGAGCCGGCATAGCAAATATTTAATAATGTAGTTTCTATTACATCATCCATATGATGTCCCAAAGCAATTTTGTTACAACCCATTTTTTGTGCTTTATTGTACAAAAAACCTCTTCTCATTCTTGCACATAAATAGCAGGGATGTTCCTTATTCAACTTTTCTGAAACTTCAAATATGTCTGAATTAAACATTTTAATTGGTATACCCATTTTTTCAGCATTTATAAATATTTCATCCTTGTTTTTTTTATTATATCCTGGGTCCATGGCTAAAAACTCCATATGAAATTTTATTTTCCCATGTCGTTGTATCTCTTGCATAAGTTTGGCAAGAAGCATACTATCTTTCCCCCCACTTATACAAATAGCAATTTTATCATTTTCCTTTATTAGCTCGAATTCATTTATTGCATCTATAAAAGGTTTCCAAATCGGTTTCCTATAGGTTTTTATTAAACTTCTTTCTATGTCTTTAACCGTAATACTCATTATGTCTCCTTAATTCTTCCCTTTACCAATATTTTAAAGCTTACCCTATCTATTATAATATAAACTTTACAAGATTAATAATACACATTTCGAATTCTAATTCAAGATATTTTTCTACGTTTTAAAAAATTGGACTGACAATTTTTTTTTTTTTTGTTATAATGGTGGAAATTTGCTTGCTTTACTTACTAAGGAAACTCTTTTTTAAGTTGGCATAAATTTTATATTTACCAAAACTATCAACATTACTTTATTATATTTATTTACTATATTTTTCAAAAGTAATGTACTAGGAGGATTTATGAATTATTCAAAAGAAAATAATAAAAGAAGATTAAAGAATAAAAATGCTACAGCTAAAAAAACTAAAAACAAAGCCGGAACTTTTATAAAGTCATTCATTCTAGCACTTCTTTTAATTGGTGCCTTTAGTGTCTTCGGACTATTAGCGGGAGCATATTTAGGCATATTAAATAACGCTCCGACAATAGATGCCATGTCTGTTGAACCTGATATTTTTTCAACAGTAATGTATGACGCTTTTGGTGGTGAAATGAAAACTCTAGAGGCAAAAGAAAACCGTGAATATGTTACTTTAAATCAAATTCCTATACATACGCAAAATGCTTTTATCGCCATAGAAGACGAAAGATTTTATGAGCATAATGGTATAGACTTGCGTGGTATACTGCGTTCTGCCTTTGTTTTAATCACAAAGCAAGATAAGCAAGGTGCTAGTACAATTACTCAGCAGTTAATAAAAAACAGCTTAGGACTACAGTCAAATACTGTTGTAAGTAAATTGCAAGAGCAATACAGTGCAGTAAATTTTGAAAGCGATTTAATAGAACAATACAACGGTGATAAACGCAAGGCTAAAGAACATATTTTAGAATTATACTTAAATACCATAAATTTAGGGAACAGTTTAAATGGAGTTCAAACTGCCACAAATTATTATTTTAATAAAGATGTTTCTGAATTAACTATTGCCGAGTCAGCTACTATAGCAGCAATTACTCAATCACCCGGCAAATATAATCCTGCAAAAAACCCCGAAGCCAACAAAACAAGAAAAGACATTATACTAAAATACATGAATGAACAGGAATTAATAACAAATAGTGAATATACTGATGCAATGAAAGAAGATGTATATAGTAAAATTTCTGAAGTTCACCAAGTTAGTGACGCTGTAAATACAAATAATACATATTTTGTAGATCAACTAATATCTGAAGTAATAAGTGACTTAGTTGAAAGAAACGGTTACACAAGAGAGCGCGCCTCATACCTAATATACAACGGTGGATTCCAAATTTATTCTACAATGGATCCTGATATCCAAAAAGTTATTAATGATACATATTTAGATGATTCGTTTTTTTCAACAAGCGATTACAAAATTCACCTGATTTATGCTATTTCTATAAAAGATCAAGTTACTGAACAAACAAATCACTATCAGCGTGAAAAAATAATATATAATCAAGATGAAATCGAACCATTTATACAAAGCGTACAAGAAGAACTAGTTGGCCCAGATGACATTATATTAAAAGACGTTTATTACCCTGTTGTACAACCTCAATCAGCCTTTACACTTATGGAAAATGGAACAGGTAAGGTGCTAGGGATAAGTGGTGGTAGAGGCGAAAAATTTACTAACCGTTCCTTAAACCGTGCAACAGATTCTTACAGACAACCAGGTTCAACATTTAAACCTCTCTCCGCTTTTGCACCAGGAATTGACTTAAATATTATGACAGCAGGAACAGTTTACATAGACCAACCACTACCGGCTGTAAATGACCACACTTTCAGTAACTGGTATAATGGCTACCGTGGTCCGAGTACAGTAAGAGAAGCCATAAGGGATTCCATGAACTTAATAACAGTCCAAGCTATGGAAGATGTGGGTATAGACAAGGCATTTGAATATTTACTTAATTTTGGATTTAGCAATTTAGCCGATGGCGAAGTAGTAGATGGTGTAGTAAAAACAGACCGTACACTTTCTGCTTCATTAGGTGGCTTAACTTGGGGTGTAACCAACCTTGAGTTGACAGCGGCCTACCAAACAATTGCAAACGGCGGTGTATATATTAAGCCTACTTTTTATACGCATGTTTTAGATCATGACGGAAAGGTAATATTAGATAATAGAACTCCCGAAACACGACAGGTATTAGAAGAAACAACTGCATATATAATGACTGACATTATGGAAGATGTTGTATCTTCTGGTACAGGTTCACGTGCTAAATTTAAAAATTTAAATATGCCTATTGCGGGTAAAACAGGGACAACCTCATCTACAAATGATTTAATGTTTGTTGGATACACTCCTTACTTTACTGCAGCAGTTTGGCTAGGTCACGACAAGCCGGAAACCATAAATGGCGCCAATAACGCCCATTTGCGTATTTGGTCTCATATAATGGAAAATGCCCACGCTGTAAAAGGGTATATCACTAAAGATTTTGTAAAACCAAAGGGAATTGTGACGGCTGCCATAAACAGAGATACAGGTTTATTACCAGCCTACTCCGGTGACCCAAATGCCTACACAGAAATCTTTAAAGAAGGTACCGTTCCGACGGAAAAAAGCAGTTACGTAGCTAACGATGTCCTTGAAGAAATAAATGGATATTTCTTTTATATCGATCCTGAAACAGGCGAACGTGTTTTTGTAAACAAGCACGAAGACGGTAGTTATGAAATAATTCCGGATTTTGTACTTCCAGAAGAGAAAGATACTACAGATGGTATAGATGTAACAGAAGATGGAGATTTAATTATTACAGACAATCCTAATGCTAAAGATATCCAAACTCCAACGCCTGTCCCGTCGGACGATGGTGTAATATATTTTGATCCGAACTCAGGTGAAACAATACAAGATGCATTGGATAGACGAGATAATCCAACTGAAGCACCAACTCCAGTTCCAACACCTACTCCAACACCTACTCCAATTGAGGTTCCGGACTATACAGATGATGAAATAAGTGAACCTGTAGTTACAGAATAGATAGTCTAAGGCTGTTGCAAAACCTTCAACAAAACTTCTGGTAAAATGCAACAGCCTTTAAATTAAAAGGAGGTTAAATGGAAAGCTCCAAAACAGCAGTAAAAACTGTTTTTTTTATGATTAGTATTACACTATTAGGAAAAGTTACTGGATTAATTCGAGATATGTTCTTCCTAGCAAACTTCGGTACAGAATCCATCGTAAGTGAATCATTTATTGCCGCCAATTCTTTACCTAAAAATTTTTTGGATATAGCTTTTGCTTCTGTTATTACTTCAAGCTTTATACCAATTTTTAATGATATAAGAGAAAATAAAGGAGAAAAAGAGGCATTAGATTTCTCAGGTAATTTCATTACAATAATCACCATTTTTTCTGCTATTTTAGTTATATTATGTACTGTATTTTCCGGACAAATTACAAGTTTTTTTTATGGCGGCTTTGAATCTGAATCTAGAATTCTAATAGAACACTTTTTACAAATATTTTTTCCACTCATTATTTTTAGTGGAATAACTTTTACTTTAGCAGGAATACTACAATCTTATGGCGAATTTAATATACCGGCTTCCCTTAGTCTATTTTCTAATGCTTTCATATTAATTTACTATATATTTTTTATTGATACTTTTTCTGTAGATGGTCTTGCATTAGCATATTTAATTAGCTGGATAATACAATTTTTGGTTCAAATACCTTACATGGTAAAAAACAAATTAAAGCTAACATTTAAATTCAACTTAAAAGATGAAAATATAAGAAAAATCGGTTATCTGGCATTGCCCTTAATGATAAGTACATGGCTTATTCCTATAAATTATCAAGTAAATATTTCCATAGCAGGAAATTCGCCCATTAGGATCGTGCCAGCTTTAAATACCGCCTACACTTTATACATGATAGTTGCAGGTGTTATTATATTGTCTATTTCAAATCTTGTTTTCCCGAAAATGTCGAAACAAACAGCAAATAATGACGAGGAAAACTTTGGTAAAGATTTAAACACTACTTTACGTGCTTCACTTTTTATACTTATACCTATTATGATTGTTATGATTACCCTAAGCGAGCCAATGATAAAAGTTCTATACGAACGAGGAAAATTTAATGCAACGTCTACAGAACTTTCGTCTATAGCTTTTCAATTCTACTCTTTTGGAGTACTGGGCTATTGTTTGCAAAATGTAATAATAAGAGGATTTTATGCAAAAAAAAATTGGAAGATACCTTTGTATTCCTCCATTTTGGGCATAGTTATTAATTTTGTAATATCTGTAGCACTACAAAATGTTTTCACTGTAGCAGCATACCCTATAGCATCTTCCATAAGCATTACTACAGTGGGGATATACTTATTGTATGAAATAAATAAAATTAATAATAAAGTAATTAATATTGACTTTATAGTTACATCCCTTAAACTATTAGTAAGTGGTTTTATAATGGCATTGGTTATCAATTTCATTTACAATTTGTTTAATTTAAATAGTAAGCTTTACATAGTTATTGTAGCTGTAGTTTCTACTTTACTTGGTTCGTTAATATATTTAATTTGCTGTAAGATTTTCAAAATAAAAGAAGTTAACTTTATTGGTGATATTATTAAAAAAAGGAAGTGATAAATTGAATATATCAAAACTAGTCAATTTAATTTGGCTAAAACTTATGGATTTAATTGAAGGAAGCATATTTTTTACTTTCATAAACAATGCAATGGAATTAATAGGGCGTATGTGTAAAAGTAGTATTTTTTACACATTGCTTACTAACACCACAAAAGATAATTTTATAAAAAACAATATTATTTATAAAATCTTTTATATGTTCTTTACATTTTTAAATCATTTGAAAATCAAAGTAAATCCTGCATTTAAAGACGTAAAAATAGGTATCTACTTAGAAGAAAGTGTTTTTTTAAAATTTGTCGGAAATATTTTTGACTTTAACTTTAAAGATATCGGTTTTATAGAACTGTATATGTTGTTTGTACTTTTTGTTTCACCATTCTTCCCAACTATGTTGTTAGGCGGTATGCTTGGACTAGGACTTATATCATACTTTCTAAAAATTATATTTACCGAAGAAAAAAGTCAATTAAATTTCGACATTACATGGTTATGGATTGTTATTTTTGTATTAATAACAATATTTTGTGGGATTACATCCTTCACACCAAAAACAAGCATTAAAATAGCAATGCTTACATCCTTACTTATGATATCTTATTTTTTAGTAATATCTATTTTTAATACAAAAAACAAACTAAAACTAATGGTTTTTGTATTCTCACTTTCGGCTTTTTTAGTAGGATTAATAGGCTTCTACCAAAAACTTTCAGGCCAAATAGACAGAACATGGACAGATACAGAACTTTTTGAAGGCTTATCTCTACGCGTTGTTTCTACTTTTGGCAACCCTAATGTGTATGGCGAATATTTGTTATTGGTAATCCCAATTGCAGCAATTATGATTTATATAAGCAAGAACATACTGGCCAAATCCTATTATGGATTACTCACATTATTACTTTTACTAAACTTGGGCTTAACCTACTCTAGAGGTTGCTACTTAGCGCTTTTAGGAGGATTGTTTGTTTTTATATTATTTAAAGAAAAAAGGTTAATAGTACTTTTTTCCTTTAGTATTTTCTTTTTACCATTTATTCTTCCAGAAAGTATGATAAATAGATTTCTGAGTATAGGAGATTTAAGTGACTCCTCCACTTCTTATAGGATAATGATATGGCAAGGAACAATACGTATACTAAAAGATTACTGGCTATCTGGACTTGGCCAAGGACAAGAGGCCTTTAACTTTGTCTATCCATTGTATTCATTTAGTGGAGTAAGTGCACCACACTCCCATAATGTATTTTTTCAAGTTTTTGTAGAAACTGGAATTGCTGGTTTTTTAACATTTCTAGCTCTACTTTTATCATTTTTTAAAAATACAATATCTTTTATAGTGCAGTCAAATAAAAAAAGTGTTAATACCTTTTTACTTGCTCTTATATGTGGATTTACTAGCTTTTTTATACAGGGTGTTTTCGACTATGTATTTTATAATTATAGTGTCTTTCTTATCTTCTTTATTTATATGGGAATTGTTGGCGCTTCTGTAAATGTTCACAGAAAGGAGAATGCGTAATGAAAGTTATAAATATAATTAGTGACACAAACATAGGCGGTGCCGGTAAATGCCTTATCAGCTATATTGACAATTATGAAAAAAAATTCGATATTATAGTTTATATACCAGAAAAAAGTTTATTAAAAAACAAGTTAGATGAAAGAAATATTGCCTACAGAGAGCTCCCCTATATAAATGAAATGTCATTTAACAAAAATGCTATTTCACATCTAATAGAAAGCTTTAAAATTGATAAACCTGATATAGTACATTGCCATGCAACTTTTTCTGGCAGATTAGCCGCAAAAATTTATGGAACAAAAATAATATATACAAGACATAGTTATTTTGAACAAAATAAAAGTAATTCTATAAAAACTAAAATAAAAAATATTATAAATAATTATTTATGCCATATTGCTATCGCCGTATCTCCTGCCACTAAAATAAATCTATTAGAAACGGGTATAGACAGTGGTAAAATAAGAATAGTATACAATGGTGTAGATAAACTAAAAAAGTATAATGATGAAGGTATTAAAAATGCTAAAAAAAAATATGGTACAGAAACTGATTTTAACATAACTATTTTAGCCAGATTAGAAGAAGTTAAAGGCCATAAATATGTACTTGAATGTGCTACTAAACTTAAAGAATATCCAGATATTAAATTTTTAATCGCTGGCACTGGTACAGAAGAAGAAAAATTAAAAGAGATAATTAATAATCTCAAATTAAAAAACGTAAATATACTAGGTTTTGTAAATAATGTAGAGGAATTACTAAACGCTACAGATATACAAATAAATTGTTCTTATGGGACAGAAGCCACATCTTTGGCTCTCCTTGAAGGTATGAGTATAGGTATACCTGCAATTGTAAGTGATTTTGGTGGCAATCCATATGTTATAAAAAACGGATATAATGGTTACACCTATCCAGTTCATACAACCAATGAACTATATGAAAATATTTTAATTCTATACAATAATAAAAATATTTATAACCGCATATCAGAGAATTCTATAACTGAATACAATAATAGGTTCACATCTAAGGTAATGGCTAATGAAATAACGAAGGTTTATGAAGAAGCCTTCAAGCTTTAGTTCAAAGGAGATTATAATGAATAATAAATTTAAAATTGGTGGCAAAATCGCCATAGTAGATATTTTAATTGTACTAGCTTTATGCCTACTTATGTATTTTTTAAATATACTATCCACCCCCGAAAGTATTCAAGCAGATGACGGCATTAAGAATCAATTCACTATTGAAATAATTAATGTAAAGGCAGGTATGGGCGATACTATAACTATTGGTGATGATTTATATGATAGCTTAAAAAATGTAAAAATAGGAAAAATAGTTGATTCATATACAGAGCCTTACATGAATCTTACAGAAAATAATGAAACCAACTCCTACGATAATGTACCGATTAATGGTCTTGAAAATATATATATAGTAATTGAGGCAAATTTAACAACTAATCCAAATAGCACTTCTGCTGGAAACTTTGACGTAATGGTCGGAAAAGAAGTTTTTGTAAAATCAAAAAGTTTCGCTGGCAATGGTTACGTTGTTAAATTAGACAGATAGGAGATATTATGTTAGATAAAAAAGGACGTTTATTTGGAAAAGTTAGTATAGTTGACTTAGCTATTATAATACTATTAATTGTACTTATAATTGGTGTTGCTATTAGGTTCAGCTCCAAAGGTGAAACAATAACAAGCAATGACGACTTTAAAATTGTTTTCGAAATAGATAAAGTACGCCAGTATACTGTAGATGCCATAAAAGTTGGTGATGATATATATGAACAACACGGCAACATATTAGGCACAGTTTCAAACATAGAAATAGAACCCGGATACGATGTTATGACAAAAGATAATGGTACTGCACTTTATGCACCTGTAGAAGACCGTTACAGACTTATTGTAACTATGGATAGTTCAGGAAATGTTAATGAATTTGGATATTTCGCCAATGGAAACCGTCAAATTTCAACAGGTTCCGACTTAGCAATTCAATCCCAATATATACATACATACTGTAGAATTTTAGATGTATATGAATAGAGTTTAGAATAATAGTATCTTTCCTACAACCGGACTTTTAGACCGAATACAGGAAAGGTACTATTATTTTCTAACCAATATAACGACTAAAAAAACTAAAATACATAGAGGCAAAACTGTCCTCAGGATATTTATTAAAAACCATAAAATATACATTTAAATACTCCTAAACTCTGTACTCAAGGAAGCTCCAATAGCTGTTCCAAAAACTGAATTGCTCGGTATTATTATACTGGCATCGCATAATTTATTCATAGATGGAATTAGCTCTTTACATTGCGGAAAAGAAGATATATTACCTATTAACACAATGTTTTTTATATTAGTACTATGTATTGCAAAAATAGCCGAAGTTAGTATACTTTGTAAAACCATGTTAATTATTCCTGCTGCAATATCAGCATTACTTGCCATATCACTTACTCTACCGAAATTCGACGCTGTAGTTTCTAGAGGTAATCCAATAAAATCTTTTGTAATATGACCTACCGTTAGGTCTACATGGGTTAAATCCCCAGTACTTGCCAAGTCCAAAGTATTTTCTATGTCATTAATATTTAGTATTTTTTTGGACAGCCCCACTATGGTGCCACCACCTATAGCAGTACCTCCGATATGCTTTATCCCACCATTTTTCCTAGCAGTAACCAAAGCCGTACCCGTTCCCATACTTACAACTAAGGCACTATCCACACCAGATAAAAAAAGCCCACCTAATCCATTTGCATAAAATTCCTCCACTTTATTGGTAGGAATTCCATATATTGGCTCTTTAATATATGAAGAACCAACTCCTGTAATAACTATTTTCTCTACATTATTTAGTGCAATATTATTTTCATAGGTAAACCTTCCAAAAGCTCCAAAAAGCGATGAAACCGGATCATTAGCTCTTATTTTTAAAAAACCAATTACCTTTTCGTTTTCTAACCCAACTAATTTAGTTGTACTTCCTCCAATATCAATTCCTATTATAACCATATATCGTCCTTATAAAAAAGAGCATTTGATTATACAAATGCTCTAAACTTTATTATTTATATAAATTTTTATTTCTATACTTCATATACTTACTTACCATTAATGTAATTTTAAAAACAATGGCATTTTCGAAATTTCTTAAATCTATTCCAGTCATTTTTTCCAATTTATCAAGTCTATATACTAAAGTATTTCTGTGTATATAAAGCTTTCTTGATGTTTCAGAAACATTTAAACTATTCTCAAAAAATTTATTGGCAGTGACCAAAGTTTCATCATCAAATTGGTCTGTTGTCACTCCTTGAAGCACTTCATCTATAAACATTTTACAAAGTGATAATGGTAATTGATAAATAAGTCTACCTATACCTAGTTTTCTATAGTTTGCAATCTTTTTATCTTCTTCAAAAATCTTTCCTACTTCTAAAGCCATTTTTGCTTCTTTGTAAGAATTAGAAATACTCTTTAAGTCAGTAATTGCTGTACCTATAGATACATACGAATTCCTTAAGGCCTCAGCTTGTAAAGTTTCCACAATCATTTTTGCAATTTGCTCTATATCTTCATCTACATCAACTTCTTTTAATTCTTTTACAAGAATAATACTTTTCTCATCTATGGACGTAACAAAATCTCTAGATTTATCTGGAAATAAATTTTTAACTACATCGAAAGCATTTGTATCCGTTTCACAATCAGATTCAATTAAATATACAATGCGTCGTATGCCATTCTCTATGTGTAACTTTTTAGCACGGCGATAAATATCTACCAATAATAGATTGTCTAGCAAGAGATTTTTAATAAAATTATCTTTGTCATATCTTTCTTTATATGCAATCAATAGCCCTTGTACTTGGAAAGCAGCTATTTTTCCAATTCTATAAGTTTCACCATCTTCGCCTTTTATTGCTACTACATATTCACAGCTTCCACTATCTAGCACCTTAAAATATTGATGCCCCTGTATAGATTGACTATCTGCAGGAGAATTTACAAATGCGGACACGCCCTCTATTACCGTTCCTATTGATGCATTTTCAGTGCTTGCCGCAACTTTCCCCTCTCGTTCTATAACACTGATCTCTCTTCCTGTTATGTTTTTTAAGCCAGCTACAGTTGACTGTAAAATTTGATTTGTTAACATAAATTTCTCCTTTCGGTTCCCTATAATTTAGTTTATTTTTTCCCACTAATGGTAATTAGTTCTTCGTTGTTCTTTGTCTTTTTTATTCTATTTAACATAATTTCCGTCAACTCGTAATTTAGTCTTTTATTACCCTGCCTTCGGATATTATAAATTGCCTCTTGCTCATTTTTATTTAATAATAGATCGTCCCGTCTTGTACCTGAGCGAATAATGTCTATGGCTGGGAAAATTCTTTTATCTGAAATTTTTCTATCTAATACAAGCTCCATATTGCCTGTACCTTTAAATTCTTCAAAAATCACGTCGTCCATTTTACTGCCTGTTTCTACTAAAGCTGTAGCTAATATTGTCAAAGAGCCTCCATCTTCAATATTTCTTGCTGCACCAAAGAATTTTTTTGGCATATATAAAGAAGCAGGATCTAAACCACCTGATAGAGTCCTACCACTTGGTGGCACTGTTAAATTATATGCACGTGCTAGTCTTGTAATGCTATCCAAAAGTATAACAACATCCATTTTTTGTTCTACTAGTCTTTTCCCACGTTCTAAAACCATTTCGGCAACTCTCTTGTGGTGATCAGCGCCTTCATCAAAAGTTGAGTAAACAACTTCTACATGCTTTCCAATTATACTTCGCTTCATGTCTGTGACTTCTTCAGGTCTTTCATCAATTAATAATACGATTAAATTTATATTCGGATTATTTTCCACGATAGAATTTGCTACTGTTTTTAAAAGGGTAGTTTTACCTGTTTTAGGTGGTGCAACTATCATACCTCTTTGACCTTTACCAATTGGTGCAAATAAATCAATCATTCTTTGACTCGCATTAGGTACATTTGTTTCTAAAGTTAATCTTTCCAATGGATAAATAGGTGTTAAATCTTCAAAATTACTACGATATGCTATTGTATTTGAATTAGCACCATTTACAGTACTAATATAAAGTAATGGTCTGAATTTTTCATTTTCCTTTGGAATTCTTAAATTTCCTTTTACTCTGTCGCCTGTACGCAGTTTAAAACGACGAATTTGAGCTGGCGACACATATATATCTGTACTACCAGGAAGGAAATTGTCTTGCCTTAAAAATCCGTAGCCGTCAGGTAGCACTTCTAATATACCACTTTCTGTTATACCACTATCTAAGTCTTTAAAATTACTTCTAAAATCATCATCATCACTCGAATCCTCTTTTTTATCATTACTAACTTCTATGTCATCGCTCTCTTGCTTGCTACTTTTGCTATCTTCTTCAGAAATTTCAGCATTGCCTTCTTCAAGCAATTTTATTAACTCATCTTTCTTATATTTAGTTACAGAACCAATATTCATTTTCTTGGCAAAGATTCGCAATTCTGTTAATTTCATATCAGAATACTTGTGTTTCAGCATTTTTACTCCTATCTCTCTGGTAGTCTTAAGGTATCGCCTACAGCTATATTTCCATTCTTAATTTCATTTAAGCCACTTATAGCATCTACATAGTCACTGTTTCCGTAAATTTTTTGGCTTATTTTCCATAGGGAATCACCTGCTTGTACAACATACTCTGACGGCGTTTCAATATTTACTTCCTCTTCGCCACCATTATCTATAGTTGATTCTTCTTGATTTTCAATAGATTCTTCAGTATTGGTATTCGCAATATTCGCTACTAATAAAGAATCAACTTGTTCTTGTAAAGCTGATACTTCTGAATTTAGTCTCTGATTTTCTATTTTTAGGTTTGAACTTGTTTTTTCTAATTCTTTATATAAAACCGCTGTTTTTTTAAGTTTTGTATTGGAAAAAAATAAAACAATTGTAGTAATGAAGAAAAAAATAATTAAACATAGACCTGTTATTCTAAAGGTTGCAATTCTTTTTTGCTTTTCTGACATTTTTCTTTTAGTTGATGTATTTCGTTTATTTTCCATTTTATCCACCTTGTGCGAATCAGCCCCGTTATGTAGTTGTGGTGGCTTTACTCTTGTTTGGCTACTTGCTGACCTTGAATTCTTTAATTCAATTTCGTTGTTTTTAATTTCTCTTTCCTCTATTTCTCTTAAAATTTCTTGGCTTCTATTGGCTCGTTCTTTTAGCTCATTCTCTACTCTTATATTTGTTGTACTAAACATTTCTTTGTGTTCAGGCTGAGTATAGGACGGGTTTAATTCTGTGTTATCATTTTTAACTTTCCTTAAGTCTGAAACTAAGTTCCCAACAGCTTTTTTTGCCATATCATCATTATAATTTATTAGTGTATTAGTAGTAACTTTACTTGCTTGTTTTTTTTGTTCTTCTACCTCATTTGTTCCATATCTATTATTTACAACGGTTGTATCATCTAAATTGGTATATGATTTTTTTTTCACACCTTCACCTCAAAAAGAATTTTTAATTCAAAAAATGTTAGTTAATTTCTACATAAAAACATAAGTCAAATCTCTATCTTAGATTTTATTATCTTTATGCATAATTGTCAAACTTCTTTAAGGTTTTTTGAGTAATTTTTTTCAAAAAAATAAATATATGTTATTTTTTTCGAGTTTATATTAAAATGGTATTGTAGCATATTGTAATTCCAGTTCACATCATAAGGAGAAATTATGGAACAAATGAAAATAAAAGGTGTTACACCTATTGAACAGCTGATTGTTATACTAGTTTTAGCAATAATAGTATTTATGTTTATTTCAAACGTCTTGAATTTTATTAACATAGCAAATAAAACTAAATATAATAATGATGTCCAAAAGTTGCACACTGCGGCAATAGGAGTTATGGTCACAAATTCAGAAGAAGTGAATTCCGCAAAAAAGTTGTACGCTTTCAAGGGAGAAGAACTATCAATTTTTTTAGATAATACAGTTACATATAATGAGAAATTTTCGCTAAATACAAATGAAAACCTTGTTATGGTCGATGAAAAAACAGCTATGGCTATTTATTACTATCCCAATTTTAATATAAAAAAAGATAGGTCTAAAAAGTACTCAATAATGTTCCCCGACTATTACTATAATCCAATTGATTATGAAGCCTATAAAGGTGAGAGTATTTTTTTAATTATCTCCATGCCAGTAAATAGTGAAGGCACAATAAACACTTCACTACGACGTTGTACAGTAGTAACAAATTAAGCTTAAGTAAAATGATTTGAACTCACTTTACTTAAGCTTTTTGCACTTTTAAATATTCTTCTAATTTTAAGCGTCCTTTAAGATTTAATGTTTATTATATCTTTAAGCTTAAAAAACCAATACAAAGTTTTTAAAGTATTGCATATAGCTATAACGAAAGAGGTGAACTATGGAAGATTATGTAAAGAATGAAATTATAATTTATAAGCCTTCAATAAAAAAACAATATAAAAGGCTTATTGCCATGGTAATGGTATGTGTCATTATTTTTGGCTCAATGGTAGTTGGCATAGGTATAGGCGTATCTATAGATAATTTTATAGTCAAAGAAAAAGTATCTAGCCCCATTAGCAGTCCAAATTTAGCCCTTACCGCAACAACATCAACAGATTATAGTAATGTAATAGGTGATGTTTCAAATTCAGTTGTAAGTATAAATGTATTAGCAACTTCCAGAGATTACTTTGGTAGACCAAATAGTTATAAAAGTGCTGGATCCGGTATTATTTTTTCTGAAGACGAAAAAAAAGTATATGTAGCAACAAATAATCACGTAATAGATGGAGCTGTAGAGGTAACAGTCTCCGTAAACGACGATGTACAAATACCTGCAAGCTATATTGGATCTGACTCAGTTTTTGACTTAGCTATTGTATCACTTGATAAAAGCGACTTGAAAAATAAAAATGTAAACTACTCCATCGCGATTTTTGGTAACAGTAGCGACCTAGAGGTTGGTGACACAGCCATTGCAATTGGAAACGCACTTGGAATGGGTAAAACTGCCACTAAAGGCATAATAAGTGCATTAAATAAATCCTTAGAAATAGATAATTCATCTTTACAAGTGTTACAAACGGATGCTGCCATAAATAGTGGAAATAGCGGCGGTCCTTTAATTAATGATAAAGGTGAAGTAATAGGAATTAATACGGCCAAACTTAAAGATGCTGAAGGTATTGGTTATAGCATACCTGTAGATATTGCAAGCCCCATACTTTTAAATCTTTTAGAAAGTGGAACGAGTAAACTTATCAGACCTTGCCTAGGTATTGAAGGTATATCTATAACAGAAGAATTACAAGAATATTATAACCTTCCTTCACCAGGCATATTCATTACAAATATTTTAACTAACTCAGGAGCATACCAAGGAGGTTTAAATATTGCTGATATAATAATCGGTATAAATAACTCAGAAATAAAGAACATGGACAACTTAACTAAAACGTTAGAAAACTTTAGCATAAAAGATACCGTAAATGTAACAGTAATACGCAATAACGCAATAATAACATTGCCTATTACGCTTTATAAATTAAATAACGGGTTCTAGAACATGAAAAATAGGAGGATATTATGAACGAGAATTTTACACCAAACTCAAATGAAAATATTGGAAATGAATTTATGAATACACCAAACCCACAGCAAAGTATTGTGGATAATTTCGAACAACAAATTAAACAAAACGCACAACCAATTAATCAGCCAAACACACAATGGAATGCAAACTATCAAAATTATCAACATAGCTATCAACCAAATTTTGAAATGATAGATAAAAAGAAGCGAAAAGGCAAAAAAACTTTTGGAAAAGGAGCTTTAGCAGCAGCTTGTATAATCGGCCTAGTAGGTGGTACTATTGGCGGAGGTCTATTTGGACTTAACTACATAAAAGATGATATTATAAACTCAACAGTTTCTCAAGTCACTTCCATAATGTCTGAAAATGGTTCAATGTCAAATAATTATGTACTAAGTGATACCAATACATCTAAAGATACGAAAGCAGAATTTATACCTAACCGTTCCAATGTAATTAATAAAATGTTACCATCTGTTGTAGATATAAGAACTACTACCACTACACAGAATTATTTTGGAATGACTCAAGAAGGTGAAGGAGCTGGGACAGGTTTTGTCATAAAAATAGACAATGATAACGCTTATTTAATTACAAATAACCACGTAATTAGCGGTGCAAACGAAATAGGCATACAGTTCCATAATACAGAAGAATATGTACCTGCAAATGTTGTAGGCACACAGCCTGAAAATGATTTAGCTATTATATCTGTTTCCCTTAGTGACTTAAAAACTGCAGGCGTTACAAATATATCCCCAGTAACATTTGGCAACTCCGATGATATTCGTGTTGGGGATTCAGTAATTGCAATCGGCAACTCACTAGGTCAAGGGATAAGTGCTACAAGTGGTATGATAAGCGTTACAAACAAAAATATAGAAATAGAAGGAAATAGCTTTGACGTTTTCCAAACTGACGCAGCAATTAACCCTGGTAACAGCGGCGGCCCATTAATTGACGAAAACGGAAATGTTATTGGCGTAAATACAGCTAAACTTATCAACTCGTCCGAAGGCTCTGTAGAAGGTATGGCATACGCAATTCCTTCAAATATAGTTGTAGAGGTAATAGATTCTATAATTGAAAGTTCAAACAAAGCTTTTATGGGCATTACAGGAACAACCATTACTGAGGAAATTGCTGATGCATATTCTTTACCACCTATGGGAGTAATAGTTATAGAAGTAGTTTCTGGTGGAAGTGCTGAAATTTCCGGCATACAAAGCGGTGACATTATAACAAGCTTACAAGGTCAACCTATAACATCAATAGAAAATTTACAAGAAAAAATACAAAGTATACCAGTTGGTGATAAGGCATCTATAAAAATATTAAGAGATGGTCAGACCATGGAATTAACTTTGACTCTTAAGAGTCGTTCAGAGACACCTGTATATTAAAAACATAAAGGCATTTACAAAATAGCTTTTTCGCTAGATTTGCAAATGCCTTTTTTTGAGCAATCTCCACATATAAAGAACCTATCAGTTAATGAGTGCGTCTATAGACATCCTTTCCATACTCACTTGGCCAAATACCAACTATTTTTTTGAACGTTTTTGAAAAATAATACTGGTCATTGTATCCAACTGCTATAGAAACCTCTTTAACTAACATACTTCTGTTTAAGTCCATTATTTCCTTTGCCAATTCAACTCTATATATATTTATAAATTCTGGAATGGATACACCAAAATAATTCTTGAATTTCTTAGATAAGTTTGGCGAAGACATAGCAAATTCCTTAGATAATACACCTAAAGAAATATTGCTCTTATGGTTTAGTTTAATAAAACTGCTAATCTCATCTAAAACTTCATCACAATTTAAATTCTGTATATTTGGATTTAGTACAGCCCAAAGCACTTCTGTTAATTCCAAGGCAAGTTGTTCTTCGTTCAACGCAGTAGAAATAGATAACTCAACTTGTTGATTGACTTCAGTAAGTTGAGCTATATTTAGAATTTTATCGTAAAACTTAATTATATTCTTTTCTAAAAACACTACAAAGCTTTTTAATGGCAGATTTTTTTTTACTGCTATTTCTATTATATTCTGTAGTTCTTCATTTATTTCATCTTTTTTCCCGCTAGCTAAGGCTTTGATTAAATCTATATTCATTACGTCTTCTGTCTTGTCATCATCTTTAGTCTTTTTATAAATTGTGTATTGTGAATGAAATAATCTACTTACACTATAAAGTTCCTTCCTTAATATGGAAAATATATTACGCATATTGTTCATATTGACTAAATTATTATACATTACTAAGGTTACAGTTAAATCACTATTTTCTTTTAAACTTGTTAGTTAAACCCCATAGCCCTTGATTTATAAGCACATTCATAGGATTTCAACTCTAATTTACTACTATTATACTACTTTTGGAAAGAGTTTTGATATGCTAATTTGAAATTCTTATGGATATGCCCCTATATAAGTATGTAAGGAAAGGTACAGCAATGGATGTGCGAAACATGTAGACCATTCCATTGCTCTATAAAATTTAATATTGTTCACAAATATGAAGTTAGTTTTTTAAGGAGCTAACTTCTTTTTTTGTACCCAAAAATCGAAAGGAGGAACGAACTTGAATGCAAAAGTAATTGCCATTGCCAACCAAAAGGGTGGCGTTGGCAAAACAACCACTTGTGGCAACTTAGGGATAGGACTGGCACAGGAAGGAAAGAAAGTCCTGCTTGCGGACTGTGACCCTCAAGGTAGCCTATCTATCAGTTTAGGGTACTCTCAACCGGATACGCTCCCCACTACTATTGCAACTCTCATGGGCAAGGTAATTACGGATACTCCCATTGAAAATAAAGAGGGAATTTTGAGACATGAGGAAAATGTAGATTTACTCCCTGCTAATATTGAACTATCTGGCATGGAAATATCTCTCGTAAATGCTATGAGTAGAGAAACTATCTTAAAGCAATATCTTGATACAATGCGAAAGCAATATGATTTTATCCTATTAGATTGTATGCCCTCTTTGGGTATGCTGACGGTCAATGCCCTTGCATCTGCTGATAGTGTAATAATTCCTGTACAAGCAGATTATCTACCTGCAAAAGGATTAGAACAGCTTTTGCAGACAATTGGAAAGGTACGCAGACAAATAAACCCTAAGCTGAAAATAGATGGCATTTTGCTAACTATGGTAGACAGCCGTACTAATTTTGCAAAGGACATCAGCACCTTGGTAAGAGAAACCTATGGAAACAACATTAAGATTTTCAATGCAGATATACCCCGTTCGGTGAAAGCCTCAGAAATTAGTGCCGAAGGGAAAAGTATCTTTGCCCATGACCCAAAGGGCAAGGTTGCCGAGGGATATAAAAATCTGACAAAGGAGGTGCTAAAAATTGAAAAGCTCCGCCAAAAACATAAAGCTGGCATCAGTCGATGATTTGTTTTCTACTGAGGAAAGCAGAGCCGATGATAACTTAGAAAAAATAATAAAAATTTCCTTAACGGAATTGTTCCCGTTCAAAGACCACCCGTTTAAGGTAATCGACAACGAGGCTATGATTGATACTGCTGAAAGTGTAAAAAAATATGGCGTACTTGTTCCTGCCATTGCCCGACCTCGTGATGAGGGCGGTTATGAACTTGTAGCAGGACACCGCCGTAAAAGAGCCTGTGAACTTGCAGAACTTTCTACCATGCCCGTCATAGTCCGTAATCTTGACGATGATGCCGCCACTATTATCATGGTTGACAGTAACTTGCAGAGGGAAAATATTTTGCCGAGTGAACGAGCCTTTGCATATAAAATGAAGTTAGATGCTGTAAAAAGGCAAGGTGCGAGAAATGATTTAACTTCCCGACAAGTTGTCGGGAAGTTGGAAACCGCCGATATTGTGGGAAAAGAGGCTGGCGATAGTGGCAGACAGGTACAAAGGTATATCCGATTAACGGAGCTTATCCCTGAACTGCTTTCTATGGTAGATGAAAGGAAGATAGCATTTAATCCTGCTGTAGAGTTATCTTATCTCAAAAAAGAGGAACAAACGAACTTACTTGAGGCTATGGATATGGAACAGGCTACCCCCTCTCATTCACAGGCACAGCGGTTAAAGAAATTCAGTTCCGAAGGCAAATTAACCATTGAGGTTATGAGTGCCATTATGAGCGAAGAAAAGAAAGGTGATTTAGACAAAGTAACGCTGACAGGCGATAAGATTAAAAAGTATTTCCCTAAAAGCTACACTCCACAGCAAATGGAGGCTACCATCATTAAACTACTTGAAGGCTGGCACAAAAAAAGGACACAGCAACAAGAGCGATAGAAAGGAGTCCCCTTATGAATAAGAATAAAACCATTTTCGAGCTAATTGACGAGGCTCGCAGGCAATCGGGAGAACCACTGCTTGCCGGACATGATATTATGGCTTTGGAACGCTTTGACCCTGATGTTACGCACATGATTGTATTTGATGTGTTGAATCATTCTTCCCCTGTGGGAAATAAGGGCGAGCGTATGCGATTGTTCTTGACCGATTTAGGTTATCAAAAAGCATTGGAAAGCCAACAACGTGAGGAAGTCAAAATCCTTAGACACGCTAAAATAACAAAAGGTCATATCCTCTATGATAGAGGAAGTGAGCCAACACGCTGAGATAACCGCAAAACTGCCTGCGGCTATTTTTATTTTCAGAGGAAAGGAGTGATGTGATTGGCAGTATTCAGAGTGGAGAAAACAAGGGATTATACGGTTATGGCTAACCATCACTTGCGAAATACGGAACTTTCCTTAAAAGCAAAAGGCTTATTATCCCTTATGCTTTCCCTGCCGGAGAATTGGGATTACACCACAAAAGGACTTTCCCTTATCTGTAAAGATGGCATTGATAGCATCAATGCCACGGTAAAAGAACTGGAGGCACATGGGTATATAACCCGCAGACGTATCCGCAATGAGAAAGGGCAGCTTACCACAACGGAATATACGATTTTTGAACAGCCACAAAGCCTTGATACTGCTCATGTTACACCTAAACGGGAAAACCCAATCTTGGATAATCCAGTCTTGGGAAACCCAACATTGGAAAACCCTATCTTGGAAAAACCTAAACAGGGCGAACCTATCTTGGAAAATCCCCACCAATTAAATACTAATATATCTAATACTGATTTATTAAATAAAGAGGGATTAAATATCCATCAATCAAATCCGTATCCATCAAATAAAGAGCTTAAAAAGAAGATGGGATATGATACGATTGGATGTGACAGCGTAGAAGAAGTACGAGAATTGGTATTAGAAAACATTGAGTATGAATATATCAAACACAGCCATGACCGTGAAAGACTGCATGAAATTGTTGATCTTATGGTGGAAACACTCTGTTCCACAAAGGATATTATCAATGTTTCAGGAGATGATTACCCTGCACAGCTTGTTAAGGAAAAACTGCTGCGGATCAACAGTCTGCATATTGACTATGTGTTTGAGTGCTTGAAAAAGACCACCACCTATATCCGCAACATCAAGCGGTATCTGCTTACCACTCTTTTCAATGCACCCTCAACCATTGGCTCTTACTACTCGGCATTAGTAAATCATGACTTATACGGGAATAAATAACGGCATTTTGCACCTGTTATTCAGGAAAAGCAAGATGCCTTTTTTTGTACCCAAAATCAGAAAGGAGCTTTTACTATGAAAAAACCTATGGCATACATTACTGCCGCTTGGGGCAGGAACGAATTTGAAAATACAGAACAGGCTGCAAAATATTGCAGAAAACTCTATGAGGCAGGCTACACCCCCATGTGCCCCCTCTTATTCCTGCCTTTGTATCTCAACGATGAAATACCGGAGGAACACAAAGACGGAATTGATATGGCAAGGGATATGCTGAGGCGTTCTCGTGTTCTTGTGGTATGTGGCGACTTGGTAGATGAAAATGTGAAAAATGACATTGCCATTGCAGAACGGCTACACATTACCGCTACCACCCTTGAAGGGATTTTAATGGTCAAGGGACAAGGAAGGGAAAAGAATAATGGCTGACCACCTCATTCATAGGCTGTCTGTTCCACCGTAACAATGGCTTTTAAATCGAAGAAAGGAGAATTTTTCTATGCAGGAAGAAGTTGAAAATAAAACCATTGCTCTTGTCATTAATAGCGGAAAGCTGTCAGTCCGCATACTAAAAGCGGCAATTTTAAAAGCCTTGGCAGAAATAGAGAAACAAAGCAAAAATAAAGATAGTCCTAAAATCCCTCATGGCAAGCAGAGTGTTAAAGACCTTGCAGGGCAAAATCAAGGCATGAGTAACATTGAGGTAACGGATAAGAACATCAAGAGTTTTGAACGTGTGGCAAGAAAATACGGTGTGGACTTTGCCATTAAGAAAGATAAGTCTGTTACACCGCCAAAATACCTTGTCTTTTTCAAAGGCAGAGATGCCGATGCCATTACCTCTGCTTTTACGGAGTTTACGGCAAAGACTGTGAAAAAGGCAGAAAAACCATCTGTACTTGCACAGCTTAAAAAGTTTACCGAACTTGTGAAAAATACGGTAACTGACCGAGTGAAAAACAGAAATAAGGAGCAGAGCCTATGAATACCAAACTGAAAAAGCTCCTTATACTGAATGTTCCCTACCTGTTTTTGGGACTGTTCTTCACAAAGCTACCACAGGCATGGAGGTATTCCTCTGGCTATGAGGTGTCCGATAAAATCCTGCACCTGACTGACGGATTTTCTAATGCTTTTCAAAATCCACTTCCCAGCCTGCACCCACAGGATTTGTTATTTGGTATCCTGATTGCTGCCATTATCCGCCTTGTCGTTTACCTCAAGGGAAAAAATGCTAAGAAATACAGAAAAGGTGTGGAGTATGGCTCTGCCCGTTGGGGAAAAGCTGAGGATATTCGCCCTTTTACAGACCCCGTATTCCAAAATAACGTGATACTGACACAGACGGAACGGCTGATGATGTCAAGTAGACCCAAAAATCCAAAGAACGCACGAAATAAAAACGTGCTGATTGTGGGTGGCTCCGGCTCCGGTAAGACAAGATTCTGGCTGAAACCCAACCTTATGCAGTGCCATTCAAGTTATGTTGTCACTGATCCGAAAGGCAGCATCGTGGTGGAGTGCGGGAAATTACTGGAGCATGAGGGATATAAAATCAAAATCCTTAATACCATCAATTTTAAGAAATCCATGCACTACAACCCATTCGTCTATATCAAGAGCGAAAAAGACATTTTAAAACTTGTTACCACCCTCATTGCCAATACCAAAGGCGAGGGAAAGGCAGGCGATGACTTTTGGGTAAAGGCAGAAACTCTGCTCTATACCGCCCTTATTGGCTACATCTATTTTGAGGCTCCCGAACATGAACAGAACTTTTCTACCTTGATTGAATTTATTAATGCCTCTGAGGTACGGGAAGATGATGAGGATTTTAAAAATCCGGTAGATTTAATGTTCGATACCTTAGAGGAAAAAGATCCACAGCACTTTGCTGTAAGGCAATACAAAAAGTACAAATTAGCCGCCGGAAAAACAGCAAAAAGTATTCTTATTTCCTGTGGTGCAAGGCTCGCCCCATTCGATATTAAAGAATTGCGTGAGCTGACTGCCTATGATGAATTGGAACTGGATACTTTGGGCGATAGAAAAACCGCCCTGTTTATTATCATCAGCGATACCGATGATACCTTTAATTTCTTGGTATCTATGGCATACACACAGCTTTTCAATCTGCTTTGTGATAAGGCAGACGATGTGTATGGCGGCAGACTTCCTATCCATGTCCGCTGTCTGATTGATGAGGCTGCCAACATCGGGCAGATTCCAAAACTTGAAAAACTAATGGCAACCATTCGTTCAAGGGA
>JBKECF010000101.1:0-1012 GCA_047974375.1 Lachnospirales bacterium
TATTCATCGGCTGTGTGCCAGAACCAAAATATGAAGAGGTTGTTAAAGAGAACAATAGATTAGAATCTGAAATATATGAATTGAAATTTGGGGTTTCCAAGCTCTCAAAAGACGCAAAAAATGTTCAATATGGGTGATTTTGCAGGAGCAAAAGAAAAAATAACCATACTAATAGACAAGCATCCAAACTCTGTAGAATGCGCAGAAGCAAGAAAAATAATTCCAATAATCGAAGAGGAATTATTGTGGGACAAATTGGAAAATTCAGATGATTTAGATCTAGTAATGGACTATATAAGAATATATACCAAAGGGAGGTATGTAAATAAAGACTATGACACTAAAATAAATATAAAAAGTAAATTGTTTGAAAAAAGTAGTTAAAAAACAAAAGTTTTCTCCCTTTTACAAAACGAGGCATTCGGTTAGTTTTTTTTTGTGCTTTTAGCTTTGCAAAAACGACTAAAAAAAAAAACATATTAATAATTACAATAAATTACTTCAACCCCTATTCTGTATTGAATTTGATGTGTTTATAGAGTGTTTTTTTGTCTTTGACCACTCCGATTGGTTATTTCTGTTCGAATGATGCCAACCAGTTCGGTTTAAGATTGCCTTGTTTTTTATTTCTTTTGGAGGAGGGTGCGTGAGCTAAAGTGAGCTATACATTACGTTTCATTTTGTGCCACTGAAAGAGATTAAGTTTAACCCGCAAAATGAGTATTTTTCTCGTTATTGCAAATACACTTAATCAGATGGATTTAAAACAGATTTTAAGCTTACAGCGCTATGTTGTAATCAATCGTCAAATATGTAAATTGTTAGGCATTAGTCGCAACACAATCAACACCTATGTGGCTCAATTTAAGTCATGCACGCAGAGCATTGATGAACTTTTGGAGCTGGAGGAATTACAGTTATCCGAGCTATTTACCACTCACACCACACTTATATCAGAACGCTATGACGAGCTGATGAGCTGGTTTGAACAGATCAATCAAGCTCGAAACCA